>SVAQ01000011.1 GCA_015059305.1 Bacillota bacterium | reverse complement strand
GATGGTATAGTCTTTGACTTAGGGTTTTCCTCACCGCAAATTGATGATGAACGCCGGGGGTTTTCGTTCATGGCGGATGGACCACTAGATATGCGGATGGATCAAGATGCAAGCGTTTGTGCTAAAGATATTGTTAATGGTTATTCAGAAAGTAATCTAGCCCAAATCTTCTTCGATTATGGTGAAGAAAAATTATCAAAAGTAATAGCTAAAAAAATTGTTGAAGTAAGAAATCAAAAAGAAATATCAACCACTTTAGAATTAGTTGAAATTATTAAATCAGCAGTTGGAGCTAATTATTTTTATAAAAATCATCCCGAAAGACAAATATTTCAAGCAATTAGAATTGAACTTAATCATGAATTAGATGTTTTAAAAAGCGTCTTACCTGATGCAATTGATATGCTTGAAGTAGGTGGAAGAATATGTGTAATTACATTCCATTCTTTAGAAGATAAAATAGTAAAAAGTATTTTTAGAAAATATAGTGAAGTAGATGAAATGGTAAAGGGTCTTCCTATAATACCGGATGAATATAAACCCAAAATTAAACTTGTAAATCGTAAACCAATACTTGCAAGTGAGGAAGAATTAAGGGAAAATAGTCGTAGTCACAGCGCAAAATTAAGAGTTGTAGAAAGGATATAAGATGGCAAGGAATCGAGGCAAAAAATTAAAATTATTAAAAGGCGAAAAGATTATGTATGGTGTGATTATTCTTTTATGTGCTTTGATTCCAATCTTGAATGTCTATACTTCTGCAATAGTTACAAGAACGAATATAGATGTAGAAGAACTAAAAAGTAGTATAGAGCGACAAAAAGAAGAAAATGAAAGCTTGTCAATGCAAATTGATGAATTAGCTAGCTTAGAAAATATTCAAGCGATTGCTAAAGAATATGGGCTTTCTTATAATAATACTAACATCTTACAAATTAAATAATTATGAAAAGAAGAGTAACAGTTAAATCCAGTATGTATGTTGTATTAATTGTTGCTTTTTTATTGTGCGCAGCAATAATTAAATTATTATATGTTGCTGTAGCTAATAATGTCGATGGAGTGAATTTAAAACAATTCGCTGATTCAAGGAATACAAAAACTAAAACATTATATGCCTCAAGGGGCTCTATTTATGATGCGGCAGGAGATGCTTTAGCACTATCAGTTAATTCATATACGCTGATTGCTTATTTAAGTGAAAGTAGAACAACAAATGATGCTGATCCTCAACATGTTGTTGACAAAGAATATACCGCAAAGATGTTAGCTCCTATACTGGGAATTGAAGAAAGTAAAATATTAGATTATTTAAGTCAAGAAGGAAAATATCAAGTAGAGTTTGGTTCTAAAGGAAGAAATCTAACAGAAATTGTAAAAAAACAAATTGATGATTTAGAATTACCAGGTATTGATTTTACTGAAAGTACGCAACGATATTATAAAATGGGGAATTTTGCTTCATATATAATTGGTTATGCCAAAACCAATGATGATGGTGACATTGTGGGAGAACTTGGACTTGAAAGTTATTTCAATGATGCATTATCTGGTAAAGACGGTTTTATTACTTATCAAAGTGATGCTTATGGTTATCAACTTCCGAATGTGCCTTCCGTAACAGATGAAGCTGTATCAGGTAGTGACATTTATTTAACTATTGATAGTAGTATTCAACTTATAGCAGAAAATGCAATTCATGATTTAGATGAAGCGTATGATTTTGATTTTGCTATTATGACAATAATGGACGCTAAAACGGGAGCTATTATTGCTTCTTCAACTAGTCCTAGTTATAATCCAAATGATTTAAATACTTTAACATCTTACTTAAATCCACTAGTTTCCTATTCATATGAGCCAGGATCTACTATGAAGATTTTTTCTTGGGCTTCAGCCATGGAAGAGGGATATTATAATCCTGAAGATACATTTATGTCAGGTTCAATCGAAGTAGCCGATGTAATAATTAGTGATGCTAATAAAAAAGGTTGGGGAGAAATCTCTTACGACCGAGGCTTTGCAATGTCATCGAATGTTGGAGCTACAAACTTAGTTCTTAATGAAAACATGGGTGGGCCAAAATTAGAATCATATTATCGTAAATATGGGTTTGGCGTGCCAACAGGTATTGAACTTTCAGGGGAGCTTTCAGGTGATTTATCGTTTAAATATAAAAGTGAAATTGCCTCTGCATCATTTGGTCAAGGTATTACTATCACACCGATTCAAATGCTTCAGGCATTAACCGCTCTTACAAATGATGGTGTAATGTTAAAACCTTATGTTGTAAATAAAATTGTTGATGGTAAGGGAGATGTGACTTATGAAGGTGGTAAAACGATTATTGGTCAAGTAATGAAAGCAAGTACTGCTCAAAAGATGCGAGAATTAATGTATGTAGCTAACTATGATGGACTTAGTAAAATGTGGCAACCTAAAACAGTGAATATGCTTGCTAAAACCGGAACGGCGCAAATCGCTTCACCTAATGGTGGTTATTTAAAAGGGCAATATGACTATATATATTCAGTAGCAGGAATCTTTCCTGAAGATAATCCAAGATATATAATTTATACTGCAGTAAAGAAAATTGTTGGTTCGCAACGTAATGTTGCAGATATGGTTACAAAGGCAGTTGATGAAATTGCATCATATGCAAATATTACTAAAACAGAAAACGAAACTTATAAAGAAAATATTATTACACTTGATAATTATTCTTCAAAGAAGACTGAGGAAGTTAAAACTCTATTAGAAGAAAAAAGATTAAATGTTACAATTTTAGGAACAGGTGAGTATGTTACTTCACACTATCCATCAAAAGGAACAAAAGTAGTAAGTGGTTCTAGAGTATTTATTTTAACTAACAATAATGATGTTATAATGCCGGATATTACAGGATGGAGTTTGTCAGAAGTAAAAACGTTAGCTAAATTATTAAATTTAAAAATTAGCTATACTGGCTATGGATATGTAACCAGTCAGTCGATTGAAGTGGGCACTTCTTTAGAAGGAATAACGCAGCTGCAGATTACATTAGAAAATAAAAATGTCCGAAACGTTGATTTATAAAACAAAATTATGTATAATGTGAATAGTAGCAAATAGTAAAAATGGGGAATATAACTATGAAATTGAGTAAGAGAAAAATAATAGTATTAATGTTGTTAGTGGGTATTGTAATTACAGGTTGGGTTATAAATTCTACTTTTTTAATTAAAGAAGACAATACTCAAGTGCTGATGCCTGGCGAAAAAAAAGCACTGGCCATTTGGATTGAACAAGCTGATGGGACGTATGTTGAATCAAAAAATAATACATGGCCCGATAATATGGACCTTGATACAGATAACTCATATTGTGAAGATGGCGCAGGATATATTCTCGAAAATGTTTTAAGTTATAATCGCAGTAGTAAAAAGATTTCTTTTTCTACATCGGAACAAACTTTTTGTTATTTATATTTTAAAAATCCAGCATAAAAAAATCGAAACGTTTCGTTTCGGTTTTTTATATTTCACGCATCTTTTCTTTGTTTTTGTAAGGATCTTTTTTGTCAATCTTGTCGACAAATAAAATACCGTTTAAATGATCGATTTCATGTTGAAAAGCTATAGCTATATCTTCGCGAACGCGAACTTGTTTTTTGTTGCCGTTAATATCATTATAGCTAACAGTAACTCTCGCGTGCCGAGGTACGATACCGTCGATAGGGCGATTAACAGATAGGCAACCTTCGCCTTCGCCAACATATACTAATTCTTCACTTTGTGATGTTATTACAGGATTTATAATAATATGTTCTTCGAATTTTCCGGTATCTTCATCCTTATTTGCAATTACAAAGATTCTTTTAGGAATCCCCATTTGAATAAATGCAAGGCCCATACCTGCACGTAAATTATATTTTAATGCAATATCTTCATCTTGAGACATTTCTAAGTAGGTAATAGCATCAAAAATTAAATTTTTGGTTTTTTCATCAATAGGAAAAGTAACTTCTTTAGATATAGTTCTAAGAATTTTATCTCTTTCATCTAATATTTTAATATTGGGTAATTTCATAATAAACTTCCTTTTCGAAATGTATTGTACCAAAAAAAATGCGAAACTGCAATTTGTGGAAGAAAATGAATTTAAATAAAAAAGGAAGCAATTGCTTCCTAGTTATTGAAACCTTGGTTATTTCCTCCAAAGCCCCAAGCACCAATAATTATTACAAGTAGTATGAAAAGTACTATCCAAATAGCGGCTCCGATTCCATATCCGCTTGTATATCCGCCGTAAGAACCGCCACAACAAGGAGCTTGGTAACCGCCACCGTAGTAGCCGTTATTTCCATAATAATACATATTTGTAACCTCCTTTATGTATCTATTATAAGATATTAAACATTTGTCATTTTTGACACAACTAATTGTTTAGTTATTTATAAAGCGTGGACTTTAGGGATTTCTTTTGATAAAATTTATAATGGAGAGAGAATATGAAGGATATTAAGAAAATTGATAAAACTTTACTTATAATGACAATTATCTATTCAATTTTTGGATTAATGATGATTTTATCAGCTTCTAGTGCTTCAACCATTTTAAGGTATCAGGTATCCTCAAATCACTTTTTTATTCGTCAATTAATTGTGTTAGTAGCTGCTTATATTGCGGGCTTTATAGTTTTATTAATTCCTACAAGAAAATATAAAGGGATATCTTATCTTGGGACTATCGGAATTTTCTTCTTACTTTTACTTGTTCTTGTAAAAGGAGAAATTACCAATAATGCTCAAAGTTGGTTTGCAATTGGTCCTTTTAATCTTCAACCTAGTGAATTTGCTAAAACGGTATTAATATTATTTTCAGCCGTTTTTTATCATAATTTGACTTATTCAAACAACAAAAATTTATCATTATATTTTATCCCGCTTTGTGTTGATTTAGCAATGACGTTTTTAATTGCTAAACAACCTGACTGGGGAAGTGCAGCGATCTTATTAGCGATATCGGGACTCACATTTTTAAGTGTGCCAATGATTCAAAGGAATATGTCAAAAATCTTGAAACTAGGAATGATAGGAATTGTTTTAGTTGGTGCAATATTAATGTTTAAAGGTGGAGATATTTTCACAAGTGAAAAGTTAAGTCGTTTTAATTTCAAAAATCCTTGTACAAGATATCGTGAAGATACCGGATATCAAGTGTGTAATGGTTTAATAGCGATTTCTAATGGCGGGCTATTTGGCGTTGGACTTGGTCAAAGTACCCAAAAATATATGTACTTACCTGAAAGTCATACTGACTTTATTTTTCCAATAATTTGTGAAGAACTTGGCGCGATTATAGGTACAATTGTTATTATAGGCTATGGAATTATGCTCTTACGAATGTATAAAATTGCAAAAGGGGCAGATAATTTACGAACTAGTTTAATTGCTTATGGAGCATTTTGGTATTTTGCACTTCATATTATTGTCAATTTACTAGGGGTACTTGCTCTTATTCCTCTTACTGGGGTTCCGTTACCATTTTTATCGTATGGTGGTAGTTACACTTTAAACGCAATTCTTATGGTTTTCTGTGTTGAAAGAGTAGCGATTGAAAATAAAAAGAATCGTTTTAATCGTGAAATGTCTAAAATAAAATAAAAAAGATGGTTGACATAACTAGATAAAATATGATATATTTAACCCTTCACAAATTGGAGGGTTATTTTATGGAAGGTTATATGAAATATCATTTAGTATTAGAAGCTCGTCCTGGGGATTTTATGCCTATTGATATTAATTTACTTTTAAATAATACAATTCCTCTTGATTATACTAACTTAAATGCAATTGATGAGTTTACCAAAAAATATTTAGAAACAGAAATTAAAGAAATGATTGAAAGTAATAATATTGTGCCTGATTATTATTTACAAGGGAAATTACAGATTATAAATGATAATAAATATCGTTATTTAGTATTAACGAGTGATATGAATTATTCGTTAGATACTTTTTTTGCACAGTATATTAATAATAAGCGAATTATGAATAAATTTTTAAATATTTATATCAAATATTGTAAAGATACTAAAGAAGAAATGCAAAATGCTTTAGCAAGTGAAAATGTGTATGAATTATTAGAGATATTATTTAATAACACTTATGAAAATGTTAGAAATATTTACACTTATTTATATGAAAATATTATTTTAAAAACTAAAGAAGAAATTTAAAAAGACAGCCAAGGCTGTTTTTTTATTGATTATCTTTGAAAATACTTATATAATAATATTATAGGGTATGTGATAAAAATGAAAAAAGGTCGAGAAATAGATAAGGATGGATTAAATGAATTAATTCATTTATCTAAAAACTTATTACGCGTTGTTTACGTAATTGTTATAGTAGGTATTTTCTTATGTGGACTTATTGTCTTAAATCAGATGCAATTACTTAGTTTTATAATTGGAGCTTTAAAAGTAATATCGCCATTATTTATAGGCTTTATTATAGCTTGGTTATTTTATCCTTTGCATCGTAAAATGGTGGATAAGGGAGTAAATAAAGTTTTAAGTGCCTTTTTAATTTTTCTTGGTATAATTAGTTTTATTTTATTATTTATTTATATTTTTATCCCGGTTTTATATAATCAAGTTAACGATTTAATATCCTATATTCCGACAGTTTTATCTAGTGTTACTGATTTTATAACTTCTAATTTAGATAAATTTGATATAAAAGGGTTAGATGTTAGTACACTTAAAGATGGGTTAGTTGTTGCGGGAGAAGATCTAATAATTAATATTACATCATCGCTTCCTAATGGAATAATCGGAATTGTTAAAGGATTAGTTTCGGCAATTGGTACAATTTTAATAAGCTTTGTTGTTGGAATATATATGTTAATTGATTTTGATAATTTAACGGTAGGCTTTTATAAATTGTTACCTAAAAAGAATCGCGAAGAATATATAACTTTATTTAAAAACATTGGGGCAAACGCTAGAAGAGTAGTTAACGGTACACTTTTAGTAGCATTTATGGTATTTGTTTGTGATACAATTGGCTTTGCAATTGTAGGATTAAACGCAGGCGTGTTATTTGGACTTCTTTGTGGTATTACTGACTTAATTCCTTATATTGGACCATATATTGGTGGGGCAGCTGCTGTAATTGTCGGTTTTACTCAAGGCCCAATAGTTGGTGTAGGAGTTTTAATTATTGTAATAATAGTTCAACTGGTTGAAAGTTATTTACTACAACCCGTTGTTATGAGTAAGGCAATGCAACTGCATCCAGTAATGATAATCGTAGGATTGTTATTGTTTGGTCATTTATTTGGTATTTTGGGTATGGTTATTGCAACGCCGTGTATGGCTGTAATAAAAGAAATAATCTTGTTTATATTTCATCGTAATCATGTCGAAAGAATTAAAGGATAGAAAAGAGTAGGTTTTAATGAAGGAAAGTATGGTATATGAAACTAACAAAAAAGGTTTAGTGGCTGCAATAGCATTGCTTGCCATTATTTTAAGTGCAACATATGCTTACTTTACTTCTGATCCTAATACTAACGTAAATGCTGAATACGACCTAACAATTGGTAATGGTGAAAAGATTACTTATTTACTTACTGCGGGTAGTAATTTAACTTTATCCATTGATCCTCATGATCTTGTAAGTGGGGGTGAAGCTTATGTTGAAAAAACAGTTTCACAAGATTCAGTAACGTTAGATAATGCTGGAGCTGCACCTAAAGTAATTTGCAGCTATAAAATATGGTATGAACCAGAAGATTATTTTAAAGCTAGTTCTAATAATACTAGACCTGATACGGAGTTTGAACTTATAGGTACTGATTTATCAGGAGATAATTCGCAAATTGTTTTTGATTTAACTAATGTAGGAACAAAAACATTAATCAAAACTGGAATTATATCTGCTGCATCATTAGATAGTGCATCACAAACTTGGGAATGGACAATTCGTCATTATAATTTAAACGTTGATCAAACTGAACAATCTGGTAAGAACTATAGTGGAAATATCTTCTTTGAAGCATCTAGATGTGAAGAATATTCACAAGAAAATATTTTATCTAATCACATACTTGCTTTAGAAAGTTCAACAGATTATATATCTAGTCAAGATGGGGAATCAATTTATCGAGTTAAAAATGATAATGGTATAAGATATGAAGGAACAGATCCAGATAATTATGTTTCAATTGATGGAATGGATTGTCGTATAATTGGGGTTTTTGATGGTGCTGATATTGGCCTTGAAAGTGGTAAATATTATACAAAGATAGTAATTAATCCTTTTTCAGAATCTTTTTTTGGATCTTTTGATTATGGGCTTGTCGATGGAGAAGCTGGTAATGCATGGGAGACCTCTGATATCCGGTATATGCTAAATCAGAGTTTTAATTCCTTCTCCGAAGGAATTCGTCAAATGGCAGCGCATGCCACCTGGTATTTGGGAGCTATGGGACCTGATTATGTTAATTATACTGCGCAAGATGCTTATTTAGCTGAAAGAGGCACTGTTGGTGCAATCGATTCTCCGAACACATTAAGTGTAAGGGAATATATTGGACTAATGTATCCGAGTGATATTGCTTATGCAAGATATAATACTAATTGTGATAGTAATACTTTTTCACTTTTTCCTTTGGACTTGATTGGTTCTTCACCGACTGAAGAGCAGCAGATTTGTATAATGTCGAGTTGGCTTTTTACGCAAGCTGAGATATTTGAATTGTTGATGACATCTGGTAGTGAATACATTGACCCTCTATTATTGGCGCTTGTGTCTGAAGATGAGTTTTCTCAAGAAGATTTTGAAGGGTTTTATAGGGACTTGGGAAATCCGGTTTTTCATAGTTTTGGTGGAGTGATTGTAAGTCCTTTGCCAGCTGGACTTGGTATGGTTATACCAAATTCTACCTTTTTTCGCCCAGTAGTCTACTTAGAAAGTGATGTTGTGTATGCTTTGGGAGATGGGTCTGCAGAAAATCCTTACGTTATTTTGCCACAATAATAGGTTAATTAATAATATTAAACAAAATATAATTTAAAAGAATGGTATAAAATCATTCTTTTTTTTGTGGGAATTTCACCCTAAAATATATGGGATTTAGTTTCTTTTTTTTCTTGTAAAGAAATATTAATTAAGTTATAATAGTTAGTGATGTGAAGGAGAGAAAGATGAAAAAGAACGTTAAAGAATTTGAAATAAAATTAGACAAAGAATGGAATGACGCTTTAGATAAAGCTTATAAGAAAAAAGTAAAAGAAGTAAAAATTGATGGTTTTAGAAAAGGTGCTGCTCCAAAAGAAATTTATATTAAGAAATTTGGTATTGAATCTTTATATATGGATGCTGTTGATGAAGCTATGAATGTTGCTTATAAAAAATTGCTTACTGATAATAAGGATTTAGTTCCTGCGATCGAACCAAAGGTAGATGTAACAGGAATCAGTGATAGCAATGTAATTTTTAAATTTACTATTATCACAAGACCCGAAATTAAATTAGGTGAATATAAAAATTTAGGTATTAAGAAAGAAAAAGCTAAAGTTACTGCAGAAGAAGTAGATGCTGAAATTAAAGCTTTACAAGACCAAATGGCTGATCTTACTACTAAAGAAGGCGGAAAAGTTGAAAATGGCGACACTGCCGTAATTGATTTTAAAGGTTTTGTTGATGGTGAACTTTTAGAAGGTGGAAGTGCTGAAAATTATTCTCTAGAAATTGGATCAAATTCATTTATCCCAGGATTTGAAGAAGGTCTAGTTGGCAAAAAAGTAGGAGATGAAGTAACTTTAGATTTAACATTCCCTGCAGAATATGTTGAACATTTAAAAAACAAACCAGTTAAATTTGAAGTAAAAGTTAATGAAATTAAAACTAGAATTGTTCCTGAAATTAATGAAGATTTCTTTAAAGATTTAGGTTATGAAGATGTTAAAACTTTAGACGATTTAAAGAAACAAGTTAAAGAATATTTAGCTAGTGAAAAAGATAAAAAATTAGAAGATGAATATATTGATAAATGTTTAACTAAAGCTGCTGATAATATGGAAGTTGACATTAATGAAGAAATCATTGATGAAGAAGTTCATCACATGATGCATCAATATGAAGATCAATTAAAGATGCAAGGTTTAGATTTAGAAAAGTTCTATGAACTTACTGGTCAAACTCATGAAGATCTTCATAAAAATATGGAAGGCGAAGCGACTAAGAGAGTTAAATACCGTTATCTAATCGAAGAAGTTGCTAAAGCAGAAAAAATTGAATTTACTGAAAAAGAAGTTGAAGAAAAAGCTAAAGAAATGGCTGAAAACTATGGTATTACAGTAGATGAATTAATAAAAGCTTATGGTACATTGGATATTGTTAAATATGATATGACAATGCATAAAGCATTAGAAATTATTAAAGAAGGTAATTAATATTACTTTCTTTTTTCTTTGCATAAATTATAACAAGGGGGAATTATAATATATGCCACTTGATAATAAATTTTGGGGTAAAGTTGAAAAGAAAACAAAGGTTGATAAAGATACAATAGTATCACTTGCTAAAAAACTTCAGAACGGTAATATGAAAGATATAAAAACGTTAAACGAAGTAATTGATACGTTATCAATGATGACTGGAAAAAAAGTAAGTGAAGAAAAAAGAAATAAGATAATCGATAAGATAGTGAGCGATAAAGTTCCAAATAACGTCGATAAAATGTTTTAAAGGATATTCTAAGAATATCTTTTTTTATGTATTTAAAATAAAATTTTAAGTTTAAAAAAAGGAAATAAGCCTTCGACTAGGTAATATATAGTGTAGGAGGGTAATTATGAAATATTAAAGTAAAGAAAAAATGACGGAGCAATTGATTATTTAAATTAATAAGGAGGGTGAATTTCCTAAAAAATGGATAATTAGTAAATATAGATATTTTTAGATATCTTTTTCTTTGCATATATTTTCTTATCTTGAATAGATATTAATAGAAAAAGGTGGGAGAATATGGAAAAAGAGAATATTATTGCCTCAATAAGTAAGAAAGGGAATGGACAAATTTATCTAGGTGTTGTTGGGGCAGTTCGTACTGGTAAATCAACTTTTATTAAACGTTTTATAGAAAATATGGTTGTACCAAATGTTAGTGATGAATATGAAAAAAAGAAGTGTTTAGATGAAGTGCCACAAAGCGCACAAGGAAAAACAATAATGACAACTGAACCGAAATTTGTTCCTTCATCTGGTGCTACAATCAAAGTTGATGAATTTACTACAAATATAAAACTTGTTGATTGTGTTGGCTATGTAATTAATGATTCTCAAGGATTTTTAGATGAAGATGGCAATCCGCGAATGGTTAAATGCCCCTGGTTTGAAGACTATATACCATTAACTGAAGCGGCAGAAATTGGTACACAAAAAGTAATAAAAGATCATGCAACTATTGCTATTGTTGTAACAACGGATGGTTCAATCACTGATATTGATCGAAGTAATTATATAGAGGCTGAAAATAAAGTTATTGCAGAGTTAAAGGAAATTGGCAAACCTTTTATTGTTCTTTTAAACTGCGTTGATCCAAATACTCAAAACGCGCAAATGCTTGCAAAAAATTTAGAAGATAATTATAGCGTTCCCGTTATTGCTTGCAGTGCAGATAAATTAAGACAAGAGGATATTAATGATATTTTAAGAACCGCTTTGTATGAATTCCCAGTTGAAGATATTAATATAAATATTCCTAAATGGATTGATGTTTTGCCAAGTGATCATGATATCAAAATGCATTACTTAAATAAAATTAAAGAAAGTGCCATGGGAATTAATAAATTAAAAGATGCCGGGGAAATAACAAAATATTTCGAAGATAGTGAGTATATTTATAAAAGCTATATTAGTGACTTTGATTCAGGGAATGGAACAGTTACTGTGACACTTGAAAGTAGCGAAGAATTATATCAAAGTACTTTAAAAGAAATAATGGGATCACAAAGTTTAACTAAATCAGCTCTCTTAAATATGTTTGTTACTTTTAAAACTAGTGAAGATGAATTAAAATCACTTCGTAGTGCAATAACAATGGCAAAAAATACTGGTTATGGAATTGTACATCCAACTATTAAAGATATGCGTTTAGAAACACCTGAAATAATTAAGCAGGGTAGTAGATTTGGCGTTAAATTAAAGGCGACTGCATCATCAATTCATATGATGAAAGTTGATGTTGAGTCAACGTTTGAACCAATAATCGGTAGTGAAATTCAATCAAAAGAACTTATTGACTACATTATGAAAGATTATGAAAATGATAAAAATAGTATTTGGCAAAGTGAAATTTTTGGTCGTAGTTTAGAGCAAATAGTTAAAGAAGGAATCGAAGCAAAACTTGCGATGATGCCTGATAACACTCGGTTTAAGTTATCTAATACAGTAACCAAAATAGTAAATAAGGGAGCTAACAATTTAATCGCTATTGTTTTATAAAGTTAAAAAGTGCAAAATAGCCTAAAAAATGCACTTTTTTTATTGATTTTAAAATGAAAGTTTGCTAATCTTAATATGTAAGGACAATGGGCCTTGCAAATAGATATAGGAGGTAAGAACATGTCTAAAACTGAATTAGTAGAATTTATTGCTAATGAAGCTGGCCTTACTAAAGCTGATGCAACTCGTGCTTTAGACGCTTGCATTCAAGGAATCACTTCTGGACTTAAAAAAGAAGGAAAAGTTACTCTAGTTGGTTTTGGTACTTTCTCAGCTAAAAAGAGAGATGCAAGAGAAGGAATCAACCCATTAACTAAAGAAGCTATTAAGATTCCTGCAAAAGTAGTTGCTTCATTCAAAGCTGGAAGCAAATTAAAAGACGCTTTAAATTAGTGATTATAGAAAAGCTGGCGAAAGCCTGCTTTTTTTGTGCAATAATTTTTAAAAAATATACATCAAAAACATTGGAAATACGCTCTAATTTGATTGACTACTATAGGCAAATTTTGATACAATTATCTTAATAATAAGATAGGGTGAAAATAATGAAAAATAAATCGTTTATGATTATCATTTTTGTGAGCTTGATAGTTTTTACAGGGCTTCTTTTTTCTATTTATAAAATAGTTACGAAAGATGCATTAGTTTTCTATGCGGATGGATATGTAAGTATTAGCGATGCAGAGAAATCTGAGAAAGTCTATTTTTCAAGCGGTACTAGTTATAAAAGAGGTTATGGTAAGGAAGTAATCTTTAAAGATGTTGAAAATATTAAACAAGAAGTGGGCAAATTTAATTTCGTGTTTTATGATAATAAATCAATAAATTTTCTAAATGATGGAGTTTTATTAGATTTGAATCAAGTAAATGCGGCATTTGTTCCATATTACAATATCAAAAGCAATTATTTGATTGAATATAATTCTGATAAATATGTAATTAAATCTCAAGACAAAGATATTATCATTGATAATTTCATCGGTAGAATAAGTGATGGTAAATATATTGTTGCAGGTAACGATTTAAAATTAAAATTAAGTAGTTCTGAAGATTTGGTGTCAAATTATTATTTTGAACTTAATTTTATAGATGGCCAAACAGTAAAAATAGATAATGATAAATTGAATCTTGAAACAATTAGTGATGAATGTTATATCATGGTTGGCGATAAGATAAAAATTGATTTAAGTAAGCAAGTTATTTTTTATGAAGATGAAGTTAAAATTAATTTAAGCGAAATTATTATTAATCATGACGAAAACATTGATATCCTTTATGAAGAAAAGCCTGAACAATCTGGTGATTCTGAAGACGGAAATATCTCAGGCGGTTCTGATGGAGGACAAGTAACACCTCCGATTATACCTGATTATGAGGTTGAAACGGTAATTGAATATAAAAATGTGCCTTATGTTGAACTTATTAGTAGTAGTGTTAATTCTCATAAAATTAATTTGAAATTTAATGTAATTGATAAAAATAGTTTAATTACTGGTCCGGTTACAGTTAGATATTACAATGTAGCAACTAAAGAAACTGTTGAAGATAAATATACTAATTATTCTGGAACAATTGATTATATTGCTGATGGATTAAAAAGTGATTCAAATTATATTGTTAGTATTTATGCTTCATATGTTCGAAATGATGCTATCTATAATGATTATGTAATGTTCCAAAGAACTTTTTCTACAAAAGATTTAGGAATAGAATTAGTAAAAGATTATGTTACAAATGATGAGCTTTCTTACAATATTAATTTCACTGAAAATGCTACATTTACAAGTGGAACATTAAATTTATATGATACAAATGGTTCTTTAATTGATAGTTATGATTTTAAAAATAATGGTCAAGATTTAAATGTTACGTTTGGTGATTTAAATAGTAATACAAAATATATTGCTAAAATTGAAAATATTACCTTTGGAAATGTTGTTTATACGGGAGGAAGTGCTACTCAAAATGAACAAAAGACGCTAAAATATAATCCATTTAAAGATGGCGTGCTTGTTACATCACCGATAGCGACAGTTAATAAAAAAGATTATACAATTAAATTAGATTTGGGAGAAATTGCCGATCCTGATTTATCTTTTAAGAAAATAGTTTATAACATTTATGATGAAACTACTGGAAATATAATTAAAACAATTGAAAAAGAAACTTTAAATTCATTTGAAATTGCAATTGACGATACATTTAAAGTAAGTAATGAAGAAAATACTTATAATTACTCATTTAAAGCAATAGTAACTTTAAATGATAATGAGAAAATTATAGATTATGAAACCCTATCAAGTAATATCTTTAATATTTCTACACTTATTTCACCGACGATGCGTTTTACAACAACTGGTGTAACTGCAAATACTTTAAATGGTTATTTTACAATTAATGATAGTGATAATACGTTAGATACAAGTAAAAATATTTATGTTGAATATACAAGTAGTTTGGGTGTGAGCGCTAACAAAACGCTTGAATTTATAAACTGTCCAACTGAGGAAAGTACTACGACTAAATGTGTATCATTAGAACTTACAGAACTTACTAGTGATGAAGTATATACAATTGGGTTAATGGGATATATTGATTTAAAAGATAATAATCCTGGATATGTCCAAATTGGCGCAATTAAACTAACAACTGAGCGAGCTGATGTTATTATAACTAATATGAGTGCAGTGCAATTAGACGATGAAGCAGCACTAGAAAAGTTCTTTGAATTAAATATTAATTTCTCTTTAGATGATATGACGGATGTTTCTATTAAAGATAATATGACAAGTTTTGATATATTATTATATGAAGGCGCTGATGCAACAGGGATGTACTTAAGCTCCCTTACTGTTGGCTCTGGCACTGATATAGTTGAAGAATACTTTAATAATACTAAAGTTATAACTTTAGAAGACTTTGGACTAAGCCTTGATGAAATAAGAAAAATTCATTTAGATAGTCAAATATCTAAAAAATATACAATTAAACTAACTAATGGCCGTAGCGGTGTTGATTTTGTAGAATTTAAGCCTCAAATGTTAACGTTTGAAATTAATGATGTATTGCTTGATTTATCAAATAATGATGCCACAATTGCGGTAACTCCTATTTTAAATAATGATAAAGCTGGATATCATGAAGACAATTTAAATGATGATACTGTTGTAGGATTGAAAGTAACTCCTGATTTTGGTAACAAAAAATATGCTACAAATATTGATTTTGTTATTAGAGATGTTACTGATGGAAATGGAGCTACTTTAGAATATTCTGAAAAACTAGAATTAGACGATGGCAGTATTGTACCAGTTTATGAATTTATGTTTAAAGACTATTCAAATTTCTTTAAAAGAGGAAGAATATATCAAGTTGAATATACTGTTCAATTAGACTTAAATAACGATGGTCAAACTGATTTGGTTTATCCGTTCTCAAACGAAAGTATGAACACACCATCACCAGTAGTTTCTGAAAAGGTTAAAGTTCAAAAACAAGCACCTTCGATGATTTTATTCCCTTGGTTAAGCGATGAAGCTTCAGTAACATTTAAATATAGTATTACAGACATTGATAAAGCTTTGGAAAGTGATTATAAAGTATATTATGATGTTTTAGGAAATATGATGGAAGCTACAAATGTAACTTGCACAAGTTCTGTAAAAGGATATACAAGTAATTATAAATGTATGACTTTAAATAATTTAAAGGCAGGCGATATTTATAATGTTTATTTAAATCCTCAGCTTATTGAAAATACAGAAGAACCTTCTACAAGAGTTGATATTAATGATTTTACTTTTGAAGGGGTTTACGATTTAGCTAATCTAAGATATGATTTAGAACTAAATGATAACGGTCAGTCTAAATATAATAATATGTTTTCATTAAAAATTACTGAGCCGTATGATAATTTATCTGATGAAGAAAAATTAGTTAGTTCACAAATTAAAAATAGAATTGCATATTATACCTTGGAATTTAAAATTGATGGTAGTAACAAGAAATTTGTGATTGACAATATTACGGATAGTACAAGAACATCTCCACGAAGTTCAAATATTATAAAGTATTATGAAGGTAATACAGAAAAAGCTTCATGGAATAGTGCAAGTAGAAATGATTCGTTATCAAGAGTAGCTTATATTAGCTCTTGCGATGATGGAGTAAGCACATGTTTATACGTAGATTATTCGCAATTATATAATTCTGTTACATTTAAAGATGCATTTGCAGCATTTAAAAATTTAAATATAGTTGTATCATTAAGCGCAATGTACGATTCAGGTAATATTAGTTATCTTGGAAATGGTCAAAGTAAATATGCTTTCCAAGTAATGGCAAATGATATTATTGATAAAAATGGCCAAATATATAACGGTAATTATATGTTAGTTCATGGAACTACTTTAGATAAAGTAACCTTTAGTCCATCTGCCTTAGCTGGTATATATGCTTATGTTAATGGTCAGGGCGGATTTGTCGATGATAATTTAGAGGATACTACTATTGGTAGTGGAAATATGTATTTAATTAATACAACATATTCAAATTTATCGATTGTTAGTCCGAATTCAAATTATATTAAACCGTCTTATGTTGTAACTGATCGTGGTGTTGAGGTAACATTTGGATATGGTGCTACTCAAGTAACTCTTCCTTTGGTGGCTAAAGAATTAAATTCTTCTTCAATCACTGGAGTAGGAAATTTTACATATGATCGGGTTATTCCTTCGATTAATGTTATTGGAAATGCTCCGACTATTAATGGTATTAAACTAGATTTAGGAATTACTGGAGTTACAGATTCTGATATTACTGAAGAAGATGGCAATCGTTATGTTTACATAGAAACTTATGCTAAAGAAGATGATTCTTTAATTAAGAATCTAAAGATTAATAAAAATAAAATGACATCTCAAAGTGGTGTAGTTCAAGATAATAAATACCAAGTTCAAAAAGATGATGATTATAAGCTAGATATTACTTCAGTAAGAACTTCGAGTGGGGAAATTGAAAATTATAGTTATGACTATAAAACAGGTATTATTACTTTTGATGGAAATATTGAAGATAATACATCTATTACGATTAATTATCGTTTAGTAATTGATCGCTTAAATGTAGATAATAGTTATTATTTAAAAGCATATATGTTACTAGATAATAAAAAGACTTATCTAGTAGATACTACATCTAGTACTTATGAAACATTTAATTATGAATTTACAACTAAAAGTGCAAGTAAAATAGCAATTACTAATGCTGCGATGGATGTTATATCAGATTCTGATTATGCTACAAGACATTTAGTAACAACATATAATATTGATGATATTATTGGTATTAATAATCTTGAGTATGAAATTTGTAATGCTGATAAGAGTATTTGTGTAGATGTAAATAATTATCAATCATGTAATAATTCTTATAATAATTTTGATGGAACTTGTTTTACAAAAGAAAATAGTTATTCATCATTAATATCACACGATGTTAGTATTACTGATGATTTTGATTTTGAATATAATACAAATTATAATTTAGTAATTAACGCACTTGTCGAAGAAACTAATGAACAAGTTAGTAAATATGAAATTTATAATAATTCAATTAGCTTAAGAGCACTAAATAAACCATCTGTTAATGTAATTAAAAACGCTGGATTTAAAGAAGGAAAAAATGCTTATTTGAGTTTTGATATAGCATTTACTGATGTAGATCGAGTTATTAGTAAACCTGTAGATAATGCAGAAAAAGGTCAATATATTGTATACCTTGCAATGGGCCTTGATCGAACTGAAATAATTGGAACAAGACAAATTATTAATGTTACAGAAGATGGTCTTGATAAAATGACTACAGTTACTTTTGATAATCTAGATAAGGCTAGCGCTTATTATTTAATGCTTGAATACAAAATATATACAAATAATGCTAATAGTGAAAAAGAAAGTGCATTCTCTATACCTTATTTAATCTATACTTTGGGTGATAATGGTGTTTCCGTAGGTCGTATTGAGTATTCTGCAACAGCAAATACATCAATCTTAAAATTTGGTTATGCAACTAACATGACTCGTGATTATATTATTCCTGAAGAAGGAGCTGCACCAATTCCTGATCCAACTCAAGAAGCTTATGTAGCGGGTATTGTGTACAGGATTACAAGAACAAGTGGTGATAATTCATTTGTGATTGAAGATACATTAATATTTGATGACGAAAATAAGATTGAAGTTAAAAATGATAGATATGCTAGTGAAACAATTGGAGATACGTATTATCAATTAACAATACCGAATACGACATATCCAGTTGGTGCTGGGTATGATATCTTATTCCAATTCTACCTAGGTGGTAATGTTGCATCTTCATTAAACTCTAAAGCTTCGTGTGAAGAAAATAGTATTACAAATCATTGGGATGCCAATACAAATGAGTGTTATATACTAGATGACACAAAATATCAAGCCTCTACAATGTATGGAAATGGAGCTGCAAAATGAGAAAGTTAAATAAGAAAAATAAAACATATATTATAGTACTTTCAATTCTAACGCTTATTTTACTAGGAGCGATATTAATATTTATAGGATTTAAAATAAAAGAATTAAATACCAAATATGATATCGCTCTTGGGAGCGTTGTTTATGATAATAATAATGAAATAGTACATATTAAAGAAGATACATATGCTAAAAAAGATTTACTTGGTCGTTATTATGTAATGAACGGTGAAGATAAAACTAATGTTGGACAGGCTCCTGTATTTTTCACTTCTTCAATGAAAGAGATAAAGTTATTAGGAACCTTTTATGAAATCTTAAAAAATGGTGAGATTAATAAATTAAAAGGTGAAACTATTGTTAATAGCACTGCTTCAAGTCGAATTTTTAAAATTGATGATCGAAAATATTTAGTTATTGCACCATCAATAAAAAGCGGTGATGGCTCATTAAATGCTAGTGATTATTTATTAATTAACATAGATAAGGCTGGTAACGGTTATTTATTTAATGATGAAGTAAATATTAAAACATTTAGTGATTTAAGTATTATCACTGACGGATTTACATTTAAAGTTAATGAAGAGGTTTTACTTATTGATGAAGAAAGTATTGATTTAGCAAAAATTAATGGTTCAACAAATGAGTATGAAGCATCTGTGCCAAGTGATAAAGATGACGGGGAAGGCAATAACGAAGGTGGTGGCAACTCTACTGGAGATAATACTACTGGAGGTTCAGAAAATATTTATCCTGATACTCCGCCTGAAAAACCAGAACCAGAAATTATTAATAAATATGTCAATCGTAAAACAACAATAATGTCTGTCGAAACTACTGCAAGTAGTGCAGATATTAGTTACGTTGTGTATGATCCGTTTTCAGAATATAAAACATTATATGTGGTTGTATCGCAAAATGGGATACAAATAAATACATATAATCTAGAAATGGCACTTACTAAACATACTATTTCAGGCCTAAGAGCCAATAGTGAATATCGTTTTGATTTTTATTACACTTACGATGATGAATCCGGATTAGAACAAAATGTAATGTTTGATTCAGTATTAGCGACAACTAAAAACATAAATGGTAATATTACACTTGAAAAGGTTAGTAATAATAGTGTAAGATATATATTGAAGATAGATAGTAACTATACGCTTGATAGTGCAAATGTTGCTATGTATATTGACGGGGAATTGGTTACAATTGATTCTGTAAACACTAGTGCTGCAAGTAAAGATGGCTTTGTAAGCACAATTAATTATGAAGGTTCAGGAAGTTTTGTGGTACTAAAATTAACAGATTGCATTTATAATGGTGCGCAAGTAGATATTGATGCATCATATAAATATAAATTATAAAAAGGAGTGATTTTTATATGGAAAGTGTACTATCTGCAACGATGATTGCCGTTGGTATTATTCTAGGACTTACATTCTTAGGTTTATCAATCGGACTAGGTGTATTAGGAGGTAAAATAGCAGAGTCTATTGGGAGAAATCCTGAGACAAAGAATGATGTAATACATTCAATAATGACTATTTTAGTTGTTCTAGCTATTTTCTTATTATTCTTATTTACATTTATCTATATTCTTTTATATCTTAACCCATTTGCAAGTTAATCTATGGAAATAATAGTTTTAATAATTATTATTTCTTTACTTGCTTTAATATTGTTTTTAGCACTAAAAAAATTAATAGAAAATATTACAAGCGACAGTAAAGAATATTATTTTAAAAAGATGCAAGACTATGATGCTAAAATTTTTGAAAAAGAAGAAAAGCTTAGTAGTCTTACACCTTTAAACAATGAAGAAATAGTTAAGGATAAGGAAAGGGTAATACAAAGAAGTGCAGTAGATAGAGATCTTTTAAATGTTCTTAATTCTACTGATTACGAAATGGCAAATGCACTTAAAATTGCTAATAAAGTAGATGAAATTTTTAAAATTGATGAAGAACAAATATTAAAAGACTTTATTAGTAAGGTTAAGGTTAATGAGAATTATAAGACATACCAAATGCTTCAAGATCGTTTTAGTCCTAATTTGATTTATAAATTAAAATTATTAAACTCAGCTGCACAAATAAAAGTGATTAGCAAGATGATAAGTGATGAAGAATATGAAGTGTTTAATTCGTATGTTACAACTAGAAAATTTAAATTAGATAAATTTTTGTTAGATTTGGATTTATTAATAGAAAATAATATACCAAAGATTGAAGTTATAGTTGGAAATAAAACAAAAAACTATGATTATCTTAGTCCAAATATAAAAACCACTTATAGTGATGATATATATAAGGGAATGATTATTAAATATCAAGATCGTATTTACGATTATAGTATAAATGAAAGGGATGTGTAGTGTGAGCGTAATGTGGGATGAAATAGCTACTGATGTAATGAAAAACATTAATGAAGAAGATAATGTTTTTAGTGTTGGTAGAGTAATAAATGTATCAAACAATGTTGTTGAAGTAGCAGGTTTAAAGGATGTAGCTTTTTTCGAAGCTGTAAGCGTAGTTAATAAAGCAAGAGGTTATGTATCTGCGATATTTGATAATACTGTTAATATTTCCCTTGTAGAACAAAAAGAACAAATATCTGTTGGGGATAAAGTATACACTTTAAATAAAAACTTTAAAGTGTCTTTTTCAATGGATAGTTTAGGAAAGGTTGTCGATGTATTTGGTAATGATTTAATATCAGGCAAAAGATTTGAAAATCTATTAGAGTTTGATGTTGAAACTGAACCAATTGATATTATTGATCGCAGTGAAGTAAAAAGAGAATTCTTGACAGGAATTACAGGAATTGACTTATTTTATCCGATTGGTAAAGGACAAAGACAATTAGTAATTGGCGACAAGAAGACAGGAAAAACGCAAGTTTGTCTAGATATGATTAATAATCAAAAAGATAAAAAAGTGTTATGTTTATATGTTGCAATTGGAAAAACTAAAAAAGAAGTTAAAGAAATATATTATGATTTAATAAAACAAGGAGCAAGTAGTTATACAATGATTATTGCTTCTTTCCCAGATGATTTACCAGCAAAAAGTTATGTAACACCATATGCTGCAACATCACTTGCTAAATTCTTTATGATGCAAGGTCTAGATGTATTAGTAATATTTGATGATTTAAAAAGACATGCTGATATCTATCGTCAAATGAGTTTATCTGCTAAGAAAATTCCTGGTCGTGATGCATATCCATCAGATATTTTCTATACACATGCAAGATTACTTGAAAATGGCTGTCAACATAAAGACGGTGGATCTATAACAATGATTCCTGTAGTAGAAACTAGAAGTGGGGATATTACAGACTATATTTCGACTAATATTATTTCGATTTGTGACGGTCAACTTGTTTTATCATTAAAGAAATTTAATAAAGGTGAAAGGCCAGCAATTGAATATGGACTTTCTGTATCTCGGTTAGGTGGAGCAGTTCAATCTAGAGAGATGAAAAAAGTTGGTATTAAAATTCGTCAAGACTTACTTTCATATCTAGAAATTAGAGATATCTATGAACTAGTTAATTTAGATGATCTAGGTGAAAATATGAAAAATAGAATGGTTGAAGGACAAAAGATTTTAACAAAATTAAATCAATATAAATATAGTCCACTAACAAAAGAACAAATGGTCAATTTGTTCGATGATATTAAGGAGGTAAAATAATGGTAATTGGTAAAATAATTTCGATTTTCGATGTATCTGTTAAAGTTATTTTATCTTCTCCTGATTTAATCGTTGGTGACATTCTATGTACTGAAGATGGCAAATTTGAATTTGAAGTAGTAAGTGTTAATTCAGTTGAAGCAACTTGTATTACATTAAATACTAATCATGGGTTGAAAAAAGGTGCTAAGCTTGTAAAAAAAGCAGCTGGTATTGAAATGGAATATTCTGATCAAGTAATCGGTCGGGTATTTGATTCATATGGTAAGATAATTGATGGCAAACCTTTTAGAAGTATCAAAAAGGTTGTAAATAAAAACAAAACAATAAGCCTTGAAAAATTAGATATTGATGCTAAGCCTTTATGGACCGGTATTAAAATTATTGACTTCTTTGCCCCAATCCAAAAAGGATTTAAAATTGGTCTTATTGGTGGTGCTGGTGTAGGTAAAACAGTACTTATTAGGGAGCTTATTCATAATATTTATACTGACACTTCTGCAAATGCAATTTTCATTGGAGTAGGAGAACGTTCTAGAGAAGGGCAAGAACTTATTGAAGAAATGAAAAAGACTAATTTACTTGATAAAATAAGTTTAGTCTTTGGTCAAATGGGATCCAATCCCGTATCACGTAGTAAAGCTGTTGATACAGGATTAACTATTGCTGAATATTTAAGAGATGAAAAGAAAAATGATGCGTTAATCTTTATTGATAATATATATCGTTATATTCAAGCTCAAAGTGAAATTTCAATGGAATTAAAAGAAATATTAGTTGAGGGTGGATATATGGCTAATATGGCAGAATTAATTAGTAAAGTTGAAGAAAGAGCTAATTCTACTAAGGATGGTGCTGTTACATCTTTTCAAACAATATATGTTCCAGCTGATGACTTAAATGATGAAGCTGTACAAAATATTTCTGCTTATATGGATGGACAAATAACCCTTGATCGGAAAATGAGTGAAAAGGGTTTACATCCAGCAATTAATGTATTTAAAAGTACATCAAAACTTGTTGATGTAGAAAAAATCGGTCAAAGACATTATGATTTATTAAAGAAAGTACTTGCTTATTACACTAGATACGAAGAACTTGAAGAAGTTATTGCAATCTTAGGTGTTGACGAAATTAGTGATGAAGATAAAAATATTTTCTATCGTTCTAGAAAACTACGTAATTATTTCTCACAACCTTTATTTGCAGCTGAAAGCTTTACAAATATGCCAGGAGTACAAGTTCCAATCGAAGACGTTCTTAATGATGTCGAAAACATTTTAAATGGTACATATGATTATGTTGATGAGTTAAGCTTCTTGTATATAGGAAAATATAATGGAAAATAAGGGTTTAACAGTTAATGTCTTTGATTTAAAAACTGGTCTTACAACATACGAAAACGTTAGCTATGTAAGAATTACTTCAAGTGATTATAATCTGCTTATAATGATAGATTATTTACCAATTATAGGTGAAATAAAGGGTAAGGTAGATATAAAAACTGAAGATGGTGAATTAAATTTTGAAAATATAAAAGCATCATATATGAATAGTAATAATGTTTTTAATTTGATGATTCAAGGTGATCTTAATGAATAGTTTAAAGGAAATACTAAGTAACTATTTATATTTTGCAATTATCTTTGCTATATTTTTAGTTACTTTAGTTATTACTTTATTTGTTTTAAGTAAAAAAGGTTCAAAAAAAAGTGTTTATTTAAGTGGCCTTTTTATGAACTATTCTAATGCACAAACTTTTGCATTAACACTAATTTTACTTAATTTTTTATTATTAGTGTATACTTTAATATTTAAATTAGAATTAACTATGGCATTTGGCTTAGTTAGTTTATTAATGATTATAATTAGTTTTTCTGTATTAAAAAATGCTAAAAATTTATTAATTAATTTTGGTATTAATATTGTTAATATAGCATTAATATATTTAGCTAATTTAACAAACACCCTCCGGATAGAACACGGTGATTTTAGTTATTTAATATTACAGATTGTTTTGAATATCTTTGCAATTTTGTTTTATATATTTACCACTTGCAAATTTATAAAAAATATTCGCGGTAAAGGAGAGTATCTATGAAAGAGATTTGGAAAAAAGTTAAAGCTTTTGTTAAGAAAAATTATATTGCTTGTACTGTGGTAGCCGCGATTATTCTAGTTATTGTAGCTTCATTAATTATTATTGGCTTAATAAATATGAACAAAAATAAAATTGAAGTATCTAGTAGCAATGTTACTTTATATCAATATTTTAATAAAGAAAGAAAAGATTTTGGCGCTAAATTAAGTTATGAAAATGATGCTCTTGTCAATATTGATTCTGAAGAATATAAAGTATATGAAAATAGTCCTTTATATAATATTGAAAAGAAGCAAATAATTATTCCTAAAGAAAGTTCAATTATTTTTTATTATCGTCAAAATCTAAGTTACCGCTTACCTAAGTATAGTGTTGTAACATACGATGAAGGATCATCGATTATTAATAGTAAAGGCAAAGAAAAAGTAGATACAGATTTTTTTATTTATGATGGGGTAGATACTTATATTTTTCCTGTTTCTAGTATATTAAAAGTTAATAATACAACAATTGAATTAAGCAAATATAGTTATGTAATAGCTAATAATAATTATGTAACTTATTATAGTTATGATAGTGATACTATACAGACCATTGAGGGAACGATTAATAAAGTTACTGTGAAAATAAATGATATAGCAATTGATTTAATGAAGGATGCTACTGTAGTAAATTCAAAAGTTGGTTTACTAAATAATAATGTAAGCTCTTTAGATATATATTTGGAGGATTAAAATGGAAGAAAGCTTTGTAGGAAAGACTTTAAGAGATGAAAAAGACGAGGAGTATATTGTTTTAACAGAATTAACTTATAAGAATATTCCTTGTGTTTATGCAATGAAAGTTTTAGAAGAAGAAAAAGAAGGGGAAAAGATGTTTTTCCAACTTACAACAGATGAGAATATTAAACTTGTAAATATTAAAAGTAAAAAAATGCTTGTAGCACTTAGTGAAACACTATTTAATCAAACAAATGGTGAAAGCAAACCAAGAAAAATTAAGGAAGATGAGAGTATTGCTGATTATTTAGCATATTTAGATGATTTTTATCGTTCAAAAGTTGTAACAATTATGTAGGAGGATGCTAATGAAGAATATAAAACCTATTGTTCAAGTAATGAATTTATTCTCATTAGTTAGAATTAATGCTGCGAAAAGTAAAGTAGAGGAATTTGGTATTACCAGTTCTGTTTTAACGAGAATAATATCTTCGATAATGTATAACGATAATATTGTATTAGATAAAAATACCATTGTTCCGGATCCTAGTAAACCAGTATTAAATATTTATATTGCCTCTGACTATGGTTTTTGTTCTACATATAATCAAGTAGTATCTGCGAAGATTAAAGAAACTAAAGATGATTATAAAATTATTATTGGAAAGAAAATTGTATATAATGACGATAAAGTAGTTATGAAGTTATCAAAAGATACATTCTATGAAGATTTACCAAAAATTAAAGATTATCTTGTAACAGCAGTAAATAATCGTGATTTTAGGGAAATTAATATTTACTATAATCATTACTATAATTTCTCCAGAAGTGATTTTACGCGTCTTCAAGTATTCCCTGTAGAATATAATGAAGAATATAAAGAAAATGTTGATTTCTTAATTGAAACAGACATTACTAGCTTTATTAATAATTTAATTGCTTACTATGTTTGTTATCAATTGGAAATATGTGAAATATTTTCTTGGGCTTCAGAAAACGTTATTAGAAATACGATGACTGCGTCTTCATTAAAGAAAATTGAAGAATTGGAATATGCCGAAAGACTTAGAACACTTAAGGATATGCGTTCTAAAAGTTTGAAGAAAAATATTGAAAATTCAAAAAAAGTTATTTTCATTAATGAAGATGAGGAAAATTGACAAATTATAATAGATAAGTTAGAATTTATATGGAGATAAGATATGAATAAAAAAGGACAAGCTTTAGTAGAATATATTTTAATTATTGCATTAATAAGTGTTATTGCAATAGCTTTAGTTAATTACTTTGGTGGTTATTTAAAAGACGCTATAACTAAAACTTCATGCGGAATGCTTGGACAAACTTATGTTGAAGGTGAAAAGCCAGGAGAGGGAATTTGTCAATAATTATGTAATATTAACTGCTTTAAAAGCAGTTTTTTTAATAAAAAAAAGGATTGCCTAGGGCAATCCTTTTAAACTAACTAAGAACGTGCAGCTCAGTTAGTGTCAAAAAACATTGACACTTTAAAAATATAAAAAATTTCGAAAAAAGTCAATCCTTTTTGATATTTTTTTTGAAAAATCCGTTAGGTTGAATTATTATGTAATTTTTGATAGAATTAATACGTATATCAAAGAGGTGAAACTATGGTTGATAATAATACGACTGTATTTAATGTTAGTGAACTTCGTCAAGAATTAATTATGATGACATTAAATGAAGTGGTAAGATCCCTAGAAAAAAATGGTTATAATGCTACGAATCAAATGGTAGGTTATATTTTAACAAATGATTTAAGTTATATTACTAGCAAAGAAGATGCTAGAAAAAAATTAAGTAAATTTTCACGAGAAGAACTTTTAATGGCAATAATAAATGGGTATTTAGGAAGATAGTTATGAAAAGATATTTAGGGTTAGATTTAGGAACAAAAACTTTAGGAGTGGCGATTTCTGATCGTTCAAATACAATTATATTTCCTCATGTTACAATTAGATTTCCAAGAGAAGAATATGATGTAGCAATTGAAAAGGTAAAAGAAATAATCGAGAAGGAAGATATTACAGATGTTGTTATTGGTCTTCCTAAAAATATGGATGGAACTTTAGGTTTTGCATCACAAAGAACTTTAAATTTTATTCCAAAGTTGGAAGCTTTGGGAGTTAACGTGTTTACTGTGGATGAAAGACTTACCTCTGTTGAGGCAGAAAGAATTTTACATGACAATAACTTAAAGTCTAAAGAATTTAAAGACAAAGTAGATATGGAAGCTGCGACTTTGATATTAGAAAGTTATCTTAGGAGTATTTCATGATTAATAAAGAAAATAATATCATCAGTTTAACTGATGAAAATGGCATAAGAAAAGACTATCGTGTAATACTTACTTTTGAAACTAATGAAAATAATAATTTTTATATAGTTTATACTGATAATGTCGTTGATGAAGATGGTTTTATAAAAACTTATGCTGGTATTTATCGTAATGATAGTGGTAAAGAAGTATTACTACCAGTTGTAAAAGATGAAGAATGGGCATTAATCGAAGAATTATTAGCTAAAACAGACAAAGGAAATGAGGAGTAAATGAAAAATAAGAAGTTAATAATAATTCTTGGGGTTTTGTTAACTATTATTATTGCGGGTGTAGTATTTGGGATAATATCTATGAAACCAGTATCAAACACAAAAGATGAAGTAACCTTTATTATTAAACCAGGTACTAATAAAATAGATATTGTGTCTGACTTAAAAAAAGCAGGTTTAATTAAAAATAAATACATAGCTTTAGCTTATGTTTTCTTTGCTGCTAATAGTAACTTACAAGCTGGAACATACATTATTGACCGGGCTAATAGTACAAGTGAAATTATTGCACAAATTGCTGCGGGACAAACTAAAGAAGTACCCGCTACAGTTAGAATCACATTTGTTGAAGGAAAGAGATTTGTAGATTATGCTAAACTGATAAGTAATAATTTTGAAATAACTTATGATGAAATTATTGCTAAAGGTGAAGATAAAGAATACTTAAAGACCCTAATTGAAAAATATTGGTTTTTAGATGATTCAATTTTAAATGATAAAATATATTATCCTTTGGAGGGGTATTTAGCTCCGAATACTTATGAATTTTATCAAAATGCTTCATTAGAAACGATTATTGAAAAGTTACTAGATCAAACAAGTGTAACACTAGAGCCCTTAAAAAGCCAAATAGAAAAAAGCGACTATAGCGTTCATGAATTATTAACAATGGCTTCAATAATTGAAAAAGAAGCATTAAATAAGTCTGATCGAGAAATAGTTAGTCAAGTTATTTATAAAAGATTAAATATTGGTATGACCCTTGGAATGGATGTTACAACTTACTATGGTGTATTTAAAGAAATGACTGAAGGGCTTACTTATAATGATTTGATAGAATATAATGCATATAATACAAGAAACAAGAATTTTAAAGGGTTGCCAGTAAGTGCGATATGTAATCCTTCATTAGAAAGTATTACTGCAAGTTTAAATCCAAGTGATACGGATTACGTGTACTTTTATGCTGATATTAATACCGGTAAAGTATATTTTGCAAATACATATGAGGAATTTTTGGCAATTGAATATAAATTTGAAAATAAGTTAGGTGAATAAAAAATTATGAAAGAAAAAATATTAGAAATGGAAAAATATGCGCAGGAAAATAATGTGCCTATTATAGAAAAAAAATCGATAGCTTTTATTA
The DNA here is from genome assembly GCA_015059305.1 of Bacillota bacterium. The sequence continues at coordinate 17,689 of SVAQ01000011.1, read as the reverse complement.
TGAAGTTTATCAAAGATAATAATATTAAAAATATCTTAGAAATTGGTAGTGCCATTGGATATTCTACAATATTAATGGCTAGCGCTAACGATGCATCTTATGTAACAACAATTGAAAGAGATGAAACAAGATATATGGAATGTCTTAAGAATGTTAAAGCTTGTGGCATGGATAAAAAAATTAATGTAGTGTATCAAGATGCATTAGATGTTAATTTATCTAATGATATTAAATACGATTTAATTTTTATTGATGCAGCGAAAGGACAGTATACTAAATTTTTTGAAAAATTTAAATATTTCTTATCAGACGGTGGTTTTATTATTACAGATAATATTAAATTCCATGGTTATGTAGGGCATAGTGATGAACTTGAAAATGGTAATTTAAAAAGTTTAGTTAAGAAAATTGAAGGTTATATTGACTTTTTAAAAAATAATAATGAGTTTGATACTAATTTTTATGATATTGGTGATGGCCTTTCAATTAGTGTGAAAAAAAATGAAGAATAATGTTTTATTTACGGTAACTAATCCAAATTTAATTGAGGAACTTAAAGGTTTAGGAATAAATAAATTTGTTTATCCTTTATCTTTTTTTTGTGTTGGAGTACCAAGATGTTTTGATATTGAACAAATAACTGAAGATGGAGCATACTTGTTTGTTAATCGTATTTTAGATTGTCAAGCAATTGATAAGTTAGATGAAATACTTCATAACTTGCCAAGCAATATAAAAGGTATTATATTCGATGATTTAGGTCTTATTGAAGTTTTAAAGGATGTCAATATTGAAAAGATTTTGTATTATAGTCATTTTAATACTAATTATATGTCTATTAATTATTTTTTTGAATATGTGGATGAAGTTATTGTTTCAACTGATATTACTGAACAAGAGATTGATGAAATAATAGCCAAAACAAATAAAAAGGTTAGTTTATTTGCTTTTGGACTTGTACCATCACTATATTCAAGAAGAACATTACTTACTAATCATGCTAAACAATTTGATTTACCTGTAGAAAATCAAAAAGAACTTTATATTGAGGATAAAAAATTTATTGCAATTGAAAATGAATTTGGAATGATGATGTATCATTATCCATATTATGATGCATCTAGACTATTAAAAAAAGACGTTAAATACTTTTTTTATTATCCAATCTTGCTTTCAGATGAGCAGGTATTAAATGTAGCTAAAAATGACTTTAAAGGGCTTTTGACAGATGAAGGTTTTTTAGATACTAAAACTATTTATAAAGTAAAAAAAGATTAAGGGAAGGAGGATAATTATGATAGAATTACTTGCCCCGGCAGGGGATAAAGAAAAATTAGAGTTTGCACTTTTGTACGGTGCTGATGCTGTATATTTTGGTGGGAAAGATTTTTCTTTACGAGCTAATGCCAAAAACTTTTCTTGGGAAGATATTGCCTATGCGTGTGAATATGCTCATAAATTAAATAAAAAAGTATATGTAACATGTAATATTGTTTTTCATAATGAAGATATTACAGGACTGAAAGAATATTTAAAATATTTAAATGAAGTAAAAGTTGATGGTATTATTTGTAGTGATATTTTAGTTTTAAAACTAATTAAAGAACTAGGACTAAATGTTAAAGTTATTTTATCTACTCAAGCTAGTACTCTTAACCATCAAGCTGCGAAGTTTTATAAATCTTTAGGTGTAGATCAAGTTGTTCTTGCAAGAGAGGCATTAAAGGAAGATATTGAGAAAATTAAAGCTGAAACAGGGTTAGAAATTGAATGTTTTGTACATGGCGCAATGTGCACTTCGATTTCGGGAAAGTGTATTATGTCAAATTATATGACTAATCGTGACTCTAATCGAGGTGGATGTGCTCAAATTTGTCGTTGGGTATTTAATGAAGATGAAGAAATCCCATTTACTATGACACCAAAAGATTTAAATTTTATTGATTATATTGGTGACATGATTAAAAGCGGGGTAAATACATTTAAAGTTGAAGGTAGAATGCGTTCTATATATTATATTGCGACAATTATTTTATGTTATCGTCGAGTAATTGACAAAATATTAAAAAACACTTTAACTGAAGAAGATAAGAAATATTATTTAAAGATATTAAATAGATGTGCAAATAGAGAAAGTGCACCACAATTTTATCATAGTCTTCCGACATACAAAGAACAGTATTATGCTCTAAGAGATGAAGAAAGTAATCAAGATTTCTTAGGTCTTGTAAAAGATTTTGATGAAAATACAATGCTTGCTACTATCGAAGAAAGAAATTATTTTAAAATAGGGGATGAAGTAGAATTTATTGGACCTGACTTAGAAACTTTTAGTGATGTTATAACAGAAATATATGACGAAAACTCAAATCCTTTGGAAGTAGCAAATAAACCAAGAATGATCATTAAAATAAAAGTAAATAAAAAATTAAAGCCTAATGATTTGATGCGAGTAAAGATTAATTAAAGCCTTTAGGGGCTTTTTAATTTGCAAATAAAAAGGAAATTTTTAATTAAATTTCCTTATAACATTTCTATAATATCTTCACTAATTGTATCTTTTGTCTCAGTAAGCACTTCAGCTGATGATGTTGTAGTTTCAGAACCAAGATCACTACCAATAAATGCTTTTTTGATCTCTTCATCATCTTCTCCAAAGTCATCTTCGACGCTAGTAACTCTAATAACTTCATCAATACTTGTAATACCAATTATTGCTTTATCAAGTCCATCTTCAAGTAGGGTAAAAGTATTCTTTTTATCATATACTAATTTTCTTAAATCTTCTTTTCGCATGTTATTTGTTATGGCATCACGGATATCTTGATTTAGTACAAGTACTTCGTGAACAGCGGCACGTCCACGATAACCGGCGAAACAATCATCACAGCCTACAGGTTCATAAATAGCTTCAATATCTTTATTTAGAATCTTTTTAAATAAGTTTTTTTCGTATGCTGTAGTAGGTCTAGATTTGCGACATTTAGGACATAATTTTTTTACTAATCTTTGTGAAATAATTCCGTTTAATGCGGTACCTAATAAATATCTTTCAATATCCATATCTAAAAGTCTTTCAATTGTATTAAGCGAGTTGTTGGTGTGGATTGTTGAAAGTACTAAGTGACCAGTAATTGATGCTCTTACAGCGATTCTTGCAGTTTCACCATCACGAATTTCCCCAATCATTATTATATCTGGGTCTTGACGTAAGATACTTCTTAAAGTGGTATTAAAGTCTAAACCGATTTCGCTCATAACTTGAACTTGATTTAAACCTTTCATTTTCATTTCTACTGGGTCTTCAACAGTAATAATATTAGTTTCAGTTTTATTTAAACGTTGTAGCATTGAGTATACAGTAGTAGATTTACCAGAACCAGTAGCCCCAGCAACTAAGATAATTCCATTTGGTGATGCAATTACTTTTTTTATTTTTGCTAAATTATGATCTGAAAAACCTAATGTATCTAATCCCGCAAGTGACATTGTATAATCTAAAATTCTTATAACTATTTTTTCACCATGAATTGTAGGTAGGGAAGATACACGCATGTCAAGTTGACGTTCATCATCTAAATGTTTGATAGCACCATCTTGAGGTAAACGCGATTCAGTAATATTCATTCCACTGATAATTTTTACTCTTGTTGCTAAATTCTTTTTAACGGAATCTGGTACTCGACAATAGTCATGTAATTCGCCGTCTATTCTAATACGAACATTGATACCTTTTTCATCTGGATCGAAGTGAATATCTGATACACCTTTAGATATGGAATCTTCGATGATTTCATTAACTATATCAACGACCGGTTTATTCTCATAGTCAAATTCTCTAAACATAGTATTCACACAACCCTTTACTATTTATTATTATAATACATTGTTTGATGATGAGCAATAACTTAAAAATAAAATTTCTGGAAAAATTTTAAAAATAAAAAAGAAAATTGACAACTTTTATGAAAATAACTGGATATACTTTAGAAGAGCGTAAAGTCAATAATTATCACAATAAAGCAGAATAATTCTATTCTTTATTTAATATTTATTGCATTAATAAATAAACTTTGATATAATGTTTGTGCCCAAAAGGTATGTAATCCGCTTACAAGGGTAATGATTACACGTAATAATTTATTAGAAAGAGGTGAAATTGATGGCTAATTTAGTTGATAAAATCAATGAAAAGCATATCCGTAAGGATATTCCAGAATTTCGCGTAGGAGACACTGTTAGAGTTGATGTTTGGGTTAAAGAAGGAAAAAAAGAAAGAATCCAAGCTTTCGAAGGCTTAGTAGTAGCTAAGAAAGGTGGAAGTGTTTCAGAAACTTTCTCTGTTCGTAAGAAAAGTGGTACAGTTTCTGTAATTAGAATTTTCCCTGTTAATGCACCAACAATTGATAAAATTACAGTTGTTAAAAAAGGTAAAGTTAGAAGAGCGAAACTTAACTTTATTAAGAACATGCGAAAAGAATACAAAGTTAAGGAAAGAAATTAATCTTTCCTTTCTTTTTTTTAGGAGGCAAAATGCAAAAGTTTTTAAAAGAATACATGCCGTATGTCGTAATTTTTATTTTAGTTATGCTAGTAAGAACATTTATAATAACTCCGGTTAAAGTTAATGGTACATCTATGGATGATACTTTAGCAAGCGGTGATATTATGTTGCTATATAAATTGGCAAGTATTGAAAGAGAAGATATAGTAGTATTAGGGCCAGAAGTTCAAGGTAGTAATATTATCAAAAGAGTTATTGCTTTACCTGGAGAAAGGGTTAAATGTGAAAATGGTGTAATTTATATTAATAGTAAAAAATATGATGACCAATATGCCTCCAACATCACCAGTGATTTTGAAGAGATAAAACTTGCTAAAGATGAATACTTCGTTTTAGGGGATAATCGTTTAATTTCTGAAGATTCTAGATACTTTGGTCCAGTAAGCAAAGAAGCAATTAAAGGTGAAGCGAGTATTGTTATTTATCCAATAAAAAAATTAGGTAAAGTATCTTAAAGTAAGACTTTTTAAAAGAGCAATATTAAATATTTGCTCTTTTTTAATAGGGAGATTATAAAAGTTAACAAAAATAATTAACACATTAGTACAAACTTGAATTATAGGATAAAGAGTGGATGAAAATCCACTTTTTTATGTTATAATAGTATGAGTTCAAAGCTAAAAAAGGAAGTGAAAGATATGGAAAATGCGGAAACTTTAAATGCAAAAACAAAAATTAACTATTATCCAGGGCACATGGCTAAGACTAAAAGACAAATTTTAGAAAATTTAGAACTAATAGATATCGTTTATGAGGTAATTGATGCTCGGATTCCATTTTCGTCGAAAATTAAAGATTTAGATGAAATAATAAAAAAGAAAATTCGGGTTTTAATTATGACTAAAAAAGATCTTTGTGATATAAATGAAACTAATAAATGGATTAAATATTATGAAGAAAAGGGATATAAGGTAGTATGTTTAGATTTAAAAGATAATAAAGATTACAAAAAACTAATAGAAATTACTAAAGATGCTACTAAAGATATTCAAGAAAAAAGAACTAAAAAAGGCTTAAAAAACAAAGATATTAAAGCTCTTGTAGTAGGAATACCAAATGTAGGAAAAAGTACCTTAATTAATAAAATGGTTGGTAAAAAGGTTGCTAATGTTGCTAATCAGCCGGGGGTAACTAAACATTTGAATTTTCTTCCGACAAATGTTGGAATAACGCTTTTAGATACGCCTGGTATCTTATGGCCAAAGTTGGATAACCAAGAAGTAGCTATTAAAATCGCCGCTATTGGCTCAATAAAAAAAGAAGTATTAAATCTTTATGATGTTGCTGCATATATTATTAGCATTTATAAAGATCGATATCCATATATTTTAAATGAACAATATAAAGTTGAAATTAATGATGAATTAGAAATAATAGAATCACTTGCTAAAAAATGGGGTTTTGTAAAAAATGGGGACGTTGATTATAATCGCACTAGCGAAAGAATTTATAACGACTTAATTAACGGAAAGGTATCAAAGATAACATTAGACTTATGCAAATAGATTTACTACAATATGAAAAAGAATTATATCAAAAAGGTTATAAGTATATTGCGGGCTGTGATGAAGCAGGTCGTGGTCCTTTGTGTGGGCCAGTAGTGGCTGCTGCGGTTATTCTTCCTGAAAATTATGTTTTAGAAGGGCTTACTGACTCTAAAAAATTAACTGAAAAGCAAAGAGAAAAATTTTATCCAATTATTATGAAAGATGCAATAAGTGTAGGTGTATCAATTGTTGATAATAATAAAATTGATGATATTAATATTTTAGAGGCCTCTCGATATGGAATGAATGATGCTGTTAGTAAACTTACTCAAAAACCGGATTTTATCTTAACTGATGCAATGGATTTAAGAAAAGATAATTGTTTACCTATTATTAAAGGTGATCAAAAAAGTATTACTATTGCAGCAGCTTCGGTAGTGGCAAAAGTAACAAGAGATCATATAATGTATGAGATAGATAAATTATATCCAGAATATGAATTTGCTCATCATAAAGGCTATCCCACTAAAAGACATCTTGAATTAATTGATAAGTATGGTATATTAGATATTTATAGGAAGACTTTTAAACCAGTAAAGGATATCCTAGAAAGGACTAACTATGAAAATCATGAAGACTAGAACTTTACTAAGCTATTTGACGTTATTAGTTTTTTTATCATTAATTGAGATAATTTTTAGATTAATAAGTGGCGGAAGTATAGTTAATTTTTCTTTTTTTCGTGTTTTTATTTTGCTTAATTTTATTGCCCTTTTGTTAGGATATTTAACTTCACTAGTTAAGACTAAATATACTAAGCTATTTAATGCAATTATTATTTTTATCGCATCAGTTTATTCTTGGATTCAGCTAGGATTTAATAATTATATAGGCGTATATATGTCATTAAATGCCTCAAGTCAGCTCGGATCCGTTAAAAGTTATATTGTAGATTTTCTTAAAGCGATGAAACCGGTATATTTTCTTGTCTTTATTCCGTTTGGATTAATCGTTATTATGTATAGTGTATTTAAAGTTATTAAAAAGAAAGATAAACACTTTAAATTGAAAAAAAGGTATACTTATCAAAATGAAATTAATCTAATTACAACGGTTTTATTATTATTTCTTTTCGGAGGTTCTTTTTGGTATTCACTAAGTGATAAATTTAGCGAAGATAGCTATCAAGCAATGTCTAACAAAGATTTATTTGCGACAGCTTCGAATCCTGGCCTTTGTGTTAAAGAGTTTGGAGTCTTATCTTATGGCATAATTGATATTAAATCAAAAATAATTGGCGTTCAAGATTCAAATGTTATTTATTATGAACAAAATCAAAACAATGAAGAGGTAATTGCCAGGGAATTTGATGATACGCCATGGCAAACGATTATATCCGAAGAAAAAAACGCTACATATAATAACTTAAATAATTATTATATTAATGCACAAATAACTGATAAAAATGATATGACTGGGCTTTTCGAAGATAAAAATTTAATTGTTATTATGATGGAAAGTGTGAATGATGTTATTTATAACGCTGAATATTTTCCTAACTTTTACAAGTTAGCTACACAAGGCTGGTATTTTGAAAATAATTATTCACCACGCAATAGTTGCGCCACAGGAAATAATGAATTTAGCGCGATGACTGGTTTATATTCCATTTATAATATGTGTACTTCAAATATTTATTTAAATAATTCTTATTTTACTTCAATATTTAATTTATTTAATAATAAAAATTATTATACTAATAGCTTACATAATTTTACCGAAGGATATTATTATCGCTCCACAATTCATACTAATATGGGATCACAAAAATACTATGGTGTTCAAGATTTAGATATTCCGTATTATACCTATTATGGTGGTTGGTCAAGTGATGAAGATTTAATGAATTCATATTTAAATATTGTTGATACATATGAAAAAGATGTTCCGTTTATGAGTTTTATTACAACGGTTACTTCTCATCAACCATATTCAAATTCTTCGCCATACGGGGATATGTATTTATCTATGACTGAAAATACTGGTTATTCAATGGATATTCGTAGATATTTATCTAAACTAAAAGTATTAGATAATTCTTTAGGGATTTTAATGAATGGGCTTGAAGAAAGACAAATCTTAGATGATACTGTAATTGTATTATTTGGAGATCATTATCCTTATGGGATATCTTTAAATCATTTAAATGAAGTATTAGAAAGAGACTTAAATGATTATGAAAATGAAAAAGTACCTTTAGTAATATATAATTCCAAAATCGAAAGTACTATATATGATACTTATACAAGTTATTTAAATTTAACACCGACGCTTGCTAATTTATTTAATTTAGAATTTGATCCTCGTTTATATGCTGGTGTAGATATATTTAGTGATGATTATGATGAAATAGTTGTCTTTGCAGATTCTTCTTGGAAGAATGATAAAGCATATTATAATGCTGCGACAGGAGAAATTACTTACTATACAGATTTTACGTATACTAATGAAGAAATAAAAAACATAAATACATTAATTTATGCTAAAATGAATTCGTCAACGCTTGCAATTAAAAATAATTATTTTAGTTATTTAGAAAAGAAACTAAACGAAGTAAAAGAAAGGAAGAATGCTTAAGTGAAAAACGTTGTAATAGTGGAATCGCCCGCAAAATGTAAAACAATTGAAAAATATTTAGGTAGTAAAGATTTTAATGTAGTATCATCAAAAGGTCATATTCGTGATTTAGCAACGACTGGTAAATATGGGTTAGGAATTGATTTAGAAGATAATTTTAAGCCAAATTATCAAATTATTTCTGGTAAGAAAAAAGATGTTAACTATTTGAAAAAACTAGTTGAACAAGCCGATCACATTTATTTAGCGACTGACCCCGACCGTGAGGGGGAAACAATTTCTTGGCATTTATTTGATGAACTTGCTATTCCTGAAGATAAATATGATAGAGTTGTATTTAATGAAATAACGAAAGATATTGTTCTAAAAGCATTAGAAAACCCAAGAAGAATTGATATGAATTTAGTTCACAGCGGTGAAACACGAAGATTTTTAGATAGAATTATCGGTTTTAGATTAAGTAAATTAATGCAATCAAAAACAGGTGGTAAATCTGCAGGAAGAGTTCAAAGTGTTGCACTTAAATTAATTGTGGATCGTGAAAGAGAAATAATAGCTTTTGTTCCAAAGGAATATTGGACAATCGAAGCTGAATTCAAAGAATTTACGGCAATTCTTGATTCATACCAAGGTAACGAACTAGAAATTAATAATGAACAAGAAGCTGATGCTATTTTAGCTAAACTTACTAAAACATTTAAGATTGCTTCAATCGAAGAAAAAGAAAAAAATCGTAGTGCAAAAGAAGTATTTAAGACTTCAACATTACAACAAGTTGCTTCTTCTAAATTGGGCTTTGCAGCTTCCAAAACAATGAAGATTGCCCAAAAGTTATATGAAGGTATTGAAATTGGAGAGGAATCAGCCGGTTTAATTACCTACATGAGAACAGATAGCACTAGAATTTCCGATGAATTTATAAAATCAACCTATGGTTATGTAAAAGAAAATTATGGTGAAAATTATATAGGTTATGTAAAAAAGGGGAAGAAGAAGGAAAATGTTCAAGATGCCCACGAAGGTATTAGACCAACATCGATTAATCGAACTCCTGAAAGTATAAAAAAATATTTATCACAAGATGAATATAAGTTATATAAATTGATTTATATTAGAGCGTTAGCATCTCTAATGGCAGACGCAAAATTTTTAGCTACTACGGTTAAACTTGATAATAATGGTTATATTTTTAAAGCTAATGGAAGTGTTTTAACTTTTGATGGTTATTTAAAAGTATATGGCGATTATGAAGATCAAGAGGATACTATTTTACCAAATTTCAAAGATTATAAAGAGAAAATAGTAGAAACTGATAAAATTGAAAAATACCAACATTTTACAAAAGCTCCGAGTAGATATACTGAAAGTTCTTTAATTAAAGAACTTGAAAGTTTAGGCATTGGTAGACCGTCAACTTATGCTACGATTTTAGGAACTATTAAAGATCGCGGTTATGTTATTTTAGAAGAAAAGAAATTTGTACCTACGGAAATTGGATTTGAAACTACTGATAAATTACAAGAATTTTTCTCAAGTATTGTTAATGTTAAATATACAGCGGCGATGGAAGATGATTTAGATAAAATTGCTGAGGATAAAGCTGATTATCAAAAGGTTTTAAAAGAATTTTACGAAGGATTTGCTCCGCTTGTAGATGCAGCATTTAAAAATATGGAAAAGAAACCTGCTGAGGAAACTGGCGAGATGTGTCCGGAGTGTAATAATCCGCTTGTAGTTAGAAAAGGGAAATATGGTGAGTTTGTAGCTTGTTCAAATTATCCGACTTGTAAGTATATCAAAAAAGAAAAAAAGGAAACAAGTGTAATATGTAAATGTCCTAAGTGTGATGGAGACATTGTAGAAAAACCTACTAGAAAAGGTAAAGTTTTCTGGGGATGTGCAAACTATCCAAAATGTAAATATGCATCATGGTATAAACCAACTGGTGATAAATGTGACAAATGTGGAGATTTACTTGTAGATAAAAATAAAATTATTATTTGTCCAACATGCGACATAAATGAATAAAATCATCTAACAAAATGTTAGGTGATTTTTTCTATTGGAAAGAAATTAATACTATAGATTTTTTCTTTTTTTAATGTAATAATAATGTTATGAAAAAATTTATCAGATTAATTTTATATTTATTAACTTCCTTAGTAGTTTTACTTTTTATAATTACTTTAGTTTTTGCATATAATAAACAATATAGTAAATTAACTTATTTTTGTGGTTTCACTGGTTTTATAAATACGGGAACAAGTATGCTTCCGGATATTAATCCTGGTGATTTAATTATTGTTTATAAACAGAAAGAATATTATAAAAATGATGTAATTTCATATGCTAGTGATGAGAATTATATTACAACGCATCGAATTATTGAAAAACTTACTGATAGTTATGTTACCAAAGGGGATAATAATACCTTTATAGATGGTAATGAAGTAAGTAGTGGTCAAATATATGGTAAATTAGTATTAATTATTCCTGGTGTTAATAATATTCTTAATTTCTTTTGGGAATATAAGTATTATTTGATAGTTTTTTTTATCTTAATACCTGGTATTATTGCGCTTATTAAAAGAGGTACACATGTACGCTGAAGTTATTATTGAATATCCTGTTAAATCATTAGATAAATGTTTTACTTATAAAGTTGCGGATAAAGATAAACAAATAATTAAAAAAGGAATGAAAGTAGTTGTTCCTTTTGGTAAAAGTGTTATAAATGGTATTGTTCTTAATATAACTGATCAAGATCCAGATTATGAAACTAAAGAAATTTGCTATATTGTTAATCCAGAAATTTATTTGAATGAGGAACAAATGGATTTGGGAAAATACTTGAAAGAAGAAACTTTATGTACTTTAATTACAGCTTATCAAGCAATGTTACCTTCGGCTCTTAAAATAAAAGATCAAAAACATAATTATGATTTATTTGATACTTATATTTTACTTAATAAAGATGAAAATGCTGTTAATAAATATATTATAGAGCATGCACGTAGCCATAAACAAATTGCGATATTAGAACAATTAAAAAAAGGGAAGATATTAAAAAAAGAGATTGCTGGGGCGTCTTTAAATGCCTTAATTAAATTAGACCTAGTTAAAAAAATTAAAATTAATAAATCAAGAATCAATGTTACTGCGGAAAATGAAGTAATACCAAAATTAAATGATGAGCAGCAAAAAGCTTTTGATACTATAAAAAATAATTTGGATACATATCAAACGTATTTATTACAAGGGGTAACTGGTTCAGGTAAAACTGAAGTATATATGCGTTTGATCAAAGAAGTTATTGATAAAGGTAAAACTGCGATAGTTTTAGTTCCTGAAATTTGTTTAACTGCGCAAACTGTCAAAAGATTTTATCGACGATTTGGAAGCGATGTTGCTATTTTTCACAGTGGTCTTTCTAATGGTGAGAAATATGATGAATATAAAAAGATTTATAATGATGAAGTGAAAATTGTCGTAGGTACGCGATCTAGTATTTTTGTGCCTTTAAAAAATTTAGGATTAATAATTATTGATGAGGAACATAGCGATACTTATAAACAAGATTCAAATCCTAGGTATAATGCAATTGATATGGCCATTTATCGGGCTAAAAAGAATAATATTCCTCTTATATTAGCATCAGCAACTCCGTCTTTGGAAACAAGAGCCCGTGCAGATAAAACGGTCTATCAGTTAATTACATTAAATAAAAGAACTAATAATATGGAACTTCCTCTTACTACAATAGTGGATATGACTGAAGAAATAAAACATCGTAATTTTATTTTTTCTAGTCTTTTGAAAGATAAAATTACTGATCGCTTAAATAAAAATGAACAAGTAATATTGCTTTTAAATAGACGTGGTTTTTCAACCTTTGTTAGCTGCACTTCTTGTGGTTATACGTATAAATGTCCAAATTGTGATATTACTCTTACATATCATAAAACAACAAATAATTTAAGATGTCATTACTGTGGATATGTTATAAAAAAAGATGAAAATTGTCCAAAATGTAAGGAAGAAGCTCTAAACTATTTAGGGCTTGGTACGCAAAAACTCGAAGAAGAACTTCAAAAACTTTATCCAAATGCTAAAATTAGTCGGATGGATCAAGATACGACGAGCAATAAAGGTAGTTACCAAAAGATTATTGATGATTTTTCAGATAATAAATATGATATTTTATTAGGTACTCAAATGATTAGTAAAGGATTAGATTTTCCTAATGTTACTCTAGTTGGTGTAATTAATGCTGATACTTCTTTAAATATTCCGGATTTTAGAGCTAACGAAAAAACATTTCAACTTTTATATCAAACTTCCGGTCGTAGTGGTAGAGATAAAAAAGCCGGGGAAGTGATTATTCAAACTTTTAATCCAGATAATGAAGTTTTAAAGTATGTTCAAAATAATGATTATTATAATTTTTATTTATATGAAATGAATATACGGCATAAATTAAAATATCCTCCATATACTTATATTTGCTCATTGTCCGTTAAATCTAGTGACTATGAACTAGCATCTTCCAAAGCTAACGAAATAAAAAAAATTTTAATTCAAAAACTAGATAAACGAAGTATTTTATTTGGACCAACTCCGGCAGCTGTTTTTAAAATAAATAATATATATAACTTTCAGCTTACTATTAAATATACATTTGATGAGTATTTAAAAAGTACTTTAAAAGAAATCGATGAAATGTTTTGTGGTGATAAAAAAGTAAATATTGAGATTACTTTTAATCCCTCAAGGTTCTGAAAGTTGCTTTTTAGCCCATTTTATGGTATAATTGCCGTAATTAAGGGGTGTTTTGAGGATGAATTTTATATTTACAAAAGTATTTTTAGAATCTTATCGTAAGGGAATTGAACTAGGTTATCCACGAAGTAAAGTAATTGAAGATTATTTCAAAAATAAAGATTATACAGATTTAGAAGATGCCTTAAGTGATTTTGTTATGGGGGTTTTAGGCTTTAGATTTGGTGGAACATATAATTTAGGAGAAGTACGTATCTATTTTGATAATATTTGTCGTAATTTACCATTAAATTCTAATTTGGATTTAATTACTTTAATTGAAAAATACAAAGAAGAATATCTAGAAGTTTTAGAAACCCATCCGTACGTTAAACTTCTTTTAGATGTTGTTAAAAAAATTTTTAGTCGTACATATGATGGTAAACTAGGCACTGAAGCAGGACCACTTTATTACACAGATAACGCTGAAGCAATTATTAAACATAATAGTCAAGCCAAAAAAATAGCTATTTCGAAAGTTATTCGCCCAAACAGTGACCCGCTTCCAACTGTAATATTAAATAATTTTGATTATGTTGAAGCTGTTTTACAAGAATTTGTCCAAACGGTTAGAGAAAGTAATACCCAATATAATTTGTTTGTTAAAGAAGGATATCAATGTTACACTGAAGAAGAACAAATAAAATTATTATTCGAAGGCGTTATATTAAATGCAACAGCGTATGATCTTTCTAATATTGATGGCTTTTTCAAAAGATATACTGAGTTTATAAAAGATCCAAACTTTGGTAGTATGCGTGGTGTAAATTATGTAGGTGAAGCCTTTAATGATCAGTTATTTTTTAAAGTAGGAAGATCTGATTTTGAATATGAAACTCCATATTATTTATCTTTCATGCTAGCAAATACTAGATTAGAGCTTCCAAATGTTCGAATCGGTTATGATGAATTTACAAGAAAAGCTTATATTGTTGCAGTTCAAACATCACAAATGACGGGAAGTAATCCTAAAATAGATCAAGAGATTAAAGCAAATATTCCAAGAACAAAAAACTATAATTTTTATAATCCTACGCATATGACATCATTAATATTAGCTTTTGGTTTATTAAATGGGATGGGTATTCAAGATATCGATGTAGTAGATTATATGCCTATAAGATACTATAAGACTATTAAAGATAAAAATATGAATGAACAAGAGGCTAGTGCTTACTTAACACGTGTAACAGATAAAAATATTAATACGTATTATAAGCTAGAATGCTTAACAAAAGGCGTTAGAATTGCATCAGAACCTGGTGTAGGGCATAATATGTCTATAAAAATTGAGGATGAAGTTATTTGTCATAATGAATTTTTTCAACATTTGTATGATCTAGGTTATAATTATGGAAAATCTTTAGAACTTCCAAATAGGGGAACTAGAACAAGTTAGTGGGCAACCACTAATTTTTTTTATGGCTAATTTATTGTAATTAAGTTTATTCAATTGCATTTTCATTTGTTCTTTGTTATTATTGATATATAATGAGGGATCAAAGTATGAAGAAACAAATTATTATTCCAATAATTTTAGGTGTGATATTATTAGTATTAACTTACTTATTTTATTATAATGGTAGTGTAGAAATGAGTAGCACTTCCAAAAGGGAAGGCCTAGCTATATTAATATATGATCATTCTACTGATAAATATGAAGAAGTAAATACAATTCCTCAAGGTAATTATAGATTAAATGAAGAAAAAACTTATTGTGAAAAAGAAGATATTATTTTTGAATACGATGGAGATAATGGTACTTTAAAATATACTTTAACTAAAGCTAATGAATGTTATGTTTATTTTGATAAACTTTTTACTTACGCTATTTATTCTGCGGAGGATAATTCATTAAGAATTTATAAAAATACAGATGTGGTAACTAATGGCACTACTGAATATAATGATTTAGCTGTTACTGCAGTATATACAGGATTTGAGGAAAAAACAAGTGATAGTCAACCAGGTTGGTATGTTTATAAAAACGCAATTACTTCGGTTACTGTTGCAGATATAATAAAACCTAAAAATTTATGTTTATGGTTTTATTATTTTCAAAATGTTCATACATTTGATGTTACTAAAATAGATACATCAAAAGTAACGGATATGTCATCTATGTTTGCTTATGCAGGCGGGTCAGCAACAAATAATTGGAGTATCGGTGATTTATCAGATTGGGATGTGTCAAATGTCACTAATATGTCAAATATGTTTTATAATGCAGGCTATTCAGTAACAGATAATTGGAGTATTGAAGGTTTATCAAATTGGGATGTATCAAGTGTTACCAATATGTCACAGATGTTTAGAGTTGCAGGCATGAAAGCAACAAATAATTGGAGTATTGGTGATTTATCTAGTTGGGATGTATCAAATGTTACCGATATGTCATATATGTTTTATAATGCAGGCTATTCAGTAACAGATAATTGGAGTATTGGTGATTTATCTAGTTGGGATGTGTCTAATGTAACGGATATGTCATCTATGTTTTCTGATACAGGCTGGAAAGCAACAAATAATTGGAGTATTGGTGATTTATCTAGTTGGGATGTATCAAATGTTACCGATATGTCATATATGTTTTATAATGCAGGCTATTCAGTAACAGATAATTGGAGTATTGGTGATTTATCTAGTTGGGATGTGTCTAATGTAACGGATATGTCATCTATGTTTTCTGATACAGGCTGGAAAGCAACAAATAATTGGAGTATCGGTGATTTATCTAACTGGGATGTGTCAAATGTTACCGATATGTCATTTATGTTTTCTGATGCAGGCTATTCAGTAACAGATAATTGGAGTATTGGTGATTTATCTAGTTGGGATGTGTCTAATGTAACGGATATGTCATCTATGTTTTCTACTGCAGGCTATTCAGTAACAGATAATTGGAGTATCGGTGATTTATCAGGTTGGGATGTGTCAAGTGTCACCGATATGGGAGCTATGTTTGATCATACCGCTAAAAATGCTACATCATGGAGTATTGGTGATTTATCAGGTTGGGATGTGTCAAGTGTCACCGATATGGGATCTATGTTTTATTTTGCAGGCTGGGCAGTAACAGATAATTGGAGTATCGGCGATTTAGCAAACTGGGATGTGTCAAATGTTACCGATATGTCATTAATGTTTTCTTATGCAGGAGTGTCAGCAACAAATAATTGGAGTATCGGTGATTTATCAGGTTGGGATGTGTCAAATGTCACTAATATGTCATCTATGTTTTCTGATGCAGGCCGGTCAGCAACAAATAATTGGAGTATCGGTGATTTATCAGGTTGGGATGTGTCAAGTGTCACCGATATGTCATATATGTTTTCTGATACAGGCTGGAAAGCAACAAATAATTGGAGTATCGGTGATTTATCAGGTTGGGATGTATCAAGTGTTACCAATATGTCACAGATGTTTAGAGATGCAGGCCGGTCAGTAACAGATAATTGGAGTATCGGTGATTTATCAGGTTGGGATGTATCAAGTGTCACCAATATGAAAAATATGTTTTATTTTGCAGGCTGGTCAGTAACAGATAATTGGAGTATCGGTGATTTATCAGGTTGGGATGTGTCAAATGTCACTAATATGTCAAGTATGTTTGAGTATGCAGGCTGGAAAGCAACAAATAATTGGAGTGTTGGTGATTTATCTAGCTGGGATGTGTCAAATGTCACTGATATGTCGAGTATGTTTAGATCTACTCCTGCTACTACTTTTGATCTAAGTGGTTGGGATGTGTCAAACGTAATTGGTATGTCAAGTATGTTTGAGGGGTGTTCAAAGGTAACTACTGCACTGGCTCGTAGTCAAATGGATGCAGATAAACTAAATGCATCATCAGCAAAACCGTCATCATGGTCATTTATATCTGTAGCAACACCAATAACACTTACAATAAATAATCAAGCTTCGAATTTAGTAACTATTGAAATTCCTGCATTGATAGAGGCCAATGTAACGAAAATTGAATTAAAACCTATTGGTTCCGTAACTAAAACCGTGACTTCATTTGATATGAATGGAACTAGGGTAGAAGGAAATAGTTTTTATGCCCCTGCTGAGTCTGGAACAGTAACTATTTCAAATGTTCAAATTACCGATGTTCCGCAAATAGTAATAGAATCTGGACATTTTAATGAATACCCAAAATCAAGCGTAATAACGGAAGAAG
>SVAQ01000010.1 GCA_015059305.1 Bacillota bacterium | reverse complement strand
AAGCTGTAATTTTATAGATACAAATCCACAGTGCTTAAATATTATAACTCCTAATGTTGTAATATAAAAAATTAAAGAAAGGAGTTTCTAATTATGTGAAAAAATCACATAATTAGATTATACGTGATTTTGTGCAATATAATGTTGTTAAAGATGCCGATCGAATTATTAGAAAAAGTCCATATTTGGTAAATGAACCTCGTAATTATAAAAATAAATGGCATGATTTATTTGGTAATAAAAATCAGATTCATTTAGAACTTGGAATGGGCCGTGGAGACTTTATTATTAACATGGCTAAAACATATCCCAATATTAATTTTATTGGTCTTGAATTATACGCATCACAAATGGTTATGGGAGTAGATAAACTAGTTAATCAAAAATTACCTAACTTAAAATTAATTAATGCCGATGCAAAAGATATTCTTGAATTCTTTGGTAAAGAAATTGATACAATATATTTAACATTTTCTGAACCTTGGCCAAAGAAAATTGATGAAAAGAAAAGATTTACGCATGTAAATTACTTAAAGTTATATGATCGTATCTTTAAAAAAGATAAACATATTATTTTAAAAACCGATAATAAAGGGTTATTTGCTTATTCTTTAGAAAGTTTATCTCAATATTGGTATTCATTTGACAAAGTAAGTTTAGATTTGCATCATGAAGAAAATCCAATTAAAAATATTATGACCGATTGGGAAAAGAAATGTGTTCAAGATGGTAAACCAATCTTTTATGTTGATGCAACTTTTAAAAATTAATTAAGGAAGCTTATGGCTTTCTTTTTTTATGTCTACATTAACTTTTTTTTTACCATGAATTATTATTTTATGGTATATTTAATTAGTAAGCATGATATGGAGACTCAATGAAAGTAGTAAGTATTAAGGAACCTTTTGCAAGTTTAATAAAAGATGGAAAAAAGAAAATAGAAACGCGTAGTTGGAAGACTAATTATCGTGGAGAAATATATATTCATGCAAGTTGTACAAAGCAAAAATTAGACGAACGAATAATGAAGTTAAATGAACTAGTAGAGTCTAATCCAGGATATATTCTATGTAAAGCTAATTTAAAAGATTGCATTTACATGGATGAAGATTTTATTAATGAAATTAAAGAGCAAGAAGAATATTTATATGGCCATTATGAAATTGGCAGATATGCTTGGATACTTGATGATATTGAGGTTATTAAACCCATTTATGCAAAAGGAAAACTAGGTATATGGAATTATAATGAAAGTAGGTAGTAAAGATGAATGAAAATATAATTAAAGATATATGTATTAATTTAAATATTAAAGAAAGTGGTGTAGTAGCGGTTTTAAAACTTTTAGAGGAAGGAAATACAATACCCTTTATAGCAAGATATCGTAAAGAAGCCACCGGAGCTTTAGATGAAGAACAAATCCGTAAGATTAATGAAGTTTATGAATATGAAGTAGGACTATTAAAAAGGAAAGAAGATGTTATTAGATTAATTGACGAAAAAGGTTTAATGACGGAAGAATTAAAAAATAAAATTCTAGAATGTAAGAAACTTGTTGAAGTCGAAGATTTATATCGCCCATATAAAGAAAAGAAAAAAACGAAAGCGACTGATGCGATTAACAATGGATTAGAACCGCTTGCAAAAATGATTATGAGTTTTCCGGTAAGTGGTGATATGGAATCTTTAACTAAAAAATTCATTAATGATAAAGTAAAAGATACAGCAAGTGCAATCGAAGGAGCAGGTTATATTATTGCGGAGTATATTAGTGATAATGCTTACTATCGTAAATGGATTCGTTCATATTTTTATAAAAACGGTCAAATAATTTGTAAAAAAAAGAAAGATGCTGAAGATGAAAAGAAAACATATGAGATGTATTATGATTATTCAGAAAATGTTAAAGAAATTAAGTCTCATCGAATTTTAGCAATTAACCGTGCTGAAAAGGAAAAAGTTTTAACAGTAAATATTAATGTTAATGATGAGGAAATAATTAGTTTTCTAAATTCAAAAGTTATTAAAAATCCAGATAGTTTTGTGGTTGAAATAGTTGAAAATGCTATTAAGGATTCATATAAAAGACTTATAAAACCTAGCGTTGAACGTGAAGTAAGAAGTGAACTTTCTGAAAATGCAGAAGAAACCGCTATTGAAAATTTTGCTAAGAACTTAGAAAGTCTACTTATGACTCCTCCGATGAAAGGAAAAATGGTTTTAGGCCTAGATCCAGCATTTAGAACGGGGTGCAAACTTGCTGTATTAAATCCTGTTGGTAAAGTTGAATTAATTGAAAAAATTTATCCTCATGAACCTGTTAAAAAATATGAAGAAGCCAAGAAAAAAACAATCGATATTATTAATAAATATAATATTGATATTGTAGCTATTGGTAATGGTACAGCTTCTAGAGAAAGTGAAAAATTTATTATTGATGTAATTAAAAGTATAGATCGTAAAGTTGAATATATTATTGTTTCAGAAGCAGGAGCTAGTGTATATAGTGCTTCAAAACTTGCTATTGAAGAATTTCCTAATTTACATGTTGAAGAAAGAAGTGCTGTAAGTATTGGTAGAAGATTACAAGATCCTTTAGCAGAACTGGTTAAAATTGACCCGGAAAGTATAGGAGTAGGTCTATATCAACATGATGTATCAGATAAAAAACTATCAGATTCTTTAGATTTTGTTGTAAGTAAAGCCGTTAATAGTGTCGGAGTAAATATTAATACAGCAAGTCCATCACTGTTAAAATATATATCAGGTATTACAAAAAAGAATATTGAAAAAATTATAAGTTATCGTGAAGAAAAAGGTAAGATTACTTCTCGTGCACAAATAAAAAAAGCTAAATTACTTAGTGATAAAACGTTTGAACAAGCAATTGGGTTTATGCGGGTTTTAGATGGAGAAAATGTATTTGATAAAACGGATATCCATCCAGAAAGTTATGATGTAGCAAGTAAGTTATTAAAAGAAATTGGATTAACCCAAAATGACATCGGAACAGACAAAATGATAAAGAATTTATCTAGTCAAAACGCTGAAGATTTAGCTAATAAATTAGATAGTGATAAATACACAGTTGAGGATATTATAAAGTCACTTCAAAAGCCAAATCGAGATCCTCGTGATGAAATGCCTAAACCACTTTTAAAAAGTGATATTTTGGAAATTAAAGATTTGAAAGTAGGAATGAAATTACAAGGGACAGTTCGTAATGTAATTGATTTTGGAGCTTTTATTGATATAGGGCTTCATAATGATGGATTAGTACACATATCAAAAATGTGTGACAAATATATTAAACATCCAAGTGAAGTTTTAAGTGTCGGAGATATTATTGATTGTTGTGTTATTGACGTTAATTTAGAAAAAGAGAAGGTATCTCTATCACTTTTGGCTCCAGGAGAGTAAAATAAAATTGTATTGGGTGA
The DNA here is from genome assembly GCA_015059305.1 of Bacillota bacterium. The sequence goes on along the minus strand of SVAQ01000010.1, from coordinate 45,532 downwards.
GGAAATGAAAAAAGTTAGTTTATTATTAGTTTATTTTGTAAGTTTTCTATATATGGAATTTTTATATCGAATTCTTATTATGGATAATGTATTTAGATTATCAAATGTCAATATGATATTATTTATTCTTTTCTTTTCATTGTTTGCTTTTGGTATATCAAAGATATTTAAAGAAAAGGGAAATAAAATCACGTTCTTTACAATTCTTAGTATTATAGCGTTGTGGTTTTCTGCGCAATATGTAGTAAAAAGTTTCTTTGATTTTTATATTTCTTTTTCAATTTTACAAATTGCTGACCAAGTTGGTGATTTTATGGGAAAAGCTGTCATAGAAACATTGAAAAGAAGCTGGGCAATTATTTTAATGTTTATGCCCGTTATTTTGGGGGCTATTTTTAGAAAAAGAATATCTTTTAAAAGAAATAACTCACGTCGAATGCTTCTTACGATAGTAGCTTTACTTTTTAGTTTTGGTATTTACTATGTTGGACTAAATATCGGTAAAAATGAAGATTACTCAGCATATGAACTATATCATCATGTTAATAATCCGTCTTTAAATATTGAAAAAGTAGGAATATTAAATACTTTCTCAGTTGATCTTTATCGTGTGATCTTCGGTTTTGAAGAAAAGTTAATTATTGATAACAGTACACTTTTACCCGAAGATGTTTTACCTGAAGAAATAGTATATGATTATAATAATTTAAATATCGATTTTGAAGGATTAAATAATAATACTAACGACGAAACTATTAAAACGATGACTTCATATTTTCAAAATGAAACAGGAACACTTCAAAATGAATATACAGGTATGTTTGAAGGAAAAAATTTAATACTAATAATGGCAGAAAGTTTTAATGAAATTGCGGTTAGAAAAGATACAACGCCAACGCTTTACAAATTAGCTAATAATGGCTTTGTATTTGAAAACTTTTATACGCCAACTATATATAGTACTATTGGCGGAGAATTTCAATATTTGACTGGGTTATATGCTAATTTTAGTTCATTATCACAGTTTAGAAGCGGAATAAATTCATTCCCGATGGGAGTAGCAACTTTGTTTAAAAATGAAGGCTATAATACTTATGCTTACCATAATAATTCTTATACTTTTCAAAATCGAGATACTTATCTAAATAGATTAGGATTTGATTATTATAAAGCTTGCTATAATGGTCTTGAAAAAGATATTAACTGTGGTCAATGGCCTCAGAGTGATGTCGAAATGATTGAAGCAACGTATAGTGATTATATCAATTCCGAAGAACCTTTTATGGTATTTTATGCATCTGTATCAGGTCATGCTGGATATTCTTGGGGTGGAAATGCTATGTCAAGAAAACATCGTGCAGAAATTGAGGCTTTAAATCTTGGCTATAGTGAACCACTTCTTGCTTATCTTGCTGCGCAAATGGAATTTGATAGAGCGCTTGAATTATTAATTCAAAAATTAGAACAGGCTGGTAAACTTGAAAATACAGTAATTGCTTTCGTGGGAGATCATTATCCATATGAACTAACTGCATCACAAGTAAATGAGGCTGCAACATATGAAAAAGATGACGTAGTAGAAATAAATCGCAGTAATTTTATTTTATGGAACCCAAGTATTGAAACAACAAGAATCCAAAAGGTAGGAAGCCAAATAGATGTTTTACCAACAATTTATAATGTTTTTGGTCTTGATTATGATTCAAGATTAATTATTGGAAAAGATATCTTATCAAATACTCCAGGACTTGCAATGTTTGGTAATAATTCATGGGTGTCTGACAAAGGAACGTATTTTGCTTCTTCAGGAGATTTTGTTGCTAAAACTGATGGAGTAGATGATACTTATGTTAAAACGATGAATCAAGTTGTGCGCAATAAAATCAATATGAGTAAATATATTATGGATAAAAATTATTACAAGATTGTGTGGGATTATATTAAATGAGTGGAATAGTTGGACAAATAAATAAACCAAACTTCTTAAAAAAGATGCTAGATGTTATTTCATATCGAGGGAAACATCAGTTCTATTATGAAGATGATTTTATTAGTCTAGCTAAATGCTCTGTTGATAAGAAATGTATTTATGAAACGAAAGATTATGTTGTTTTATTCGATGGAAATATTGAACATAAATCAAAAACTACAGAAGATTATATAATAAATTTATATAAAAAATATCAAGAAGATGCTTTTAGTAAAATAAAAGGATCTTTTTCTATTGTTATTTATGATAAGAAAAACAAAAAGGTTATATTAGCAAAAGATCCATTTGGAAGAAAGCCTCTTTATTACACTAAGGATAATTTTTCCTTTGGTAGCGAAATAAAATGTATTTTAGAAAACGGCATATATGAAAAATGTATTAATAATTATATTTTAAAAGACTATTTTTTATATCAAACTAATCCCTCTGACGAAACGATATTTAAAGGGATATTTAAAGTGCCTGCGGGAAGTTACGTTGTTTACCATGACGGGAAAATAAAACAAAAAAGATTTTATGAATTTACGTTTAAAAATTTAGTTTTTGATGAAGAAGAGTTAGTCCAAAAGATTAAAGATAATATAAAAAAGAATTTTAAATATCAAAAAGATACCGCTTCGTTTTTATCAAGTGGAATTGATTCGTCTTTAATTGCTAGTAATAGTAAAGTAAAAGACACATATACTGTAAGTTATGATGAAAAAGAGTATAGTGAAAGTTACCATACTACAATGTTATGTAACGCTCTAAATATTCAAAATAATGTAAAAAAACTTAATAAAGAAGTGTTTTTGGAGTCAATTAATATTGTACAATCTTTATTAGATGAACCTTGTATGGATCCTGCGGTTATAGCTCTTTATTTTGGAGCAAAGGAAGTTAAAAGTAAATATAAATATATTTATTCTGGAGAAGGTGCTGATGAACTTTTTGCAGGATATAATACTTATTTAGATACGGTAAAGTATAAAAAATATTATAAAATACCTAAATTTATAAGGAAAAGTATTTTTAATGTTTGCCGGCATTTACCTGAAATAAAGGGGATTAATTTTCTTTTGCGACGATGTGGAAACATTAAAGAAAATTATACGGGAGTATCTAGAATCTTTAATGAAAGAACTTTAAATAAGCTTTTAAAAAGAAAAATAAAAAATAATATAATAGAGCACAATAAAATTATCAAAGATGAATATGATGAACTTGAGCAAATGCAAATTATCGATATTAATTATTGGCTTAATGCCGAAGTTAATGCTATTGAAAGAATGTGCATAGCCAATAATATAGAAGTAATTATGCCATTTTTAAATCAAGGATTAGTAGATATAGCAAGCACAGTTCCGTCTTCTTATAAGATAAGTAATAATATGACTAAGAATATTCTTAGAAACGTAGCTAAAGATATTATACCTAATGATGTTTATCAAAATAAGAAATTAGGTTTTCCTGTTCCACTTCGAAAATGGATGCAAACAAATGAATATTATCATGAGTTTTTAAAAGTTTTAACATCTGAAAAGTCACAGTTATTTTTTAATCAAAAACAGGTTTTAAAGTTATTAAATGATACTTATGTAGGTAAAAAAGATTATTCTAAACAAATTTTTAGTTTATATTGTTTTTTAATTTGGTATCAAGAATATTTTGATTAATTACACCCCTTTTAAATAAAGGGGTTTTTTAGTATAATGGAATAGGATGGTAAATATGAAGTTAAAAGCTTATGTCGATAATACATATTATGTTTTATGTAATTGTTATTTTATTTTTTGTTTAGTGTTATCATTTTTAGTAATTATCTTAAATGTTAATGCTTTATATTTGAGTTTGGGAATTATTTTTACTGTAATAACCGGTATTATAATGTTCCATTTTTATGCTCGAAGTTATTTCTTTGATAAAAAACAATTAGTTATTAGAGTGGGTCTTTTTGTTAAGAAAATTAAATATCGTGATATTAAAAAAAGTTATATTACAAGTAATAATCGCCTTTCTTATGCGACTAGTAAAAAAAGAATAGGAATAATCCTTAAAGGTAAAGGAAAAGAAATATTTATTAGTCCTGAGAAAATGGATGAAGCTCTTTTGAAAATAATAAATAGTACAGGAGGAAATAGATAATGATAGAGTACATAATTATAGGACTTTTAGTAGTTATAATTGTTTTTCTAATCATTTTAATCACTAAGAAAAATAACAATAGTGAAATAGTTGAAAAATTAGGGAAGTTTGAAACTAATATAACCAAAGAAATTGGCGAATTTAAATTTAATTTCGCAAGAGATTTAAATGGGGATTTTGAAAAATTAAGTCAAAATATTGAAAGAAAATTAATGTATATTAATGATGCTGTTAATGAAAGATTAGATAAGAACTTTGAAAAAAGTAATAAAACATTTATGAATGTTTTAGAAAGACTTTCTAAAATTGATGAAGCTCAAAAGAAAATAGATGATTTATCAGGAGATATTATTTCTCTTCAAAGTGTTTTAACTGATAAAAAGACAAGAGGTACTTTCGGAGAAGTTAACTTAGAATATATTTTAAATAATGCTTTTGGTTCTAGTAGTAATGGCATTTATAAATCGCAATATAAATTTGAAAATGGATTTATTGTTGATGCATTATTATTTGCTCCAGCGCCGTTAGGAACCATTTCAATCGATAGTAAGTTTCCTTTAGAAAATTATCAAAGAATGACTGATCGAAGTAAAACTAAAGAAGAAAGATTGATGGCTGAAAAACTTTTTGTAGCGGATGTAAAAAAGCATATTAATGATATTAAAGACAAGTATATAGTTCCTGGAGTTACATCGGATGAAGCAATTATGTTTTTACCTGCCGAAGCAATTTTCGCAGAAATAAATGCATATCATCCAGAACTAATAACATATGCTTATAACAATAATGTTTGGATTACAGGACCAACTACACTAATATCTACTTTATCGACAATTTCAATGATTATCAAAAATATTGAAAGAGACAAATATGCTAAGGTTATTCATGAAGAATTAAATAAATTAAGTGTTGAATTTATAAGATATAAAGAGCGTTGGGATAAGCTATCAAAAAATATAAAAGCAGTTAATAATTCTGTAGATGAAATTACAACAACAACCGATAAAATAACAAAAAGATTTGATTCAATTAATCGTGTTGATATAAAGGAGATCGAAACAAGATAATGAAAAAAAAAGATACTTGGTTAGTAACTTTTATAAAGGGGTTTATTATAGGTTTAGGAATCATTTTTCCTGTTAGTTCTAGTGTTTTAGCAATTGTCATGGGAATTTATAAAAAGATATTAAATGTTGTTAATAATATCTTTAAATGTTTTAAGAAAGAATGGAAATTTATTGTTAGTTTAGCTCTTGGGGTAGTGAGTTCTTGTATTGTTAGTTGTTTAGTTTTAAATTTTACATTGAAAAAATTCCCAATTGCGACTTTATTATTCTTTGTAGGCCTAATTATAGGAGGCATTCCAATGCTTGTTATAAAGACTAAAAAAGATTATCGTTTTAGTAATATTGTTTTTACTCTCTTAGGAATTGTAATTTTAATAGGGATTTCACTTGCTAGTGGAGGAAGATATGCCACAATAACAACAAATGCTTTAGGTCTTTTGGCTTTATTTGCTGTTGGTGTTGTAGGTGCAGGAAGTATGATCGTACCGGGCGTTAGTGGTTCAGTTATGTTAGTTATTTTAGGTTATTATGAACCTTTATTAGAAGTAATATCAAGTTTAGTTAAATTCCAAAACATAGCTACTAACATATTAATAGTAGGAGTATTTGGTATTGGTATGTTAATTGGTGTGGTTCTTTTTTCAAAGATCATGGAATATTTTTTAGATAATTTTGAAAAAAAGACATACTTTGCAATTATTGGTTTTGTTTGTGCTTCAGTGATAAATGTTATTATTTCATTATTTGGTTATACGTTTAATATTATAGAATTTATTATAGGAATAGTGCTATTTGCAGTGGGGTTTGTTATTTCGTTTAAATATTTGAAAGAGGAGTAAAATGGAAGTATATTTAATTTGTAATAATTTATTTGAAAATAATTTAACTTATGCTGATAAGCAAGATATCGAAAAAAAGAAAATGACTCGACCACTTTCGGTTGAGGGAGAAACTTTAGCTAGAGATTTATCATTAAATGAAGAATTTAATGATGTGACATTAATTTATTCGTCGATGTTCGCGTCATCTTTATCAAGTGCTAAGTATTTAGCAGAGCGTTTAAATAAAAATATTCTTGTAGATGAAGATTTAAATGATTGTAAAGTAGGGGATCTTCGTAATAAAAGCTTAAAAATGGTAAAATTTATGCAAAATCATGATTTTAATATTAAGCTTAATAACGGTGAATCACTTGAGGAAGTTGGAAATAGAATCGAAAAGGTAATGAGTAAAATAATTTATTTAAATGGTAATCGCAAAGTTGCGGTTTTTACTCATAAAAGAACTATGCTTGGCTATTTAATTAAACATGGTAAACCTGGTTATAATCTTGATGATAATTTAGTTGTCGAGTATGGTGAGAATGTAGTTTATAATGAATCAGAAAAAGATTGTGATATTGTTAAAATAACTTTTGATAATAAAAAAGTAGTAGATATAAAAGTAATTGATATATAAGGAGATATTTATGAATAAGTCTGATAAAAAAAATATTATATTAAGTGTAGTGTTTTCAGTGTCAATGGTGCTTTTCGGTATTGCTTTTGCAAGAGTATTAATTGAATTAATGTAAATATGAAAAAAATAGATTATAAATTAGATTGTTTACGTGTATTATCTATGTTTTTAGTAATTGTAATTCATGTTGCTAATTACTATTGTCGAGCATTTAGTACTATTAGTAGCCTTTCTTATTTTGGGGCTGTAATTTTTAATGCTTTAGCGAGAATAAGTGTGCCAATTTTCTTTATGATTAGTGGGGCGTTATTACTAAGTAAAGAATATGATGAAAAGAAGAATCGGCAAAGAATTTATAAAATGATAATTACATTAATTATTTTTACTATAGTGTATTTAGTGTGGGATATTTTTTATATGAAACAAACAGATATTAATTATATTGGATTAATAACTAGCCCTGAAAGAAGTATGCTATGGTTTATGTATGCTATTATTGCTCTTTATATTGCTTTACCATTTATTAAGATTTTGGTAGATGGTATGGATTTTCATCTAGAAAAGATTTTTGTAACACTTTGGCTTATTTTAAATGGTGGATTATATATCCTAAAATTATTTGTAAAATTAGATATTAATTATTTGGTTCCAATTATCAGTGGTACATATTATTTAGGCTATTTTATCGTAGGATATCTTATTTACAAGTACAAAGATAAAATTGCGTTTAAGAAGTATAATGTTCATTTTCTAATAGTCTTAATAATATCTTTATTATTTACAATTGGTCTTACTTATGCTAATTCAATTAGTAGAAATATGTATTATGATAATTTCTTAGCTTACCGAAGCATTTTTATAATGTTAAGTTCTATCTCAAGTTTTATTTTAATTTATTTTAATATTGCTGATAAAAAGAATAATTTAATTTCTTTTGTTTCGCCATATTCTTTTGGTGTGTATTTAGTTCATGGTATTTTATTAAATATTTTAATGGATATATTTTTATATGAAGATATAATATCATTTATTGGAATTCCGATTTGTGTTATAATTTTAGCAATAATTAGTGTATTAGTGGTATCTTTACTTAAGAAAATCCCACTTATTAAAAACTATATATAAAGGAGTAGTAATCATGGAAGAAAAAATAAGTATTGGTGTAAGTAATCGTCATGTTCATTTAACAAAAGAGATTTATGAAATGTTATTTGATGAAGAATTGGAATTTGAACGTCCCTTAAATCAAACTGGAGAATTTGCCTCAAAACAGACATTAACGATTTGTGTTGGTGATAATGAAATATCAGGAGTAAAAGTTTTAGGCCCATTTAGAACATACAATCAGGTAGAAATATCTCGGAAAGATTCCTTGAAATTAAAGATAAATCCTCCGGTTAGAGCTAGTGGAGATTTAGAAAACGCTGAACAAATAACATTAAAAACAGCAAAAGGAACTGTAACATTAAATGCTTGTATAATAGCACAAAGACATATTCATATGACACCGCAATTAGCAGAAAAATATAAAGTAGTTGATAAACAAAAAGTCCAAATAAGAATTGATGGAGATCGCTCAGGAATAATTGATGCCTATATCAAAATAAGTGATAATGCCTATTTTGAGGCTCATGTTGATACTGACGATGCCTGTGCATTTTTATTACAAGGCGATATTAAAGGAACTTTGATTATATGAGTTTTTTTATTGGGGGAGTCGAAATATCAGGACCAATAATTGTAGCTCCGATGGCTGGTATTTCTAACAAAACTTTTAGAATGATTTGTAAAGAATATGGAGCTTCTTTAGTTGTAGGGGAAATGGTTTCTGATAAAGCAATTTTATTTGGAAATGAAAAAACTATCAAACTACTAGAAATGGATGAAAAAGAAAGACCAATATCACAACAAATTTTTGGTAGCGATTTAAATAGTTTTGTAACGGCAGCAAAAAAAGTTTATGAAATTATGCATCCAGATATTATTGATATTAATATGGGATGCCCAGTACCTAAAGTTGCTATTAAAAATCAAGCAGGAAGTGCGCTTTTAAAAAATCCTGCTAAGATTTATGAAATTGTTAGCAATGTTGTCAATGCTGTACCAGTTCCAGTTACAGTTAAAATTAGAGCTGGCTGGGATGAAAAAAGTATAAATTGTGTTGAGGTTGCGCAAATTTGTGAAAAAGCCGGTGCAAGTGCAATTACTCTTCATGCAAGGACTAGAGCACAAGGTTATTCTGGTCAAGCAGATTGGAATTTAATTAAAGAAGTAGTTAATGCTGTTTCAATTCCCGTAATTGGAAACGGTGATGTTCTATCGTGTTACGATGCTAAAAGAATGCTTGACGAAACTGGATGTCAAGGGGTAATGATTGGTCGCGGTTTATTAGGGAATCCATGGCTGGTAAAAGATTGCGTAAATTATCTTAAAGATGGTAGTTTACCTCAAGAAGTAACTTTTAAAGAAAGAATAATCATGATGAAAAGACACCTAAATGATCTGGTATTTGAAAAGGGTGAGGGATCTGCGGTTTTAGAAATAAGAACACATTTTTTATATTATTTAAAAGGAATGCCTGGTAACGCTTCTATAAAAAATAAAATATGTAAAGCTAAAACTCAAAAAGAAATTGAAATGATATTAGATAACTATTATAACGAGGTTGTAATTAATGAAAATAATCGATGAAATAAAGGATAATACTGTAATCATTTGTGAAAATAATTATAAGAAAAAGCTTTTGAAAGAACTTAGCAATCAAAAACTTTTTTTAAATGTAAAATTTTTTACTAAGAAGGAATTTTTAAAGAAATATTTATTTTCCTTTGATGAAAAAACTTTGTTTTATCTAATTTCCAAATATAATCTAAAGGTTGATATTGCTAAAATGCATTTAAATAATTTATATTACATATGTGATAAAAATAAATATATATCATCTAAATTACAAAGACTGGTTTATTTAAAAAAAGAACTAGATGAAAATCATTTGCTTACTTATGATAGTGACTTTAAACAAAGTATTAGTAAGTTTAATTTTATTGTATGGGGATATGAATATTTAGATAATTATGAATTAGAAATATTTAATAGTTTGAATGCAGTAATATATACCGATGATAGTGAATATGGGGTAAATAAAGTATACGAATTTACCTTTCTTGAAGAAGAAGTTAATTATGTTGCAAAAGAAATTTGTAAATTAATTATATCTGGGGTAGAGATAAATAAAATTAAAATAGCAAATATTAGTGAAGATTATTATAATACGCTTACTAGGATTTTCAAATTTTATAATATTCCCGTAAAAGTTCCTTATAAAAATACTTTATATAGTAATTTAATTACCCAAACTTTTTTAGAAAATTATGATAGTAATTTATATAAAGCTTTAGAAAGTATAAAGAATAAAGATAGTAAAATTGTTAATAAAATTATTGATATATGCAATAAATATGTCTTTATTGATGATTTTAACAAGGTAAAAGAATTAATTGTTCATGATTTAAAAAATACAAATATTAGTAACTTCAATTTAAAAAACTATGTTGAAATAGTAGATTATAATGAACCGTTTACTGATGAATATGTTTTTTTGATGAATTTTAATACTGGAAATATTCCTAAACTTTTAAAAGACGAAAGTTATATCACTGATAATATTAAATATGAAGTAAATGCAAAGTCGATTACGGAAATTAATAAAGAAATAAAGAATTATACAATTAGTAAAATTAAAAATATAAAAAATTTGGTTATAACGTATAAATTAAAATCAGATAAAAATGAATTTTATCCATCCTTTTTAATTGATACTCTTAATTTAAAAGTAGAAAAAGGGCCAAACAATCTACTTGAAAGTTATTCTTTATTAAATGATAAGATTAACTATGCAAGAAAAATTGATAACTATTTAAAATATGGTGATCTTGAAGATAATTATTATATTTATCAAAATACTTTAAAAGATATTGGCTATGGTACATATGATAACAAATATACTAAAATTGATAGTACTCTTTTAAAGGAATATTTAAATAAGCGCTTAGTATTATCATATTCATCTTTAAATAATTATAATAAGTGCGCATTTAGGTATTATATTGCTAATATTTTAAAATTAGATAAATATGAAGAGAGTTTCGAGGCTTTTATTGGGTCGATTTTTCATGATGTTTTAGAAAAATGTTTTATTTATAATTTAAATGTAACAGATGAAGTTAATAATTATATTAAAGACCATAATAAAGTTTTAAGTATTAAAGAAAGATTTTTTGTAAATAAAGTAATTAATGATATTAATTATGTCATTGATGTTTTAAAAGAGCAAAATAAACATATTAGCATGGATAAAATGTTATATGAAAAGAATATTGTGATTGATAAATCACGCGATGGAGTAAACGTTGAATTTATTGGTTTTGTCGATAAAATTTTATATAAAGAAAATGGTAATAATACGCTTGTATCAATAATTGATTACAAAACAGGTTTTATCGATATTGAACTAAAATATGTTCCTTATGGATTAAGTTTACAACTTCCAATTTACTTATATTTAGTTAAGAATTCTAATTTATTTGTTAATCCTAAATTCGTAGGTTTTTATTTGCAATATATTTTAGATAAAGATATTACAAGAACATTAAATAAATCTTATGATTCTCAGAAAAAGGATAATTTGAAACTCATGGGGTATTCCCTAAGTGATGCGGATTATTTGGGAAAATTTGATGATACATTTAATAATAGTGAAATTATAAAAGGAATGAAAACTAAAGCTGATGGTAATTTTTCAAGCTATTCCAAAGTACTTAATGAAGAACAAATAGATAAGTTAATAGATTTAACAGAAAAGAATATTGATGGAGCAATTAGTGATATATTAAATGCAAAATTTGATATAAATCCTAAAAAGATTGGCTATTTTAACGATGTAGGATGTAAGTACTGTAAATTTAGAGATTTATGTTTTAGAAAAGAAGAGAATTATAAAATTTTAGATGAAGTGGAGAATTTGGATTTTTTAGGTGGTGATAAAAATGCCTAGATGGACAGCACAGCAACTTGAAGCTATCGAAAAAAGTGGCACTAACATTATTGTTTCGGCAGGAGCTGGTTCTGGAAAAACTGCCGTATTAACGGAAAGAGTAATTCATAAATTAAAACAAGGAATTAAAATTAATGAGCTTTTGATACTAACATTTACGAATGCTGCCGCAGGAGAAATGAAAGATCGCATTAGAAAGAAAATTTCTGAACATGATGATTTAAAGGATAATTTAGACTATCTAGATAGTAGTTACATTACAACTTTTGACTCTTTTACTTTATCTCTTGTTAAAAAGTATCATTATTTAATCAATGTATCCCCATCGCTTAGCATTGTTGATAGTGGAATTATTAATCTTTTGAAAGAAGAAACTCTTGAAAAAGTTTTTGATTCATTTTATGAAGAAGCTAGTCCCGAATTTTTAAAATTAATAAATGATTTTTGTGTTAAAAATGATAAATCTTTAAAAGCATCAATTTTAAAAATTATTAATTCTTTAGAATTGAAAAGTGATAAAGATAAGTATCTAGAAGATTATTTAGATAATAATTTTAGTCAAAATAAGTTAACAGAATATCTAAATGAGTATTTAAGTCTTATTAATAACGAAATAAAAGATATAGAAACTGCATTATATTTTATTTCTGACAGTGATTATTATGATTATTCCGAGGATATGAATAAAGCCTTAGAGGGACTAATAAAAGCTAAGACTTATGATGAGATAAAAAAATATATATCTCCAACTTTACCACGAAGACCTCGGGGTAGTGATGAAATTAAAGAGTTTAAAGAGCAAATTGATTTAGCGTTAAAAAATATCAAAGAATTTGTACGTTTTGCAAATGAGGAAGAAATATATGAATCTTTTATGATATCGCAAGATTATGTCAAAGCAATTATTAAAATAATTAAAAAGTTTAATAAAGAAATAGATATTTATAAAAAAGAAAATGATTTATATGAGTTTACGGATATTGAACTTATGGCAATTGATCTTTTAAAAAACAACAAGGAAATTTGTGATGAACTAAAAGATTTTTATAAAGAAATTATGGTTGATGAATATCAAGATACAAATGATTTGCAAGAAGAATTTATAAGTCTTATTGCTAATGATAATGTTTATATGGTTGGTGATATTAAACAATCAATTTATGGTTTTAGAAATGCTAATCCAAGTATCTTTAAAAATAAGTATGATAAATATAGTCAAAATGATGGCGGCTATAAAATTGATTTACTTAAAAACTTTCGTTCTCGCGGTGAAGTCTTAAATGGGATTAATCATATTTTTAATTTAATTATGGATAACCTTTTAGGAGGAGCTGATTATAAAAAAAGTCATCAAATGGTATTTGGTAATATTAGTTATGAAGAAAATAAAAATATATCACAAAATTCAGACTTAGAAATTTTAAACTATCAAGATGAAGAAGGAAAATTTACAAAGGAAGAAATTGAAGCTTTTATCATTGGTAAGGATATCAAGAAAAAAATAAGTGAAGGTTATGAAGTAATAGACAAAGCATCAGGTGTTTTACGAAAAGTAAAACCTGAAGATTTTTGTATTATTATGGATAGGGGAACTAATTTTCCAACTTATAAGAAAATTTTTGAATATTTACAAATCCCTTTGGTAATTTATGAAGATAAGAAATTAACTAATGAAACAGACATCATGCTTTTTAATAATATTTTAAATATGATTTTAAAAATAAAAGATCATAATTTTGACCAAGAATTTAGATATTCCTTTGTGAGTATTGCACGTTCATTTTTGTGTAGTTGGCCAGATAATGAAATATTTAGAATAATAAAAGATAAAACATATTTTAATACGGAAATTTATTTCAAATGCGAACAAATTAGTAAGAATCTTGAAACATTAAATAATTATGAAATATTAAATGAAATAATAGATAGGTTTAATATATATGAAAATGCAATAAAAATCGGTAATATAGATGATACAATTATTAAACTTGATAATCTTTTAACCATTGCTAGCAATTTATCTGATTCTGGATATACTCCGTATATGTTTAAAGACTATATAACTAAGATGATAGAAAGTAATTATGAAATATCCTATAAAGTTATTACCTCTGGAGTGCCAAGTGTTAAAATTATGAATATTCATAAATCTAAAGGATTAGAATTTCCAATATGCTATTTTTCAGGATATCATAAAGCTTTTAATAATAGTGATATTAAAGAAAGATTTGTATACGATAATAAATATGGGATTATTACTCCATTTTTTAAAGAAGGCATTGGTTCTTTAATTTTAAAAGATCTTCTTAAAAATAAATATGTAATCGATAACATTTCTGAAAGAATTAGACTTTTTTATGTAGCGGTAACAAGAGCTAAGGAAAAGATGATTATTGTAACAAGTCTTGATGAAGATGGTATGACATCCAATGGGGTAGTAGAATATGCTCGTCGCCGAAAGTATAACTCTTTTTTGGATATTTTAAATTCTATAAAAGGGAATTTAATGGGGGCGATTACTAATATTAATCTAAAGGATATTGATATTACTAAAGATTATCTAGGAGTTAATAAAATAAATGAGGAAACTAAAAAAAATAGCGAAATTATAAAGTATCATAATATTAACGTTGATAATCATGAAGTTAGTGAAAAGCATGCTTCAAAAACTATTAATGAGCTAATAACTAAAGAAGTGCAAAATACCTTAAATTACGGTACAATGATGCATGAAATATTTGAAAATGCTGATTTTTTAAATCTTGCTTTAGATAATCCATATTACGATAAATTATCAAATTTTGTTAAAAGACTAAATATAACTGATAAAACTAAGGTTTATAAAGAGCATGAATTTATTTTTGAAAAGGATAATATTACTTATCATGGAATTATTGACTTAGTACTTATCGAAGATAATGAAATAAAAATTGTGGATTATAAATTAAAAAACATCCAAGATGAAAAGTATAAAGATCAGTTAAAAGTATATTTTGATTATTTAAATAGTATTTATGATATGCCTATTAAAATGTATTTATATTCAATCATAGATGATGAATTAATGAAATTATAAGACTTGGAAATATTAACCTTTCAAGTTTTTTATAAATTTTGCATAAAAAAGGAAATTGATATTTTGATGTACTCCTTATAAAAAGACAACAAAATTCAATTTCCTTTTTTTATACTTAACATTAAATCATAGGATTGTAGTATTAGTTGTAAATCATTGTGTTTAATATATGTTTCTTTATCATCGTGATGCAAAACTACATATTCATTTTCTACTGTAGCATATAAACTTTCGCGTTCTTTTTCCTTAATATCATTCATAAGATTTTTAACAACTTCGTCCTTTAATTTTATTTCGTGAACAATGTTATATCCTTTTAAAGGATCAAATGAATAGTACCAATCTAGATAATAGGTAAATAATGTATTATCTTCGGTAATATGTAGAAAGTAGTAATTTTCTTGATCAATTTTCTTAAATAATGAATTTTTTTCTAAAAATATTTCTTCAGGAGGAATAATTCCGTATTCCACAGTTAATATTTTTTTACTATTATAAAGTTCATCAAAATGTTTCTTTTGTTCAAGTCTTAACATATACATAATAAATAAACCTACAATAACTAAAACGATTCCTAAAATGATGAATGTAAAACCTCTTTTTTTCTTTGACATAACATAGCTCCTTATTTAACTAGTGCTTTAGCAACTTCATTTACAGGACCAGCGCCGATAGTTATAATTAAGTCTCCTGGTTGAACATTTTCTCTAATGTAATTTTCAATTTTATCAAATGTATCAATATAGACAACATTATTATTTCCTTTTTCTTTAATTAATTTAACAATATCTTCGCTATGAACATTATAAATATTTTCTTCACGAGCTGCGTAAATTTCGGCGATAACAATATGATCAAAGTTAGCTAAAACTTCAGCAAATTCTTTTAAATGGTCTTTTGTCCTTGAATAAGTATGTGGTTGGAAAATAGCCCAATTTTCATTGTGTTTAGTTTTCTTAACAGATTCATATGTTGTTTTTATTTCGCTAGGATGGTGAGCATAATCATCGTATACTGAGCATTCGTTATAACTGCCTAAAAGTTCAAATCGTCTTCCTACGCCACGATATTCTTTAAGGGCTTTTTTAATAATTTCTAAATCAGAAATGTATTGATGGGAAAGGGCGATTGCCGCAAGGGAGTTATATACGTTATGATAACCACTTACGCTTAATTCAACTGTTGTTATCATTTCGTTATTTATATATAGATCATAATTTGGATGTCCAAATTCATTAAAATTTATATTTTTAGCCATATAATTAGCCGTATTTTCTAATCCATAAGTAATTTTTTTGTTAACGTCTCTTGTGGCAATTAAGGTATTTTCATCATCCGCATTAATAACTAGAATTCCATTTTCTGGAAGTAACTTAGTATATCGATTAAATGAATGAATAATATTATCTAAATTTCCAAAATAGTCTAAATGATCATTATCAATATTTAAAATAATTTCCGCAGTAGGAAAAAAATCTAAGAAACTATCTACATATTCACAGGCTTCAGCGATGAAATATTCTTTATCTCCTACAAAGTCATTCCCTTGAATTTTGGGTAATATTGCGCCAATTTGAATAGTGGGGTTAAGTTCTGCTTCTAAGAAAATTGAACTTACCATACCGCTTGTAGTACTTTTACCATGCGTTCCGCTGATACAAAGAACATTTTTATAATTTTTCATCATTAAGCCGAAGAAAACACTTCTTTCATATAATTCTTTCTTTTGTTTTTTAGCGTATGCAAGTTCATCGTTATCGTCTTTGATAGCAGCTGTATAAATAATAATATCGGCGTTATCAACATTTTCTAGATTAATTTCATAACTTACTTTAACACCTTTTTCTATTAAGCGTTTTGTAAGATCGCTTTCTTTAGCGTCATAGCCAGTTATTTCACAGTTGTATGAAAGGAGAATATCGGCAATTCCGCTCATCGAAACGCCTCCGATTCCAATCATATGAATTTTTTTGTTTGTAAACATATGTGCACCTCTTTAACACAGTTATATTATAACTAACTTTATTTAGAAGTTCAATAACTGACATTTTGACAATTATATTAATCATTAATTAATAATTCTTTTATTTTATATGTTTTTTTGATATACTTTAATTATGGATAGTGAAGGTAATATAAAAAATCTAAAAAGTAGTAAGTATGTACTTATTATTACAATTTGTTCTGTAGTATTTTTAAGTTTACTAGCAGTTTTTTCTTATGCCTTTTTTGCAAATGAAGCTAATATCCAAAACGATTTAGCACTTAATTTTACAATCGAAGAGGGATTAACTGCAAATTTTACTGCTACTGGAAGTCAGGACATTATAATGGATGTTCCTGGAGAAAATATGCTTTTAGGAAGCGTTGGCGAGGTAGCGGGCACGGCAGATACTTCAATTACTTTAACCTTGCAAAGTAAATATGATGTTGAATGTACATATGAACTTGCATGGATTTGGGATATTGGTAGCCCAAATCAGTATACAAAAACAGAGATTGATGCAAATGAATTTACAATATTAGGAAGCGATGGAAAGAAATCTTTGGCTGAGGTTCAATTACCAAGCTATGGTGTATCACTAGTTTTGGGAACCTATAATATAAAAACTTTTTCAAGTACAACAACTAAAACGTGGAACTTTACATCTAAATTTTATAATGTAGATGCTAATCAAGATAGTCATGCAGACGCAATATATAAAGGAAAGATAGTTGTTCAAAACGCACAATGCGAAAGATATGTTCCAACATTATCAGAGGTGGTTATAGCATTAGCGGATGGAAGTGATAGAACTTCTGCTACAAATGGAAGTGTATATCGAGTAATTGATCAAAATGGAGTTCGATATGAAGGCGCAAATCCAGATAATTACGTAAATTATAATGATGAAGAATGGCGAATAATAGGCGTATTTGATGGATCGGATATTGGTTTACAAGAAGGGGAAAAATATACGAAAATTATTAAACTTCAAACTATTGGCAGTTACTATTGGGATGCTGAAGATTCTAATGGTGATGGAACGGTAGATACAAGTGAAAGTGATTGGACAAATGCGACACTTAAAATTCTCTTAAATAACGATTATTTAAATAGTGATGGTGATTTTGTTTCATCTGGGATTAATGATGTTGCAAGGCAAATGATTGCTAAATCAAATGATAACTATCCACTGTGGCATTTAAGAATTGGAGGTAATTCATCTTCTACTGCTGATCAAATGTACGAATATGAGCGGGTTACTGGTACGCCCGGCTATCGTAATGGAGTATCGGGGGATGCGGATCCTGCAACACGAGCAGCTATAGGACTAATGTATGTAAGTGATTATGGTTATGCTACATATGCAGGTATTAATAATTCTTCATGCTTAAATACTACATTAGGCGTTGGATCAATTACGACAGATTGCGTTGTTTATAATTGGATATATTACTCGCGTTTTTCAATGAACAATCACATAGGTTATTATATTCCAATGGCAAATAACACTATTATAAATGCACAAGGTCGATTTGGATCTTTTGGCGGCTTTCATAAGTATAAATCGGCTACCTTTCCAGTTATATATCTTGATTCTTCTGTAAAAGTTATTGGAGGCACTGGTCAAAAAGGTGCAAATGCTTATCAATTATCTAAATAGAATCTAAAGTTACTTTGGTAACTTTTTTCTTTTGTAAGAAGACTTGAACTTTTAATTTATTTATAATATAATTTGATTAATCTTTTAAAGATTATGAACAAGACGGAGTTATTGGAAAGTTTTGAAAGAGAGCTAGGTATGGTGAAAGCTAGCAAGCAGGAAAATGACTTGGATCACTTGGGAATTGCTTATTTGAAAAGAGTAAAATAAGACGAATAACTCGCGTTAAGAGAACATAAGTAACAAATAAGGTGGTACCGCGGAATTTCGCCCTTAGGTAACCATCTTTTTTATTGGAAGGAGAAAGTATGAAAAATTTTAAAGAATTAGACAAAAGACCTGTTAGTGAAGTAGAATCATCTATTTCGACATCTTGGGAAAGTATTAATGCTATGCATGATGCTCAAGTTGCTCAAAATGAAAATAATGAAACCTTTGTTTTTTACGATGGCCCAGCCTTTGCTAATGGATTTCCAGGACTTCATCATATGGTATCAAAAAACTTAAAAGACTGTGTAACTAAATATCATGTAATGAATGGAAAAAAAGTAATTAGAAAAATTGGATGGGATACGCATGGGCTGCCTATTGAGAATCATGTTGAAAAGAAATTAGGTATTTCTTCAAAGAAAGAAATTGAAGCATTAGGAATTGAAAAATTTAATGATGAATGCCGTAAAAGTGTTCGAGCTAATGAAGATGCATTTACTAATTTAACTTCGAAAATGGGACAATTTTTTGATGTTGAAAATCCATATTTGACTTATAAAAATGATTATATTGAAACTGAATGGTGGATTTTAAAAGAAATGTTTGAAAAAAACATGTTCTATGAAGGAACTAGAGTAGTACCTTATTGTCCTCATTGCGGAACCGGTCTTGCTACTCATGAAGTTGCTCAAAACTATCAAACAGATACTGCAATAACAGTTTATGTACCGTTTAAGAAAAAGAATGAAGATGTTTATTTCTTAGTATGGACAACAACTCCGTGGACTTTAATTGCTAATGTTGCACTATGCGTAAATCCTGATGAAGAATATGCTTTAGTAGAATCTAAAGGAACAAAGTTTATCTTAGCCAGTGCTTTAGTAGAAAAGGTTTTAGGTGAAGAAGCTACTATACTAGAAACTTATCAAGGAAAAGATTTAGAATATATGGAATATGAACAATTGCTTCCATCACTTGAAGTTGACAAAAAAGCATTCTTTGTTACATGTGATAATTATGTAACTATGGAAGATGGTACTGGTATTGTTCATATTGCTCCAGCTTTTGGTGAAGACGATGCTCTTGTTGGTAAAAAATATGACTTACCATATTTAAATCCTGTTGGAAAAGATGGTTGTTATACTACGGGATTATGGGAGGGTAAATTTGTTCATGATGTAAATGAAGAAATTGTTACTTATTTAAAAGAAAATGATAAATTATTTAAAAAACAAAAATTAGCTCACGAATATCCACATTGTTGGCGATGTGATACAGCATTAATTTATTATTCAATGCCAAGTTATTATATTCGTGTAAGTGAAATGACAGATAAATTAGTTGAGGCTAATTCAAAAGTAAATTGGTATCCTGCTTATGTTGGAGAAAAAAGATTTGCAAATTGGCTTGCAAATGCAAGAGATTGGAATGTTTCACGTTCTCGTTATTGGGGAAGTCCAATCCCATATTGGAAATGTGAATGTGGTCATGCACATATGATCGGTTCTATTGAAGAACTTAAAAATTTAGCTATCGAAGAAATTGGCGAAGATTTTGATTTACACAAACCATATATTGATAATGTTCATATTAAATGTGATAAATGTGGCAAAGAAATGACACGTATTCCTGATGTATTAGACTGTTGGTTTGATTCAGGTGCAATGCCATTTGCTCAATATCATTATCCATTTGAAAATAAAGAGTTATGGGAAAGTCAATTTCCAGCAGACTTTATTTGCGAAGGTATCGACCAAACTCGTGGTTGGTTCTATACATTAATGGTAATTTCAACTTTTGTTAAAGGTTGTTCACCATTTAAAAATGTTTTAGTTAATGATTTATTACTTGATGCAAACGGTAAAAAAATGAGTAAGTCACGTGGTAATATTGTTGAACCGTTTACAACAATTGAACAATATGGTGCTGATACAGTAAGATTCTATTTACCATATGTTTCACCAGTTTGGACTCCACTTAAATTTGATATGGAAGGTTTAAAAGAAGTATATTCAAAATTCTTTAATCCTTTAAAAAATACATATAGTTTCTTTGCTATGTACGCTAATATAGATGGAATTGATACTGATGAATGTAATGTACCTTATGAAAATCGCGAAGAAATAGATAAATGGTTATTATCTAAATATAATAAACTTGTTAAAAATGTTAGAAATGATTTTGATGAATATGATTTAAATAAAGTGGTTCATCATTTGTCTACTTTTGTATCTGAAGATTTATCAAATTGGTATATTCGAAGAAATCGTAATCGTTTTTGGGGTAGTGAACTTAATGAATCTAAGAAAAGTGTTTATATAACTACTTATGAAGTGTTAGTAGGATTATCTAAATTAATTGCTCCGATAGTTCCATTTGTATCTGAGGAATTATATCGCAATTTAACTAATGATAAATCTGTTCATTTGACTAGTTACCCAGTTTGTGATGAAAGTTTAATTGATGAACATATTGAAGAAAGAATGGATTTAGTTAGAAGTCTAATTTCTATTGGTCGTTATGTACGTGAAGAAAATAAAGTGAAAGTTCGTCAACCTCTTCCTGAAGCTCTTATTGACGGAAAAAATAAAGAAGTATTAAGTGATTTGACTAACTTAATTATGGAAGAATTAAACGTTAAGAATGTTACTTTTGCAGATGATTTAAATACTTATATGACATTTACAATTAAACCTAATTTCAAAGAAGTAGGAAAAGTATTTGGAAAAAATATGGGTGAATACCAAAAGAAATTGTTAGAATTATCAAAAGAAGCAATTGATACTTTACAAAAGGGTGAAAGTATTAATATGACTGTAGCAGACAATGAATATGAAATAACTCCAGATATGGTTGAAATTAGATATAATTCAAAAGAAGGATTTAATGTTGGTATGGAAAATGGCAACTTCATTATCTTAGATACTAGAATTACTGAAAAGTTAAAAATGGAAGGTAATGCACGTGAATTTGTATCTAAAGTTCAAAGTATGCGTAAAGATAATGGTTTTGATATTGCTGATCGTATAATTACAACATATAATGCTGATGAAGAATTTGCTAAAGCAATCAAAGCTAATAGCGAATATGTTAAAAATGAAACTTTATCTGTTGAACTAATCAAAGATGAAACATTAGAAAAAGATTTAACTCTTAATGATTATAGTGTAGGAATTAAATTAGAAAGAAAATAGTTGTCAAACTTTGTCTAAAACAAGAAAAATGTATTTGTAAATACATTTTTTTTGTTAGAATTAAAATGGGAGAGTGATATTAATGGAAGAGGTAGGAAAACCAATTCATATAAATGCAGAAGTAGGAAGTATTGCACCGATTGTTTTAATGCCTGGAGATCCACTTCGTGCAAAATATATAGCAGATAATTTTTTAGAAAACGCCAAAGAGGTTTGTAATTTAAGAAATATGCTTGGTTTTACAGGAACTTATAAAGGCGTAAGAATATCTGTAGTGGGTTCGGGAATGGGGATGCCCAGTATGGGAATATATTCTTGGGAACTATTTAAATATTACAATGTTCAAAAAATAATTAGAATAGGAACTTGTGGTGTTATAAGTCCTGAAGTAAAAATTCCGGAATTAATATTATCTACTAGTGCTTATAGTGAATCTAATTTTGCTTATACTTATAAAGAATGTGAAGATCATATTATGTATCCTGCAAAGGAATTGAACAATCAGCTAATTAGTGCTGCAGAGGAACTAGGGATAAAACTTCATGTTGGTGATATTACAACGATGGATGTTTTTGGTCCGTATGTAGAACATGATAAATTGTTAGCACGTCTTCCTAAAGAATTAAATATTATTGGAGAAGAAATGGAAGCTTTTGCACTTTTCTTTGTAGCTAAAGAGTTTGGAAAAGAAGCCGCTTGTATCCTTTCTGCGGTAGATTCACCATTTAGTGATGTAGTACTTAGTACAGAAGAAAGACAAACTGGACTTAATGATATGATTAGAATAGCTCTTGAAGCAATAATTAAATAAAAAAGCCACTTTATGTGGCTTTTTGCTTGGCTTAAAATTTGTTATAAATGTTAATTAAATCTGCAAAATAATCTCTTAAATCTTGAACGTCTTTCTGACTATGTGCTTCACAACGAAGGGTTAAATTTGGACCTGTGTTACTTGCTCTTACATAGGCCCAACCATCTTTAAATATCACTTTTAGTCCATCAATTTCCATAAAGTTATATTTTTTTTCTTTACAATAATTTTTTATTTTTTCGACAACACCGTATTTCACGTTATCGGAAGTTGCAAATTTTTCTTCAGGAGTGTTGAAATATGTGGGTACTGTTGCTACCATTTGACTAAGTGGTTCAGATGTTTTACTTAAAAGTTCAATGATTCGAAGTGCGGAGTACATGGCACTTTCAGTACTAAATAGCCTATCATTTAAAGAAATGTGACCAACATATTGAAAACCAAATGGAATATTTTCTCTTAAAACCTTTTCTTGAGTATAACTAGTACCAGTTCGACAAATTACTGGAGTTCCTCCGAGACGTAAAACTTCATCTTTAAAGTTGTCAGAACTTTTAGCATCATATAAGAATTTTTTATTATCTACTTTATCAAAAATATCTCTTAAAATAAGTATTGCATAAGCTTCGATAGAAACCATGTTACCTTTTTCATCGAT
Source organism: Bacillota bacterium (assembly GCA_015059305.1). The sequence goes on along the minus strand of SVAQ01000010.1, from coordinate 22,244 downwards.
AATACCGATTCTATCGCCGTCTCCGTCAAAACCAATCCCAATGTCAGCGCCAACTTCGAGTACTTTAGATTTTAATTGTTCTAAGTTGCTTTCAATCGTTGGATCTGGGTGATGATTAGGAAATGAACCATCGCTTTCTTCGTTAATTATAGTTAAATCAATATTTAGTTTTTCAAAAATATTTCTAGCAACTGTTGTAGGAACCCCGTTTGCAGGATCTAAAACCACTTTAACTTTTCTTTTGCCAAAGTTTAATGTTTCTAAAACATATTTTATATAGTCTTCTTTAATGCTTTTATGTTCTAAAATACCATTTCCTTTTAAAAATTCACCTTTATCTATATATGCTTTTAAATTTTTGACCATTTGGCCCCGGGCGTTGGCATAGTGATCAAATGAAAATTTAAAACCATTTTCATTACTGGGATTGTGACTGGCCGTAATCATAATTCCAAATAGGTTATTAATGTGTCTAGCATAATAATTCATTGGCGTGGTGGTTAGGCCATAATCAATAACATTAATGCCTGTTTCTAATAATCCTTTGATTAGCTTTTCGTGTAGTTTAGGAGATGACAAGCGATTATCGTGAGATACTACACAAGCACTTTGGTTTAAAAACTCTTGAAGATAAGATCCGTAACCTAATCCTATTTTATATGCTACTTCTTCGTTAATATCTTCAGGTACTTTCCCTCTAATATCATATTCTCTAAATATTTTATCCTTCATATGTTATCCTCGCTATTATAATTTTACCATAAAACTTTATTTTTTTATTTAAATTATGTATAATAGACTGAAAAAAGAGGGGTTTTTATGAAATTTACACATCCATATGCGGATTTAAGTCAAGTTATAAAGAAATTTTCTTATGAGGGAAACTATTTTCACGTGGAATATTTTGATGGAAGTATTAGTGAATATTATTGTGACGACCCAAAAAGATGTCAAGAGATAAAAAATAAAATGTTTAAGCAAGCGCAAGAACGAGGAGAGAAAATGAAAGAAACAGAAAAAGATCGTCTTGCTAGAACAATGATACTATATTTTCAAATTATTTTTGCTTTAGGATTAGAAAGTGCAATTAGAAACGAAAATGAATTTGCCATCTTTTTAAGTTCGCTTATGATTATTATAAATTTACCTTTAGAATTTAATAGTATTAGAACTAAAATTGAATTAAAAAAATATGCAATGTTTTTTGAAATGTATAATAGTTTAGATGAAATTAATAAAGCAGAATTTATGAAATGTATTGAAATAGAGCCTCTTTATCAAAAAGTGCTAGATATTGATACAGTAGATGATTTTACTTATGGTGAAATAAGAACTTTATATCGTCGCTTAATGCAAGAAAAAAACTAAACTTGAGTGTTTAGTCTTTATATTTTTCTACTTTATATTTGTGGCCTTTAGTATCAACGGTAACTTTCTCAATTGTAAGTAATTCTTTCAAAGTTCCAGCTTGAGGATTAGTAATTTCTAAATTAGCATTTTCAATTGTTTCTATAACATCCATGCCTTCGATTACTTTCCCAAAAGCAGCATATCTTCCGTCAAGTGATGTTTTAGCGCTATCGTCAAGTACTATAAAAAATTGGGATCCTGCAGAATTATAATCTTCGGTACGGGCCATCGATATTATCCCCTTAGTATGGGAAATATCATTGTTGACACCGTTTAAAGCAAATTCGCCTTTGATAGTATAACCGGGGCCGCCTGAACCCGTTCCAGTTGGGTCCCCACCTTGAAGTACAAATCTTTTGGCAAGTCGATGGATTGTATTATTATCGTAAAAACCATCTTCAGTAAGATTTACAAAATTTGCTACAGTGTTATAGGCTTTATCTGGATAAAGTTCAATAATAACATCTCCATAATCCTTAATTGTCATTGTTACAATTGGATTTTCAATTTCTTCTTGTTTAGAACAACCTGTAAATATAAACAGAGCTAATAAAATTAAAATGATTTTTTTCATATCTTATCCTTTCTTACATATAATTTTAATTAATAATATTTTTTTGTCAAATAAAAACGAAAAGATATCAAGACTTTTAGTGCTATTTTATTGACTTTAAGGCCTTTTTTATAATATAATAAAAGTACTGATTTAAAAAGAAAAGGGAATTTAATGGACCATTATTTTACTAATAACCAAAATTTAAAAAGTGAGATAAAAACACTTTCGTATTCACATGGTGGATATGATTATATTTTTTTGAGTGACAATGGAGTATTTAGTAAAGAACATATTGATTATGGTAGTAAGCTTTTATTAGAAACTTTTTTAAAAAATCGTAAAGCTCTAGGAAATGTTTTAGATGTTGGCTGTGGTTATGGCTTTATGGGAATTGTTATTGCTAAAGAACTTCAAAGCAATGTAACAATGATTGATATTAATAAAAGAGCTTTACACTTAACTCAAAGAAATCTTATAGAAAACAAAGTATCTGCAAATGTATTTGAAAGTAATGGATACGAAAATGTTAAAGATAAATATGATGTAATTATTACAAATCCTCCGGTTCGAGCCGGTAAACAAATATTATTAAATATTTTACTGGGAGCGAAAGAACATTTAAATAAAAATGGAGAACTTTGGTATGTACTTCGTAAAGATCATGGTGCCAAAAGTATGATGAAGGTATTAAATGAACACTATCAGGTGGAAACGATAGAAAAGAGCAAGGGATTTTATATTTTTTGCTGTAAAACGTATTGACCAATACTTGATTATTTGGTAAAATTATGTATCGCTGACGTGTTTATTTTTATATAAGAAGAAAATAGTCCAAAAAATATTGATGATGGGGTGAGATCGTGGCTTATAAGAAAGAAAAATTCGGAGACTATCGCGAAAGAAGAAGCTTTGCAAAAAGCAAAAACACACTAGAACTTGCCGACTTACTAGAAATTCAAAAGAAGAGTTACCAAAACTTTTTGGAAAATGGAATCAAAGAAACATTTGAGGATCTTTTTCCAGTTGAAAGTTTTACTGGTAATATTTCTTTAGAATTTGGTGAATATTCACTTGATGAACCAAGATATTCTATTAAGGAAGCAAAGGAAAGAATGGTAAACTATGCTGCACCATTAAAAGTTGAAGCAAGATTATTCATTCATGAAACAGGAGAAGTTAAGGAACAAACTATATTCTTAGGAGATATGCCATTAATGACAGATGCAGGAACATTTATCATTAACGGAGCAGAAAGAGTTATTGTTTCTCAACTTGTTCGAAGTCCTTCTGTATATTTCAAAAGAGAAATAGACAAGAATGGTCGTAGAATTATTGGGGGAGAAATCATTCCTAACAAAGGTACATGGCTTGAGTATGAAACTGATGCTAAAGACGTTATCTATGTTAGAATTGATCGTACTAGAAAGGTTACAGTAACAACATTCTTAAGAGCGTTAGGTTTATCTACTGATGAAGAAATTATTGAATTATTCGGAGATAACCAATATATTAAGAATACTCTAGAAAAAGATGCTACAAATAATACTGATGAAGCATTACTAGAAATTTATGAAAAATTAAGACCAGGAGAACCTGCTACACTTGATAGTTCAAAGAACCAATTAATTACTCGTTTCTTTGATCGTTTCCGTTATGATTTAGCAAAAGTTGGTCGTTATAAATTTAACAAAAAGTTAAATATTACCGAAAGACTTATTGGATGTACTTTAGCTGAAGATATTAAAGTAGGAAAAGAAGTATACGCTAAGAAAGGTGATGTAATTACAAAACCTGTATTAGAAAGTTTAAAACCTATTTTTGCTGAAGGATTTAATCTAAATGATACTACAATTAATGAAGAATTAGATGATTACAAGAAGATTCAAACATTAAAAGTATATGATAAGTTAGATGGAAAAATGGTTTTAACTTTAATTGGTACTGATAGTACTGTTGAAGAAAAAAGACTAACTATTCCTGATATTTATGCATCACTTTCATACTATATTGGCTTACATTTCAATATTGGTAATGAAGATGAAATTGACCATTTAGGAAATCGTCGTGTTAGACAAGTTGGGGAACTTATTGAAAACCAATTTAGAACTGGTATGGCGAGAATGGAAAGAGTTATTAGAGAAAGAATGACAACTCAAGAAATTGAAACTGTTACTCCAAAAACTTTAATTAATATTCGTCCAGTAACTGCAATTTTAAAAGAATTCTTTGGTTCAAGTCAGTTATCAAAATTCATGGATCAAGTTAACCCTATTGCAGAACTTACAGATAAAAGACGTTTGTCATCTTTAGGACCAGGAGGATTATCTCGTGAACGTGCTGGTATGGAAGTACGTGACGTTAACTCATCTCACTATGGTCGTATTTGTCCAATTGAATCACCAGAAGGACAAAACATTGGTCTTATTACATCACTTGCAGGATATGCGAAAATTAATGATTATGGATTTATTATGACTCCATATCATAAAGTTATTGATGGTGTAGTACAAGATGAAGTTATTTATATGACTGCTGATGAAGAAGCAGATTTCTATATTTCACAAGCAACAGTAGAACTTGATGATAATATGCGTATTGTTGAGGATGAAGTAATTGTTCGTATTAATGGTGATAACGTACGTGTAAAAAGAAATCAAGTTGACTTTGTTGACGTAGCTCCAAGCCAAGTTGTATCAGTTACAACAAGTTGTATTCCATTTTTGGAATTCGACGACGCTAGAAGAACACTAATGGGTGCGAACATGCAACGTCAAGCTGTTCCTCTACTTGTATCTGAAGCACCGATCGTAGGTACTGGAGTAGAACATATTGCTGCAGCATCATCAGGAAGCTGTGTTGTGGCAAAAGCAGACGGTGTAGTAGAATACGCTGATGCTAAAAAAATAGTTATTAAGGTTGCAAATAGTAAAGATACTTATTATTTAGCAAATTTTGAAAGATCAAATGCCTCAACTTGTGTAAATCATCGTCCAGTTGTTAGAGCTGGGGATAAAGTTCACAAAGGTCAAGTTATTGCTGATGGTCCTTCATGTAATGGTGGGGAACTTGCATTAGGTAAAAACATGACTGTAGCATTCATGACTTTTGAAGGTTACAATTATGAGGATGCTGTTATCTTAAATGAAAGATTAGTTAAAGATGATGTTTATACATCACTTCATATATCACATTATGACATTGAATGTCGTGATACTAAACTAGGTCCAGAAGAAATTACAAGAGATATTCCAAATATTGGTGAAGATGCTCGTAAGAACCTAGATGCTGAAGGTATTGTAAGAATTGGTACTGAAGTACATGAAGGAGATATCCTAGTTGGTAAAGTTACTCCAAAAGGAGTTCAAGAACTTACTTCAGAAGAAAAATTATTGCATGCAATCTTCGGAGAAAAAACTCGTGAAGTTAGAGATACATCATTACGTGTAGAACACGGTGCAGATGGTATCGTTCATGATATTAAAATTTATACTAAGGAAAACTCTGATGAACTTGCTGCAGGTGTATCAAAAGTAATTAGAGTATACATAATTCAAAAGAGAAAAATTCAAGTTGGAGATAAGATGTCAGGTCGACATGGTAACAAAGGTGTTATCTCTTTAGTATTACCTGAAGAAGATATGCCATACATGCCAGATGGTCGTCCAGTAGACATCATGTTAAATCCACTTGGGGTTCCATCTCGTATGAACATAGGACAAATTCTTGAAATTCACTTAGGTATGGCAGGAAAACAAATTGGAACACATTATGCAACTCCAGTATTTGATTCTGCTACTTGGGCAGATATTCAAGAGGAAATGGCTGAAGCCGGAATGAATCCAGATGGTAAGATGATCTTACACGATGGACGTACTGGTGAACCATTTGATAACCCTGTATCAGTTGGGGTAATGTACATGATTAAATTACACCACATGGTTGATGATAAACTTCATGCAAGAGCAACAGGTCCTTATTCACTTGTTACTCAACAACCATTAGGTGGTAAAGCACAATTTGGTGGTCAACGTTTCGGAGAAATGGAAGTTTGGGCACTATATGCATATGGTGCTGCTCATGTACTACAAGAAATCTTAACTGTTAAAGCTGATGATATTGTTGGACGTGTTAAAGTTTATGAAGCGCTAGTTAAAGGTAAATTAGTTAACCAAGCTGGTGTACCAGAAAGCTTTAGAGTACTTGTTAAAGAATTCCAAGCATTAGGATTAGATGTTCAAGTATTAAATACTGAAGATGAATTATTAGAATTTAAAGATATTGAAGAAAGCGATGAAAATGAAGGCGCGCTTAGAATTGATGAAATCGATTTAACTAAGGATATGGATATGCCAGAACCTGAAGTTGAAGAAACTTCGGCTGAAGAAGATGAAGAAGACGATGTTGATTTTGACGATTTAGAATTCCCAGACGTCTTAGAAGATATTGATGAGGAAGAAGGTGACTTATAATGATAGATGTAAGTAATTTTAAAGGTATAAGAGTATCTATTGCCTCACCAGAAAAGATCAGAAGTTGGTCTTATGGTGAAGTTAAGAAACCTGAAACTATCAATTATCGTACATTAAAACCTGAAAGAGATGGTCTATTTTGCGAAAAGATTTTTGGTCCATCAAAAGATTTTGAATGTAGTTGTGGAAAATACAAAAGATTAAGATATAAAAATATTATTTGTGATCGTTGTGGTGTAGAAGTTACACTTTCAAAAGTAAGAAGAGAGAGAATGGGTCATATTGAACTTGCTGCTCCTTGCTCTCATATCTGGTTCTTTAAAGGTGTTCCATCAAAAATGGGATTAGTTCTAGATATGTCTCCAAGAGACCTAGAAGAAGTACTATATTTCGTAAGTTATGTAGTAATTGATCCAGGTAAAGCGCCATTAGAAGCTAAACAAACTTTATCTGACAAAGAATATCGTAATCTATATGAAAAATACGGAAATACTTTCAAAGTTGGTATGGGTGCTGAAGCAATCAGAGAATTACTTGCTCAAGTTGATATAGATAAAGAAGTAGAAGATGTTCGTAAAGAACTTGAAGATACAACTGGTCAAAAAAGAATTCGTCTTGTTAAGAGATTAGATTGTCTAGTTTCTTTCCAAGAAAGTGGAAATCGTCCTGAATGGATGGTTCTAGAAGTACTACCAGTTATTCCACCAGAACTTCGTCCAATGATTCAACTAGATGGTGGTAGATTTGCTACTTCAGATTTAAATGACTTATATAGAAGAATTATTAATAGAAATAATCGTTTAAAGAAATTATTAGAACTTGGAGCTCCTTCAATCATTGTTCAAAATGAAAAGAGAATGCTTCAAGAAGCAGTAGACTCTTTACTTGATAATGGTCGTCGTGGTAGAAGTATTACTTCTGCATCAAATAGACCACTAAAGAGTTTATCTTCAATGTTAAAAGGTAAACAAGGACGTTTTAGACAAAACCTACTTGGTAAACGTGTGGACTATTCTGGTCGTTCTGTTATCGTTGTTGGTCCTTATTTAAAAATGTATCAATGTGGTTTACCAAAAGAAATGGCTCTTGAGTTATTCAAACCGCATGTAATTAACGGAATAGTTGAAAGAGGATTAGCGCATAACATTAAGGGTGCTAAAAAATTAATTGAAACAAGAGATGAATGCGTATGGGACATTGTTGAAGATGTTATTACTGAACATCCAGTAATGCTTAACCGTGCTCCAACTCTACATAGACTTGGTATTCAAGCATTTGAACCTAAATTAATTGGTGGAAAAGCAATCAGACTACATCCACTTGTATGTGCAGCATTTAATGCCGATTTCGACGGTGACCAAATGGCTGTACACGTTCCACTTTCAGAAGAAGCAAAAGCAGAAGCTAGACTTCTTATGTTAGGGGCAAATAACATTCTAAATCCTAAAGATGGTAAACCAATCGTTACACCATCTCAAGACATGGTATTAGGTAACTGTTATTTAACTATGGAAGTTGCTGGTGAAGAAGGAGAAGGTAGAGTATTTAAAGATCCGAACGAAGCTTTAATGGCTTATGAAAGAAGAGAAATTACTCTACATACAAGAATTGCTCTTCCAGCAAATTCATTTAAACATAAATTATTTACTGAAGAACAACAAGATAAATATTTAGTAACTACTGTAGGTAAGATTAAATTTAATGAAATTTTACCAGATACTTTCCCATTTATTAATGATGGAAGTAAAGATAATATTGAAGGTATTACTCCTAATAAATATTTCTTAGAAAAAGGTACTAATATTCCTGAAGCAATTAAAAAAATGGAAGTTGTTAATCCACTTATTAAGTCAAACTTAAAATCACTAATTGCTCAAGTGTTCAAAAGATATCGTACAACTGAAACTTCAATTATGCTTGATAAATTAAAAGATCAAGGTTTCAAATATTCAACAATCGCTGGTATTACAGTATCTTATGCAGATATTAAAACTAGTGAAAAGAAACAAGAAATCGTTGATGAAGCAAAAGCAAATGTTGAAAAAATTAATAAGCAATATAAAAAAGGTTTAATTACTGAAAGTGAAAGATACCAAGAAGTTATTGCTAACTGGGCTGCTGCTACTGATAAAGTTAAAGCAGAACTAAAACAAATCAGTTTAAATGATTACAAAAACCCAATCTTCATGATGATGAACTCTGGTGCTCGTGGGGAAATTTCAAACTTTACCCAACTTGCAGGTATGCGTGGACTTATGGCAAAACCAAATGGTGAAACTGTAGAAATTCCAATTACTTCATCATTCATGGACGGACTTACAGTATCAGAATTCTTCTTATCAACACACGGTTCTCGAAAAGGTGCTGCCGATACAGCATTAAAAACTGCCGATTCAGGTTACTTAACAAGAAGACTTGTAGACGTTGCTCAAGATATTATTGTTAAAGATTATGACTGTGGATCTATTCAAGGTGTTGTTGTTCAAGACTTATTAAATGATAAAGATGGATCTGTTATTGAACCATTAGATGAAAGAATTTTAGGAAGATTTGCTGCGAAGAAAATCGTTGATCCTGAAACTAAAAATGTTATTTGTGACGCTGGCGAAATGATTACTGAAAATACTTGTTCAAAAATCAAAAAAGCTGGTATTACAAAAGTTGAAATTAGAAGTGCACTTACTTGTAAATCAGATGGTGGTGTATGTCAAAAATGTTATGGACGCAACCTTGCTACTGGTAACTTAGTTGAAACGGGTGAAGCTGTTGGTGTAATGGCTGCTCAATCAGTTGGTGAACCTGGTACACAATTAACAATGCGTACATTCCATACAGGTGGTGTTGCCTCTGCTGAAGATATTACTCAAGGTCTTCCAAGAGTAGAAGAATTATTCGAAGCTAGAACACCTAAGTATAAAGCTACTATTGCAGAAATTTCTGGTAAAGTAACTAATATTACTGAAAATAATTTGAAATATACAATTACTGTTGAAAATGAAGCTGGTGTAAGAGATCATGTTACTAATTACAACATGAAATTACGTGTAGCGGTTGGTGATGAAGTTAATGCTGGTGATAAATTAACTGAAGGTGTTATAGCACCAAAAGAATTACTAGCTGTAACAGACCCACTTACTGCACAAGAATACATCCTAAAAGAAATTCAAAGTGTATATAAATTACAAGGTGTTGATATTAACGATAAACATATTGAAATTATTGTTAAGAGAATGATTAATAAGATGAAGATTGTTGATCCTGGAGATACAGATTTTGTTGAAGGTCTAACAGTATCATTAAGAACATTCATCGAAGGTAACAAACCAGTATTATTAAGTGGTGGAGTACCTGCTAAGGGTAACCCAATTATGCTTGGTATTACTAAATCATCATTAGAAACTGATTCATTCTTATCAGCTGCATCATTCCAAGAAACTACAAGAGTTCTTACTGATGCTGCGATTAAAGGTAAAGTTGACTACCTAAAAGGATTAAAAGAAAATGTTATCATTGGTAAATTAATTCCTGCAGGTACAGGAGCTAAAGAATATGCTTCAGTTGATATTGAACTTGAAAAACAATTTTTAGTAAATGATGCTGCTGAAACTTTAGAAGAAACTTTAATGGAAGAGAATTCTACTGAAGAAGTAGTTGCAAATGAAGAATAAGCCTTATATAAAAGGCTTTTTTCTTTGAAATAAATTTGATACAATAGTTTGTATAAGGGAGGTACATTATGAACGATAAAGTTTATGAAAATATGCAAAAACATGGAACAGATTTAGGTTTCTATGCCACGAAGGATAAGGATGCTATTTATTTAAAACCTTATAATCCTGATATTAGAACCCCATTTTTTAGAGATATTGATAAAATAATTTATTCTTTATCATATGTAAGATATATGGATAAGACACAAGTATTTACAGTGGTAGAAAATGATCATATTCAAAAGAGAATGGTTCACGTTCAATATGTATCTAAGATTGCAAGGACGATAGGAAGAGCATTAAGATTAAATGAAGATTTGATTGAAGCTGCAGCATTAGGTCATGATTTAGGGCATACACCATACGGTCATGAAGGAGAAAAGGTCCTTGATAAAATTTCACGTGAACTAGGAGAAGGAAATTTTCTTCATAATATAAATAGTGTTCGTAATGTAATGTTTGTCGAAAACTATGGTAATGGTAATAATGTTTCGTTACAAGTTTTAGATGCTATTATGTGTCATAATGGTGAAATGGTATCAAATGAATACCACCCAAAAAAGAAAACGCAAGAAGATTTTTTGAATGAATATTATAATTCATATAAAGATAAAGATGTGGCTAAGTATTTAAGGCCAATGACTTTAGAGGGATGTGTAGTTCGCGTTAGTGATATTATCGCTTATTTAGGTAGAGATATTGAAGACGGAATTCGTGTAGGACTTTTAACTTTTGATGATGTTCCTAAAGAAATTCGAAGTGTTTTAGGCACTACTAATGCTCAAATTGTTAATACTATTATTTGTGATATTATAAAAAATAGTGTAGATGTCCCTTATATTAAAATGAGTGATGAAGTATTTAATGCTGTTAAAGCACTTAAGAAATTTAATTATGAATACATTTATTACAAATGTTTAAATAAGCAACAACGTGACTATATAGAATTTAAATTTCGAAGTGTAGTTAGTAGTTTTATGAAAGATTTGGTTAATAATAATACTGATAGTGTTATTTATACATCATATTTAAATAATATGAGTGAAGAATATAAAGAAAATACTAATGCAAGAATTGTTTTAGATTATGTATCAGGTATGACAGATGAGTATTTTAATGAGCAATTCGATAAATTAAACATAAAAATAGTAGAATAGGAAATAATAAAAAAGAGGTGAATTATGGAGTATAAGAGCATCGATTGTAAATCATATAGTATCCATACAATCAAAACTAATCGTTTTAAAACTTCGAAAATTGAAGTTATTTTTAGAGCAAAGGTTGATGAAAAAACAATTGCTCTTAATTCTTTTTTAGCAGCAATGTTAAATGAATCTTCGAAAAAGTATCCTACCCGAAGGAAACTTGCAATTAAATGTGAAGATTTATATAAAACCTATTATTATTGCTTTGCAAATAAAGTGGGTGATTGTTTAAATACAATTTTTTCTGTTAATTTTATTAATCCGGAGTTTATTAGTGAAAAAGATTACTTAGAAAACGTTATTGAGTTTTTATTTGAAATGATTAATAAACCTAATGTTATTAATGAAGAATTTGATATAGATACTTTTAAGATAGTTAAAAATAATATTTTATTAGATATTGAAAGTATTGAGGAAAATGCTGAAAAGAAAGCAATTAATAATGCTCTTGTTACAATGGATAGTGAAAGTGTTAGTTCACTTAGTATTCTTGGAACAAAAGAAGATGTTGAAAAAATTACTCCGGAAAAATTATATGAAGCTTATCAAAACTTAATTAATAATTCTCTTATAGATATTTTCATAATTGGTAATACGAATATGGATAACATAGTTAAATACATTAAAAAGTATTATCATAACCGAAAGATTAGAACTAGTAAAATTGATTATTATATTGAGAATAAATTACGTAAGAACCCCCTAGAAAAAGAGGATTCTTCATCATTTTTACAATCCCAATTAGTGTGCTTATATAATTTAGATAATCTTACAAAAGATGAAAAAGAAATAACTTTTCATTTACTAAATTATATTTTAGGAAGCGGAGGGTTAAGTAGTAAGCTATACCGATATATTCGTGAAGAAAATAGTTATTGTTATCGGATTTCAAGTATGTATTTTAAATATGATAATTTACTATGTATAGCTTCTTCCTTGGCTAAGGAAAATGTAATGCATACAGTAAAATTAATTACTAAGTCAATTAAAGAAATGCAAAATGGAGAATTTACTGAGGAAGATATTAAAGATGCTAAACAAAATATGTTGCTATCGCTAAATGTTAATAAAAATAATCCGAGCGCAGTATTAGCTAACTTTGAATTTAAGGTGTTTTTGGGTAACTATGACATTAATGAAAAAATAGAATTAATTGAAAAAATTACTAAAGCAGATATTGTTTCTTTAGCAAAAAAGATCAAAGAAAATACTATTTATGTATTAAGTGAGGAACAAGATGAAAGAGATTAAAATAAAGGGTACTGGAGAAGTAATTTATGAACATATATGTAAAAATGGTTTAACTATTTATATTTGGCAGTATAATCTTTCGGAAGAGGCAAATTTAACTTTAACGGTTAAATATGGAAGTGTTCATACAAAATTTAAAAGTAATGGTAAAGATATAATGGTTCCTAATGGTATGGCGCATTTTCTAGAACATATTAAATTTAATGAAAAGAAAGACTCTACTGCTCATGATTTTTTCTATAAAATAGGGAGTTATAGTAATGCATATACTACCTATGATCATACTTCTTATGAAGTTGTATGTAATAATAATTTGAAAGAGAATATTGAACATTTATTATATTTTGTTTTAAATCCATATTTTACTAAGGGGTTAATTCAAAAGGAAAAAGGTATAATTGTTGAAGAAAGTAAAATGACTTTAAATAATCCTTATAATTTAGGATACAAAGCTTTAATGAACGGTTTATATAAAGCAAATAATAAACGGCATTTAATAACTGGTGAAAAAGATGATATTAAAAGTATTACTATCGATGATGTAGTAAATGTATTTGATAATTTTTATCATCCTAAAAATATGTTTTTAACTGTAACAGGTAATGTTAACCCCTATGAAGTGGTTAAGATTGTTGATGAATATTTTGAAAATGAAGATACCCCAATGTATTTAAATCCAGAAATTATCTTGCCTAAAGAACCAGATAATGTTGCCAAAGGATCACAAGAAATTGCTACAACAGTTACAAAAGAAAAATTGTTACTTAGCATTAAGATTCCTAAAAAACAATATAAAAATATTTCTGATTTAAATCTTAGAATCCTTTTTAATATTATTATGGATATTAATTTTGGAACCACTAGTGAACTTAATGAACATTTAATTCAAAATGCTTTAGTAGATGATATATATTATATGGTAACAGTAGAGGAAAATCATATTGTATTAACATTTGAATCCTCAACTTCATATCCAAAACAAATAGTAAAAATTATAAAAGAAAAAATCAATTCTCTTGAATTTGATGAAGAATCCTTTAATCGTAAAAATAAAACGTTAATAGCGGCTTCTATATTGGGCTATGAAGATGCCACAGATGTAAATAACGATATTAGAGCAGATATTATAAAATACGGTAAGATTATTAATAATATTCAAGATGTTTTTAAAGGATTAAAAGTATTAGATGGTGAAAATATCATAAATAAACTTAAAAAGTATGAAATTAGTTATGTAATTTTAAAACCTAATGCTAGCAAGAAAAGCTAAAATTTGACATTTTAGCTTTTTTATTGTATTATAATTGCCATTAAAAGAGGGGTTTTGTATGGAAAAATTAATTTTAGGTCAAAAAACCATGAAAGTGGACGCAAAGGGTAGAATGTTTATACCTTCATCTATGGATGTATGGAAGGGTAGTGAAGTAGCTTTTGCACGTTTTTCTGGAGATTACTATCATTTATATATTTTAGAAAAAATCAATTCTTTAATAGATGAGTTAACTAAAAAAAGAGATTTTGCGGTTAACGAAGAAGAATTTAAACTTATAGTAGCAAAATTAAATTCTTTATTTGACATGATAATAGATGTTTCGAAGATTGACGCTCAAAGAAGAATTTTATTACCGTCAGAAATACAAGAAAAATCATCTGGTAATGTAATATTACAAGGAAAAGGTGATTGTATAGCATTATTTCCAAATGAAGATATTTATGAAAATTATCGTACTCTAAATTTAAGTAAAGATATTAGAATTTAATGACATAAAAAAAAGCAACAATTTTGTTGCTTTTTTTTATGTTACTATCTGTTATAGAACTCAACAATTAATTGTTCGTTGATTTCTTGATTTAATTCACTTCTATCAGGAACTCTTACGAATTTACCTTCAAGTTTCTTAGCATCAAATTCAACGTATGCAGGTGTATTAAGTTTTAATTCAAGTGCATCAATAATTGCTGGATGGTTTTTACTATTTTCTTTTACTGAAATAACATCACCAGGTTTACAAGTGTAAGAAGGAATATTAACTTTAATTCCATTTACTAAAATGTGACCATGGTTAACGATTTGTCTAGCACTTCTTCTTGTTCTAGCCATTCCCATACGGTAAACTAAGTTATCAACTCTACTTTCAAGTAAGATAAACATATTTTCACCGGCAATACCTTTCATTTTAGAAGCTCTTTCAAATACTTTGTGGAATTGTTTTTCAGTTAAACCATACATAACTCTTGCTTTTTGTTTTTCTTGTAATTGAACGCCATATTCGCTTAATTTTCTTTTGCGATCTTTACCATGAGCTCCTGGAGCATAAGGTCTTTTAGCTAATTCTTTACCAGTTTCAAGAGTAGAGAAACCATATCTTCTTGATTTCTTATATGCAGGACCAGTATATCTTGCCATAATCTATTCTCCTTTCTATATATTACAAACAAAAGTAAATGTTATTAAATCACTATAGGGAGTTTGAATTAATTTCGCTAAGGCAGTTAGCTACTTTATTTTGAATCAAACACTTTATAGTTTCTAATAACACTGCCAAATGTAATTGCATAATTATTATACTATATTTTCTTTAGAAGTCAAATAGAACCGCCTTGCATAGTGAGTTTAGAAGATATTTTATGTAATTAATTGCGATAATTATGTTATAATTTATATGTGTCCTCGTAGCTCAGCTGGATAGAGCGACTCCCTCCTAAGGAGTAGGTCGGAAGTTCGAATCTTCTCGGGGACGCCATTTATGATATAATAAAGGTAGGAGGAGAAGTATGAAAAAGAACATTTTATTAATCTTATTGCTAGGATTATTATTGATGCCAATTCAATCATTTGCTATCGGAGCAGGAGATGATTATGTATCAATGAATTTATTGGAAGCTTTAGAAGATGAAGGAATCGAACCAGAGTTTTCAAATTATAAGGAAAATGATAATCAAGCTGTAATTTATCTTTTTAGAGGTAAGGGCTGTTCATTTTGTCGCTCATTTTTAGAGTATATTAATAGTATTACAGAAGAATATGGTAAATATTTTAAAGTAGTATCTTATGAAACTTGGAAAGATTCTAGTAATGCAAGTTTATTAAAAAAAGTATCAAATTTTTTAGATGAACCTGCAGGAGGCGTTCCTTATGTTGTAATTGGAGATAAAGTATTTCCTGGTTATGCATCACAATATAACGAAGATATTATTGATGCAATAATGGAATTATATGAAAGTGATGAAAGATACGATGTTTTTGAAGAGATGGAAAAGCCTACAACAGAAGGGAATTCCGTATCTAGCACAGCTGTCATTATTTGGAATTTAGTTTTTGTGACAATCAGTACATGTGTTATTTTAGCTTTTGTTCAACATAAAGATAATCTAATGAATAGAAGATTAGATGCAATTGAAAATAAACTAAAAAATTCTACAAAAGATAAAAAGAATAAAGAATAGGACTTGAATATCAAGTCTTTTTTATTGAAATTAATTGTAATTCAACTAATAGTTTAGTTAATTCAACTAAGGGTAAATAGACAGAATATATATGATATGATAAACTTTAAATCATGTAGGAGGCGTTTATGAAAAAGAAAATAGGAATAATCGTTAGTGTTTTAGTATTGATAATAGCAGGTGGACTAATATGGTATCTAGTAGATAAAAATGCTAATAGTGATTTAGATGATAAGTTAGATGCTCAAAAATTTGCTCAAGAATACGGGATTACAGAAGATAATGTTTTTGTTTATCGCGATGCTGATGCAATTATTAAAATTATGGAACAAGGAACTGGTGTTGTTTATTTAGGTTTCCCTGAATGCCCTTGGTGCAAAGCTTATGTTACATATTTAAATGAAGTAGCAAAAGAAGTAGGAGTTGAAAAAATTTATTATTATAATATATTAAATGATCGAAAGGATAATACACCAGAATATCAAAAGATGGTAAATATTTTGGAAGATTATTTACAACTTGATGAAGAAGCAAAAGCAAGAATTTATGTTCCTAATGTATCATTTCATATTGATGGAAAAATAATAGGTAATGATTTAGAAACTGCTTATGATACTCACGGTTATGATGATCCAGCAGATTATTGGAATGAAGTTGAGGTTACTGATTTAAAACATAGATTAACAGATTATATGGAGCAAGTTGCTAAAAAACTAAGTACATGTACTGATTGCAATAAGTAGATCGAAAGATTTACTTTTTTTATGTTATATGAGCTTATTTATTGATATAATGAATATGGAGGTATTAATGAAAAATAAAACTATTACTAGAAAAATTTCCCAAGGAATGTATATATTAACTACGGATGGGGGCGGATGTGTTGTAGATGCTGTAAGTCAAGTTAGCGCTGGTGAAAATCCCCTTATTGCTGTAGCAGTTATGAAGAAAAATTATACAAATGAACTAATGAAGAAAAATAATAAGTTTGCTATCTCAGTGTTAGGTATGAAAAGTAATCCAGAATTAATAAATGTTTATGGAACAAAATCGATGCGTGATTATGATAAGTTTGCTAATAGTAGAATAATGAATATTGAAGGAATTAATATTCCTTCTGAAAGTATTGGGTATATGATTTGTGAAAAAATTGATGAAATAGATAATGAGACTCATACACTATTTATAGGTAAATTAATTGAGGCAGATAAATTTAATGAAGATGTACCAATGACATATAATTATTATCAAGAGCACAAAGAAGAGTTGATGAAAGTAGTTACAAAAAAGGGGAAAACAGCATGGATATGCACGGTTTGTAATTATGTAGTGTATGAAGAGGAACTTCCTGTAGATTTTGTTTGTCCAATGTGTGGTGCTCCAAGAGAATTATTTAAAAAGAAAGAGGATTAGAATGAAAAAAAGAATTTTACAAATTTCAATTTGTTTGTTAATAGCGTTTATTTCGTGGTATTTTATATTACCACCACTTAATATAACTAGTCCCGTTTTTTGGTCTTATACTTTTGAAATGTTAGTTATATGTATTTTAGTATTTACAATAACTAATACTCTAAATTTTGCTAAAAGATTTAGTTTTCGTAAATTTAAATGGTTACCAATTATTGGTGGATGTGCATTTGGGTGTGCTGTTTTAATTTTAATAATTAATATAATTTGTTCGCCAATTTTTAATGCAACGAAGTATGCAAATAGAATTATCGTAAATGAAACCGGCGAATTTACTGAAGATGTTGCGTCTGTAGATTTTAATAAAATTCCACTTTTAGATAAGGAAAGTAGTGAAAAATTAGGTGATCGTAAAATGGGACAAGCTACAGAGTGGGTCAGTCAATACTATGTAAGTGATTTATATACACAAATTAATTATAATGACAATATTATTCGCGTAACACCAATTGAATACGCTGATATTATTAAATATTTTGCTAATCGTAAAGAGGGTATTAAAGGTTATATTACAGTTAATTCTGTAGATGGCTTAGCTAATCTAGTGACTTTAGATAAAGGCATGAAATATATGCCAAGTGCATATTTTTTTGAAAACTTAAATCGTTATTTAAGAATTAAATATCCTACTATAATCTTTGATGATGCCAATTTTGAGATTGATAATGAAGGAAATCCATATTGGATAGTTCCTACAATTAAATATACTGGAGTTGGCTTAAAAAAAGAAATTAGTGGAGTTATTATTTTAAATGCTATAACAGGTAAAACTCAAAAATATGCAGTTAAAGATGTTCCATCTTGGGTTGACCATGTATATTCAGCAGATTTAATTATTGAACAACTAGATAATTGGGGAGATTACAAAGAAGGGTTCTTTAATTCAATTTTTGGCCAAAAGAATGTTGTAAATACTACCGATGGCTATAACTATTTAGTAATGGATGATGATGTCTATTTATATACTGGAATTACTTCTGTATCTACTGATGAATCAAATTTAGGGTTTGTTTTAGTTAATATGAGAACTAAGGAAACTAATTATTACAGCGCTCCTGGAGCTGAAGAATATAGTGCTATGGCTTCAGCTGAAGGGCTAGTTCAAGAAAAGAAGTATACTGCAAGTTTTCCTCTTTTAATTAATTTAAATAATAAACCAACTTACTTAATGAGTTTAAAAGATAATGCTGGACTTGTAAAAATGTATGCGTTTGTAGATGTTGAGGATTATCAGAAAGTAGTTGTTAATGATTCATCTTTAGGAATTGATGCAGCTGCTAAAAAATATTTAGGAGAGTCTTCTACTGAATATGATGCAAGTAATTTAATAAAAAAGGAAATAACAATCAAAGATATTTCAACAGCGGTTATTGATAGTAATACATATTATTATTTTACTGATACAGAGAATAACTGTTATTCAGCTTCAATTAAAGTCAATAAAAATCTTTTGCCATTTATTAAAAGTGGTCAAAAATATCAGATAACATTTTCAAAAGCTGATATTAATATAGTTGCAAGTATTGAAAAATAATTATAAAATATTAAAGGTTCTAGCAAGTTGCTGGAATCTTTTTTGCTCAAAGGAATGATGTTATGAATGATTTTAAAATGATTGTTAAAGAAATATGCGATGAACTTAATATTAAGATGACAATTACTTCCAAAGACTGGATGACTATCTTAGAAAAAGATAATCAAAAAAGGTTCTTATTAGGGACTAAATTTGATTTAAATAGTTATGCTTTGGGGAGTATTTTTGATGATAAATATGCTACTTATGAAATGCTAAAACATTTTTCTATACCTGTGACTGAACATCAAATTATCTTTAGTCCAACTAATGAAAGTGATTTTGCAATGGGCTGTAATACATATGAATATGCCTATGATTATTTAGAAAAACATGATAATAATATTGTTATTAAGGTAAATGATGGGCATCAAGGAAAAGGCGTATATCATGTAACTACTAAAGAAGGCGTTAAGAATGTTTTAGATGAACTATTTCTTAATAATTATTCTTTAAGTTTATGCCCTTATTATGATATTAAAAGTGAATACCGTGTAATTATGTTAGATAAAGAAGTTGAACTATTATTTAAAAAAATTAAACCAATTGTTATCGGTGATGGCATAAAAACGGTAAAAGAACTGTTATGTGAAATGAATAGTCATTTTTTTGATTATATAGATAATGATGATCTTAACTATGTTTTAAATTGCGGTGAAAAATATGAATATAATTGGCAATTTAATTTATCTAAAGGAGCTACGATGACTACTGATATTGATTCTTGTGTTAAAGATAAAGTGGTTAAACTAGCTAAAAGAGTTGCAAATACAATTGATGTTTGCTTTGCAAGTGTTGATATTGTTGAACTTGAAACAGGAGAATTTTTGGTTTTAGAAATAAATTGTGGTGTAGCTACAAAACATTTTAGAGAAATACACCCAAATGGTTATGAAATAACAAAAAATATTTATAAGAAAGCTATTATGAAAATGTTTGATTTATAATAGCTTTTTTAATTCTTTTATAAAAACAGAGGGGGTTGCTTTGGGAACTAAAATAAACGTTTTAATTTTGCATCTAGTAATTGCCACGAAAAAAACACGTCTTTCTTCCGCATAGGGATAATTATCAGTTTCATTTGATGCATAGTTTAATATTGGGTGATTTTCAAGTTTATTAGGCATACCATATGTTTTATTACTCATATTTAAAAGAATAACATATTTACTTTCAAGTCCTTTAGCGCTATGGATAGTTAGATACTTTAGAGGGTGATTTTTATAAATAAGAGTGCTTTCATTTATTTGAAAATCTTTATCAATATATTCTTTAATATCGTTTTTGTTCCGACTAAGTATCATTATTTCATCAGTCTCTAATAATAAATGATCTAATAATTTTTTAAACGCTTTTATTGGAGTAATATAATAAATTATTTCGATTGGATTTTTAACAGAAAGATCACTATGCATTTGCTTTTTAATTTGTAACTTATTTTTATTAATAAAATTTGAAGAAATATCTATTAATTCTTGGCTGTTACGGTAAGTATTTTTTAAAAAGATAATTTTAGCCTTAGGAAAATATTTGGAAAAATTAAGAAAAATATTTAAATCACATCCAGAAAAATGGAATATTGATTGTGCGTCATCTCCGACAGCGGTTATAGTAGCATGAGAATTATCATATATAATTTTAAGAAGATTTAAACGGATTAATGAGGTATCTTGAAATTCATCAACAATGATATACTTAAAATGGTGATAGTTGTAGTGAGTTTTTAAAACATCAGTGGCTTTTGTAATTAAATCATCAAAATCTAAAGTTAATGTACTATTTTTTTCTTCTTCATATCTATGAAAAATATTAAAAATAATTTCTATTAAAAATTTATCTTTATGATTTTTTAACATTTGATGCAATTTATTAAAATCATGATTATTAGTTTTAAATAGGTTAATAAAGGTTTTAATTAATTTCTTTATTGATTGGTATTCCTGACTGGTTTTATTTAACTTAATAACATTTAAATATCTACATAGTTTCTTTTTATCTTTAATATTTAATGTTAAAAAGTATTCGTCGATGATGTAGTCAAGGCGATTATTTTCGCAAATTTTATAAGTAATATTGTTATATTTTAAAATATCAATTGCAAGTTTGTGAAAGGTCATCACCGTAATATCAGCATCAAGTCGTCGCTTTATATCTTCAACGCTTTTATTAGTAAAGGATAAAAGTAAAATATCTTTGGGGTTTATGTTTTCTATTAAACGGTTAACTTTTGTTATAATTGTGGTTGTTTTTCCACTTCCAGGACCTGCAATAACAAGTTCATCAGTTGTACTATTAACGACATTCGTTTGGTATTTATCTAAAAGGCGCATATGTATCTCTTTCTACATATCATACTTAAAAAGTATAACATGATTTGTCAAGTAAGTGAATAGTTAGATGCTTTTCTAAATTAATTACGATATAATTATTTAGGGTGAACATAAAAGTGGAAAAGAAAGTAGTAGGAGTTGCCTTTATTCAAGATGGCAAATTATTAATTGTTCAATCCGTTAGAAGTAGTAAAAATAATTTATGGACTTTGATTGGTGGCGGAGTTGAAAAAGGAGAAACCGAGGTAGAAGCAGCGATTCGAGAGGTTCGTGAAGAAATACATAATGGTTTTGAAGTTAAAGAAGAAGATTTAAAACCTGTTATGTGCTTTAAAGAGTGTGCATCATCAGATCCGGAATTGGATATTATGATGACCATGTTTATATGTACTAAACCTATAGATGTTTATTTATCTTCTGATTTTGAAATATTAAAATATCATTGGTATAAAGTTGGCGATAGTGATTATAAAATATCTTCAGCGATTAGAGATCATTTTTTACCATTTGCAATTTCCGAAGGCTTAATTTACTAAACAATTTGGCAAATTTGTCTTATCAATAAATATATTAGCATCGTAAAAAAGATAAAAACGCAAAAAAAATTAATTTTTTTGTTGCACTTAAGGAATTTATATAGTATAATCTAAATTGTCTTGAGAAAGACAAAAAAGTATTATTTAAATTCCACGATATGTGGGCGATTAGCTCAGTTGGTTAGAGCACCTGCCTTACAAGCAGGGGGTCATAGGTTCGAGTCCTATATCGCCCACCATTTTTTAAGCCGACATAGCGTAATTGGTAGCGCAACTGACTTGTAATC
>SVAQ01000003.1 GCA_015059305.1 Bacillota bacterium | reverse complement strand
AATGTATATTTTTTTCGTCGTTCCAAAGGAAATATATGCGGATAAATTGCAATATGAAATAATTAATGATTTTATAAAGGATAAGATAGATAGTAAAATTTATGTTTTAAATACAGATGATTACAAAGATGGGGATTTTGTAGGTCATATTCGCAACGCAGTTTCTCATTCAAACTTTATATTTGAACCAGGAAAATCGTTAACAGTTTTTGATACAAATGAAAATTATAAAAGAAAACCTAAAATAATAAAAAGATTTAGTATAAGTATTCCATTAACAGAAATAAGTATATTGTTGGCACAATTATATCAACTTGTAGTAGACTTCTATAATAATCGAAATAAATAAAGTATTTAAGACACTTCAGAGACGCTTAGCGTAACATACACACAGCATACACAAACGCTGGAAACCAGCATAAATAAAGGAAAGCTAATTTAGTAAACGTTAAGAATTACTTATTTCAATGTTTCAAAAGCTCGTATTTACGGGCTTTTTTGCTGCAATAAAACATGAAAAATAAGATAATTTTGACTTAAAGATAACATACAACATACAACATACACACAACATACACAATATTAAAAAATTCCATATAAAACATAGAAGCTAGTCGTTCTAGCGGTCTAATTTCCGATGAATTTATGATATAATTGAATATAGAGATAAATAGTAATTTGTTGTGATAAGGTGTGTGAAAAAATGAGGTTTATAATCGCTATGTTAAAAACTTATAAAGGTAATAATTTAAGCAAAGAAGAAATAAAAAAATTACAATATAAAAGATTAAAAAAACTTGTTGAATATGCTAGAAATAATAGTCTATATTTTAAAGATTTATATGCAAAAATTGGTGATGATTTTAGTTTAGAAGAATTACCTACAACAAATAAAATAGAAATGATGAAAAACTTTGATAGATGGATAACAGACAATAATATTAATATGCAAAAAATAGAAGAATTTACTAGCAATATAGATAATGTCGGTCGCATGATAGATGACAAATATCTTATATTTAAGACATCTGGTTCAACAGGAAATCCTGCAATAGTGTTATATGATAAGCAAAATATTGATGTGGCTGCAGCAGTGGCAGCATTTAGAACTTTTGCAAGAAAAGAAGATTTTAAAGCATTTATGAAAAATGGCAAAAGAACAGCTGGAGTATTTGCAAATTATGGATTTTATTTAGCTTGTGGAATGTCTAGATATTTACAATTACAAATGCCTAGAAAGAAAAATAAAATTACTGTTGATGTAAATGCATCAGAAGAACAAATTATAAAAGAACTGAATGAATTTAATCCATCTATGTTAAGTGGTTATCCATCTAATCTTGCGCTTTTATCTAGTTTTGAAGAGCTTACAATAAAACCTAATGTTGTAATTACAGGTGGAGAATTATTAACAGATGAAATTAGAAAAAAACTAACCGATAAATTTAATTGCTATGTTCAAACTCATTATTCTTGTACAGAAGCTGGGGAAGTTGCTTGTGAATGTTCTGAAAAACATTTGCACATAAATGAAGATTGGTTAATTATAGAACCTGTTGATAAAGATAATAATCCTGTTGGATATGGTGTTCGTTCAGACAAAGTCCTGATTACAAACTTGTCTAATTATATACAACCTTTTATAAGATATGAATTAAATGATCGTATTATTGTTCATAATGAAAAATGTAAATGTGGTAAAAATTCTTGCTGGTTAGAAATAGAAGGAAGAACAGATGATATTTTAGAGTTTGAAAATGGTGTTTTAATTGCACCAATGTCTTTTTATAAAATATTGGAAGAAATAAAGGAAATTGTTAGATTTCAGTTAATACAAAGGTCATATCAAAAATTAGAATTAAGACTTGTTGCTGATGAAAAGGAAATAGCATTTGATAAAGCTAAAAATGAATTACAAGAATTTTTGAATAGTAAGAATATTACTGATGTTGAGATATTTTTATCACATGAACTTCCACAAGTAAATAAAGTGAGTGGGAAATATAATCATATTTATAAAGATTTTGAAGATAAATAATAATTTTGATAAATGTTAAAGATTTTTGATAAACTTTCAAAATATTTTGGTAGAAAAACTAATAATTAATATTTATAATTATAAGTGAAAGGAAGTATTATATGTCTTTAGGCAGAAACATTTTAAAATCAAGAAAAGATAATGGGCTTTCACAAGAACAGCTTAGTGAAAAAATAAATGTTTCAAGACAAACAATATCAAATTGGGAAATGGGCGAAACATATCCTAACGCAGAGCAATTAAAGATATTATCTAAAGAATTAAAAGTCAGTGTTGATGAATTATTAGAAAATGATTATTTTAATGATTTAAAAAAAGAATCAATTTGCAAAGAAAAAACTCCTAAAAAATTAAATATTTTGGAAATATTATTTTTAGTTCTAGGCTCTCCTATATGGTTGTCTTTACTAATTGTAATAATCGCAATCTTTTTAACTACTTATATAGTACTTTGGGCTGCAATCGTATGCTTATGGGCTGTATTCTTTTCATTAATATGTTGTGCTTTGCTTATTACGTTATCTGGTGGAGTCTACACTTTTGCTCTCAAGGAACTCATTGGCCTTGCTATGATAGGGGCTGGAATTGTTGGTGCAGGTATGGCTATTTATATGTTCTATGGATGTAAGGTTGCAACAAAGGGGATAGGACTATTAACAAAGAAATCGGTTATATGGATCAAGAACTACCTTACTAAAAAGGAGGAATCCTAGTGAATAAAAAAACAAAAATATGGTTTTTTGTTGCATCTTCTTTGGTGCTAGTTGGATGTATAATATTTGGAGGTGTAATGACAATGTTTAAGTGGGATTTTACTAAATTGTCGACAAATAAATTTGAAACTAATAAATACGAGATTAATGATAATTTTAAGGACATAAAGATTACAACTAATACACCGGATATTGAGTTTGTTTATTTTGAAGATTCACACGGTAGGGTTGTTTGTAATGAACAAAAAAATTTAAAACATTCCGTTATAGTAAAAGATAATACACTTTTAATTGATGTTGTAGATTCAAGAAAGTGGTATGAATATATCGGTATAAATTTCAAATCTCCTAAAATAACAATCTATCTTCCCGAAGGTGAATACGGAAAACTTTCGATAAAGTCTAATACAGGAGATATTAATATACCTAAGAAGTTTAAATTCAAAAGTATAGATGTTTTGTTGAGTACAGGAAATATAATGAATAATGCATCTGTACGTGACAATATAAAAATAAAGACTACTACAGGTAATATTCTCATTGAAAATATAAGTGCTAATATATTAGATCTTTCTACTTCAACTGGTAAGGTAGATATAGAAAATGTAAATTGCCATTCGGATATTAATGTTAAAGTTTCAACAGGAAAAACAAATATAGTTAATACTAATTGTAAAAATATTATATCAAGGGGAAGTACAGGTAATATTTATTTAGACAATGTAATTGCGACAGAAAAACTTTCAATAAAGAGAGACACAGGAAGGGTAAAATTTAAAGATTGTGATGCTAAAGAAATATATGTTAATACTAACACAGGAGATGTTCAAGGAAATTTACTTACAAATAAGGTGTTTTTTATTCAAAGTGATACCGGTAAGATAGACGTTCCAAAAACTATATCAGAAGAAAAGTGCGAAATTATTACTGATACAGGAGATATTAAGATAACCATAGATTAAAAGTTATAGTATCAAAAAGCCTTTAAAAGTCCGTGTTTTCGGACTTTTTTGATGCAAATAAATTATGAAAATAATCAAAGTTTAACTTGAAAATGAAATCCAACATAAATCCAACATACACGATCTGGGGTTACTTCTTTATCATTCTATTTTTTTGCAAATTTTTGATATAATCGAGTAGAGAGATAAAAAGTAATTTGTATAGTACTTAAATTAAAATTAAACCAACAGTGTGTGTTAATTTTTATATAAAAGTGATATTGTCCTTTTAAGGAAGTGAGAAAATGAATCAAGATAAAAGCGGTAAATTCATTGCTAAATTAAGAAAAGAAAAAAATATGACACAAGAACAACTCGCAGAAAAAATGGGAGTTAGTATAAATGCTATAAGTAAATGGGAACGAGGTTTAAATTTCCCTGATGTGTCACTATATAAAAAGTTATGTAATGAATTAGGTATAAATATTGAAGAACTTATAAATGGAGAAAAAGACATTAGTGAAGAAGCTAAAGAAAAAGCAATTATATCGACGGTAAAAGAAAAAATTAAAAAGAACTCAAAGAATGTATTAATTTTATTATTGTCATGAATTTGTTACTGATGCTGATAATAAGTATTTAAAAAATTTTTGGAATCAATAAATGTTGATTTAACAGTGTGTGCTAAACCAAATTATGAAGGATAAATTATATTTTATTATAGAGCAAATAAAAAAATTTGCTTTTTTATTGACAAAATTTTATATAAAATGTATTATTGTATTATACAAGTGATACAATGCAGAAAGGGTTAGATATGAAGTTTGACTTTGATAATAATATTCCAATATATATTCAGCTTGTAGAACAATTAAAAATATATATAATATCCGGAAAAATAAAATCAGGTGAAAGATTGCCATCAGTTAGAGAATTTGCCTTAAAAACAAAAGTAAATCCAAATACTATGCAAAAAGCTTTAGGAGAATTAGAGTGTTTAAAATTAATACATACTGAAAGAACTAATGGTAAATTTGTTACTGATGATCAAAAATTAATTGATAGATATAAAAAACAATACGCAAATGATCTATCTAATAAATATTTTTCTAGTATGGAAAGTATAGGATTTAATAAATGTGAAACTATAAATTATTTAAAAGAAATAGGAGGAAATAAATAATGGAATTATTAGAATGCATCAATATTAATAAAAGTTTTGGTGATAAAAAAGTTTTGAAAGATGTCAATTTAGTTATACCTAAAGGAAAAATTATTGGTCTATTAGGTAAAAATGGGACGGGTAAATCTACACTTATAAAACTTATAAATGATTTACTTACTCCGACTACAGGAAAAATATTGGTTAATGGTAAAGAAGTAGGAGTAGAAAGTAAAAAAATTATCTCATATTTACCTGAAAGAACTTATTTAGATAAATCTATGACAGTAGAAAAAGTTATAATTTATTTTGAGAACTTCTATAATAATTTTGATTCTAAAAAAGCAAGAAAATTACTTAAAGATTTGGATATAGATATTACACAGAAATTATCTAAAATGAGCAAAGGGATGCAAGAGAAAGTACAATTGGTTCTCGTTATGAGTAGGAAAGCAGATTTATATATTTTAGATGAGCCATTAGGAGGAGTTGATCCAGCGACTCGTGACTATATACTAGATACAATTTTAACTAATTTTAATGAAGGAGCTAGCGTTATTATCTCAACGCATTTAATTGCTGATGTCGAAAGAATTTTAGATGAGGTAATCTTTATAGATAAGGGAAAAATAATTTTACAGTCAGATGCAGATACACTAAGAAAAAAAGAAGATGCTTCGATTGATGAAATATTTAGGAGGATGTTTAAATGTTAAAAAAGTTACTAAAATATGATATAGAAAACATAAATAAAGTTTTAATAGTATTCTATGGGTTATCTATATTTTTTGCAGTTTTAACTAGATTGTTTTTGAGCGTTGATAATTCATACATTATAAAAATAATCGGACAAATATGTAGTGGTACAACGATAGCTATGATTTTTAATGTTTTAATTAATAATGTAATGAGATTGTGGGTTCGATTTAGAAATAATTTTTATGGTGATGAATCTTATCTAACGCATACTCTTCCTATAAATAAAAAAACATTATATTTATCTAAAATATTAACAACTGTTATTACACTATTTGTAAGTGCTTTAGTAATTGTGGTTACATTATTTATTGCATATTATTCTAAAGCTAACATTGAAATGGTTAAAAATTTATTATTGCCACTTGCCACGGTTTATGAAAGTACAGTTGTATCACTAATTTTAGCATTTATATTTGTTTGTTTTTTGGAAACTATGAACATATTATTATCAGGGTATGTAGGTATAGTATTAGGTCATAAAAAAAATAATAATAAAATAGCTTTTAGTATATTATTAGGATTTGGTACATACATATTAACTCAAATATTTACTATTTTAGTGGTATTTATAGTAGCGTTATTTAATAAAGACCTAATGAATTTATTTTATACAATGGATTCGTTAAATATAGGTACTATTAAATTATGTTTATACTTAGCAATTAGCATCTATACATTAAACATTTTGGTTTTATATTTTGTTAATTTAAAATTGTTTAAGAAGGGAGTTAATGTCGATTAATAAATAAGTGTTGTTATGTTCTAAGAATGTTTTTATTTCTTTAAGGTAAACATATTAACACTTTTTTATTTGTTAAAAAAACGGGCGAAAGTTCCAATTAAAAGTGGTAGAGCAATACTTTATAACATAGTAGAATGTTTGATGAAAGGAGGATATAATGCAAATCGGTAATAAAATATTAGAATTAAGAAAGAAAAATAATCTTTCGCAAGAACAGTTAGCTGATAAGATTGGTGTGGCAAGACAAACAATAAGTAAATGGGAGCTAGGAGAAACATATCCAGATCTCGAACAATCACAACAATTATCACAACTCTTTGAAGTGAGTTTAGATGACCTAACTAATAATGATATTAAATCAGTTCTTATAACAAAAGTAACAAATACAGAAAAACTAACTAAATCCATTATCAATGTTTTAAAAATTATTCTCTTATTTATCATTATTATAAGTATAGTATTAGTATCTATAATTTTCTTCCGAGAATATTTTGATGTTCAGCCAAGCGCCTCTATGCAAAGTATTGAGTGTACAGTCGAAGGAAATGAATATAGTTACGAAGTATGGATTAATAATGAAACTCCATATATTATAGATAAGATAATTACTTTTGATAATAATTTAAATGTGGATGCAACTATGTACACAAATATTCAACAAGTTTTAAATGCTATAAAAACAGATGTTACTTCTCGTGGCGGCACTTGTAAGTAAAATTATATTGGATATTTAAAATAGGAAAGAGCATGAATTGTGCTCTTTTAATTTGTTTATATAATTAAATGTTGTATAATAATTCTATGAATTTAGAACTATATATAGATAAAAAATACCGTGATTTTCATCAAAAACTTATTATCTCTTCTTATCCCCTTTTAGGTGTTAAAATTTCTTTTTTAAGAAAACTTTCCAAAGGTATTAATGCTGATGAATATATATCGAATTTCAAATTAAATAGCTATGAAGATATCATCTTGTATGGCATGATTATTAGTAAAGTGCAAAATGAAATAAAAAGATTCAATTTGGTGAAAGATTATATAAAATTTATAGATTGCTGGAGTATTTGCGATACTTTTTGTTCTAATTTATCTTTTGTAAAAAAAGATTTAGATAAATATTTTGATTGGGTACTTTCTTATTTAGATGACAATCAAACTTTTTATATTAGATTTGGTCTTGTAATGTTATTGAAATACTATACTGATAGCAAGTATCTAAAGCTTATTTTATCAAAAGTTAAAAATATAAAAAATAATGAGTATTATTGTCAAATGGGGATTGCTTGGTTAATGTGTGAATTAGCAGTTAAAAATAAAGCAACTATTGATAATTATATGACAAACTTATCTTTAGAAATAAGGAAAATGTATGAAAGAAAGGTTAAGGATTCTTTTAGAATAAAATAAAAAGTTTTTTTCATACAATTAAATATGAAAAAGTATATAGTTTATACATTTGTTTTATTTTTGATGTTGATAATTTCTTTTGGAAATATTAATGCGCAAAATAGTTTTCCTTTGGTTGGTAAAATAATTGTTGTTGATCCAGGTCATGGCGGAGTAGATCCTGGTACTGTTTTTGGGGATATATATGAAAAAAATTTGAATTTAGAAATAAGTCAGCATTTAAAAAATATTTTAGAACAATATGGAGCAAGTGTAATTATAACAAGGCAGGCGGATTATGACTTATCTTCACCAAATGCTATTTATCGTAAGAAAAGCGATTTTGATAACCGGATTAAATTAATTAATGAAAGTAAAGCGGATTTATACTTATCGATACATTTAAATTATTTAACTGATAGTTCATATTTTGGGCCTCAAGTTTTTTATAATACCAACGAGAAAAAATTAGCACTAATTTTGCAAAAGTCATTAAACAACGTAGCAAAAAGTGATAGAAACATTAAGTTAATACCGTCAGAGACTTATATGTATAAGCGTTTAAATGTTCCGGGATTATTAATAGAATGTGGTTTCTTATCTAATGCTAGTGAACGAAAAAAATTAAATTCAGAAAGTTATCAACAAAAAATTAGTGAAGCCATTACGAAAGGTGTAATAGAATATTTCACATAAACTTCACTTATTTTATTTAAAATAATTAATATATTTACAATGATTTATGATATAATGATAGTGCAATAATAAGGGAGAATAGTGTGAAAGATAAAACATTTAAATCATTAGACGAACAAATCGCTATTTTACGATCAAAGGGAATTGTAATTAATGACGAATTAAAAACAAAGGAAATTTTACTTCGTGAAAATTACTTTTTTTTGACCGGATATAGATTTTTGTTTATGCGATCTGCAGAAGATCGTCGTTTTATTGCGGGAACAACTTTTGAAGAATTATATGCTATGTTTTCCTTTGATCGTCAATTAAGAAACATTCTTTTCAAAAATATATTAGTTGTAGAAAATAACTTGAAAAGTGTTTTATCTCATATTGTTAGTAAGAATCATGGATTTAAAGAGAAAAATTACTTAAACCCTCATAATTTTGTTCATGATTCTTCAAAAAATAGACAAATTAATGATTTGATTCATAAAATGAAACGACAAATAAGTATCAATGGTAAACAACATAGTGCAACAAGTCACTATTTAGCTAACTATGGTTACATTCCTTTATGGGTAGTAGTTAAAGTACTCTCATTTGGAATTGTAGGGGAATTATACACAATATTGCAACCTCAAGACCAAAAAGAAATAGCAGATGTCTTTAAGGTAGAAGTAGAAAGTTTAGAGGAATACTTGCCTATACTAGCAAATTATCGCAACTTATGTGCACATGAAGATATATGTTATTTAAATAGATCTCAAGCTATTGTGGGCAATACTTTATATCACAATTTATTAAATATCCCAAAAATAAATGGAGAATATATCTATGGTAAAAACGATCTATTTGCATTAATTATAATTTTGAAAAGAGTTTTAAAAGAAGATGATTTTGCATTAATGCTTGGTGAATTAAACTATGAATTAGACATACTTGATGGTAAAATTAATTCTATAAGCATTGAAAAGATTCTCGATGAGATGGGATTCCCACTTAATTACAGAGATATAGGAAGGATGAAATAATAATGATGAAAAAAGAAAATGATTTAACCAAAATTTTAGTGCCCTTACTAGTGTTTTTTCTAGGTTGTGGAGCAATGTATGCAGTAATCGCTTCTTTTCCAAGTTTGTTTTCTACAAATATAACAAAGCTAGAAAAAAATGTAACGGTTACTGATACTGGTTTAGCAGAATCTGTTGAAAAGGTATATGACGCAGTTGTAATTGTATCAACGTATCGTGATAATAAGTTATATTCGACTGGTACTGGTTTTGTTTTTAAAGAGGATAATAAAAAGGGATATATAATTACTAATAACCATGTAATTGAAAAGGGTAGCAAAGTAACAGTTACTTTTACAAATGGAAAAGTTATTGAGACCGATGTTGTTGGTAGTGACGCACTTTCAGACATCGCTGTTTTATCAGTAGATAGTAAAGAAATATTAGCGGTTGCTGAATTAGGGTCAAGTGAAGAATTAAGAGTAGGAGATACGGCTTTTGCTGTAGGGGCTCCGCTTGATAGTGTTTATTCTTGGACTGTTACAAGAGGAATAATATCTGGTAAAGATCGGATGGTAGAAGTAGAATTATCCTCAGATTCTAGCGATTATGTTATGAAAGTTTTACAAACAGATGCTGCGATTAATTCAGGCAATAGCGGCGGTCCATTGTGTAATGCTAATGGTCAAGTAATTGGGGTAGCATCTTTAAAATTAGTTGATACATCAGTTGAAGGTATGGGATTTGCCATTCCAATTGAGGTAGCTTTAGAATATGCTGGAAAAATTATTGCCGGAGAAGTAATAACTCAACCATATTTAGGTGTATCAATGATTAATGTTACAGATGGTTATTATTATCCACAATACTACAAGAATCTTACTCAATATAATATTACAAGTGGTGTCATAGTATATAGTGTAGAAGATAAATCACCTGCAGATAAAGCTGGATTAAAACCTGGTGATATCATTATAAAAATTAATGATCAAAATGTTGTGAGTATTGGCTATTTAAGATATTATCTATATAATTATAATGTAGGCGATAAAGTTACAATAACATATATTAGAAATGGTGATACCAAAACAACAACAGTAACATTAAGTACAAACGAAAAAGTTTATTAGAAGTGAAACATATCACTTCTTTTCATTTGACAATTGGAACTAGTATTTATAAAATAATAATGCAGATAGGGAGGCCTTATGGCGAATTTTAAGTTAAAAAGATGCGGTGCATATCTAATTGATTTGTTTGTTGTATCTTTGTTAGTAGTTATGATTGGGCAAATTAATTTTTTAAATCCTAATCAAGATAAGTATCAAAATGTAGTTAATGAATATAATGAATACTATGAAGTTAATTTTGGTAATGTCACAACAATAGAGACCGATGATTTAATTAATGATGAATATGCAGGATATATTTATGATTTAAATTATTATGCTCTAAGTAATACTTTAATAGAAATCATTGTAATTTTAATGTATTTTACATTGTTTCCTTATTTTAATAATAATCAGACAATTGGTAAAAGACTATTTAAAATTAAAGTGGTATCAAACGAAAAAGAGGAAGTATCACTTTGGAAACATTTCATACGGGCTTTATTCATTCCCATATTTGCTAATATAATTTTATACAATGTTATAACTACGATATTAAATATATTAACTTTATTTGTTTTTAAAGATATTAGTTACTTGTATGCTAATCTTCTAATTACATATATTTTAAATATTTATTGTTATGCAGATATAATAACTTCATTTGTAAGGAAAGATAATCGTTCTATAAGAGATTTAATTTGTAAGACAAGGGTGGTGGAAATATGTTAGAACTAAAAAACATTAGTAAAGTCTATGCGACTGAGGATATTAAAGTAATGGCTTTAACTAATGTAAATATTAAGTTCCGCAAAAATGAATTTGTTTCTATTTTAGGAACATCAGGAAGTGGTAAAACAACGCTTTTAAATATTATTGGAGGGTTAGATAATTATACTGACGGAGATCTCACCATTAATGGGAGAACTACTAAAGAATATAGCGATTATGACTGGGATTTATATCGTAATCATAGTGTTGGATTTGTTTTCCAAAGCTATAATTTAATTCCTCATCAAAATGCTTTGTCAAATGTTGAATTAGCACTTACTCTTTCAGGCGTTAATAAAACAAATCGTCGCAAGAGGGCAATTGAAGTTTTAAAGAAAGTAGGTCTTGAAGACCAACTTTATAAAAAACCTAATCAAATGTCAGGTGGGCAAACTCAAAGAATAGCGATTGCTAGAGCCTTAGTTAATGATCCGGACATTTTACTGGCGGATGAACCTACAGGAGCTTTAGATAGTGAAACAAGTATTCAAATTATGGAATTGTTGAAAGAAATTTCTAAAGATCGTTTAGTTATTATGGTTACCCATAATCCAGATTTAGCAAAGAAATATTCTACAAGAATAATTAATTTATCAGATGGTAAAGTAATTAGCGATTCAGATCCATATGATGGCGAAGAAAAAAAGAAATCAGCAATAAAAAAGACAAGTAAAAAGAATTTTATGTCTTTTAAAACAGCTCTTAGCTTAAGTCTGAATAATTTAGCAACAAAAAAAGGAAGAACAATATTAACCGCTTTTGCCGGAGCAATTGGGATTATAGGTATTGCATTAGTACTCAGTATTTCAAATGGTGTTGATAAATATATTAACAATGTTGAAGAAGATACATTATCTAGTTATCCGCTTACTATAGAGTCGCAAAAAATTGATGCAGCAAGTTTAATGGAATCGTTTAGAAATTCTAATAATATTAAGGCTAATACTAAGAAAGAAACAATAGTTACCAATGACATAATGGGTAATATGATTAGTATCATGACAAAAGAAATAGAATCTAATGATTTAGAAACATTTAAAAACTTTTTAGAGGATAATGAAAAGGAGATAAATAAATATACAAATGCAATAAAATATAGTTATAATTTGAATTTGCAAATATATAAAAATGATTCTAATTCAATTGAAAAATTAAATCCTAATAACATCATGTCATCATTTGGCTTCCAAATGAATGAATTATACGCTTCAATGGCAAATAATGTTTTTAGTGAATTTTTAGACAATGACGAATTACTTAAAGATCAATATGAGGTTCTTGCTGGGAAAATGCCGGAGAACTATGATGAAGTAGTTATAATTGTAGATAAAAATAATATGATAAGTGATTACACTGCATATTCCTTAGGTTTGAAAGATAAAAAAGAACTAGAAAAAGTAATGCAAGATATAATGACAGGAACAGAGTCGGAATTTACACAAAGTTCTTATACATATGATGAGTTATTAAATCTATCATTTAAAGTATTATTAAATACTGATTATTACAAAAAAACTAATGGTATTTGGGTTAATATGGAAAATGATAAGAGCTATATTAAAAATCAATTAGAAAAGGCTTTAGAAATTAAAGTCGTTGGGATTGTTAAATACGATGAATCTTCAGTACTAAATACTGCATCATCATATGGTGGAGTAGGTTATACTCACGATTTAACAGAATATGTTATTAATAAAATAAATGCATCAAAAATTGCTAAAGAACAAACTGCTAATAAAGAAATTAATGTATTTACTGGTAAAGAATTTGGAATGAGTGATATTGCATACGAAGGATTAACATATTCTTCATCTTATGAGGGGAATTTATTGGCTCTAGGTATTGTTGATTTGGAAAATCCAAGTGTAATTAATATTTATCCAAAAGATTTCCACAGTAAAGATAAAATTAAAGAAATCATTGATGAATATAACGATGATAAAAAAGAAAATGGTAAAGACAATGAAGTAATCAGCTATACAGACTATGTTGGTCTTCTTATGGAAAGTGTTACGACAATCGTTGATGTAATCAGTTATGTGCTTATAGCATTTGTTTCTGTATCGTTAGTGGTATCATCAATTATGATTGGAATTATAACCTATATTTCTGTCCTTGAAAGAACTAAAGAAATTGGTATTTTAAGAAGTATTGGGGCTAGTAAGAAGGATATTTCACGTGTATTCAATGCTGAAACTTTTATTGTAGGGACTTTAGCTGGATTAATTGGTGTTGTAGTTACATTCTTATTAAACATCCCAATAAACATGATTATAGTTAAATTATCTGGAATTAAAGGCATTGCATCATTGCCGATAAATGGAGCTATTGTTTTAGTAGCAATTAGTATGATACTAACTATTATTGCCGGTCTTATTCCTTCGAGAATGGCTAGTAAAAAAGATCCTGTGGAAGCATTAAGAAGCGAGTAAAATATTCGCTTTTTATTTGCTTATTTATAGGGCTTACGTTAAAATATAAATAGGTGATGTAAATATGTTAAGTGTTTATGAAATGGTTAAAGCGTTTAAATCAAGATATCCTGATACAGTTGCATGGAGATTAAAAAAACATGCCAGAGTTATAGAAAATTATATCAATCCTGATGAAGAAGTGATTTATGCTTTTTGTGGCCAAAAAAATGACAATTGGTGCGATGTATTTTCTAGTGCGGTATTAGTGCTAACAGATAAAAGGCTATTAATAGGACAAAAAAGAGTCGTATGGGGTAGTTTTTATAATCAAATTACTCCAGATATGTATAACGATATGCAAATTTATCGTGGACTATTGTTTGGTCGTATTACCATAGATACTGTTAAAGAGGAAATCGTTCTAACAAATCTATCTAAACATGCTTTAGATGAAATTGAAACGGCAATTTCTGATTTTATGATGCGCGAAAAGAAAAATTATCGTGATAATGAATAAACTTCGTAATTTAATTCTATTTTTTCTTTGTATTTTTGTATTATTTATAGTAGTTTCTTTAACTCCAAAGAACTATGTGTTTAAATATGATATAAATAAAATAAAAATAACTGAATCTTATAAGAAGAAAGAAAAAATTTATTTGTTTAAGATAGAAAAGGGAAACAAAAAATTTGTTTATTCTTTAGCGCATAAATATATCAAAAAAAGAGGCTTGCTTGATAAGGCAATTATTAAAGATAATTGTTTAAATGTTAAATCTAAAATTTTAAACGATTTTTCAGTTTGCAAGGAAAATGATAACTATTACACAACGTATGCATATGAAGATGTTGGTGGCAATATAAAAGATACCTTTCAATTAGTGGATATTTATGATTTGAAAGAAAAAAAGTTTTATATATGGAATTATACGGAAATGCTAGCAATAAATGAAAAAGAAAAAAAGCAAATTGAATTGTTTGATAAAGATGTATATGAATTAGAAATAATAACTAAACTAAACAATCATTTAGTAATTGCTGATTACAATCAAAAATATAAATTTAATAAGTTATATTTAATAAATTCTAAAAATAACGAGGTTAAAGAATCAAATCTAAATAAAGATATCTATTTTAATAGTTATATTCTTGGTACGCATAAGAAAAATATTTATTTATACGATTTACAGACTGAAAAAGAATATAAAATAAATCCTTTTAAAGAAGAGATTGCTAAAAATGCTTATCAGATCCGCGTGAATCAAAAGTGGGAAGCAGTAAGTGTTAATAAATTAAATAAAAAAAATGTAGAATTTAAAGATGATAAATTATTTGAATATTTTCTTGAAAATGATAAGTTGTATTATAAAACGATAAATTCTAAAATTCTTATAACAAATGATAATGTTGCTAATATTGTGGAATCCAATGAAAAAGAAGCTTTCTACGTTGCAGGAGATACTCTTTACTATGTACATTTAGACAAAGGAATTAGCAAAGTTATGCGTTATAGCGAATGGAATTTTACCAATAATAATATTTATATTTTTTAATAACATATAATTTTGAAAAACATATCCTATAGTAGGAGTGAGAAAAATGTTTGATAAATATCGTGTTAAAGGAAATGAAACACTTGATGATATCGCAAGAAAGTTTCATACTAATAGATCGTATCTTGAGGATTTAAATAATTTATACTTTAATGAGTCGTTAAGACAAGGAATGGATATTATAGTTCCTAAAAATAAGGAGAAATACTTTGATACATACACAATTAATGCTGGAGATAGTTTATATGCTATAAGTAAAAAGTATAATATTAATCCTGAATTATTAGCGGCTTTAAATGGTCTAAATTTAAATGATTATATATATCCAAATCAAGTTATATTATTGCCTGTAGCAAATTATAGCTATTATATAACAAAAGAAGGCGATACATTAGATTTAGTAGCAGATATGTTTAAGAAAAATAAAGATGCAATTGTAAGAGAAAATGAAACGATTTATTTAATGCCTGGTCAAATACTAGTTAGTGAACGAAAATAATTATGGTCTTTGCACCATATTTTTTTTGTGCTACAATTATGATAGGTGAACTAGAGTGATACTAAAGAAACCGTTTGCATTTCTAATTAAATATTATCGGATAATCCATTTGGCATTAGCCTTTCTTTTAGGTGTTGGTGCTTATCGTTTGCTTGATACAGTTAGATTCTTTAACAATTATGTAAAAAACGGATATATGACAACGGTTGTTACCGACCTTGAAAAATTATATACTCCAGCTTCGCTGTTTATTATAATTTTATTAATTATATTGTTAATAATGGCAATATTAATATTATTAGTTCATAAAAAGAAACCAGCGAAATTATATATTATGATGGTTATTTATTACTTACTGATTTTTATTGGTTTATTTTATATTAGTGGAATTCTTCAAAGTTTTGAAAAGGAATTGTTATCTTCCACTTTATCTCGTAGTTTGCGTGATGTTTTAGTAATTGTTTATATTCCTCAGTTTATATTTATAGTTTTTATTTTGCTGAGAACGATTGGGTTTAACGTAAAAAAATTCGAGTTTGCAGATGAACGACAATCAATGGATAGTGATAGTCTCGATAACGAAGAATTTGAAATTAATGTTAATTTCCAGGGGTATCGATTTAAACAAAAGATTAATAGAACTTTTCGAGAGATTATATATTATATTAAGGAAAATAAATTTATTGTTATTTGTGTACTTTTAGCTTTAAGTGCTGCACTTGCTATATATATTTATAATAATATTCATAGCAATTATGATTTGACATACCGAACGGGAAAATCATTTACTTATAATAAATTAAATATTACTGTAGAAGATGCAGTTATTACAAATTTAGATTATCAGGGTAACACACTTGATAATTATTATTTAGTATTGAAAGTAAAAATTAAAAATACTTCAGGATATGCTATAAATGTAGACTATAATAATTTTAAATTGGAAGTTGGTAGAGATACAATTAATCCTACTATAAATGATTCAGTGAATTTTATAGATTATGCACCGAGTAATGTCCCGTTATCGATATCTCATAATTCAGATAAAACTTTTGCTTTAGCATACAAGTTGAATGTTTCTCAAACGAGAAAAGGCATGCATATAAAGATTCATAATGGAAACGTCTATGATAAAGGTGAATACATCGATAAGCGTATTTTTATCAATATTAATCCCAAAAGAATAGCGGATTTGAATATTGTAGGGAATTATAAATTATATGATAAGATCTCATTTGAAGATACTTATTTAGGTAATTCAGAAATAACTTTTAATTCTTACTTTATTGATAAAAAGTATATTTATAAATATGAAGTATGTGCAAAAGAAGAATGTAAGGAATATTATGATGCTATAACAATACCAATCAAAGATAATCGCTATGATAATAAGTTAATTATATTATCGGTAGATTATTTACAAGATGTAAGTACAGCGTATAATTCTAGTTATAATTCTTTGGCGTCCTTTGCTGAGAATTTTGTAAAAGTACAATATAAAGTAGGTGATAAAGTCTATTCTGATGCTGGTAAAAATGTTACTCCATTAAAAGTGTCAAACTTAATAGCTTTCGAAGTGCCTAATGAAATTGAAAATGCAAATATAATCCAAATAATTATTACTATAAGAAATAAAGAATACATTATTAATTTAAAAGTTATAAATTAAAGCGCTTGAAAGTTGACAGTATAAAAAAAATATAATACAATAATATTACTTTGAAAAAAGTCATATATTGTATTACGGAACCGTAGCCAAGTGGTAAGGCGTGGGTCTGCAACACCCTGAGCGCCGGTTCGAATCCGGCCGGTTCCTCCAAATAAAAATAACCATTGTGTAAAAATACAATGGTTTTTTGTTGAAAAAATCATTAGCTTGGCTAATGATTATAAAGTATCAATTAGTAGTGTATTTTTAAGTCCCTCTAGTTCTGGATACTTAGATAATGTGTTTATTATAATTTGATATGAATTACTAGTTATTTCTTGACTTTCGCTAGCATGTCTTTTAATGTACATGAAAAAACTAGCAACAGATAACATTAAAGATGAGAATTCACTTGGATGTGAATCTTTGTAAGCTACTATGTTACCTACGCTATTTAAGTTTTCAATTGCTTTTAAAAAATTTGAATATGCTATATTAATATCCATTTTCATGATTATTCACCTTCTATTATAATAATATCACACTTTTCTTAAATTGGGGTCATTTTTCTTAAAATATTGTAAATATGTTTTTTTAATTAATAAAATTAGTGTTATAATAATTTTAAAAAGGAGTATATATGATTATTTTAAGTAAGATTAAAAGAAAAATTAAAGCTTATTCAAGATGGAATAAGTATTATTCTAAAGATGAAAGAAAAATTAATGTACCTAATTTAACAATATATGAAATGTTATGTGAACATGCTAGGAAACATCCGGAACATAAAGCCCTAAATTATTTTGGCAAAAGAGTAACTTTTGGAAAAATGTTAAAACAAATTGATGATGTTGCAGATTCACTAATGAGCTTAGGCGTTGAAAAATATGACATAGTTACTGTTATTATGCCAAATACCCCGGAAGCGCTAATTGCTTTTTACGCAATTAATAAAGTGGGAGCTGTAAGTAATATTATTCACCCTTTATCAAGTGAAGTAGAAATAGACACTTGTTTAAAAAATACTGAAAGTAAGATTGTGATAGTTATAGATGCATCGTATGCTAAAATTAATCATTCACTAAAAGAAACAAAAGTGGAAAAAATTATTGGCGTTAGTGCTGGTAATAGTATGCCTTTTTATTTAAAACTGGGTTATAAATTATCTACAATTGGAAAGTTTAAAAAACCTAATAAACAAATGTTTATGTCTTGGAAAAAGTTTTTACGTTTAAAAAGTGAAAAAGTAAATTTAAGAAGAGTTTCGGATGTAAGAGAAGAACCTGCTTTAATTTTACAAAGTGGTGGAACAACTGGTGTTGCCAAAGGAATTGTATTATCTAATAGTAGTGTTAATGCCATGGTGTTGCAAGCTAAAGTAATTGTTAAGAACTTAAAAGTTCAAGATAGAGTTCTTGGAATATTACCAGTATTTCATGGATTTGGTTTGGTTTTAGGTATTCATACACCTTTGTGTCTTGGTTGTGAAGAAATATTAATACCTAGATTTAAAGTAGATGAATTTGCGAAAATTATTAATAAAAACAAACCAAATGTTGTTTTTGGAGTTCCAACTCTTTATGAAGGTTTGTTAAAAAATGAAGATGATAATCTAGATTTATCGTTCTTGAAATATGCCATTTGTGGCGGGGATAGCCTTTCTGGTAGCCTTCAAGAAAGAATTAACGACTATTTTAAAAAACACGGTGCAAAAATAACGATTTCTCAAGGATATGGTATGACTGAAAGTGCTGCAGGGGTAGTAATTAATATTGATAAATCATCAGAACCTGGGTGTATTGGCATTCCTACTCCTGGAACAGATATTAAAATTGTAGAACCTTTTAGCCAAAAAGAAGTTAAAGATGGCGAAGATGGTGAAATTTGTATCAGTGGTCCTACTATGATGTTAGGATATTTAAATAATGAGGAAGAAACTAACAATGTTCTACAAATCCACGATGATGGTTATTTATGGCTACATACTGGTGATATAGGTTCAATAGATAAGAATGGTATGATTTTTTATAAACAACG
This sequence comes from Bacillota bacterium, assembly GCA_015059305.1. Next base: position 150,458 of record SVAQ01000003.1, on the reverse strand, counting down.
TTTAAAACGAATGATAATTACTAGTGGATATAATGTTTATCCTAAACATATTGAGGATGTAATCGAAAGCCATGAAGCGGTTTTAAGTTGTACTGTTGTTGGAATTCCGCATCCATATAAAGTGGAAGTTGCAAAAGCTTGTATAGTTCTAAAAAATGATTATATTGATACGCCTATTGTGAGAGCAAGTATTAAGCAATATTGCGAAAAGCATTTAGCTAAATTTGAACAACCCTTTAAATATGATTTTAGAAAATCATTGCCTAAAACAAAAATGGGGAAAATAGATTTTAAAAAATTACAAGAAGAGGAATAAAAAACTTAGATTTGGGTCTAAGTTTTTTTATAGTAGACCAAAAAGAAAATTTGTGTTAGAATATTCCTTGCTTTTATGGAGGGGCAAATGGAAACTGAATTAAGAATAGTTCAATATGCTGAACTTGGAACATTATATCTACCTTATTATAGATTTTTTCAAAAAATGTATGGAAAAACTGTTTTTGCTAGATATATAGAAACATTATTAGAAAAAGGTGAAAAGGTGCCAGTTATTATTGGCAAACTTGATGATTGTTATGATAAGGCTGTCAATGCGGTAAATTCTGTACATCATAGTTTTGATAATGTAATGTTAGGTATTTATGATTTAGAAGGTCATCTTCTTGCAGTAGGGCGTATTAAACTTGGCTTACCAAGCAATAAATCAAATGCTATAGTCGGCGAAACAATTATTATTGATGAAAATATGACTGATGCACAAAAAACAGAATTATATGCTAGTTTCATTAAAGGGGTTGAAGAAGCAGTTAGCGGTTTAAAAGATATAGAACTACTTACTTTTGAAGTACCTAAGTATGATGATGCTTTTGAAACTTCCGTAAATGAATTAGGTTATGATTTAGATGAAGAGGACACTAGATGGCAAGTAACGAGTCTTTATGACAAAAACTTGCGCGAAAGAGCTTTGGTTAGAAGTTTAGAAAATGTAGCACCTAGAGAATAGGTGCTTTTTCATTGATAAAAAATAGTTAATGTAGTAAAATTATATAAGAATAAGAGGGTGTGCTATGATAGACGATAGATTTAGTAATGATATTGATTTTTCTAAAGTGGCAGAAGTAAGTTTTCCAAAATGTTTAATTGGAAGTGTAAATGATAAAGAAACGCAAATTGATCATTTTGATAATCTTTCAGAAAGATTAGAGGAACTTAACAAACAAGTGAGTAATGTAGATGATAATGTATCAAGCATATTATCTCTTAAGGAAACTCTTGAGCTTGAAAGAAAAAGTTTGTCTCTGATGCAAAAAGAAATTGACGAAATGAACTTTGCTTTTGAAAGGAAAATGAGAGAAGAACATCAACGTTTAAATGATTTAAAAATTGATTTTGAGCAAGAAAAAACAAAAACCTTTAATGAAATACAAAGTGCCAGAGAACTTTTAGAGAAGGATAAAATAGCATTTGAGAAATATCGCCAAGAGCAATTGTCTCTTATAGAAAGAAACAAGAAAATACTTACTAAAAATTATGAACAGTTTGAAAAAATAGTAAGTAATTTCAATGAAAAAATTGATAATTTTGATAATTAAATATAAATAGTAAAGTTGGATGTCAAAACAGTCTGTAAAGTATAATTTGCAGATTGTTTTTTTATGATGCTAGAAAAATCCCTAAAGTACAAGGCGTATGTTTTTTTAGGCCAAAAATTCAAAAAGGAAATTTTACACAAAACTCTAAAAAAAGAAAAATGGAGCAAAAAAACATTGAAGTGTTAGTTGCAAAATGCTATGATAGATTTAAGCTTAACATAGGAAGAGGTGATGAGATGCATAATGAAGTATTAGAGGATCTTGTAGTCGTAAAAAGAAGTGGTCAAAGGGTTAACTTCAATGCATCAAAAGTGGCCATAGCTATAAAAAAAGCTTTTGATGGTGTCGGCTTTGCTGATGACAAAAAAGTCTTTAAAATTTTTGAAAAGGTTCTAAATTTTATTAATGAAAATTATAAGGATAGAAAAACTATTAATGTCGAAGATATTCAAGATATAATAGAAAATACTTTATATAATGAAAAAGTATATAATGTTTATAATGCATTTAAAGAATATCGTCAAAAACGTGCTTTGTCTAGAAAGGTTTTTGCAGAAAAACAACAACATAAATTTGTTAAGGCAATTGAAAAAATAGAAGAGAGTACTCTTAACAAAGATAATTCTAAATGTGCTGATGATTTAATATTTGATTTTGGAAAAATAATTTCTAGCGAATATACCAAATCGTATATTTTGGATACTAAATCAGTCAGAGCAGCAGAAGAAGGAAATATTTATATTCATGATTTAGATTATTTTACATTAGGAATGTTTCCAAATTTACATTTGAAATTAAAAAGAAAACTTACTGATGATTATGATGTTGATATTTTAATTAATGACATTGTAAATGCAGAAAGAGAAGTTTATGGTGAAATTGGACTTAATAATTTTGATGATTTAATTGAACCGTTTATTTTAAGGCGATTTAAGAAAAGTTTTGTTCAAAATTTATATAAATATTTGAAATTGTTAGGTTTTCTTGAATTAATAAATTTTAAAAAGTTAGAAGAACAAATAAGTTTAGAAAAAACAGTTGCTATTAATATCGAAAATTATCAACAAATTCTGGTAAATGCTCAACTTAAAAATGTTTTTGAAACTGCAAAAACAGATGCTTGGGATTATATAAATAAAGTATGTGATAACGTTATTTTAAAGATTCTTCTTAGCTTAGAAAATCGGGCAGAGAGAAATACTACTTATACATTGAGTTTCGGGTTAAATAGCAGTGAAATTGGAAAAATGGTTAATACAAGAATATTCACTATTTTAAGTAAAAATACTTATAAAAAAATTAATTTAATTGTAAAAATAAATATCTTGAATATGGATATAATCAATAAAATTGCAAAATTATTTGATAGTAATAATTCGGTATGCATTCATTTTGTAGGAAACGAAAAGGCTATAGATTATTTTGTTGACGGGGTCAAAATATATGATAATACTAATGATGTTTCACCATTATCTAATGGAAGAATGGTAGTAAGTTCTTCTTCAATAAACTTAGCGAGATTGGGACTAAAGTTTCAGAATAAAAGTAAAGAAGAATTTTATGAGGAATTATCAAATATAGTGGAATTAGTTAAAAATGAGTTGCTATTATCTTTTGAAACTATTGGTAGCAAATATAAAGAATATTATCGCGCACTATTTCATGGAAATGTTTATGAAGATGAAAAGCTTGAAAATGGTCAAAAAATCCGTAAGGTTATTAAAAATGGATGCTTAAATATTGGTGTTATTGGTCTTAAAGAATGCGTCACCTGTTTAGAAAAAAATGAAAATAAAAGGAAAAAGTTGCTTAATGAAATAATTGAATTTCTAAGAGAAAAATGCCAGGTTTATACAACGGATACAAAACTAAACTTTGGATTATATGAACCAATTAGTTGTCATGCAAGAACAAAATTATTGGCGATTGATAAAGCAATCTATGGTTTGGTACCAGATGTAACAGATAAAAAAAGGTATGATTTACTAGATGTTGATATTATGGGGGATTATGCTGAATTAGCAAAAATACAAAAAAGTTTCTCTTCTGGGAAGTTGATTATAATAAATTTGCCTGGAAAAATTAATATAAAGAAAATTGCAGATACTTTAGAAAATCTTAAAGCTAACAATGTTGAATTTGCAAAAATGGTGGTAGGTAAAAATGAATATTAGTGGTTTTACAAAATTAACTCTTATAGATTATCCTAAAAAAATAGCGTGTATTATTTTTACTCAAGGATGTAATTATAATTGTGCTTTTTGTCAAAATTCGGGTTTGATTAAATGTAATAAGAACAATCTAATTGCTCGTCAAGAAATATTTAACTATTTAAAAAAAAGGAAAAATATTATTGAAGGCGTGGTTATAAGTGGCGGTGAGCCTACTATTCAACCTGATTTATATGGCTTTGTAAAAGATATTAAAGAGATGGGTTTTTTAGTTAAATTAGATACTAATGGGAGTAATCCTGAAATTCTAAAAAGGTTGGTTGATGAGAAACTAATCGATTATATAGCGATGGATGTAAAAAATATTTTTGATGAATATGATCCAATTGTTAATTTAAAAAAAGTGAATGTTGAAAATATTAAGCAAAGTATTGAGATTATTAAAAATTCATCGATAGATCATGAGTTTAGAACGACGATAATGAAAAATTATCATGATATTGATAAATTAACCAGGATCTGTGAGTATTTAGGAGAGGAAGAAAAATATTATTTGCAAAATTTCGAAGACAGCGAAGCGGTGTTAGACAAATCATTAGTATCGTTTACTGCAGATATGTTAATAAACATTCAAGGTATATTAAGAAAAAATTTTCCTAACGTAAGCGTTAGAGGAATATAAATTTATACAAAATGAGGAGGAGTATATATGTATAAAGTAAGAAAAAGAGATGGGAAAATAGTTCCATTTGATATAGCAAAAATTACTGATGCTATAATTAAGGCTTTTGAAGCGGAAGAGGTAAACTATGATGAAGGAGTAGTGGATTTTCTAGCATTAAAAGTTACCGCAGATTTTGCTTCTAAGGTAAAAGATAATATTATTGGCGTTGAAGATATTCAAGATAGTGTTGAAAGAGTTTTATCAAAGGCGGGATATACAGATGTTGCAAAAGCATATATTTTATATCGTAAACTTCATGAAAAACAAAGAGCAATGCAATCGACAATTTTAGATTATAAACAAGTTGTTAACAGTTATATTAATGTAACTGACTGGAGAGTTAAAGAAAATTCAACCGTTACATATTCAGTAGGTGGATTAATATTAAGTAACTCTGGTGCAATTACTGCTAATTACTGGTTATCAGAAGTATATGACGAAGAAATTGCTAATGCTCATCGTAATTGCGATATTCATTTACATGACTTATCTATGCTTACAGGATATTGTGCCGGATGGAGCTTAAAACAGCTTATTCAAGAGGGGCTAGGCGGAGTACCAGGTAAAATTACAAGTAGTCCAGCAAAACATTTGAGTACTTTATGTAATCAAATGGTAAACTTTTTAGGTATTATGCAAAATGAATGGGCAGGAGCGCAAGCATTCTCTTCATTTGATACATATTTAGCACCATTTGTAAAAAAAGACAAACTAACTCAAAAAGAAGTTAAACAATGTATTCAATCTTTTGTATATGGAGTTAATACACCTTCAAGATGGGGTACGCAAGCACCTTTTACAAATGTTACATTAGATTGGACTGTTCCCAATGATTTAGCAGAACTAAATGCAATTATTGGTGGTGAAGAACAAGATTTTAAATATAAAGATTGTCAAAAAGAAATGGACATGATTAACAAAGCTTTCATAGAAATTATGATTGAGGGCGATGCTAATGGACGTGGATTTCAATATCCGATTCCAACTTATTCCATTACAAAAGATTTTAATTGGAAAGAGACAGAAAATAATAAATTGTTATTTGAAATGACTGCTAAATATGGAACTCCATACTTCTCAAATTATATTAACAGTGATATGGAACCATCTGATGTAAGAAGTATGTGCTGCCGTTTGAGACTAGATTTAAGAGAACTTAGAAAAAAAAGTGGAGGTTTCTTTGGTAGTGGAGAATCTACTGGTTCTGTCGGTGTAGTAACAATTAATATGCCACGAATTGCTTATCTTGCTGAAGATGAAAAAGATTTCTATGATCGTTTAGAAAAATTAATGAATGTAGCTGCTCGTTCTTTAAAAATTAAAAGAAATGTTATTACCAAATTATTAGATGAAGGATTATATCCTTATACAAAACGATATTTAGGAACTTTTGCAAACCACTTTTCAACAATTGGTTTGCTTGGAATGAATGAAGCTTGTTTAAATGCCAAATGGATTAAAGAAGACTTAACTCAAGAAAAGGCTCAAAAATTTACTAAAGATGTATTGAATTTCATGAGAGAAAAGTTATCTGATTATCAAGAAGAATATGGTGATTTATATAATCTAGAGGCAACTCCAGCAGAATCTACTTCATATAGATTAGCTAAAAAGGATAAATCATTATATCCGGACATTATAACTGCCTCTGATGATGAAACTCCATATTATACAAACTCAAGTCATTTACCAGTTGGTTATACTAATGATATTTTTGAAGCGCTAGATATTCAAGATGAATTGCAAACATTATATACATCAGGAACTGTATTCCATGCGTTCTTAGGAGAAAGATTGAATGATTGGGAAGCTGCTGCAAATTTAGTTCGCAAGATAGCAGAAAATTATAAACTTCCATATTACACAATGTCTCCAACATATTCTGTATGTAAAAAACATGGTTACATTAGAGGCGAAGTATGGACCTGTCCTGATTGTGGTGAAGAAACTGAAGTATATAGTCGTATAACTGGTTATTATCGCCCTGTTAAAAATTGGAATGATGGTAAAGCTAAAGAATATCAAATGCGTGAAGTGTATGACATGAAAAAATCAAAAATGAAGAAAAAAGATAATGACTGCAAATGTGAGGATACAATAATGTTATTTGGAACTAAGACATGTCCAAATTGCACTGTTGCTAAAAGTTTATTAGAAAAAGCAAAAATTGATTATAAATGGATAGATGCTGAAGAAAATCCTGATCTTTCAAAAAAATATAAAATTAAACAAGCTCCAACATTAGTAATTTTGAAAAATGGTGAAGCCGAGACAATTTGTAATTTATCAAATATCAAAAAAGCTATTGGAGAATTCAAAATTTAATTATGTATGATGTAATTATAATTGGGGCAGGGCCTGCAGGATTAACTGCAGGCATTTATGCCCGTAGAGCTAACTTGAAAACTTTAATTTTAGAAAAAGAATCTATTGGTGGCCAAATATCTTCTTCACCATTAGTAGAAAATTATCCGGGATTTGAGGAAATTAGCGGATCAGAACTGTCGAATAATTTTTTTAACCAAGTAATTGCATTAGGTGCAGATTTTGAAATAGAAGAAGTAAAAAAAATAGAAGATGGTATAGTAAAAAAGGTGATTACCGATGAATCAGAGTATGAGGCTAAAACTGTAATATTAGCTACGGGAGCAAGACATAGATTATTGGGATTAGAAAGAGAAATTGATTTTATTGGTAGGGGAGTTCATTTTTGCACAACATGTGATGGAGCTTTTTATAAAGATAAAAACGTAGCAGTAATAGGTGGTGCAAATACCGCAGTTGAAAATACTATTTATCTGTCTTCTTTATGTAAAAAAGTTTATTTGATATGCCGCAAAGATAAATTGAGGTGTGAAAAGAAATTAATTCAAAAATTAGAAAGCTTACCTAATGTTGAAATTTTGTATAATTCTAATGTGAAAAAAATAAATGGAGAAGAATTGGAATCTATAGTAGTAGATGAAAATGGTTCAAATAGAAAAATAAATGTAGACGGAATGTTTATTTCAATTGGCCTTGATCCAAATAATGATTTAGCAAAAGAATTTTTGGATTTAGGAACAAATGGATACATTCAAAGTACCGATTGTAAAACGAATATTAAAGGAGTTTTTGTTGCAGGAGATTGTCGGGAAAAAGAAATAAGACAATTAACAACTGCAGTAAATGATGGTACAATTGCCGCTTTATTAGCGATTGATTATATTAATGAAAATTAGTTAAATGGGGAGATTTAACATGAAACAAAGAGGATTTGAAATTGCAAAAGGATGGGAAGAAAAGAATATTCATCTTCCTATAAGGAAAACAAGGAATTCTGCAGGATATGATGTAGAAGCTGCTGAAGACACTGTTATTCCACCTTATAAACCTGGACAAAAGCCAACTTTAATCCCTACAGGCTTAAAAGCATATTGTAAGGAAGATGAATGGTACATGCTAGCCAATCGGAGTTCTGGACCTAAAAAGGGATTTGTTATGGCTAATAGTATTGGCATTATAGATTCGGATTATTATGAAAACGAAACGAATGATGGCCATTTCTATTTTCAATATTATAACTTTGGTTTAAATGATTTAATTGTTAAAAAAGGTGATGTTATTGGCCAAGTAATATTTCAAAAATACCTGTTAGCAGATAATGATGCTGCTGAAGGGACGAGAACCGGAGGATTTGGTTCTACTGATAAATAACACGTGGAAACATGTGTTTTTTTATTTGGGATAGCATTCACTTATTTCTTGCCTTCACATAAACTATCATAGGTGATATAAATGGCAAAAAAAGTGGTTATTGATGCAGGTCATGGTGGCGCTGATAGTGGTACCGTTAATAACGGAATTGTCGAGAAAGAGTACGCTTTAAAAATAAGTAATTATATTAAAAATAGGTTAGATGACTTAGGAATTGAAAACAGTATGACTAGAACTAGTGATGAACTTTTAAATCAGACTACTAGGCCACAAAGAGCACAAAGTTTTTATGGAAGTGGTAGTGATGTAATTGTTGTTTCAAATCATTTAAATGCAGGCGGTGGCGATGGAGCGGAGATTATCTACGCACTTAGAAATAGTGATGCCCTTTCAAGAAAAATTGCCGCTGAATTTGAAAATGCAGGACAAAATGTTCGAAAATATTATCAAAGAAGACTCCCAAGTAACCCTGCCAAAGACTACTATTATTTATTAAGAGACACTCCTAATAATGAAACTATAATTGTTGAGTATGGTTTTACGGATAGTACCGGCGATGATGTTTCACAGATAAAAAACAATTGGGAAAGTTTGGCAGAAGCTGTTGTTAAAGGGCTAGCAAATTATATTGGCGTTCCATATTCGGTACAAGGTGAAAATTATTATATTGTTAAAAAAGGTGATTCGTTATGGAGTATTGCTAAAAAATTTGATACTACTGTTGACAAATTAAAAGATTTGAACAACTTATCAACAAATTTTTTGAGTATTGGCCAAAAACTATTAACTAGCATTCCAATGGAAGATTCAGGCGATTATTATATAGTTCAAAAAGGTGATAGTTTATATGCGATAGCTAATAAATATGGAATAACAGTTGCTACTCTAATGAATTTAAACAACTTGTCAACAACGAATTTATCAATTGGACAGAAACTAAAACTTCCTAAGGCATCTAGTAGTGGAAATTATACTGTCCAAAAAGGTGATACGCTTTATGCTATTGCTAGTAAATTTAATACTACTGTTAATGATTTAATTAATTTAAATAACTTAATGACGACAAATTTAACGATAGGTCAAAAATTAAATGTTCCTACAATTAGTAAAAACTTAATATATACAGTTGTTTCAGGAGATACGCTTTATGATATTGCAAGAAGATATAATACAACTGTAGATGCAATTAAGAGGATAAACAACCTTACAACAAATAATTTAAGTATTGGTCAAAAGTTGACTATTCCAAATTAAAAAGATTTTTATAAAATCTTTTTTTCTTTGATATAATATTTTTAAAGAGGATTGCATATGAAGTTAATGTTTATATCAGATATTCACGGGATTAAGACAAATTTAAATATACTTAATAATTATCAGTGCGATAAGATTATCTTTTTAGGCGATTTATATGATAATGGTTATTTTAATAATCCTGAAGTAGATGATGAAGCGGTAAAACAATTTATTTTGTCTAATCGTGATAAGATCGTTTGTGTTAAAGGTAATTGCGATAGTGAGTATGATTATAAAAAATTGAATATTCCAGTTGTTAGTGACTATTTAAAACTAGAAGACAATAATCTAAATATTTATTGTACTCATGGACATCGGTATAATTTCCATAATCTTAGTTATTTAGGAACTGAAGGTGTAATTATATATGGGCACGAGCATGTTCCGTATATAGAAAAAGTTAATGACATTATCTACATTTGTGTGGGGTCGATTTCAAGGCCTAGATTTGGCAGTGAAGCTAGTTTTTGCATCTATGAGAATCATACATTTACAATTTATTCCGTTTCTGGTGAAATAATAGATTCGATTACAATATAAAAAAACATTTCTATTTTAAGAAATGTTTTTTAATGTATTTCATTGCAAATGCCTGGATCTGGTTTATAAAAACAATGGTTTTTATATGATCCTGCTAAAGCTTGATCATACCAAGTTTTTCTACAAGAAACGTTTCCAGGAGCGTAGAACCATAACGAGTTAGTAGCAGGGTAATAATATTCACCGTTAAGTACGCGTCGAGCAAGTTCTTTTTCTTTGGCAGTAGGACTAGCTTGAAATAAAGAGCTTTCGGTGCCAACAAATTGATTTTTTTGATAAATAGCATCATAAACAGTATTAATATTTTTAAAAGTTAAGCAATCTGCTAAAACGCGGTTAACAACTACGTTTCCAACCATCAACATACCAAGATCTCCCTCGGCTAAAGCTTCGGCTCTTATAATACGGGCTAGTAACTCTACATCTTTGGTAGTGTATGAGACAATCATTTAATCACCTAATTTATAGTATGATTAAAGATGATTTGTGTTATTTTCTTTTGAAAAAGTAGATAAATTTACTTAATGCAAATAATATTTTATCAGAATTTCTCACAGCAACTCGTTTAAATATTGCTTTTCCACCTACGGTAAACGCTGAAACAATTGCGGATACAATTATTGTGATTAAAGTAATGTTAATATCAAACTTACTAGCAAGATCAATTGCTAACACAGCCCCCAAACCACCAGAAATAATACCGCAAATATCGCCTACAATGTCGTTACATACACTTGAAACTTTTACGCTATTACGAATTAAACTAATAGCTTGCTTAGCTCCTTTAATTTTTTTTGCGTTCATAGCGTGAAAAGAAGATTCTTTGCTTGTAAGGGAACTTGTGCCAAGCATATCAAATAATATTCCAATTGCAATTACGCATAAAATAATTATTATATTAATTATAGTAGATGAATTAGAAGATATTATATTGGTTCCATAACTGAATACTATAGATAATATAAATGTCCATAAGAACACTTGATATATCCAGTTATTTTTTTTCATTCTTTTTTCCTCCTTGCAATTAAAATCAATTGCGCATGTAATAATACCATATTTTATATAAAATGTCTAATTGCACAAAAAAAACGTTATAACATAGTTATAACGCAGTAAAGCTATGGTTTACCATAAATTAATTTTACGGCTTTGGTCGAGTTGAATTTCTCTATAAACCTTCCCTTGGTTACCCGTAGGCGATTTCTCCTTTATGGAATATAATTATTAGTCACCTAAATAATTACTCGATTGCCACATAGTCCGCACTTCAATCCTTATGGTAAGCTACACGCTAGAGATTTTCTCTGACACAAACAAATCATTCTTATTTGCTTTTGCAGTTACAATTTCATAAACAGATCTAATTAGTTTAATCCCTCATAACCACGCACAACATGATTTTAAGTTTCTGTTATCTAATAGTAGGGGTTCAGTCGTATGCCATTACGCCTTCCCTAATATTTAAAATTATATACTCACCCCAACTTGGGCCGAAGAAGCAAATATATAAAGTGTCGAAATCAATTGACGGATTTTTAGCCCCGTCTTCAAATGGTGTTTGTGACTAGCATAATGCACCACGCCGATAATAATACCACATTTTTGTTGAAATGTCTAGTGTTGACATATTTAATATATGATTTATCTTGACTTATATGATACTTTATGTTGCACAAAGAAGAAGGCTATGATATAATTTTTATGCGCTTAGGGGCGTGGTATAATGGTAGCATAGGAGTCTCCAAAACTTTTGATGGGAGTTCGATTCTCTCCGCCCCTGCCATTTGAATTTAAACAGCAAATATGCTGTTTTTAATTTTGCATAAAATCTATAATTCCATCAAAAAGAAATAAAATAAATGAGATATTAAATATGAGGAGATAGAAATGGGAAAAATAACGATTGAGTTTGTAGATGAAGATATTGATAATGATTGTTGCGAAGAAAGTTTTTTTAAAAGAATAAGTAACTCGTATGAATATACCTTTCGTTCGAAAACAACAATAAAAAACTTTTTATTGTATATATATAAGTGTTTGGATATTGGATATATTCCTGATAATATTGAGTTACAAGAAAGGTTTAGAATCAAAGTAGCAAACAAATATATAAACCCTAATATAAATTTTAACTTACAAAAATTTTTAACCTTAAATGGTATTGATAAAAAAATTTTTGTTCACTATATTATAGGGCTTGGCGGTGGAAATGGTGCATTAATTAGTGAATTAGCTAATATAAGAATAAATGCAAATGAAGGAAAACATAAAGATACACCGCATGTTCATCTATATAAAAAGGGTAACAATGATTGCATAAGAATCGAATTAAATACATTAACACAAATGAAAGGCGACAAAAGAAAATTTGAAGAAATATTTAATAATAAGGAGAGAAAACAAATACTTGATATATTACAGAAATACCAAATGGAATTTATTGAATTTTATGAATCTATTCAAAAAGGAGAAGCTCCAAAAAAAATTATAATTGAACATGATAAAAAAGAAATAACATTTAAATAAGTAAGAGTTGCTTTTTAATATGTTGGATAAAAAATTAGATAAATTATGTGGAAAAGTGGAAGGGCACTATGTATGTAAGGGTAAGAAAATATTTTATTTTTTGCGTATTTGTGGTAGCGCGTTGCATTTTATAATAAAACTTGTTAAAAAGAAATTGTTTTGCTAAAATTGTAATAGGAGGTAGAAATGAAGAAATTTTTAATTGCTATAATTTGTTTGATAGCTTTTGGATTCTTAAATGTTAGTGCCGTTGAACTTCCCGAAGTAACTGATCATGAAAAGGTTACAATCTATATTTTTAGGGGTAATGGATGTGGTTTTTGTAGAAATGCTTTAGTATACTTTAATGAAAATGCGGATAAATACTCTGACTACATAGAAGTTAAAACGTATGAAGTTTGGGAAAATCAATATAATAGCGATTTGATGCTTGAAGTGGCTGAAAAAATGGGAGATGAATTAACTGGCGTTCCTTATATCGTTATTGGAAACACGTATTCTGAAAACGGTTTTTTAGATACACTAGGTGAAGATATGATTGAAGCTGCATTACAAGAATATCAAAGTGATTCATACGTGGATTTAGTTGCTGAAGTGGCTGAAAAGCATGAAAGTGCTCAAGAACAAAGTTTGTATGATTCTTGTGTTGAAGAAGAAATTATTGTGGTAGAAAGAGATACTACATATGATACGATAATTATCTTAGGCATTTTTGCGTTAATAATCGGTGGTGGAGTAGCTTTAGTGCTTTTTTCAAGAAAAAAATAAAGCTTTAGATATTTTTATTCCCGTAAAAATACTATATACTTTCTAGTTTTTATGCTATAATTTGGTGAGCAAGGAGTGAAAAAATGAAAGTATTAAAGAAAAATTTACCTGAAGGTGTAAAAAAACAATTTGCACTAGTTAAGGGAGTTAAAGTAAAATTAGTTCCACTTAAAAAGAAAACAAAGAAGACAAAATAATTTGTCTTTTTTTTATGGATTAAATTCAATTCCCTTTTTTAATAATTTATGTTATTATTGACGTAGAATAGGTGACTAGGATGACTGATTTAGCGGATAAGGAAAGATATATCTATAATTTCTTAAATAGTAAAAGTTCGACTTTGTCTTTTTATGTTCCTAGAATTCTTAATGCGAGTGTTTCACAAAAGGAAATACAAAACTACATTGAACGAGTAAAATTTTTAATAAAAGAAATAGAACAAATATTAGCAACGATGAAAATTAAGAGAGTACCTATCAATGGCTTTTTTAATGAACTATACTTATTGCGTAATTTAGGAATTAAAGAAGTTAATAACTTACTTTGTCAATTCAATTATAAAGATGTTATTGAAGTTGAGTATATAAATGTTTTAAGAAAAATCACTCTAAAAAGTAGACTATCTAATTATGAAAAATTATGTATTGAATTTTTAATTTTGAATCATTTGGTACCAGATGAAGAGTTAGTATTTGAGTATTTTTTAAAAGAAGTTCTTATGAAGGAATCAGATCTAAATTTTGATACCTTAGTAGCATTATTAATTGACTATACAAAAAAAAGAATGGCAGTTTATGTGCCCAATCCTAAATGCGAGGTAATATGTGAAAAGGAATTTCCAAAAAAAGATGACAAGGTTTTTAAAGATACAATTTTTTTATGTCGTGAAGATATAGAAGAATTATATTCCTCTGGTGTATTTAAAGTTATAAAATCAATGTTCCATTCCTTAGCTCATGTTAAGCAGTATAGCGATATTGTGCTTGCGAAAAAAGATAGTCCATTTATTATAAAACAAATAAAAGAAGAAGTGTTATCTAGTTTTTGCCCAGGGTATTACGAAGGAAATTCACAACAGTTATCTTATGAAGTAGAGGCAGAAGTATTTAGTATTATAGAACTTATTAGATTATTTGATAGGTTTGGCATAAATTTTAAAAATGGTAAAAATCCATATATTCCACAGCTTCTTGAATTATCAGTTCAAGCAGACAGTGAATATCGTAAAATTGGTGGTAATAGTGACACTGTTGATAATTTGTTTAATAGTGCAGTTGCGCAAGAAAGCAGTTTAATAAATTTATATCCGCAACTTGGAGATGTATATAATGTTAATATGGTTGATAAAAAAGTATCCTAGGAAAGGAATAATATGATAAAAATAGAAAAAGTATATAAAAGGTTTATAGCAAACCATGGTAAGAAAAGTACAGAATTTTATGCTGTAAATGACTTTTCTTTAGATATCAAAGATGGCAAAATTTATGGTATTTTGGGACAAAATGGAGCTGGAAAAACAACTCTTCTTCGAATGGTTTCAGGGATTATGTCTCCAACAAAGGGAAGTATTACTGTAGATGGGTTAAAATATAATGATCATGCTGATTTTATAAAAAATGATATAGCATTTTTATCAGGTAATACCAAATTGTATGAAAATATTACGCCAAGAGAGTTGCTAAGTATTTTTGGGAAAGTATATGGAATTGAAAAAAGCAAACTTGCCTCTAGGATAACCGAAGTAGTAGAGCTTTTAGATATGAAGTCATTTCAAGATAATAAGATTAGTAATTTATCTACAGGACAGGTGCAAAGAACCAATATAGCCCGCTGTTTTATTCACGATCCAAAATATTATATTTTAGATGAAGCTACCGCAGGTTTAGATGTAATGAGTAGCCAAATCATTATAGATTTTATTAAAAAGGAAAAGAAACGTGGAAAAACAATATTATATTCTACCCATTATATGGAAGAGGCTGAAAATATATGTGATAAAGTTGTTTTTATTGATCATGGCAAAAAAATTTTAGAAGGTACCCCGAAGAAAATAATGAAAGATACAAAAACTACAAATTTAAGAGATGCCTTTTTTAAAATAGTAGGAGGTCATCATGAGAATTAGAGTAGTTTTATCTTTATTAAAAAAAGAATTTTTAAATATTATTCGTGATCGTAAATCGTTTATTATAATGATATTACTTCCGCTTTTAATATTTCCGCTTTTAATTGGTTTGGTTAGCGTAATGTTAACTAGTTTTACTAAAGTTGATGATGTGATCAAATTTGGAGTAAATTACGAAATAAGCGAGGATTTCAAGAAATTTGTTGAAAATTATTCTGAAAATTATGATATTGAAATAATTTATGATTCTCAAAAAGCGTTAGAAGAAAAGTTTGACAGTGATGAATTAGGTGTATATGTAATAAAGAAAGAAAATACATATGAAATTCATTATGATGAAAATAATACTACTTTTCTTGCAAGTAGCGCAATAGTAGAAAATATATATAATGATTATAAAGAAGAATATATTGCAAATACTTTAACAAATATAGGTGTCGATTATGATGAAATAAAAAAATCATTTGAAATCACCTTTGTTCAAGAAAGTGTTACCGAGATGGGAAGCTTTATTCCCTCTATTATTTCGATGGCCCTTATCATGATTATTTCATCAGTTTGCTTTTCCGTAGCTATCGATGTTTCTACTTCAGAAAAAGAAAAAGGGACTCTTGAAACTCTGTTAAGTTTACCTATTAAAAAAGCAGAATTAATTACTAGTAAATTTATAACTGTATTTGTATTATCATGTATGTCGGGAATATTAACCTATATTTCATTATTTGGAACCTTAGCATTATCAGGTAACATATTATCACTTTTAGGAGTTTCAGGCATATCTGTTAGTCCGAAAGTTTTAGTCATCTATTTAGTAGCAATTGTTTTAATTTCGTTATTATTTAGTGGATTGCTGTTAAGTGTAACTATTTTCTCAAAAAATTTAAAAGAAGCACAAAATTCTTTATATCCACTTGAATTATTTGTAACATTTATTTCGATGCTTCCTATGTTTGGGGTAAATGCATCTATAAAATATTCAGTAATCCCTTTTGTAAATATTTCCTTACTATTTAATAATGCATTGTCTTCGAATATTGATCTTATATTTGTTCTGTTAACATTTGGTTCTACGATTATATATTCCATTTTGTTAATAACAGTTGTTTCCAAAATTTATAATCAAGAAGATATATTATTTAATACTAAAAGTATGAATTATTTAACTTTTAAAAATGGTAAGAGCAAATCAATTTGTTTTAGCGTATTAACATCAATGTTTATTGCAATTGTTATTTATTTACTAGCAATGTATTTTTCATTGGTCTTTATAAACAAATCAGTGTACTTTTTAAGTGCAATTATGCCTATTACCATAGTTTTGGTTATATTTATAGCTGGTTTAATAATTAAATTAGACTTCAAAAAATCTTTTAAATTTAATAAATTTCATTTTTCAAAATTTTTCCATAGCTTTATGCTGTATGTTGGAATCTATATTCTAGCAAATTTAGTGATTAACATCATCGGCAGATTATTTCCAAGTATAGTTACAGATTACAGTTTAATTGAATCATTTTTGAATTTTGACAATTTAGTTTTAGCTATATTAGTTACAGCTTTATTGCCTGCTATTGCTGAAGAAATTTTATTTAGAGGCGTTATATTCAATTCTTTTAATAAAAAATATGGAGCAATGGTAGCAATTTTAGTTAGTGCTTTAATTTTTGGCGTTTATCATATGAACTGGCTTCAAGGATTGTTTGCATTTATTTTAGGTCTTTCACTAGCATATGTATATTTAAAATCAGGATCATTATTTGTACCAATAATTCTTCATTTTATTAATAATTTAATTGCAGTGTTAGTTAATCATTATGAAGTGTTAAATTTTTCAATATCTTCAGGTTGTGGAATTTATCTTGTTATAAGTGCATTAATTCTTACAATTTTAGCTATTTATATTTTAGAAACCCCTAAAAAAGAATAGGGGTTTTTACTTGTAAAGTATTTGTGGATAGTTTATAATTAGATAGAGAAAGAAGGTACTTGCATAATATGAAGATTACCAAAAAAATAGCGTTAGTATTAATCATGTTTTTCTTAGGAGTAACAATGGTGTCTGCGCATGAAATGGGTTTAAATTTGGCGATAAATACTGGAAATGTTGTTTGTCATGATGTTGGAGTATTAAAAGCTATGCGAATTATAGCGATAGTTATAATAGTAATTAAAGTAATGGTACCTGTACTACTTATTATAATGGGTATAAAGGATTTAGCAAAAGCAGTTATCGAAGGGGATGACGGAGATATTAAAAAATTTTTTCCTCTTTTTCTAGCGAGATTTTGTACTGGCGTATTTGTGTTTTTCATTCCAACCATTGTTTATGCAATCTTGTCTGTAGCACAAGGCTATGATACAACAAAAGCGAAATTTACTGATTGCGGTAAATGTTTAACATCAATAAGTTCTTGTAATAATTTAATATCAAAATATTCAAAATAATTATTTCGAAAAATAAAAAAATGATATATACTATAAGCGTATAGTAGGAAGGTAGTTGTCTTATGAAAAAAATAACATTATTATTTTTGGCCCTATTTACCATGTTTTTAGGTTTGACTAGTGTGTCAGCACATGAAAAACAAGGCGAAATTTTAATGCAAAATGAAGAAACCATGGAGGTTTTAGCAAATGTAAGTGCGGAATGTAAAAGTATGTTTGGTAATCCTAATGAAGATGGAACGTTAGCATATTATTTACAAATGATTTTAGATATTATTAAGTATGCTGGTATTGTTTTATGCATTCTTTTAACAATTGTTGACTTTGCAAAAGCCTTACTAGGTGATGATAAAGAAATGTATAAACCATTAGCAAAAACAGCATTTACACGTTTAGCATATGCTGTTATGTTGTTTTTCTTACCTATGGTTGTAAAAACTATATTATTATTAATAGGTGCTTATGATACCTGTGGAATAATGTAAGGGAGGTAAAAAATATGTGGGATTGGCTTATAGAATTACTTTATGGATTTTTAATTATGCTAGTAGCTGTTTTATATAATATTGCGGGATATTTATTCCAAATTTTTTCAGTTTTAGCAAATACTAATATTTTTGAAAATCATCATTATCAAGCGTTAACGGAAAAGGTTTATATTATTTTAGGCGTAGTAATGCTGTTTATTATGGCATATAACTTCTTGCTATTAGTAGTAGACCCGGATAAAAATAAAGGCGGTTCAAGTGTTGAAAAAATGATTAAAAACATTGTTACGTCATTTATTTTAATTGTAATAATGCCATCAATTTTTTCCTTTGCTTTTAATGTACAAGAAGCAATTATCGAATCTGATGTTATTAATAAATTTTTTAATAGTACTACTTCTGCAAATTCTAATGCAAATAAATCAATTGAACAACAAGGTGTTAAAATGGCTGCTACTGTATTTGAAGCATTCTTCGTTTCTACTAGTGGTAATAGCTCAGCTGCAGATAAATCGACAACTAATGAAAGTAAGACAAAGGTATATTCATATAAAAATGAAGCTGGTCAAACAGTAAAAATCGACTGTTCATCAAAGGGCGGATGTAGTTTAGCAGAATTAAAAGTTGGTGTTCAAAATGGAATTGGCTTTAATGCTTATAAAGCGTTTGCTCTTAATGCGGGAAATGGTGGAGTCGACTTTAGCTGGTTTGTTTCACTTATAGCAGGTGGGTTTTTAGTTTATGTAATATTATCTTTCTGTTTTGACCTAGCACTTCGCGTGTGTAGGTTAGCTTTTTATCAGATTATATCTCCAATTACTATCGCTGCACGTGTAATTCCAGATAATGATATATTTGGTAATTGGCGCAAAGCTACAGTTCAAACTTTTATATCTGTATTTATTAGAATATTTATTATGCATCTTGGTTTATACTTAATTAGGATTGTTAGTGAATTAAATTTCTTTGGTGCAAACTGTGCGGATTGCTCATGGGGCGTAGAACTTTTAGGAAATGCCTTTATCATAATGGGTATAATCATGTTTATGAAAGAAGCATCAAAATTGCTAGATAAGATTTTTGGCTTTGGCGATGTAAGCCTTGGTATTAAAGAAAAACTTAAAGGTGGAGGAGCATTTGCTGCCGGAGCTGCACTTGGAAGCGGAGTAACATCAATGGTTAGAAATGCAAAACATGCAGCTGATAATGTTAAAGAAGCAAAAGGTGGAAAAGCCAAAACTGGAGCAGTTTTTAGAGGAATCGGAAGTACTATAGCTGGTGGTGCAACTGGTGCGTATAGGGGTGCGGTCTCAGGACAAAATGCTGGATCTTGGTCAGAAACTGTCATGGCTGCGTCAAGAAGTGCAGATGAAACTGTAAGAGCAAGAGATGTTCGTGAAGCAAGGAATTTGAGATATAGAGCCTCTGGCAAAAATTTTGTAACTGGTCGTCTTTCTGACTGGGGACATGATATTAAGGACTGGGCTACTGGCGGAGCCGAACAATATGACGGTGCAATTCAATTAGGTAAAGACTTTGATGCAAAAGCAAGTGCAATGGAATCTGCTACTGAAAAAATGATGGGTAAATTCAAATCTAATGTTGCTTTGGTTGCTGATATGGATCCAAGTAAATTTAAAGGATCAGATGATCAAGTTGCTCGTTATATGCAACTATATCAACAATATAGAGATAGCGGTATGAGTTTAGCTGCAATAGAAGCTGATATAGCCCGCCAAAGAGGCGCTACAGATTTTGCAAGTATGGTTGATAAGAACAGATTCTATTCGGCAGTTGACTATACTGCGTTAGAAGCTGCTAGGAGAGACGCCGTAGCAGCGATTGATAAAAATTCTGCTGAATTTAATGTAGGTGGAGTATTTGATAAGAAAAAATATGATGATGCTTGTAAAGCTGCTAGAGAAGCCGTTCAAGAAGCTTCGTTTAGAACATTTGATAATGATGGATATCAAGCGGCTATTGAAGCAGTTGCAACTGAGCATGGTAAGAGAATCGCTGATTTAGATTCAATGTATACTCAATTATGGAAGGAATCTAGACTTATTATTCAAGATAGAGCTATGTCTGGAGATTATGCAGCTGGTACTAAAGCTAGTGACTATAGAGATATCGTTTCTGCTGCAAGTGAGTTTGAAGAGTTATTTAAGGCACATGGTAGCCATGTTGTAGACCCTGACGATCCATCTAAAGAATTTTCAAGAATTGATCATGCTCATTCAGCTGGTCATACAATGGATGATATTGCATCTGCTTATAAGAAAAGAGGAAAAGATGCTGCTACACAATCTGCTCGTATTAGACAACAAGCAGCAATGCGTAAAGATGATAAGAAATAATATAAAAGGAGGAATAAAAAGTGAATCAATATTTAGTTCCTGCTAATAGTAAAAAATCACAGTTGATCTTTGGTTTTTTTACTATTCCGGATTTAATTGCGTGTGCTATAGGCGCGGGTTTAACAATTATTTTGTTAGTTATACTTAAGGAGCCATCAACATTTGAACTTATACTGGCGGTAATTCCACTTTTAACTGCAGCAATGTTAGTGTTCCCGATAGCGCATTATCATAATGTAATGCAATTATTAACAAACATTTTTAATTATATGTTTGGCAGAAAAAAATATTATTGGAAGGGTTGGTGTGTTAAAGATGACGCAAACGAATAGTAATAACAATACAAGTTATGATTCAAAATATTCAGAAGACTGGCTACCTATTAGAGCTATTGCTAATGGGATGATTCAAACTGATGACGGTTATTATGTTACTGGAGTTAAGATTACTCCAAAAAACATTTTCATTTTAGATCAAGGAAGTCAAAATAATATCTTATATAATATGGGTAACTTTTATAATACGATTGATTATGAGTTCTGGTTATTAATTGCAGATCGTCCTGTTGATATAGATGTTTATTTAGCTCAATTACAAGTTCAATATAATCAAAGTACAAATGGCGCAATAAGAAAGCTTATTATGCAAGACATTAATAAAGCCAATTTATTTATGAGTCAACAATATAGTGTTGTGGATACTGAATATTATATACTATTTAAAGAAAAGAAAATGGAACTTGTCCAAAAGAAAATTCACAATTTGATTAGTGGGCTTGCAAACGCTGGATTACAAGCTTCTCAAACTAGTAATGGAGATTTAAGAATGATATTAGATAATTACTTAAATGATGGTCAAACGACTAATTTTAGGGCGGTGATGTAATATGGCAAAAATTAAAAGTGAAGTGGCACCAAAAGGTATGTATTTTAAACCTACAGATTTTATGTTAGGTGGTAAATATTATACTGTAATGACAATTGTCTCTTATCCTCGGGCTATTTATCCAGGCTATTTAGCTGGCATTACAAACATGGCTGGTGTAAGATTAGCTATTAAACATATTCCTATTTCTTTTGAAATCTTAAAAAAGATGCTAAATAAAGAGATAGCAGATTTAAAAATGAGATATCAAACAGAAAAAGATCAAACTACCCAAGAAAGAATTCGACAAGATTATGAATCTTTAGAACAATTTATTTCTATGTTAGCTTCAACGCAAGCAAGAATTTTTGACTTTCAAATGCATTTGTTAGTTTCAGGTGATAATAAAGAAGAACTAGAAATGAGAAAGATGCAAGTACGTAACTATTTAGATGCTATGGGAATGAGATCTGTATCTTTAATGTTTGAACAAGAAAAGGCATTAAAAAGTATTATTCCGATTTTCCCTGCCCAAGACATAGAAAATCGTATAGGAATTCCGCTGCCATCAGTAACTTTAGCAGGAATGTATCCTTTTATATTTGATAGTATTAAAGATCCAGGTAATGGTACATTACTTGGCGTTGATGCTTCTGGTGGTGTAGTATTATTTAATCAATTTTTGTATCAAATTCAAAAGGAAAATAATCGTAACAATGCTAATTTAATCATATTAGGTACATCAGGAAGTGGTAAAAGTACAGCTGCAAAATTAATGCTTAGAACTCATTTAAGAAATGGGCTGAAGTGTGTTTGTATTGACCCTGAAGGTGAACTTGAAGAAATGGTTAATAATGTTCATGGAGATTTCTTAGACCTAGGAAAAGGTGGAGATTTCGGGATGATTAATCCACTAGAAATCGTAGTAGATGCCGATGAAGAAGAAATAGAACAAGGTTTAGGTTATACTGTTTTAACTAGAACGCTACAACAACTAAAAGCTTTTATGAAGTATTATAATCCTTCAATCGAAGAAGACGTATTAACGCTATTTAGTGAAGTTGTACAAGACACTTATAAAAGATATAAAATTGATTATGATACGGATTACACAAAATTAACAAGTGCAGATTATCCAACTTTTGATGATGTATATGCCACAATTAAAGGGCGTTTATTATCAATGACAGATGCAACTCATGAAAGAGATGTAATGGAAAGATTGGAACTAAAGATTAGACCTTTAGTTAAAGAATTAAGATATTATTTCTCAGGACATACAACCTTAAAAATAGATAGCGACTTTATCGTATTTAACATTAAAGAATTAATGAATAGTGATGAAAATATTAAAAATGCATTATTCTTTAATATTTTGAAATATGCATGGGGCTTATGTTTAGATAAAAATGTTAATACTGCAATGATGATTGATGAAGCTCACGTTCTTTTATCGAGTCATAATGAATTAGGAGCGGAATTCTTAGCACAAATTCAAAGACGTAGTCGTAAATATAACACGGGAACAATCGTTATTACCCAACAACCTACAGACTTTGCTGCTCCAAATTTAATAATGCATGGTAAGGCAATATTTGACAATGCATCTTATTATTTAGTAATGGGATTACGTAAACAAGCGGTTGATGATTTAGCAAGACTAATAGATTTAAATGACAATGAAAAAGAAGGTATTAAATACTATAATCAAGGTGAAGCACTATTTGTATGTGGAAACCGAAGAATGAATATGCGTGTTATTTTAACGCAAGAAGAACTTGATTCGTTTGGTTCAGGTGGCGGATTATAATTAAGTTTTAAATAGGTAGAAGTAAAGGAGAATTATGTATGAGTGCAGATAAAGCTGTTAAAACAACATCAAGCGCACCAAAAAGTACGCCTGTAAGTAAGCCTGATGTTCAAACTACGAAACCAGTTACAGAATCCAAACCTGCTTCAAAAGAATTATCTGCTGGATCAACTGCTAAGCCAGTAACTGAAGTAACGAGCGAAGCTCCCCAAAATAATCCTAAGCAACAACATAATAATGATATTGACCAAAATGAACATAATTTTGATTATGAAGGTTCTGATTATACTATAGGATCAGAACCTTCTTCATATCAAGCTGAGCCAGTCGATCAAAAAGAATTGATGAAATTGGTCGAAGAAGAGCAAAACCTAGAAGCTAACAAAAAAGCTTCTAAAATTGCATCTCAAGCGATTGCATCTTATTTTGGTGGTCCTGCGGCAGGAAAAGCTGTAAGTGCTGTTAATAAGTCAGGGATAGCAGATCCTATTCATGAAGAAGTTGCGGATAGTGTTAATGATTTAAATAAAATTGCACCAGGAGGTCGCGCAATTCAAGGCGCTTTTAGAAAATTGGATCAAAAAGGGGGAATGGATGCTATTCAAACGGCTTTGGATATTGCGGGTTCAAAAGGTGGCGGTTCATCTGCTGGTGGACAAGCTGCTGAACAGGCTGGAAATCAGGCTGCGCAACAGGCTGGAAACCAAGCCGCGCAACAAGCCGGAAAAGAAGCTGCTAAACAAGTAGAAAAAAAAGCGGCGGAAGGTGCTGCTGAACAGGCTGGAAAGCAAGGCTTAAGTGAAAAAGCAAAACAGGAACTACAACAACAAGCACAGCAAGCGGTTCAAAATCAACAAGCTCAAAAACAAGCTGAAGAAGCTCAAAAAGGGTTGATTGAGAGAAAAAAAGAAAGAGAAAAGAAGAAAGAGAAAAAAAGATTTATAAGATTCATTATGTCTAACCCTTGGATCTTATGGATAGTAGGTGGATTTGTACTCTTATTTTTAATAATAATAATTTTACTATTTATTTTAGCGGGTGCGACGGCTGAAGAGTCAGATAGTTCATTTATTGATCCAACATATGATTTTTCTCAAACAATGGTTAATTTAACAAATTCATATACTAATGCTAGCGAATTAGTAAACTTTGATAGATTGTTATTAGCTGATTTCTTAGCTGGTATGGCCTACGCAGAATTATATGATAATGTAAAAGATTTGAGTGACGAGGAGAAATTAGAAGCCTATAAAGCTTTTATGGTTTCAGCGAAGGCATTAATTTTTAATATTGGTGGTTACGATTATCAAACAAAAGAAATAACTATTCAAAGTGGTTCGGGTGGAGCTCCGTATTGTGATGTAGACAATGGTTGTATAATTTTAAAAAATAATGGTGCTACTACTTATGTATCTAAAGCTTATGCTGATCTTGTTCAAGGTGAAGTAATTACATCAATGGATCCTTTACCTTTAGCTGATCAAACTATTATATTTAAAGCCTATAATGATACTAGGTACGAAATAGTAACTCCAAAAAGTTTAAATACGCTATTAGAAAAATATAACTATGGTAATGTTAAATATAACCAAGACGTTGTAAAATACTGGGTAAATCAGGCTAGTAAAAATAAATCGTATGATAAGATTGTGCCTTCAACTGATGGTTATAGTGATTTGAAAATTTATAATTTAGAAGATTACGCGATGAAATATAATTATTCAAATAGTAGTGCTTATTGGTGGCCTATTGGTGGTTCATCTGAAAGTAATGGGGTGTATAGTGGTGCTCCTACAACAACAAGCGTATCAAGTAAATTTGGTCCTAGAACCATTCAAGGATCTAGTGGATATCATTATGGTATTGATATATCAGGTGCATTAAACCAACATGTTATAATAGCTACTAAATCTGGAACAGTAACAACTGTATCAGATGGTTGCGCAAGTGTTGGATCTTATGGAAGCAGTTGTGGTGGAGGCTATGGAAACTACGTTATAATTGATCATGGTGATGGAACTTCTTCGGTATATGCACATATGTATAAAGACTCAATTGTTGTAACTAAAGGAGCAACTGTTAAACAAGGTCAAAAATTAGGAATGATGGGATCAAGTGGTAGTTCAACTGGATCGCATTTACATTTTGAAATCCGTGTAAGCGGTCAAAGAGTTGATCCATTACAATATGTAAGTGCAAGTAATCCGCGCCCATCTTCAAGTGTTACAATTGGATATCAAGAAGGAAACAGTAATAAACAAAGTGTTTGTTTAACTTTAAGACAAAGTGGCTTTTCAAATAATGCAGTAGCAGCATTAATGGTAAATATGGAATCAGAAAGTAATTTTAGAACTACTGCCCTTGGAGATAGTGGTACTAGCTACGGATTGTGTCAATGGCATAATGGTAGATATACAAAATTAAAAAATTACTGTGGTAGTGAGTATTCTACTGTTAAATGTCAATTATCATATTTAATTTATGAATTACAAAATTCCTATAAAGGTGTATACAATTATTTATTAAGCAATAATAGCGCTTGGAAAATGGCAGAATATTTTTGCATTCATTTTGAAGTTCCTGCTAATCGTTATACCAATTGCCCAAATAGAGCAAATCGCTCTGCGGCAAAATATGAAGCATACGTTAACAATGGTTGTCAGTAAGGAGGACTAATGAAATCAGATAAATTTTTTATAGTAATAATGGGTATTATCGTTGCAATAATTGTAGCGTTAGCATTTTATTATTTTAGTGATTCTTCATCGTCTTCTTTGCAAGTTAACGGGAATAAAAATAATAATACTTTGCTAAATAATAATACTACTTCAGGAAATAAACCTAATAATGGTAATGGAGGAAGTAACAATAATACAACATCAAATAATACTACACCTGGTTCAGGTGTAACTAATAATAGAGTTTCATTATCTAACGTAAAAGACTATAACTCATTTTTTACAATAAATAATATTTTAAATGATTATTATTCTAAAATGGTTGAAGATAATAAAAATGCAATATTAAATATTTTAGATAAAGCATATATTAAAACCCATAATATTACTAAGAATAATGTAAAAAATTTTATGCAACAAAATTATGAAAGTATAACATATGTTAGTAAATATATGTATGTTAAAGGAGCTAACAATAAGCTATATTATTTTGTAAATGGTGAAGAACAATTATATGATTTTGCAGCAGAAATTTTAACTGAAAAAGAAGGGATTAATTATTTAGTTATTGTTGATCAAGCAAATGATACATACAGCGTTACTCCTTTGGTTTCATCAAATGAATTATTCGATTTAGCTCAAGATTATAAAATGAATAGTACTAAAATAGAAAGTAATGACAATAATACCTATAAATTATCTTTAGTGGATGATGAAGATGTAACAATATACTATTTAAACTATTTTAAAACAATATTATATTTAAATACGGAAAAAGCATATAATATGCTTACTTCGCAATCAAAAGCGTTATATACTTCTTATGAAGAATTTGTTAATGGATTATATGAATTATATGAAAAGTTATCTACTAATTTATTAAGTTACTCTGCACGAGGAGAAGAGGGTAAAAAAATATTATCAGCGATGGGGATAAACCAAACTCGAACTGATTTTTATGAAAATGGAATTATGGAATATACAGTAGATATATCAAAATAAAAAGCCAAAAACATTTGGCTTTTTTCATGGAGTAAATTCCAAGAAAGTTGAAAATATAGTTGGAGCAATTAAACATTTGTAGTATAATATTTCTAGATTAAAGGAGGCAATCATGAAATTTAAAGTTACCCCAAAAGATTTAATGTTATTTGTCTTTTATTGTGTAATCTTATTATACTTTTGTGCAATAGCTGTATTAAATTTTGTATCATTTTCAAATGACGGGACTTTTTACGGTTTGCTTCCATTTAAAGCTTTTACATTTGAATATATTGGATATACTTTTGGTTTGTTTGTAGCAGTTTTATTATTTATTTTTTCAAATGTGTCTTCGTATATTTTTGATAAAGATAAAGGGCCAGGATTCGGTTTGCGGATTTCAGAGAAATCTAGTGATGGTTATTCAAAGTGGGCTTCTGAAAAAGATATTAAAACTGATAAAGGAATTGTTAAAGTATCACCCCAAGATAAAGATATAGCAGCAGCTGGGATTCCTCTTATTAATAAGGGAAGTGAAATTTGGGTAGATAATGGTGAATATCATAATTTAATAATTGGGGCTACTGGATCAGGTAAGACTGAATGTGTTGTTAAACCCTTAGTTAACCTACTTTCTAAAAAAGGTGAAAGCATGGTTATTACAGACCCTAAAGGTGAAATATATGAATATTGTGGTGAATATTTAAAAAGCCAAGGATATAAAATTGTTATTCTAAACTTCCGTGAACCTGAAAAGGGTAATTCTTGGAATCCATTAACATTACCATACCAATATTATAAAAGTGGTGATCAAGATAAAGGGATAGAACTTTTAGATGACGTTGCTTTAAATATTATTTACAATAAAGATTCTAAATCAGACCCATTCTGGGAAAAGAGTGCTGCGGATTATTTTTCGGGTTTAGCACTTGGTTTATTTATGGACGCTAGTGAAAAACAAGTTAATTTAAATAGTATTAACCAAATGTCTATAGCTGGTGATGAGCGAAGAGGAACTACACCTTATATTAAAGAATATTTTGCATTAAAAGGAGAAGAGTCATCGGCATATATTTTTGCATCTAATACAATTAATGCTCCAAACGAAACAAAAGGTGGTATTTTATCAACTTTTAGACAAAAGATAAGGATGTTTTCTACTAGAGAGTCGTTGAGTGAAATGTTAGCGTATAGTGATTTTGATATGCGTGATATTGGGAAACAAAAAACAGCTGTATTCATGATTATCCATGATGAAAAGAAAACATATCATGGATTAATGACAATTTTTATAAAGCAATGTTATGAAACATTAATTGATTGTGCTCAAGCCAATGGTGGAAAATTAGAGTATCGTACAAATTTTATTTTAGATGAGTTCCCTAATATGCCTCCGCTTAAAGATGTCGATTCAATGGTTACAGCAGCAAGAAGTAGGGATATTAGATTTACTTTTATTATTCAAAATTTTGCGCAATTAAATGACGTATATGGAGAAGAAATTGCTCAAGTTATTAAAGGAAATTGTGGTAATTTAATATATTTAATTTCTACTGAATTAAAAGCTTTAGAGGAAATTAGCAAGATGTGTGGTGAAGTTAAGTCTAAAGAAAAAGATAAAACAGCTTCTACTCCACTTGTTACAGTGTCAGACTTACAAAAATTAAAATTATTTGAAGCAATAATTATTCGCTGGAGAAAAAATCCTTTTAAAACTAAATTAACCCCTGATTTCAAAATTGACTGGGGAATTAATTATGGAAAAGCAAAATTACCTTTAAGACAATCACAAAAAATAGAGTTATTTGATATAAAAAAATTTGTCTCTGAGAAGAAAAAGGACGAGACTTTAAATAATCCTTCGATGATGCCAGGTGTTAATCCATTTTTAGGAGGAAATAATAATTTTAATCCATTCTTACAAAATAATAGAAGTCAGTTTAATACTAGTCCTAGTATAAATCAGCCGGTACAACCAAATCCATACGCTGGTGTTAGTACAAAAGATATTGATGATATGGTTAAGGATATCGAAAAAAAATTAAAGGCGTTAGACGAAGAAGAAATGTCTAAAAAAGATACAATTCAAAAAAATGAAGAAAAGGAATCGATAGTTTCTAATAATGCAATTAAAGAAGAAAAAAATGAACAACAGTTAAAAAAATCAACAATCAGTCCAACTATTGAAGAAAAGCAAGAAACTATTGTTACGCCAATTGTTGAAAAGCCAATGATTGAATCTAATAAAGATGATTTTTCATCAATTGAGGAAGCTTTAAAGAAAATTGAAAGTAATGAGTTATTAGAAAAAGAAGAAGAATTAGATTTGACGCAAGAAATAAAACTGGATGATATTAGACAACCAATAATTAATGTTGATAAAGATAGCGTAGTAATTAATGAAAACATTGTAACTGATGACGAATATTTTGATGATTTCTTTGATGATTAGGCTTATAAAGTTACACTAGACTAGAAAACCTCATAAAATATTGTGAGGTTTTTATATGAAGACAATAAGTATATATGATTATAATGAAAGTATGGGAAAACTTATAGATGTTCAGCATCCTTTAGATTATAAGAAAAAACATGACCCACGAAGTGTAAATATATATGCTGATAAGTTAATAATGAATCATAAAAAATATCTTAATAAAACTGAAATATATTATATTATTTGTGATAAAGGGAGACTCAGTAAACGTGTAGTTACTACGTTATCCTATTATGGCTATAACGTTGTCCAAGTTACATATTAGTATATTAAAAACACATAAAAAGTATTATAATATAAACATAGGTGATAGAGTGCTAGCAGGAGTTACTGAAACAATTGAACAATTTATTTCAAACATGGGAGTATTTGCTCCTTTCTTTGCATGTTCGCTCATCTTAATAGAATCAATGATACCAATTTTACCTCTTTGTACGTTTATTACAATTAATTTTATTAGTTTTGGTACAATAGGTGGTTTTATTATATCTTGGTTTTTTACATGTTTAGGCTGTTTTTTATCTTATTACCTTGTAAAAAAGGGGATTCGAAATTGGTATGAAACGCGGATGAAAACAGCACCACTATTAGATAATTGTCTTAATTATGTAAATAATTTATCGATGCCTTCGTTTACAACTTTACTTGCTATGCCATTTACTCCAGCATTTATGATTAATATTGCTGCCGGAATGGTTAATATGAACTTTAAAAAGTTTTTTTGGTCTATTTTAATTAGTAAAATATTCATGGTATACTTTTGGGGATATGTTGGTGTAGGAATAGTTGAAAGTTTTTCCTCCCCAATAATTATAATTAAAATATCATTAATGATAGTGTTGGCTTATTTAATAAGTTCATTTGTGAAAAAATTTATAGGTGATAAATAGTGAGCAATCACTATTTTTATTTGCTGGATATTTAAATATAATTATGGTATGATACTTAAAAATTTGAGATTGGGGGATAATAATGGCTTGGAATATAAATGAACTTAAGTTAAAAATTGAATTTTTAGAATCGCAAATCCAAACTATATCGGACCCCACTATATTAATGGGGTTGGAAATAGATTTACGTAATTTAAAGGAAATGGTTAATTACAAAAGTGGTAAAAAAATTTATGATATAAAAGCGTTGCGTAGTTATGCAATATTAGATAAACAGCATCTTGAAGAAATGGTTGAGTCTTTGAAAAAAAACAGTTCTAGTTTAGCAAGAGAACTTTATAGTGCCTCATATTTTCATCATGTTGGTAGTAGAGGCAGCGCTTTTAAATCTATTTCTGATCAAGAAAATCATAATTTACTATATGAGTTTTTAGAATATTTCGATGAGAATTTATTACGTTTATATCTTGAGTATCAAAAAGAAGAGAGAATTGAGTTAAATACTAATTTGCATGACTCTGCAACGTGTAGAGGTAGATGTTACCCGTTAGTGAGTGAGGGCAATACGTATATTTCAAGCCGTTTTAATAATCGATTTAATTCAATATCAATTCTTCCCCATGAGCTAGCTCATGCAGCCCAGCTTATTGGTAAAACAAGTGTTGAAGAAATGCAAAAATGTCTTTATTCTCTTTTTGGCGAAGCTTATCCAATTTTTGTTGAATATGTTTTTTGGGATTATTTAAAAAATACAAAATATCGAAAGCAAGCATTTGCGCAAGAAGCAAATAAAATTAATGGCTTTTTATGTAATTTAGATTATAATGCAACTTTATATCAGGCAGTTCAAGATATAATTTATACTCCTAATGGTGGAATATCTTCTTTAGGATATGGAAAAAATCTTAGTAGTGATACTCTTCTGCTTTCAGGAATTCTTGGAATGTATTGGTTTTTTTTATATAAACAAGATCCAAACGCCATAAAACTAGAAATTGAAAAATTTAATCAAGGATTTGGTACTAGATATGAAGGTGAAATTTTTGATCAACAAACAACCAGTGAATTAACTTCTGGAGTTTATTGGACGATAAAAGATTATTTGCAAAATTATCGACGAATAAGGTAAATTATTTATAATTTTATCCTCTTTGATGTTATAATATTAACATAAGAATAGAGGAGTATAAAAATGCGTAATATAGATATTAACCATACGGAAATTCCCGATGATATAAAATTTTATAATGCAATAACAATTGATAAGGAAAATATTGCTATTGAAAGAATTTTAGAGAAATGTATTGACTGTGGCTTATGTAAGACGACATGTCAAATCCGTGAAGGAATCAAGGATATTTGTAAGGGAAAGGCTTGTGTTTATTGTGGACAATGTATTCAAGCTTGCCCAGTTAATGCGTTAGTACCTAAAAATGATGTTTTTCGTTTTAAACTTGCATTAAATAATAAAAAAATATGTATTGCTTATACTGCTCCTGCTGTAAGAGTTGCAATTGGTGAAGCGTTTGACATGCCAAAAGGAGAATTTGTTCAAGGAAAATTAGTAACAGTTTTGCGAAAATTGGGATTTAATTATGTTCTAGATGTTACATCGGGTGCAGATTTAACAATAGTTGAAGAAGCAGCAGAATTGGTAAAGCGAATTAAGAATAATGGCAAATTACCAATGTTTACAAGTTGCTGTCCATCATGGGTAAAATATGCTGAAACTTTTTATCCAGAATTACTTCCATACTTATCCACTTGTAAAAGTCCAATTAGCATGCTAGGTTCAATAGTTAAGGAATACTTTTGTCAAAAACTAAATTTGGATAAAAATAATGTTTTTACAGTGGCAATTACCCCTTGTACCTCTAAAAAATACGAAGTTGCAAGAGAAGAATTGCCTGGGACTGATGCAGTCATTACTACTAAAGAATTAATCGACTTAATTAAGTTAGAAAATATTGACTTTAAGAATTTAGAGGATGGTAACTTTGATAACTTACTGGGCGAAGGGTCTGGTGCTGGAATGATTTTTGGGAATACCGGTGGAGTAATGGAAGCTTCAATTAGAACAGTTTATAAAATATTGACTAATGAAAATTTATCGCAGGAAAAATTAATGTATAAAGAAGTTCGCGGCTTAAATAATGTAAAAGAGTTAAAAATAGATATCGGTGGTATTAAGTTAAATGTAGCGGTTGTAAATCAAATGGCTAGTGCAATTCCTTTATTAGAGGAAGTAAAAAAGGGAATTAGTAAGTATCATTATATTGAAATTATGAATTGTTATGGTGGTTGTATAGGCGGTGGTGGTCAACCAAGGACGACGATTGAAAATGAACAAGACGTAAAACAACGAAGAATGGATTCGCTATATACAAAAGATCAAAATCAAAAAATTAGACTTAGTCACCAAAATCAAAATATTGTTCAAATATATAATGAATTCTTGAAAGAACCATTGAGTAAGGAAGCAGAAACTTTATTGCATACTTATTACATTGATCGTTCTAGTGATCTTAAAGAATAGGTAATACTATTCTTTTTTCTTAAAAATAGATTTTATTTATTTAAAATTATAATATATACTTATATGGGATAGGAGTTTTTAATTAATGAAATAGAAATATCCTATGGTAATGCGTAAAGGTAGGGGAATTAAAATGACAAAAACAGGATTGGTTTTAGAAGGTGGCGCTATGCGTGGTATGTATACAGCAGGCGTTTTAGATACTTTTATGGATAATAAAATTAAGGTGGATTGCATCATAGGCGTTTCGGCAGGAGCTTTATTTGGACCTAACTATTTCTCGGGACAAAAAGGTCGAGTAATTAGATATAATAAAAGATTTTGTAAAAATCATCGGTATATGAGTCTTTTAAATTTTTTGTTTACTGGTAACGCAATAAGTAGAAAATTTGCATTTTATGATGTTACTACAAAATATGATATTTTTGATAATGAAACATTTATGCGAAATAATACTGGTTTTTATGTTACTGCAACTAATGTGGAAACCGGAAAAGCTGAATACCTCAAAGTAAATAATATTCTTGAAGATATGGAAATGTTAAGAGCGACCTCTGCAATTCCATTGGTTTCAAAAATGGTTAAAATAAACGAAAAAAAATATCTTGACGGTGGAGTATCTGATAGTATTCCCGTAGAAAAAATTAAGCAACTAGGATATGATAAAATTATTGTTGTTTTAACTAGACCCATTGATTATCGTAAAGAGCCATTATCTAATAAAAAATTAAAATTAGTAAAATTACGATATAATAAATATCCAAACCTTGTTAAGGTGATGGAAAATCGTCATAAAGAATATAACAAAACTATTGAGAAAATAATTGATATGGAAAATAAAAAAGAAATTTTTGTTGTTAGAC
The DNA here is from genome assembly GCA_015059305.1 of Bacillota bacterium. The sequence continues at coordinate 116,608 of SVAQ01000003.1, read as the reverse complement.
CATCGGAAAGTATCAATGTGAAAGTAATTGAACGAAACCCTGATAAATTACAAGAAGTTTACGATTTGGGGGTTAAAGACGCTAAAAATATTATGAAAAATTTGAAAGATTATTTAAAATAGGCTTTAATAATAAGTCTATTTATTTTTCAACAATTTCTAAACCACAATTATTACTAATACCAGAATATATTAGATTATTACTTTTTTTAAGCGTTATATATGTGTTTGCTGTAATACTTTCATTAATTGTTTTAGTCATTTTCCCCTTAATTGGAGCTGATAAATTATGGCTATTGTTAACAAATGATTGAATATGTAAGGTATAATTTCTTTTCTTAAGCGTAATATCGATTTGATTGGTTGTTATTTTCTTTTTTATAATTCTAGCAAAATTATATGTTGTAAATTTGTATTCTTTACTATCTGTTTTTAAAATACAAATAAAACCAACAAAATGAAACAATTTAAATGGTATATCAGCAATAGAAATCATCATGGATACCTTAGGATTATCAAAGTTATTAGCTTGACACCAGATATATGTTTTAGGAAAAGAACTTCCCCAATCTTTTTCAATGTAAACAGTATTATTAATAAATTTAATTGTTTGCTTATTAAACTTAATTATTCCGTTTGCTGTGGCTTTCATTGCTATTATTGCATGATTACATTCCATAAAAGGTAGATATGAAAAAGGTCCCATGATATTTGGACTAATAAAAGTACTTTTAATATTATGTAGGTTAGTGTAATCAATATTACCAAAAATGCGGATATTTTGATTTGAATCTTTAATATCAATATGAATAAATTCTTTAGTAAAATAATTTTTACCAATTTTAATATAAAAGGGATCATAGCCATATTCAAAATCATCGAAATTATATTTTATAAAATACGAAGTGTTATTAGTTATTATTTGAATAAATGCTTCTTTAATATTATCTATAACATTAATACCCGGAATAAATGCAATGGAGTAATTATTACTGCTGTTTTTAAAATACCATCCTTCAAAGTATTGTTTCTTTTTTTTTATGTTTTTCTGACCTTGAAATACTTCTTGATTTTTAATTAAAAATGCTTTTTTCATATTTATATATATGATTTAAGTAAAGTAATCATTAATGTAAAATATGATATTTCCAAAATATAAATTTTATAACTATGATATAATATAATAGGGTATAAGCTTATGAATATTAATGAAATTTTTAATAATCCAAATAACATTTATCATGGACATGGTATAGGACCAGAGACTATGGAAAAAATACAATCAATTTTAAATAATGGTCTTAGATGTAGTCATGGTTCGTTATATTATACAAGTGTAGCTTTAGGGATGGGGCAAAATATAGATGATAGTGTTAATGGCCTTCTTAAGAAGTGGCCTCATAAAGACTCTAATATTATTATAATTATTTCTTTACCTAATAAATACCGTATTTTAGATTCGCCCGGTATTGGTACATATAATTTGGGAGATGCAGCGTATTATTATATTCCTTCATTAGAATTACAGGAACAGTTTTCATTAACTAATTCCCCTTATGTAATGCCTGAATTTGTTATGGGATACTATGATGCTAGAGAAGATTCTTTTACGATGAATTCTAATTATTATGAATATTTAACGCAAGATCAGCAGGATGGACTATTTTTAAGAATAAAACAAAATTACTTTAATTTGATTCAAGAAGCTATTGGTGCTCGAGAATATAAAAAAATAATTGAAGAAGTAAATTGGGAATTTCCAATAAGTGAAGAAGAACTAGAACTTTTGGAAAAAAACTATAATGAAAATCTATTGTTATCTAAAATAGCTCCTGATTTATTAAATAAAAAATTATTAACTCCTCTTGGTATACAGATACCAGCAATAGAATATTTAAAAAGGTATATTTTTCCAAATATCCCATCCAGTGGCTATGTGGTTTTGAAAAATGGAGCCAAAATACCAATGCTTCATTTCGTCGTGGAATGTGTTTTATATGATTGTCAAGAAAGATATAATGGAGATTTTGAACGTTATTTCCAAGATAATGTTCAAGAGATACTGCCTGAGCTAAGTGAATCATTGGATACTGATCAGCCCAAAAGATAAATTAATTTAAAAAGCTAGTGTAAAAAAAACACTAGCTTTTTTAGAATATATTTATAAATTATTTAATTCTTCAATTAGAATAGTTTTATATTTTTTATCAAAATTACTATGATCAAAATAATCTTTTAATAAACTATTTATAAATGATTTATCTTTAGTGGCGACTATTAAATTTATTATATTTTCTTGATTCGCTTGAAAAACTCCAGATATATATTCACATAAATACCAACAGTCTTTGCTCTTGACAAAAAAATACTCCAATAAATCAAAATTTAATCCTCTTTCGTCATAATTCATAGCTAAACGCCATACGTTTTCAAGTGAATCATCATAATCAACTGCAGCTTTTAATAATTCATCGAATGTCTCTTGGTTAATATTAAATGGTTTATTACAACTAATATATTCTGTAATTAATAACATTAAATCTTTGGCAGTCATTTTATTAATTAAATTAGAATATAGCTCGCTATTTAAGAGGATATTTTCTATTCTATATTTCTCTTCTTCATCCGCTAAAATTAATTCGTCGATTGTCATTTTATCAATTTCATTTATTATTGTATCTATTTGTTTTTTGTATATATTTCCGTTAATTGAACTTTTAAAAATATTTAATTCAAATTGTAGTGCTTCTATGTCAATAAAATCGTTAATAAATTTGTAAACAGATTTTATGAAAAACTTAAAGTTAACTTCTAATTTAAATGTTATTAATTTGTTTGTTAAAGATTTTAAATCAACTTCTATTTTGTGTTTATTTATTACTTCAAAAGAAATATCTTCTATAAATGATATATTGTCATAAATATTTTCGTCAAATACTATATTTAAAATATTAGAATTATCTTCTATAAATAATGAACCTGTAATTGTGCCATGATTTATATCTATGTTATAATTTGTCTTTTTTTTATCTACAAAAATTTTAAGATCTTTAAACATATAGGTACCTCAACTTTCATTTATTGATGTAATAATTATATCATATTGTAAATTTGCATAATAGCAATAAAAATTTAAATTCTAAAAAGACAATCTATATTTATGTCCCATTTTAGGGTGTAACATAAAATGTAAATAAAAACAACATTTTTACTTTTATAATTGAAAGTAAATCACAAATAGTATATATTGATAATAATGAAAGGGAAGTGATTTAATGAAGAAATATTTTAAACTAAATATTTTGATAACTATAATGATTTTTAGTCTTACTAGTATTTTTTCAATAACAAATGTTGATGCTGCTTATGCTTATAGTTGGACAATTGATGGAGAAAGAATAACCAGAGGTTCTTCTAATAAATCTGGTAATGCCTCTTGGATGGATGATGTTAATTATACTGGAGGTGTTTTAACATTAAATAATTATAATGGTGGTCAATTAAAAATTGATTGCCATGGAACAGATTTGGGACATGTTTTTGCAATTAAATTAGTTGGTGATAATAAAATAACTGTTGATAAAGGGGTTGGAATAATTTCTAATGCTCCTATTGTATTTATTGGCGATGGTAAACTTACCATAAATGCAGCGGTTCCGATTGGTAGTGGGGATATTATTAACAGTGATTATACAGTTACTGAAATAGATAAGGCAAATTATAGTGTGACGACTACTGTAACAATTGAACCTTCAAATATAAAGGATAATGAAAGTTCAAATACAATTACCGAAGAAAATAATAATTCTAGTTCAAATGAAAGCGAAGAAACAAATATTAATAAAGATAATAATTTGTTTGAAATGATAGTGTTATCATATTGTGTTATTAGTTTAATAATTATGATAATACTAATTACAAAGTTAACAACAAAAAGAAAAAATATATAATAAAAAAGGTGATTACAAAGCAAATGTGTAATCATCTTTTTTTTGCTTTCAGTATCTTAATGCGAACTGTATATTATTTTAAAAAGCAATTTTAATATTAAGCACAGCATGTTAGCAAAGACTTTTCAACAAAAAAATCATCTCATACTGAGATGACTTCTATTAAATGTTCAAAAAAATTGAACAGAAATATCAATGGAGCGGGTGAGGAGAATCGAACTCCCGTCATTAGCTTGGAAGGCTGATGTTCTACCATTAAACTACACCCGCGATACAAGTTAAATTATACCACAAAAAAGTTAAAATTCAACATTTTATTGTTAAAAAAATGAAATTATGTTAGTATTTATATATATAGTTAGTAAGGGAGTCAAATTAAATGGCGCAATATAAAAGAAGATGGGGCGATAGAAAAGATGCCCGTCGTGTTAGAGATATTACTGGAATGGCTCAAATATCTATGGATTTAAAGCCGAATCGTAGTGTAAGTGATGTCTATATAAATCAAAAAATGAATTTAACTAAATTAGTGAAATATATTGAAAATAAAAAAGCCTTAGGTGAAGATATATCATATTTTCACGCTTTTGTAACCGCAATAGGTAAGGTTTTATATAATCGTCCAAAATTAAATCGTTTTGTTGCTAATAGACATGTTTACGAACATAATGATGTTGTAGTTTCTTTTGTGGCTAAAATTAGTTTTGATGACCACGCCGAAGAAATGATGATATTAACTGATATTAAACCAGAAGATACCTTAACAACAATTAGTAAAAAAATAAAAGAAAAAGTAAATAGTATAAGAACTAAAAAAGAAAAAATCACTAAAGAAGGAGCTAATAACGCTATTGATATATTGGGCAAACTACCTAATATTTTAAGAGTGCCTATTGTTGGGGTTTTTAAGTGGTGTGATAAAAAAGGCGTATTACCAGCATCTTTAGTTAAAGATAATTTGTATTATAGTAGTATAATTGTTTCAAATTTAGGATCAATAAAATGTGGAGCAATTTTTCATAATCTTACCAATTTTGGCTCGTGTTCGTCACTAGCGACGATGGGAGAAATTAAACCTGAAGAAGTTATCAATGAAAATGGTGATAAAGAGATTCAAATGTTATGTGAGTTTGGAATTAACTTAGATGAAAGAATAGCTGATGGTTATTATTTTGCTAAGTGTGTTCAAATGTTACAATATTTATTTGACAATCCTGAATTATTGGAGGTAAGAGCAGATGAGAAAATCAAAACAGGAGAAATTAGATAAGGAATTAAGACCGTGGTTAAAACATTACGGTGATGTTCCGGCGAATTTAAAATATCCAGATTATGCTATGGTAGATATGATACTGGAATCCGCAGAGAAATGGCCAAATAATATGGCTTATTCTTATTATGGTGGAAAAGTAACTTATCGGGAATTCGTTGAAAAAATAAGAGTCACAGCACGTGCACTAAAAAGTTACGGCGTTAAAGAAAACGATAAAGTAACAATTTGTATGCCAAATACTCCGGAAGGTATTACAATGGTATATGCAGTAAATATGGTTGGGGCAATATGTAACATGGTCCATCCACTTTCAAGTGAAAAAGAACTTGAATATTATATTAATGCTGCAGATAGTAGATATATTTTAGTAATTGATGTTGCTTTTGAAAAGGTATACAAGCTAAAAGATAGTACTAATTTAAAAAAGATTATTGTTGCTAAAGCATCGGGGGAAATGAACTTAGCCATGGCTGGAGCTTATTGGATGCTTAAAGGAAGAAAAATAAAAATCCCTAAAAACGATAGTAGTATTGTTCTTTGGGAAGACTTTATTTATAGTTCAAAAGGTTATCAAGGTGACTATCATGAACCACGTAAAGCTTATGATCCAGCCGTTATTTTATATAGTGGAGGTACTACAGGCGCTCCTAAAGGAATACTGCTATCAAATCTAAACTTAAATGCATTAGGAGTGATGGCCACAACTGTTATTGACCAAGCAATCCCGGGAGCTACAGTGTTATCAATTTTGCCAATTTTCCATGGGTTTGGATTAGGAGTTTGTATTCATACACCACTTTGTATTGGAATGGGATGTATTTTAATACCTCAGTTTAACTATAAAAAATTTGGTGATATAATTCGTAAAAATCAACCTAACTTTATTGCGGGAGTTCCTACTTTGTATGAAGGTTTACTAGAAAATAATATGTCTCCAAATGATTTAGCTTGTGTAAAAGCTGCAATATGTGGTGGAGATGCTTTAAATAAAACATTAAGAGATAAAGTAAATAATTATTTACAGGAACATGGTTCAACAGCCAAAATTCGTGTTGGTTATGGTTTAACAGAATCTACTGGAGCAACTTGTCTGTCTCCAGAACATATTTTTAATGATGGATTAATTGGTGCACCGTTCCCAGATATGTATTTTAAAATCGTAATTCCAGGAACGCATGAAAAAGCACCTATTGGTATTGATGGAGAAATATGTATAAATGGACCACTTACAATGATGGGATATTTAAACGATGATGCGGAAACTATGCAAGCTTTAAGGTATCATAATGATGGAAAATTATGGCTTCATACGGGGGATGTAGGTTATCTTGGGGAAGATGGATTAATTTATTTTTCACAAAGAATAAAACGCATTATTATTTCTAGTGGATATAACATTTATCCAACATATTTGGAAACAATCATTAATTCTCATGATGCTGTTTTAACATCAACTGTAATTGGTATTCCACATTCATATAAAGGTCAAGTGGCAAAAGCTTTTGTTGTATTAAAAGATGGATATAAGGCCAATAAACAAATTGAAAAAGAAATTAAAGAATTATTAGCAAAACATGTTGCAAAATATGCATTACCTGCTGAATATGAATTTAGGGATAAATTACCTAAAACGCTAGTTGGTAAAGTTGCATTTAAAGAACTTGAAAGAGAAGAAAATGAAAAAATCAAGTCTAATAATAAGTAATATATTATATTCAATAATTAGGCCGTTTCTATGGTTGTTTTTAGTAATTTTTATCAACCCTAAAATTATTCATAAGAATCGTATTCCTAAAAAAACAGGCTTTATATTTGCTGGTACACATACGAGTTATTATGATTCTTTTTTGATAGGATGTACTACTTTAAGACCTTTACATTTTTTAGCTAAAAAAGAAATTATGGATGTTAAATTTTTAGGCCCAATATTAAGGGCCATGGGATTTATTAGAATTGATAGATCTAAGAAGAATCCTCAAGCGGTAGAAAGTGCTGTAGAATATTTAAAAAAAGATAAAATAATATGTATTTTTCCGGAAGGAACGATCAATAAAACAGATGATTATATTTTGCCGTTTAAATATGGTGCTGTATCATTTGCCTATAAATCGGGTAAACCAATAGTACCATTTGCTTTTGTAGGGGGTCCTAAATTATTTAATTATAAAGTTAAAGTTTTATTGGGAGACCCATTTTATGTAAAAAGCGATGATTACGAAAAAGAAACCAAATTACTAGAAAAAAAAGTTATTGAACTAATTAAGGAAGGAAGAAGTTATGACAAAAGAAATAAAAAAAGAAAATAATTTATTTAGATTTAAATTACTTAAAGGTACACTTGGAATTGTGTTTTGGCTTTATTTTAGACCAAAGATTGTAAATAAAAAGGTAATTCCAAAAGATGGCCCAATTATTATGTGCGGTAATCATATAAATATGTTAGATCAATGTGCTCCGATTATGGCTACAAAAAGAATGGTTCATTATATGGCTAAAAAAGAATATTTTGATGGTAAATTTGCTTGGTTTTTCAAAGCCGCTGGTTGTATAAGCGTTAATCGTTCTATTCATGATTCAGAAGCTAAGGAAAAAGCTTTGGAAGTATTAAATAACGGATGGGCTTTAGGTTTATTCCCAGAAGGAACAAGAAATAGAACTGATGATACTTTATTGCCATTTAAAATGGGGGCTGTTTCTATGGCGCAAAAGACTGGAGCAACTATCGTACCATTTGCAATTACGGGAAAATATAAATTTTGGAAAAATAATTTAACTGTAACTTTCTTAGAACCTTTTAAAGTAGGAAAAGACGAAAATTTAGAAGAAGTAAATGAAAGATTCAGAAACATGATTAAAGAAGCAATTGAAAGTAAAAAGTAAATTTAACTTAAGTATTTTAATACTTCTTCTTTATCATCGAAATGATATTTAACATTTTTTATTAATTGATAATTTTCATGTCCTTTACCTAGGATAAGAAGATAATCATATTTTTTAAGGAGTTTAACTCCTTTTTTAATTGCTTTAGAGCGAGATTCAATAACTTCATAATTTTTATTTTTTAAATCGTTTGTCATTTCTTTTAAAATTTCTTTTGGATCTTCATCTCTGGGATTATCACTGGTAAATATAACATAATCTGAGTACTGGGTTGCAAATGAAGCCATAATTGGTCTTTTGGTCTTGTCTCTATTTCCTCCGCAGCCTAAGATGGTAATGATTTTACCCTTCTTTAATTCATTATAGGTTATTAAAGTTTCTTTTACTGACATAGGAGAGTGGGCATAATCAATAACGGCATATCCTTTTTCTGACTTAATCAATTCGTTTCTACCTTTAACTCCTTTTAGACTATTTGTTATATTAATAATATCTAAAAGATCATAGCCTAAATGTGAACATAAAGCTACGGCAGTCAAATAATTATAAATATTATGTTTACCTACAAAAGGAGTAGCAACTGTATATTTACTATATTGGTGTTCAAAATTAATTATTGTGCTAGTTTGATATAAAGTATACGATTCAATTTTATAATTTCCAAGTGATCCAATTGTTATATATTTATTAGTTTTCTTTTTAAAGTAACATGATGCGCTATCGTCATTATTAAGAATAATTTTTCCATCAAGATATTTAAGGATTTTTAGTTTAGCTTTTAAATAATTTTGCATATTGTCATGAAAATCTAAATGATCCTGACTTAAATTAGTAAAAGCAGCAGCAGTCAGCTTTAATCCTTTAATCCGTGATTCCACTAATGCGTGCGACGATACTTCCATGATGATATGGGTGATATTTTCTTCTTTGAGTTTCTTAAAAAGTTTATTTAACGTTAAAGCATCCGGAGTAGTATTATCCAAATTGATTACTGTATTCTTATAATACAAACCAAGAGTACCAATATAAGCACAATTAACATTTAATAATTTTAGCATTTGATATAAAATCATAGCTGTTGTAGATTTTCCTTTGGTTCCAGTAATTCCAATGATTTTGAAGTCTTTAGTTAATTTTTTATTTTGTCTACCCATTACTTTAGTTAAATAAAGCTTGGAGTTTTTTACTTTGTGATAGTTTTTAATCCCTTTAATATCGTTTTCACCAATTATTTTTATTGCCCCATTTTTAATAGCTTCATCAATGAACTGGTGTCCATCATAATGTTCTCCTTTCAGAGCAACAAAAATATCATTTGGTTTTACTAATTTTGAATTTGTTTCAAATTGCATAAAAAAACACCTCTATTAAAAGGTATTTTTAATTTTGGGTTTTATGCTATTTAGTCATTTTAGAAATAACTTCAGTTACATATTTAGCGTCATTATGAGGAACCTCTTTATCTTTAATAATAATTGCATCTTCATGACCTTTACCAAGAATCAATAAAGTATCATTTTCTTTAAGTAATTTGATTCCTTTGTTAATAGCTTTTTTACGATCTATAATTATATCGTATTTGTCAGATTCTAATCCCTTAATGGCATCATTAATAATTTGCATTTCATCTTCATAGTGGGGATCATCATTGGTTAAAATAAAATAATCAGAATATTTATTAGCCATTTTGCTCATTAAAGGTCTTTTTGCCCGATCTCTATTTCCAGGGCAACCAAATACTACATATGTTTTTCCACTGGTTAATTTGCTAGCGGAAGTTAAAACTTGTTTCATTCCGTCTGGCGTATGTGCATAGTCAATAATAATTTTATTAGTTTTATAATCAATTATATTTATTCTACCTTTTGGCGGTTCTAATTTTTCGTAATTTTCATTAATTTGCTCAATATTTATCCCTAATTTTAACAATATACCAATCGAAGCCATTACATTATAAATATTATATTTTCCGAAAAGTGGACTGTGTAATTCATATGCTTTGCCATCGTATTCATATGTAAAATTAGAATATGACTCATCATGTTTTTTACAACAGATATTAGCATTTTTAAAGCCATATGTTATAGTTTTTCTTTTAACTATAAAAAATTTACCATACCTATTATCAATATTGACAATGGCAGTACCATTTTTCTTTAGATTTCTAAATAGTTCTAATTTAGCAATCATATATTCTCTCATTGTTTTATGATAATCTAAATGATCATGAGTTAGATTAGTAAATACGGCCGTTTGAAATTTTAATCCTGCTAATCGACCTTCTTTTAAACCGATACTACTTGCCTCAACAATGACAATTTTACAATCATTTTCCTTAGCTTTAAACAAATAATTGTAAAGACTTAAAATATCTGGCGTAGTATTTAGAGTTTTTTCAAATTCATCATTATAATAAAATCCTATTGTACCAATATAAGCAACATTTACTCCAATTTTTCTTAATAGCTGATAGGTCATATAACCTGTTGTGGTTTTACCATTGGTACCGGTTAAACCGATTATCTTTAAGTCTTTAAATTCTTTTGAATATTTTTTTACTAAATATTTTTTTAAGTATTTATTTGTATTTTTGACATTAATTGTTTTTACACTATATTTTTGTTTATTTGATACTACAACAGTAGTAGCGCCATTTTTTATGGCATCTTCAACGTAGTTATGACCGTCAACAACACTACCTTTAATAGCAACGAAAGTGTCGCCTGGCTTAACTAACCTTGAATTAATTTGAATTTTAATCATATCAATTCCTCGCTACAAGTTGATTATATATGAACAAATCATAAATTTCAACTGGAAAAATTGTGTCAACCACTTTATGTTTTTAATATTTATTGTTGATATTAAGGTATAATAGGGGTGTAAAGGCGGTGCTATATGTTAATATTAGCTAAAGCAATGATGGCTATTATGTTAGGCTTTATTTGTGCTATTATCTGTGGTCTAATATTAATTCCTATATTTAAAAAAATGCATATTGGTCAAAACGTATGTGACCTTATTTCAAGTAGACATTTAAAAAAACAAGGAACTCCAACCATGGGTGGAATAATATTTATTATTCCTGTTTTAGCAACTTTGTTTTATCTATATGCAACTGGTAGCATTAAAATAAGTTATAATTTGGTTATTTTAATTTTTGTATTTCTAGCATACGCTGCCTTAGGTTTTATTGATGATTATTTGAAGATTAAATTTAAAAATAATGATGGTTTATCCGTTGTTACAAAATTTATTTGCCAAATGGGAATTGCATTAATCTTCTTTATTTTATTTATGAAAGGTGGAGGATCATCTACACTTCGCTTTACGTTTTTAAATATTAATATTCCACTAGGTTGGTTATTTGGAATTTTTATTTTTATTTTATTAGTAGGAACGGCTAATGCAGTTAATATAACTGATGGGCTAGATGGTCTGTGTGCAGGACTATCAGCAATATCATTTCTAGCATATGGAATTATTGCGTGGAATTGTAGTTGGTTAGATGGATACCAAGAAATCGCAATTTTTTCCTTTGTTTTAGTTGGCGCCCTCATAGGATTTTTGATGTTTAATAGTCATCCAGCAAAGGTATTTATGGGCGATTTGGGTTCTCTGTCGCTAGGGGGAGCATTGGCAACTATTGCAATTTTAACTCGTCATGAGTTGTCACTTGCTATTATTGGTGGGGTATTCTTAATTGAAGTTTTATCGAGTTTTATACAAATTATTGCAATTCGTCGTTTTAAAAAGCGAATATTCTTAAAAGCACCGCTTCATCATCACTTTGAGGAATTAAAATGGGAAGAGACAGATATTATTAAATTGTTTTTTACTGTTGGCCTAATTTTAGCGATGATTGCTATTACTTATGGAGTATGGTTATAAAAAGACCTTTAACTTAAATTTCAACTGCACCGCATGGTGTGGTTTTTTATATAAAAAAACTAAGAAGTTATTTTCTTAGTTTACGATATATTTTTAATAAAATAGGTAGTACTTTATACCAAAAAGGTTTAGATATTATATCAAACTCACCAATAAATTCCGTATATGTTCCACCAAGTTTTCTTTTGTATTCGTGGATGCCAGCATAATTCTTTTCTTGCGTATGAGGTTCACCACACGTTCCAAATAAGTCTAAAAAGTCTAATCCTTTTTCGTTAGCAAATTTTACAGCTTCATAGTAAGCTCTATTAACGCTAAAAGTATAAGTGGCTAAATCGTTGTTTCCAATATATAATGTCCACATTGCATGATTAGTTGTAGGACATATTAGAATCAATGAAATTAACCCATCGGGATACTTACCTTCATAGGGTAAAAAAGTATCAATATCTTTTTGTAATCTAGCAATAATATTATTAGTATCCGCTATTTTCTTTTGAGGGACTTTCCCATCTTCTAATTCTTTTTTTATTGGTTCTAATTCTAATTTTGCTTTTTTTATTATTTTATCTGGATAAATTTTAATGGTGATATACTTAACGTTATTTTCTTGGGTAAATTCTTTATCAAATGCTTCATAAAATTTTTGTGAGTTACCATTAAAATTATTACGATTAGCAATATCATTCATTAATTTAAAGAAAGTTTCAGTAGTATAATCACTTGTAACTTCTAAATCATAATTATAGCTTCTTTTTACTGTTTTCATGTAGGTTTTATTCATAGACTTTTCTATTTCTTCAAAAGGTCTAGTGGTATCAATTCTAAATGTAAATCTTGGCTGATTTCTAGTAAACAATGTTGTAAATCCTTGATGTTTAAATCCTAAGGAAGTCAATTTATCAAATAATTTATAGTTGTTTTGACCACCCTCAATTGGTTTTGCTTCTTCATCGATTTCTTGATAAACAATTCCTGGATCCATTTTAAAATAAATAGCATTTATCTTTTTTAAATAATCTTTTAAAAGCTTTGTAAATTCTTCCAAAAGATTTTCGTTAGTATAGTCGATTATTATTCCTCTTGGAGCATATAGATAACACATATTTAGTGGTGTTTTTTTCATTAATGTCATAGTCGCTGCCACAATTTCATTTTTATCATTTTTCATTCCAATATATATAGGAGTTTGACCTTTGGCTTTCGATGCTTGTCCCCACTCATAACTTTGTAAAAAGTGATTATATTTAGATTTGTTAAAAAAATTTATATATTCTTCTTTCGTTAAATTATCTACTAGTATCATATTAGCACCTCGTAAATATTATAGCATTATTTATTAAAATAATATATAATATTCCTAGGAGTTTGTTATGAAAATAAAGATGGTAGGAACCGGATCAATGATCACTAAACGCAATCCAGCTTGTTATTTAATTAACGATAAAATTATGATTGATTTACCAAACGGTGTTGTTAAAATATTAAAAAATACCAATCATTTTGATTTTATTGAATACGTTTTTATTACTCATATTCATGGAGATCATATTTTTGACCTGCCTTTTTTATTTTTAGATCGCGCTAAACAGGATCGCAAATTAACGGTGGTTTTGTCAAAGCGATGGTTAAGAAAAATTAAAAAACTTGTCAAATTGGCTTTTCCTAGACAATATTATAAAATTTTCTATAATTCAAAAATTAAGTTTGTAACTAATAGTAAAATATGGAAAATTGATAATGCTATTTTTGAAAGCTTTAAAGTAAAACACGGGTCCATGAGACCTAGTTTTGGTTATCAAATAACTGAAAATGATAAAGTAGTTACCTTTACGGGGGATAGTAGCTTATGTACAAGTGTTGTGGAAAAGGCCATGGAAAGCGATTATTTAATTAGTGACTGTACTTTAACCGCGGGTAATGATAAGCATATGGGTGTTGATAATATTAAAACATTGTTAAAAAACACTCCAGATTTAAAGATAATTCCTAGTCACACAAGTATAAATTCTAAAAATGCTTTATTAAAAATAAAAAATAAAAATCTAATTATAAAAGAAGATATGGAGGAAATAATAATATGAGTAAAATAATTTTATCAGGTGATCGTCCAACAGGAAGATTACATATTGGTCATTATGTTGGTTCACTTAGAAATAGATTAAGAATGCAAAATGAAGAAGAATATGAAAATTTTTATGTAATGGTTGCTGATGCTCAAGCTTTAACTGATAATTTTGATAATCCAAAAAAAATAAGAGAAAATGTTATTGAAGTTGTATTAGACTATCTTGCAGTTGGTATTGACCCTAGCAAAGTAACAATTTTTATCCAAAGTGAAGTTCCTGCTTTAACAGAACTTACATTTTATTATATGAATTTAGTGACGCTTGCAAGATTAATGAGAAACCCAACTGTTAAAAATGAAATTACAGTACGTGATTTTGATAAAAGTATTCCGAGTGGTTTTTTAAACTATCCGATTTCTCAAGCTGCGGATATCACAGCTTTTAAAGCTAATTGCATTCCTGTTGGCGCTGATCAATTACCAATGATTGAACAAACAAATGAAATTGTTCGTAAATTTAATTCGATTTATGGTGAAGTTTTGGTTGAAGCAGAAGCTTTTATCCCTAAAACTGCAATCGAAGGAAGAGTTCCAGGAATTGATGGTAAGGCTAAAATGAGTAAATCATTAGATAATTGTATATATTTATCTGATACAAAGGAAGAAGTAAAAAGAAAAGTAATGATGATGTATACAGATCCAAGTCATATTAAAATAACAGATCCAGGTAAAATTGAGGGCAATATGGTTTTCTTGTATTTAGATTTATTTGTTAAAGATAGCGATTTTGCAAAATATTTACCAGAATATAAAAATATAGAGGAACTTAAAGCTCATTATCAAAAGGGTGGTCTTGGTGATGTAGTAATAAAAAAATTCTTAATTAATGTTTTAGAAGAATTATTAGAGCCAATGCGTATAAGAAGAAAATCATACGAAGATAACATTGAAAGGGTTTATGAAATAATAAAAGAAGGTACTAATAAAGCAAATAATGTTGCAAATGAAACCCTAGAAAATGTAAAAAAAGCAATAGGTATTAATTATTTCAATGATTCTACTTTTTTAGAAGAAATTAAAGAAAAGTATTAATTGAATAGATAAAGAAATTGTGTTAATATAAGAATAATAGGAAGGGTTGTACATGGCTAGTTTTGGTAAACATTTTGAAGTTAATATCAAACAAGGCAAGAGTCAAGTAGCATCAATAAAACAAGGTACGTTATACCGGATTACGGTTCTATCTGAAAGACTTTTGCGTCTAGAATATTCAAAAGATGGTGTTTTCAACGATCATCCAACTGATTTTGCAATAAATCGGAATTTTGAAGTGCCAAAATTTAAGTTAGAAGAAGATGACAAGTACTTGGTGATTTCTACAAGTTATTTTTCATTACAATACTTAAAAGAAAAGCCTTTTAAAGGTCCGTCGTTTGCACCAGATGCTAATTTAAAGGTGAAACTTTTAAATACTGATAAAACATGGTATTATGACCATCCTGAAGCTAGAAACTTTAATTCTTCAGCATTTAGTTTAGATAATTTTTCTGGTGGAAATAAGAAACTATCTAAAGGGTTATATTCTACAGATGGTTTTGTTTCAATTGAAGACCGTAAGCCGCTTGTTATAAATGATATCGGAATTTTAAATAACTCAAATGATGATAATATAGATTTATACTTATTTATGTATAAAAGGGATTTTGGACTTTGTTTAAAAGATTATTTTACCTTAACTGGATATCCAACATTAATTCCACGTTATGCGTTAGGAATTTGGTGGTATAGAGATAAAATATATTCTTTTGAAGATACCAAAAAGTTAGTAAGTGCTTTTAATAGTCATGAAATACCTCTTTCGATTTTATTATTAGGAGAATTTTGGCATACGAAAGATCGTCAAAATTTAAATCTATATAAAACAGGCTATACATTTGATAAAGAATGGTTTCCTAGTCCTACGGAATTTACTTCTTATATGCACGAAAGGGGAATAAGAGTTGGTATTCAAATGGATCCGACAGAAGGTATCCGTAAAGAAGAACCAATATATAACGAATTTGTTAAAGAATTAAAAGCTCAAACAAAGGGAAATGTACCTTTTAATGCTTTTGATAAGATGTTTATTATTATGTATTTTGAAAAAATAATTAATCCTCTTATGAAAATGGATATTGATTTCTTTTGGATTGATTATAAAAAAGATATTAAAAGTCTAAGAGCTCTTAATCATTATCATATCCAAGATTTTAAACAAAGTGAATATAAAAGACCAATGCTTCTAACAAGAAACTCGGGTGTAGCAGCTCATCGAAATGGCGTATTATATTCTGGTGAGACAGTAGTTAGCTGGGATACGCTAAAGTATTTGCCTTTTTATAATGCTAGTGCTAGTAATATAGGGTTGTCTTGGTGGAGTCATGACGTTGGAGGATTTAAAGATGGAGCAGAGGATGCAGAATTGTATATGCGTTATGCTCAATTTGCAACATTTAGTCCAATTTTTAGATTTAGTGCCAAAAGAGGTATTTATTACAAAAGAGAGCCATGGAGATGGGATTTTAAAACTTATAACATAGTTAAAGATTACACCCAATTGCGTCATAAATTAATACCATACTTATATACAGAGGCGTACAAGTATTCTGCGAAAGGCTTACCTATTATTCAACCTCTTTATTATAGTTATCCAGAGACTTATGATGAACCTAATTTAAAAAATGAGTATTTTTTTGGTAGTGAGCTTTTTGTAAGTCCAATTACCGCACCAAAAGATCCAATAATGAATAGAGCGATTCAAAGAATATTTATTCCTAAAGACGTGTGGTATGAATTTAAATCAGGTAAAAAATTTATAGGTGGCAAGCGATATGTAACCTTCTATAAAGATGAAGATTATCCGGTATTTGCTAAAGAAGGAGCTATTGTTCCAATGGCAAATATAACTACTAATTATAATTTTTATGATAATCCAGAAAAATTAGATATTCATATTTTCCCTGGCAAAAGTAATACTTACAATTTATATGAGGATGATGGCGTTACAAGATTATATGAACAAGGGTATTATATTTTAACTTCAATAGATTATAATTATATGCAAAATAATTATACAGTAATTATTCACCCGCTTGAAGGAAAGACTGCAATTATACCAGGTAAAAGAGATTATAGAATTTTGTTTAGAAATACTAAACATGCTGATAAAGTTGAAGTATATCTTAATAGTGATCTTATGGAAGAAGATAAAGTAAGCTATCAAGTGGAAGGAAATGACTTTATTGTAAGTGTTAAAGACGTTGATACCACTAAACAATTAACAATTAACTGTAGTGGCCATAATATCGAAATAGATGCAGGAAGAATAGTTAATGAAGATATTAATTCAATTATTAATGACTTAAAAATTAAGACTACTTTAAAAGAAGAATTAGCGCGAATTGCATTTAGTAGTCTAGATATTAAGAAAAAGAGAATTGAGATAAAAAAATTAAGATCAAAAGGTTTAGATCAAATTTTTATAAAAATGTTTATGAAATTGTATGACTATTTAATAGAAATATAGTATGATGTAGAAAAGTAGAGGTAGTTAAAATGAACGAAGAAAATAATTTAAATTTAACATCAGTAGGAAGTGAAAAGTCACAAATATCACCCCCACTTGAGGATTTTGAACCAACTCCAGTGCTTGAAAGTTTTGAGGCACAGCCGTTAGAACCACCAATTGTTTCTCAACCGGCACAGATAGAGCAACCAGTAATTGAACCAATATTAGAGCCTATAATAAGTTCAAAACCAGATGATGAAACTTATACGGTTAATCAAGTGACAGAGCCAAGTGTTAGTGAAACTAATATTGCAAGTGAACCTGTGATGGAGTCAACATTAGAAACTGAAAATATTACGCCGGAAATTGAAAATTTAAGTGTTGATCCTATGATTGCATCAGGGTTACCAGATGTTAATTCTGTGCCAGCATTCAATCCGGAACAAGAGCCGAAGAAGAAAAAAGGCGGCAAAGGAAAATTTGTATTTTTAATAATTATATTGTTACTGGCTATTGGTGCTTTTTTTGCTTATCAATTTGTAACTGGAAATCCATATAATATATATAAAAAGTCTATTACTAAGGTTTTTAGTTCAGGAAGAAATATAGTTTCTCAAGGGCTAGATACAAACACACCTATTACACATAGTGGTAATATTAAAATAGATACAAATATAGAAGGTTTAGAAGAACTTAAGGATTATTCATATGATTATTTATTTGGAGTAGATGCTCAAAATAATAAAGCTGAATTTAAGTTGGGCTTAAATGAAAAAGATTCTAGTTTATTAGAAGTTTTTGTTCATTTTATTGATAAAAAATTATATTTTAATTCTGAAAAATTATATAAAAAATTAATTCTTTTAGGAGAATATGATGTTGATTTATCTACTGCGCAAAATTATCCAACAGAAGACGTTTTATATCTTTATAATAAATTAGAGGTTGCTTTGCAAAATATGTTAACAAAAGAAGATTTTGCAACTCAAAATAAAAAAATTACAATTAATGGCAAAAAACAAAGTGTAAAAGATAATTACGTATTATTAACGTCACAAAATTTCGGGAAATTTCTTGGTCGAGTTTTAAATACTTTTAAAACAGATGATAAAGCTTTAGAAATTTTAGCCAATATAACTGGTGTTGCAAAAGAAGACATCAGTAGCCAAATTGATTTATTAATAAATGAACAATATAGTGGTGAAGGAGTAATCCGTATCAGCTTTTATACAAAACCTATTTTTAATACAGTAGTGGGATATAGTATTAAAATTGATGATCAAGAAATATTTTATTCTACTTTTGATGGCGATAAAGGAAAATTTGTTTTAGATTTAGATAGTGCAGTTATTACTTGCGACAAAAATGGTAATGTGACTGATTGTAGATTAACTTCAGAAGACGAAGTTTTAGGAACAGTTAAAATTACTAGCGTATCAGTTAATGAAAAGAAAATAGAAGCTAGTATGGCTGGTATTAATATAGAAGTTTCTACAACAAATAAAAAAGAAAGTAACGAATTATCAACATATAATTTTCATTTATCAATAAATATTCCAGAAGCGGAACTTAATATGAAAGTTATTATAAATGGTAAAGTTGAACTTAATAAGTCTATTACTGATGTTGATACAGCAGGAGCTAGAGATGCAAGCACAATGTCAGAAAGCGAAATAGAGCAAATTATGAATAAATTTCAAAGTATTTTAAAGCCAACTGCTTTATATGGTATTTTAGAAAATATTATAGATTCTAATTATGACTCTGATTCTGATAGTGAAATAAATACCCTTTGTGAAAATGCGACTTGTAAAAAGTGTAGTGGGGATATATGTGAATGCGAATATTATGATAATACATTTACATTACAAACAATTACTTGTCCAAATCCATCATATTATTAATTTTTAAAATAAGTTGTTTTTAAATTAAATATATTGTATAATTGCCTTAAGCAGAAGAAGAAAGAGTAGTAAAAAATGAGTGTCTTAAAAGAGAGTTAATGGTTGGTGAGAATTAACAGACTTAGTTTTTGAACTTGCTTTTGGATGTGTTGGGGTAATTTCCTTATCAATTTTAAGAGAACAAATTAAGGTGGTACCGCGAGCTAATCGCCCTTAGGTAGCTACCTTTTTTTATGGAGGTAAATATGAATCTTGATTTTATAATTGCTAGTATTTCGTTCGTTTTAATAAGTATTATTTTATACTTTTCTTACATGAAAAAAATAACGCCGAGCAAAAGTAAAAAAAGAAAAAAGAAAGAAGCAAAAGAGATTGTTGAAGTAAGGTATTTAATTATATCTCATAATTTAAAGAAAGAAAAATTATTAGTGCCTAAAATGATATTATTAATTAGTATTTTAGATGCCCTTATTATAACAACCGTATTTTTAGTGGTTGTACATATTCCATACGGATTACTTTGGCAACTACTCGCAGGATTTGTTTTACTATTAGGGTTAATATATTCAATTTATAATATATTAGGGAGAATTTTGGTTAAGAAAGGATTTGATGAATAATGAATACAAAGCAAATTGAAAAAAAATGGCAAAAATATTGGGAAGAAAATAAATGTTTTGAAGCTACGAATAATGATAGCAAAAAACCTTACTATATTTTAGTAGAATTTCCATATCCTTCAGGAAGTGGGTTACATGTAGGTCATGTTCGTAGTTATACTGCGCAAGATGCAGTTGCAAGAATGAAAAGATTACAAGGATTCAATGTATTATACCCAATGGGATGGGATGCATTTGGTGCTCCTGCTGAGCAATATGCAATCAAAAACCATATTCATCCTAAAGCTGCAGTTAAAGAAAATATTGCTACTTTTAAAGGTCAAATGCAAGATTTGGGCTTTTCATTTGATTGGTCAAGGGAATTTTCTACTACTGATCCAGAATATTATAAATGGACACAATGGCAATTCCTACAATTTTATAAACATAATATGGCATATAAAGATACAGTTCCTGTTAATTGGTGCCCAACATGTAAGACAGTACTTTCAAATGAAGATGCAGCCGGTGGGGTGTGTGAAAGATGTGGCGATGGTGTAGTTCAAAAAGAAAAAGCACAATGGATGCTTCGTATGAGTGATTATGCGGAGGATTTACTTCAAGGACTAGAAGATACAAATTTTGCAGAAAAAGTAAAACTTGGACAAATTAACTGGATTGGAAAGTCAACTGGAGTTGAATTAGATGTAAATATTGTTGATGGTGGAAAATTCTCCATATTTACAACATGTATAGAAACAATTTACGGAATAACATTTTTCGTAATTGCTCCGGATGGAAAATTAATTAAAGAATTAATGCCAAGAGTTGAAAATAAAGAAGAAGTAGAAGCTTATATAAAAGAAACTCAAAAGAAATCAAATATGGATCGCACAGAACTTAATAAAGGTAAAACTGGTTGTCTTGTTAAGGGAATTAAAGCTATCAATCCTGTTAATGGTAAAGAAGTGCCAATTTTCTTAGGCGATTTTGTTTTAGGCGATTATGGTACTGGTGCTGTTATGGCGGTTCCAAGTCACGATCAAAGAGATTTTGAATATGCAAAAGAACACAATTTAGAAATGATTCAAGTAATTGATGGTGGAGATACTACTGAAAAAGCGTTTGAAAAAGGCGAATATTTAGGTAAAGGCTGTAAGTTACTTAATTCAGAAGAATTTACTGGTTTAACAGTTGAAGAAGCAAAGGAAAAAATAACTAAGAAACTAGTTGATGCGGGTATCGCTAGAGTAGTGAATAACTATAAAATGCGTGATTGGATCTTCTCAAGACAAAGATTCTGGGGGGAACCAATTCCAATGATTAACTGTCCGAAATGCGGATGGGTACCGGTGCCGGAAGAAGAACTACCATTATTGCTTCCTGATGTTGCAGAATATGAACCAACAGATGATGGAGAAAGTCCTTTGGCAAAAATTACAACTTGGGTAAATACTAAGTGCCCTTGTTGTGGCGCAGATGCCAAAAGAGAAACTGATACTATGCCTAACTGGGCAGGGTCAAGTTGGTATTTCTTAAGATTTATGGATGCATGTAATTCAAATGAGTTTGCTTCAATGGATGCAATGAAATATTGGAAGAAAGTTGACTGGTATAACGGTGGTATGGAACACACTGCACGTCATTTATTATATGCACGTTTCTGGGTTCAATTTTTATATAATATAGGTTTAGTTCCTTCGAAAGAGATGATTTGGACGCGTGTAAGTCATGGTATGGTACTTGGTTCTAATAATGAAAAAATGAGCAAGAGTAAAGGGAATGTAATCAATCCTGATGATATTGTAAAGGAATTTGGAGCTGACACCCTAAGAATTTACGAAATGTTTATGGGCGATTATCAACAAGATGCGCCATGGAGTACAGATTCACTTCGCGGATGTAAAAGGTTCTTAGATAAGGTAATTAAATTAAAAGAATTATTAAACGATGGTATTGGCTATAGTAAAGACCTTGAGGTAATTATTAATAAAACTATTAAAAAAGTTACAAATGACTTACTTAATATGTCATATAATACAGTGATTTCTTCATTAATGATTTTAACAAATGCTTATATTGATAAAGGAAGCATTACTAAAGATGAATATAAATTATTATTAACATTATTAAATCCTATTGCACCCCATACTACTGAAGAACTTAATGAAATGATTGGATTTAATCCGATAGTCAATGGTGCGTGGCCAGAATATGATGAGTCTAAAACTGAAGAAGATGAAAGAGAAATCGGAGTTCAAATTAACGGAAAGCTAAGAGGTACTATGGTAGTTAATAGTACTACAACTAAGGAAGAAATGGAAACAAGAGCTTTAGCTATCGAAAATGTCCAAAAATTTATAGATGGTAAAGAAATTGTTAAAATAATAGTTATTCCAAATAAAATTGTTAATATTGTTATTAAAGGTTAGAATTAAACATCTCATAATGGGATGTTTTTTTGATGTTTTTTTGGTAAAATCAAGACATGAAGAAAGAGAAGTTAAAAATAGTTTATGAGGACAAAGACATCATAGTTGTTAATAAAAAAGCGGGAGTGTTAACAGTAAGCACTGAGAAAGAAAAAGAAAAAACATTATTCCACGAATTATTAACATTTCAAAAGCAAAAAAATAAAAATAACAAAATTTTTATTGTTCATCGATTAGATAAAGATACATCGGGCCTTGTGATTTTTGCAAAAAGTGAAAAAGTAAAAAATATTTTGCAAGCCAATTGGGATAATGTTAAAAGAGAATATGTTGCTTTAGTACATGGTAAAGTAAAAAATAAGCAAGATAGTATTACTTCTTTTTTAGTGGAAACAAAAACCTTATTAGTGTATTCGTCTAAGGATAGTAAAAAGGGAAAATATGCTAAAACTGATTATGAAGTACTTACACAAAACAATGAATTTAGTTTGCTTAAAATAAATATTAAAACAGGTAGAAAAAATCAAATTCGGGTACATTTAAATGATATTGGCCATCCGATTGTTGGAGATAAAAAATATGGAAAATGGAAAAAAGAACCTTTAAAAAGATTGTGCCTTCATGCAACAAAATTAGAATTAATTCATCCAACCCTAAATCGACTGATTACTTTTACAGATGAAACTCCTAGTGAATTTGAATGTTTAATAACAAAAAAAGTATCTAAATAATAGATACTCACAATATTTGACAAATAAATTAAAAGATTTATGGTAATTTACAATTGGTGAAATTGATGAAGGTTAAAATATTTGATGAATGTCATGAAAAAGATTTAGAAGCTGCGATTAACGTTTTTTTAAGTGAAGTAACTTGTGATATAATAGATATTAAGTATCAAGTGGCCATATCAGTCTGTGGTGAAGAACAATTGTATTGTTTTAGTGCAATGATAGTGTATTCCTAAATAATATACATATTATTTGTGGTGGATTCATAATCATCTGTGCTTTTAGTGGTGTTTGCCTCAAGGGCAGAGATGCGATGTTCTAGTCTACTGATTTGCCTTTCAATTTTTGCTAAACGTTCAGCCATTTCATTAAAATCCATATTTAGTGGATTTTGCATCGGCATTTGTCCTGAATAAAAAGAACTGTTAGCACTTACATTTTGATACGGCGCGTTAGCTACCATAGGATTATATCCTTGAAAATTCATGGTGTTTTCGGCAAAGAAAGCATTGCGGTTTTTTCTCATGTGATTCCTCCTAGTGTAGTATATGAGATAAGAAAGAAGTTGTTGAATATGAGAATGAGAAATCCAAAAGATAAAGAAGTAGTATTAAATTCATGTAATTTTTATTTAGATGAAAATTTATTTGCAAATAATAATCCTATTCATATGGAAATTGGAATGGGAAAAGGCGATTTTATTTTAAATATGGCCTTAAAGTTTCCTAATATTAATTTTGTAGGAGTTGAAAAGTACTCTTCAGTAGCTTGTGTTGCAATAAAAAAAATAAGAGAATATGAACTATCTAATTTAAAAATTATAATTATTGATGCATGTAATTTGCCAGAGTATCTATATGGGAAGATTGATACTATTTATTTGAATTTTTCTGATCCTTGGCCAAAAGCAAGACACGAGAAAAGAAGATTAACTCATGAAAATTATTTAAAAGTTTATGATAATTTATTTGGTAAAAAATGTCATATAGTAATGAAGACTGATAATGATGAGTTGTTTGCTTTTAGTAGAGAAAGTATTGCTAATTATGGATATAAGACTATTAAAGAAAGTTATGATTTACATAGTACTACTATTGATAATGTGCAAACTGAATATGAAAGAAAATTTTCTAGCCAAGGCATTAAAATCAAATACCTAAATGTAGAAAAAGAAAATAATTAATGATATAATATCTTGTAGGAGTATATATGAAAATAAAATATATTATTATTCTTTTTTGTATGTTACTTATTTGTGGCTGTCAAAATGTTAAAAATAAAGATATTACGTTAATTACAAGTAAATTAGCAACTGATATAAAGCAAGCAAACACATATCGTACAGGATATAAATACTATCTTCCGGTTGGAGTAAGTGTTAAAGAATATACCTTATATAATGAAATTTTAGAAACAGATGAAGGAACTTTTTATTTATACGTTGATTTAATCAGCTATTTTAATAATATTAGAAATACTTATGAAGTAAATAATGATATTTATTATTCTGCGAGCTTAAATTACGAAGATAAATATGGTTATATAGAAATTAATTTGCAAGAAAATGACCAATATTTGATTGAAATTATGTTTAATTATGCTAAAATAGAAGTAATGGTAGACTATGATGATATTAATCTTGCGCTTAGTCATGCCGTTTCCATCCTAAGAAGCGTAGAATATAAAGACAATGTAATTGCTAATTTACTTGGTGAAGATATTTTAAATTATCAAGAAGAAGTTTATAATATCTTTAATACAACAAGTAGCGATAGTAATTATTTAAAGTATATTGAAGAAGACGAACTTAAGGAACAAGAACAAGAAAATGAGATTAAAGATACAGATTTAATTAATTAGGAAGGTGAAGAAGTTCATGGGACTATTTAAAAAAGTAAGAGATATTCTATTTGATGAAGAAGAATATACTGAACAAATAAAAATAACTCCTGAAATGCGTAATGAAGAAACTCCTCAGAAAGAGGAAATTGTTATGCAAGAAAAAAGAGAGGTGCGTGAAGAACCGGTACAAATAAAACCAGTTGCTCCTGCTGAGCCTAAAACAGAAGTTAGTGAAAGAGAATTATTTAAAAGTGATAGCACTTTTCCTTTTTTTGATTTTGATGAAGAAGAATTTGATAAACAAATGCCTGCTAAGGCTCCAGAAAGACCAATCGTAGAAAAAAGAAATAATAATGTCTTTGAATATGAACGTAAAAAGAAAATTGAAAAGAGAACAGATTATGGACGGTATGAAAAAACTGAAATTACGGAAACTATAGAACGTAAAAAGTTTAAACCATCTCCGATTATTTCTCCGGTATACGGAATTTTGGATCAAAACTATGATAAAAATCAAATAATGAAAAGAAGGGATCCTGATAAAGTTGATATTCAAAGTGTAAGAGATAAAGCATTTGGCGAAAAAAAGGAAATGGCAAAAGTTGAATTTGAACCTAGACAAACTTTTTATGAAGAAACTGAAACAGTGACAATTTCTGAACCTGCTGAGAAAGAGAAGAAAGTTAAAACGATAGATGAATTATTAGAAGATACTTCTGATTTAGTGGTTGATATTGATCATGATTTAGCAAGTGAAATTGACTTGATTGATCCAATTGAAATGCCTAAAATTGAAGAACCGGTAATAGAACAAACTCATGAAATGAAGGTTCCGGAAGTAGAGGATACATTAGAAAACGATTTGTTCGATTTAATTGATTCAATGTACGATAGTAAAGAGGAGGGTGAATAAAAATGGAAGTATTAAATCAAGTATTACCAATTGTTATTTACATTTTACTTATTGGACTTTTAGTTATAGGTATTATTATAGGAATTAAGCTAATAATAACTATGAATAAAGTAGAAAAAATCATAGATAATGTTGAAAATAAAGTTAATTCTTTAAATGGTGTATTTAACATTATTGAAATGGCATCGGGAAAAATCACTGGAGTATATGAAAGAATCATAGATATTATAACTGGTGTTGTTAATAAACTTTTTTTAAGAAAAGGAAAGGAAGATGATTATGAGTAAGAAAACAAAATTTTTATTAGGATTAGGAACAGGAATTGGATTAGGAATCCTATTTGCTCCTAAAAGCGGTGATGAAACTAGAAAAGAATTAAAGAAAAAATGTAATGAACTACTTAGTAAAGTAAAAGAATTAGATACTGAAGAAGTAAAAGAAAATATTACTGAAAAATTAATGGAGTTACAAAACGAATTAAAAGAATTAGATAAAGAGAAAATTAAAGAAATTGCAATTGAAAAAGCTGAAGCTATTAAAAACAAAGCTGATGAATTAGTAAAGGCTGCAGTTGAAAAAGGGACACCTGCTGTACAAAAAGCTGCAAAAGAGGTGAAAGCAGCTACTGCTACAACTTTAAAAAAACTAGCAAATAAATTAGAAGAAAACAAAGAAGAAAAAACTAAAAAAAATAAAGATGCTTAATAAAAAGCATCTTTTTTTAACGGAAATATATAAATATAAAGGCTGCAAGAAATAGACAATATACTGAAAAATAAGCAAGTCTTCCTTTTTTTACCCAACTACTTAGCCATTCGTAAGAAAAGTATGTTATAACTCCAGCGATAACCATGCCTATACCATATGGAAGTAAAAGACTAGATAAGTTAGGATTATTAATAAGATCAGATACGCCTAAAATCATTGAACCAACGCTAACGGGAAAATATAAAATAAATGTGTATTTTAAAGCGGCGTTTCTACTCAGTTTACATATTAAGCATGCTACTAAAACGGTACCACTTCTTGAAATCCCTGGAAAAATTGTAATTGCTTGAAATAAGCCTATAATAATTGCATCTTTCAAAGTAATATCAAAATCTTCCTTTGATCCTTTAATATTTCTTACAAGAAATAAAACTAATGCTGTAATAAGAAAGGCAAATCCTAAAATATAAATTTGATTTAATTTGTTTTCTACAAAATCCTTAAAGAGTAATCCCATAATTGCAACTGGTATTGTACTTATTAAAAGATAAATACAGTACCAAAAACTTTTTTTTGTACTTTTTCTTTTTGAGGATTTAAAAATAAAAGTAAAAAAATCATTTATGAGTTTAAAAATATCTTTTCGAAATATAATAAATATAGCAAGGAAAGATCCAAAATTACATATTATTTCATAATTTAAATCATTAAACATATTAGTGTTTAAAAGTGATTTGAATAAAAACATATGCCCACTTGATGATATTGGTAGAGGTTCTGTTATTCCTTGAATCACAGCTATGATTATGTATTTAAATAATTCCATATATTATCACCTAGTTAATTATATAATAAAAAGGTAATTTTATAAATAAAATTAAATATGATAACTATATGTTTATACTTCATGGGAATTTTCCTAAGCGTCGTTGGTTTATTTTTCATAGTAATCAATTTAAATCTTTTTATTATTGGTTATAGTTTTTGGGACTATTTATATTTTGTTTTTACACGTTTTGAATGTTTAGTATTTTTCTTAGGTATTATTTTATTAATTCTAGTTTATGAAAGGGGATAATATGAAAATTAATAAGTTGAAATTAAATTTTTTAGATAGTTATTATATGTTTTATGATTGGTTAGACACTGATGAAATTGAAAGTAATTTATCGTTAATGGTATATAAGGTTTCTTCAAAAGTAGTTTCTGATTTTATAAGCTATAATATCAAATTAAATGATTTAAGTATATTAAAAGATGGAAACGCTTTGCTTTTTACCGATTCTTATACTTATATAGCAATAGAATTTGATAAAGATGGAAATAGCCTTTATAAAAGTTCTTTGTTACTGGAGGATGAATTAAGATTAAATACGAAAGTAGATACTTTGAAAAATATAAAAGTAAATTATGAAATTTTGAGTGAAAATCAAAGTAATAAAGATTTAAGAATTAATGAAGAAATTAGAAAGACAATTAAAGTAGAACTTAATAATCTTTATCATACTAAAAATGAAGATAAAATAAAGTATTTATATTATGAATGGTTTCAAAAAGCAGAAAATGATATAGAAAAAATGATTAAATGTATGAATAAAAAGATAGATATGCCGCTTACAATATTAGAAAAAAACATTTATGATTTAATAAAGAAAAGTTACAAACTCGTATAAACTTCTTATATTTGACTATACTATTAATGGAGGTTGTATGAAAAAAATATTAAATATAATAATTATTTTAGTAATGATATTAACATTAAGTGGTTGTAAAGATACTGCTAGCATGGCTGTAGAAAAATATTTAAATAAGTATAATGCCTTAGATGAAGAAGTTCTTTTAGATATGAATGCAATTATTGAAGGTGAAAATTTAAATAATGAAAATCGTGATATATATGAGTCAATCTTCAAAAAACAATATACAGATTTAAAATATGAAATTGTTGAAGAAGAATATGATGGAGACGAAGCTACGGTTAAAGCTCAAATAACGGTATATGATTTATATAAAGTACAAAATGATGCTTCTCAGTATCTAGCAAATAATCCTGAGGAATTTAATAATGATGATGGGATATATGATGTAGAAAAATTTATTAAATATAAACTTAATGAAATGAAAAATGTTGTAGATACAGTAGAGTATACAATAGACTTTTATGTAGTAAAAACCTCTAATGGTTGGACTATAAGTTCATTATCAAGATCAGACTTAGAAAAGTTACATGGTGTATATAATTATGAATCCTAATCAAGGATTCTTTTTTCTTTACTAATTTTCTTTTTTATCCTATAATTATACTAGGAAGGGTATGATTAGATGGATAAGGGTAAGTTAATCCCTCTGATTACAGCTGTTGTTTTACTTTTAGTAGCAATAGTAGTATTTGTTTATAATCAGTCGAAGGATGTTTCTTTTGATAAATTAGTTGTGACTTATAAAGCTCAAAAAAATGAATATGATACAGTTAAAGTAGATGACGTAATAGTAGTAGATAAGGTAAGTTTTTGGGTAGTTTCAACAGTTAAAAATGCAATTGTATTAAATGCAAGTGACTATTTATTAGTAGATGGTAAAAATGTTACTGAAATTGAAGTGAAACTTAATGAATCAACAAATGTTTGTTTTACTGAGGAAGATTGCATTATGTTACAACTAGTATAAGAAAGGAATTTGTATGGTAAAAAGTGTAATATGTATAGTATGTGCGGTGATATTTCTTATTATTAATACAATAATATTGTTTTTAAAGCCAGAATTCAACTATGCGCTTAACGACAAAGAAAATTACTGTGTATACTACCAAAAATGGATAAAAACGGTTGTCTATATGTCAACAATTATTATGGCACTATTTTGTATCTATTTTGCAATTAATTTAAATCATGTGCTTGCATACTGTATTCTTAGTTTAGAATGTTTATTGGTAGTTATATACTCTTTATGTAAATATAAAGGTGTTACTATAACTGGTGAAGATATTAAAGTTGAAAGGTTATTTAGAAAAGAATTAAATACTAAATTTAGTAATATAGCTAAAGTAACTTATATTCCCAATGCAAAAATTGTTGTTAAATTGAAGAAAAAAACTTCTTTTGATGTATCATTTAACTCAGAAAATTTTTATAAATTTTATAATTCCTTAATAGAAAGAGATGTTAAATTTAAGACAGGAAGAATTCATAACGATGAAAATCATGTATATTTAACTAAATATAATATTACTATTCAGTTTCCAAAAACTATGTTTAGGGAATTTTACCAAAATAAAGCTTATTTAAGAAATAGTAAATATTTATTTTCTGCTCGTAGTTTAGAAAATCATGAATATATTGAAGGGTATTATAAAGAATCTGCAAAAGATATAAGTGATTTTATTGATCTTATAAAAAATGACTTAGCTTTAAATGAATTTAAATATGTATCTGATAAAAAAGAAAATATAAATGGATATGATTTTACAATTATAAAATCTTTAAATAAAATGGATAAAGAAAAAGGCCGTTTGGCTTACATCTATCAAGATCGGGATAATTATTTTATTATTTATGCTGATTATTTATTAGAAAATGAATTGGATTTTGTAAATAAAATGAAAAATGCCATAAGAAGATCAGTTTATGAAGATGGTAAATCTAAAATCGTAAGAGTGTAAAATGACTAAAGTTTTTAAAAATAAAACTAATTCAATAATAATAGCTATTATAATGATAGCTATTTTTGTATTTTGTTTATATAACACTTTTCAAATTTTAGAAATAAATAGTGCAGTTGATTTGCAAAATATAATATACGATGTTCAACATACTAAAGATGGTTGGAATATAATTGTAATAGCCATTTTGGTTTTTTTGGTACAAATTTTTTTAAATCCATTTACATTAATTATTGCAAGTTACTTTACAATTAAATTTTTTCATAACCTTTCTAATTTAAAGCATAAGGTGCATCCAAAATTTAATATAGAATATTTTCGTGATGATTTATCTGATATATCACCCGGTATAGCATCTTTTTTAGTGGATTTGGAAATTAATTTTGAACGTGATATTCCGGCACATGTTTTAAAATTAACTTTAGATGGATATATTAAAGAAATAGATAATAAATATATAGTAATAAATAAAGATAAAAGTAAACTACTAGAATCTGATAAATTAATATTAAGGTATGTAGAATCAGGTTTTAAAGATAGCTCTCTATTAGCTCTTTATAAAAAGGCTATAATAAATGAATCACAAGAAAAGGGTTATATAAAGAATAATAACAAAACTTCGACTTTAATAACTATGTTTTTATTGCCTGTGATATCCATTCTTTTGACTTATGTCTTAGTTGGCTTTGGTTTTTTTATTTTTGAAAAAAATATTGTTATTGGTTTAATTATAATTGGAATATATATTCTTTTTATGCTGCCCTCTGTATTTTGTTTTCCGTGGGGATTAATAATATATATATTTATTTTAGCTAAATATGGTTCTTATCGTAGAACCAAAGAGGGAAATATATTATTAGAGCAAATTATGGGGTTAAAAAATTATTTGGAGGATTTTTCTAATCTCGATGAAACAAATTTAAACGAATTACTCCTAAGGGAATATTATTTAGTATACGCTATAGTATTAGAAATTAATGATAATGCGCATGATGAAATGCTAGCAAAGATTCGTAATCAAATTAAAAACTGAAAAAGTTCTAGAAAATCTCTAGAACTTTTTTTACCATATATCAATATTTTTTAAATCAAGATCAGCTTTAATTCCGTTTTGACAGTGAGTAATAAAATCAAGTGCTCCTATGCCATATTTAGGTTTATCATATACATAATAGTATAATCTATCGCCAATTTCCTCAAGATGAGTTTCTTTCATAAATTCTTTTTTTACTTTCGATAAACATTCTTGGAGACTATCAAATTCTAATATTCCTTTGACATCTGCATAAGTGTTTTCAAACCAATAGTATTTTTGGTTTTCTTTAAATATTAAAAAAGTATGATTGGGATATTTTACTCCATCATCATAGATAATAAAGATTGTTTTAAATGAAATCCCGTTTTTCTCAAAAAATGATCTTTCATATTCTACTTGATCCCAGCAAATTCCAATTTTATTTTTTTCTAAATCTTTAGGTTTTTGTAAATAATAATCCGTTATAAATTTATTTTTTGCAATTTTATTAACATACTTATAACCAGTTTTATCAATCCAGCCATATTCGAATTCGCTCATTTTTTTATATAATTCTTGTACTTCTTGCATTAATATCATCCTTTTCATAGTTCAATTATACTCTAAAATTTTAAATTTGCAATTGATGGACTTTATATAGAATTAATATTTTTTTTAAATAAGTGAATAATATTAATGGTGATTTTATGGCTAATATGCATAGTAATATATCTTTTGCTTTAGTTAATATTCCGGTAGTTATGAACCCGATTATTAAAGATAATGATACATCGTTTAATCAACTGCATGATAAATGTAAAAAAAGAATTAAATATATTAAATATTGTCCGCATTGTAAGGTAGATGTTAAGGAAAAAGATATAGTCAAAGGTTATGAATATGAAAAAGATAGTTATTTAGTATTTGAAAAGGAAGAACTTAATAAATTAAAACTTGATAATGATAAGGAAATTGATGTAGTATCTTTCATTAATATTAGTGAAGTTGATCCCTTTTATTTTGAAAAAAGTTATTTTTTAAAAACGGAAAACAAATCTAAGTCTTATGCATTATTTTGTGAAGCCCTTAAAAAGACAAAAAAAGTTGCTTTAGCCAAAACGATATTAGGTAGCAAATTTTATTATTGCATTTTGAGATTCGCAAAAGATGGAATAATTTTAACTACTTTATATTTTGATGAAGAAGTTAATGTGCCAGATAACGAACTATCTCTAAAAAGTAATGAGAAAGAATTAAATTTAGCAATTAAACTGATTGATAGTCTTACTGATAAATTTAAACCAGAAGAATACAAAGATGAATATCAAGAAAATATCAAAAATGCTATAGAAGATAAACTTGATGGAAAAGATATTAAGACTAAAAAAAGAAAACCAAAACAACAAGTTAATGATTTATTAGATGCACTAGAAAAGAGTTTAAAAAAGAAATGAAAGATATATGGAATGATAGAAGTTGGAGCCCAATGCTTTTAGGAGAGATAGATAAACCATTTGATTCAGATGAATATTTTTACGAAGTTAAATTTGATGGTATTCGTACTATAGCATTTGTTAGTCCATCTAGCGTAAAATTATATAGTCGTAGAAATATTGAGATAACATTTTTATATCCTGAGTTGCAGAAACTATGTAAGTTAGTTAAAAGAAATACCATTTTTGATGGTGAAATAGTTTTAATGGAAAACGGCGTACCATCTTTTTCTGCATTACAAAAGCGTGTACATTTAAAACGTAAAGATAAAATTAACTATCAAGCAAGTATTAATCCGGTTGTATTTGTTTGTTTTGATCTATTATATGACAATGAAGATCTTACTAATTATTCGTTAAGTGAAAGAAAAAAGGTTTTAAATAACTTTGATGATAGTGATGTTTTTATTAAAACAAAATATATTGAAAGGGAAGGCGTGCATCTTTTTAAAAATGTCAAACATCTAAATCTTGAGGGGATAGTCGCTAAGAAAAAAGACAGTATTTACGAGATTAGTACGAGGACTGATAATTGGTTAAAGATTAAAAATCTACAAGAAGGGAATTTTTATATTGGCGGTTATGTAGATAAGCCTGAGAATTTTGTTATATCTGTGCTTTTGGGAGAATATATTAATAAAAAACTTAATTATGTAGGTAAAGCAACTTTAGGTAAAAAAACTAGTTTGTATAAAAAAATAAAAAAACAAAAGGAGTTATTAAAAAATCCTTTTGTAAATTTTGATAATAATAAAGTAACTTATATAAAACCTGAGCAAACTTGTAAAGTAAAATATCTAGAACGAACCTTAAATAACCAATTGCGCCAGCCTGTTATAAAAAATAAATAAATAGTTTATCTTTTGTGTTTAGATAATACATCTTCAACTTTAGCTTCAGCTAATTCCTGGTCGAGCAGTTCATAGTCAACTGCGTTTCTTTTCATGTTTTGAAGGGGCAGAATAACGTCATCCAAATGAATCATATCAGTTGGATGATGAATGATACTATAATTATCCGCACGAAATATATTAGTACCTTCAAAAGTTTTTTCGTGTTTTTTATCTTTAAAAAGCAGGTATTTATTTTTATTTGTAAAATCTGAACTTCTATAAATAGAGATTACATCTGGTCTTGTTAAATATAGAGATTTATCCATAATTTCAAATCCATAAGTTTTAAGTAAATATAATAAAAAAGGTTTTCTTTGTTTAGGATTGACACCTAAAAAGTCATAGCCATTATTTAAACAAAGATCAATCCAACTTGCTACCAAAAATGATCCTATATTTAAATTGCGAAATTGTTCATCAACTTTAACCCCAATAAAGTGACTAGTTTTTGCTTCGTAATCAAGAAAGAAATAAATATACCCTTGTTGAACAAGTTTACCATCTATAATCGAGTGCACGCTAATATAATATTTAGGTCGATTAGATCCATCATCATTAGCTTTTTTTAAATACAAATCTTGATTATAATCGCCTGAAAAAAATCCTTCTGAATATAAAAGCTTATCTCCTGATTCTAAGTTTTCTAGTTTTCCCATTAGCTACTCCTTACTTAAAGAAATTATATATAATTTTAAGTTGTATTGCAAATTTAGCTTAAGTTTTAAAATTTTTAGAAATAAAAAAAGTACACCTTTCAGCATACTTTTATTTTTTTATGGAGCAAGTGAGCGGAATCGAACCGCCGTCTCAGCCTTGGCAAGGCCGCATACTAACCGCTGTACTACACCTGCACGTGAATACATTTTAACATAAATAATATTAAATTTGCAACTATAATTGCTAAAAAAATAATATATTGATATAATAAACCTGTAAGAAGGGAATAAAAATTGAAGAAGTTTTTGAATATATATAAAAAAAGTAAGAGAAAAATTATTGAATATATAGTCTCAAATAGATTATTTATCTCGTATGTATTATTATCTGCAATTGGTACTATATTAGTGAGACGTTTTACTACTGGGGTATCTTCGTGGTATCCATTTATAACTGATTTAGGTATTATATGCTTAATTGGGGGAATAGGTTACTTTATTAAAGGAAAAAACCAATTTAAGTATTTTTTTACTTGGTTATGTATTTTTACATTAATAGAAATAGTGAATTCTATTTATTATATATTTTATACTTCGTTTGCATCTTTTGGTGAGTTAGCTACACTATCTCAGGCAGAAACTGTAACGGGATCTATTTGGGAAAAATTAAGTATTTCATATTTTATTTTTTTGATTTTTCCAACAATTTTTTATTTAATCCATAAAAAACTAAATAAATCATCTTATTATAATTTTATGGGAAAAGTAGAAAATGGTAAAGCAATGTTCTTAGTGACATTAATTACTGGTTTTGTTCTTTTAGGATATAGTTTTCTAAAAGCTGAAAAGCAGGATTATTCAAGATTAGCTAAACTATGGAATCGTAGCTTTATTGTTGAAAGATGGGGAATTTTAATGTATGAAGGAAATGATTTGTTTCAAACATTAAGGCCCAAGTTAAGTAGTTTATTTGGCTTTGAGGAAGCTCAAGAATTATTTAAAAATTATTTTGCAAGCGAAGAAAGTCAAGAATATAAGAGTGAAAATAAATATACGGGTATATTAAAGGGCAAAAACATTGTTTTCGTGCATATGGAAAGTATCCAAACTTTCTTAATGGAACAAGAATTTAATGGTTTAGAACTTACTCCAAACATAAATGCTTTAGCTAAAGAAGGTTTGTTCTTTTCTAATTTTTATCCTCAAGTTTCTACAGGTACATCGTCAGATACAGAGTTTACTTTATTATCTAGTTTAATGCCTGCGGCTTCAGGTCCTGTTTTTACTAGTTACTATGATCGTATGTATAATACAATACCAAAGTATTTAACTGAACAAGGGTATTATACATATAGTATGCATGGAAATTTAGCTTCAATGTGGAATCGGAATAAAGCCCATCCTTCTTTAGGGTACCAAGGGATGTATTTTGAAGAATCATTTAATTATACAGAAAATGATGTTATAAACTTAGGTATAAATGATAAATTATTCTTTAAACAAGCAATTCCCATTTTAGAACAAATAGAACAAAATTATCCAAATTACATGGGAACTATTATTACTTTATCAAACCATTCACCATTTACTTATTTAGAATTATATGGCGAATATGATTTTTCTACAACTTATAAACAGTTAAATGATGAAACTGGGTTAGTCGAAGAACACACTACAGATTATTTAAAAGGAACGCCAGCAGGGAATTTTATGAGTAGTGTTCATTACGCTGATGAAGCTTTAGGAGAATTTATTAATTATATAAAAAATTCCGAATATTTTGATAACACCGTATTTGTGTTCTATGGCGATCATGATGCTAAATTAACCCGAAAAGAATTGAATTATTTATATAATTATGATTATAAAACTGGTGAATTATTTAAAGAGGGCGATGATGATTATGTTGAATATGATGCTTTCGCTCATAATTTAAATAAAAAAACACCACTTATCATATGGACTAAAGATAGTAAATTAAAACATACATTCCGTGGAGAAGTAGATTATTACATGGGAATGATCGATGTAGCTCCAACCTTATTAAATATGTTTGGACTTTCAAATGAATATGCTTTAGGTCATGATATATTTAATATTAGAGATAATAATGTTATTGCTTTTCCAAATGGTGATTTTATAACTAATATGATGTATTACAATAACTCAACAGGGGAGTACAAAATAATCAATGAGAATACTATTATTGATGAAAATTATATTACCGACCATAAGAATTATGTTGAAAATCTTCTTGAGGTATCTAATTCAATAATTGTGTATGATCTATTGAATGCAAAGGAGAAGTCTGATGAGTAAAAGAAGAAAGAAAAAAGGGATAATAGCTATAGTTGCTATTTTAATTATAGCTTGTTTAATTTTGTATTTAATTTTATTTCATTTTGGCAGTGATTCTAGTAAAGTTGTAGATGAAGTAGAAAAATATGGTTATACTTTAGATAATCGAGATACAGAATTAATGAAAGAAATTTTTAATAATTTAAAAACAGAATTGAGTAATTCTAAAATTAATTATGAAAAATATGCTGAACAATTAAGTAAATATTTTATAGTAGATTTATATACAATTGATAATAAATTAAATAAGTATGATGTTGGTGGAAGTGATTGTATTCATCCGGATCATGTAACTAATTATCAGTTAAAAGTAAGTGATACTTTATATCGTTATCTTGAAGAAAGTTCTAGTAGAAAAACAAAAATGCCTGAAGTATCCAAAATTAATGTTGATGATATAACAAGTGATAGTTATAAATATGGAGAAAATGAATATGATGCATATAAAGTAAATTTATCTTGGGAATATAAAGAAGAATTGGGTTATGATGATTCAGGTATTGTAACTTTAATGAAAATAGAAGATAAATTATATGTTGCTGAATATACAACTGAGGTAAGCCAATGAAAAGAATAATGCGAAAATTAAAAAAAACAAATAAAGTTGCAAGAATTTTTTATTATCTTATTATTGCTGCATACTTAATTAGTTTTATTTTCTTTGCTAAAAGTGTTATTTCTTTAGCGGGGGTTGAAACTTTAATTAGATATTTAGTTTTAATTATTCTTTTGGGATATTTTCTTTTCTATACTTATATCGGTTTGTGTAAATTATTAACAAAGAAATATGTTGGATTTTATATAATGTCATTTATTAGTTTTCTTCTTATTGTTATTTTCAGCATCGGAGCTTTTTTTATTGATCTATTTTATGGTAAACTTTCTGAGTTTAATGAAAATGAAAAGGTTATTTATACTTCATATCTAATATCATTAAAAGATACTACGTTAAATGCAAAAAGTAATTTAGGAATGATTGATGATGAAGAGGATATTGAAGGTAATATTTTAGCCAAAAAAATAATTGAAAAACATCATTTAACACAAAATGTAGAAAAATTCCCTACGGAAAACACGGACGCATATTTAGATATGTTATACGCACTTTATGAAAATAAGGTTGACGCTATTTTTGTATCAAGTAATTATGTTACTTTATATAGTAGCGAAGAGGATTTTGGTAATATTGCTAATGAAACGAAAATTTTATATCAAGAAAGTGGAGAATTTAGCAATAAAGATTCGAGTATAAAAAGCAACAAGTCGTTAACGGAACCGTTTACTGCTTTAGTAATGGGTGTTGATTCTGAATATGATGGATTAAATGCTAATGCAGCTTTTAATGGAGATACACTTATATTAGCAACATTTAATCCTAAAACTTTGTCAGCAACACTACTAAGTATTCCGCGTGATACTTATGTGCCAATTGCGTGTCGCAATAATAATTATGCAAAAATAAATTCTTCGGCAGCATATGGAACTGCATGCGTAATAGATACTATTGAACAATTTACTGATATAGATATTGATTACTATGCTAAAATTAATTTTAAAGGTGTAGTTGAATTAGTCGAAGCTGTTGATGGAGTGGAAGTTTATGTTGAAGAACCTGACTATCAATTTAATCACGGCGTTAATTGTAAAGGTATGGTGTGTGAGCAAAACAGTGATCGGAAATGGGGTAAAGACACCATTTATATAAAACCAGGACTTCAGACTCTTAATGGTGAAGAAGCGTTAGCTTATGCAAGATGCCGAGGTTTATATTTAGAAAGTGATCTTGCAAGAAACCGTCATCAACAGGATATTATTATGGCGCTAGCTCGTAAAATGTTTGCAGTAGGAAGTTATAGTAATTTTAAAGAAATTTTAGATGCTATAAGTAATAATATTGCTACCAATATGAGTGTAAATCAAATTTTATCTTCTTATGATATTTTTAAAGATATGATAGGTAATGTAATTAATGCTGAAGAAGTTATTAATATTCAAAAAACATCGTTAGAAACTTATGATTTAAATGTTTACTTGGCAAGTGCTGGACGTATTACTTCAGCATTGGGATATTATGAAGATAGTTTAGAGGATATAATTAAGGCTATGAAAATAAATCTTGAACTTGAAGAACCTGAACATATTAAAACATTTAGCTATTCAGTTAATGAAACGTATGAAGCGAAGGTTGCGGGCAAGGGAATAAGAACTGGTATTAGTAATTCTGTTTTAGCTAGTTTTATTGGAAAAAGTAAAACTGAAGCTGAAAGTTATTGTCGTAGTAATGGTTTTAGTTGTTCGTTTAAATATGTTGATGAAAATAGTGATTATTATGATGCTAATATTGAAACTGATTTAATAGTTGCTCAAAATCCCCATCAAGGAACATTAATTAAAGATGTTAGTAATATAACGTTTTATATAAATGGTGCAACATCTACAGATTTAGAAGATTAAAAAAAGGAAAATTATTTTTTCCTTTTTTTGTTGATACCATTTGTTTTAGGCTTTTTCTTTCGAGGTGCAGTCTTCTTTTTGGTTGGTGCCTTTCCCTTATATCTAACATTGTTTTGTGATGTTGCTTTTTTCTTAGTAGTATTGTTTTTAGTTGAATTTTTCTTTTTGCTAGTACTTGCTGTGGTTTTACCAGTGGTTCTAGGTTTGGTTTTACGTTTTTTCTTTTTAGGTGGACTAATAACTTCGATAACTTTATATTTTACCGGTTTATTATCTTTCTTCCCGTAAACTAAAACTAAAATTATTGCAAATAGTGTTAATAAATATATGCCTATTAAAACAATAAATATAATATCGATTGGATCGAAGTTTCTGCCCATACTATTTCCTTTCTTAAAACATGAATTATATAAATTTTTCTTTTCTAATATTATTTTATTATAATAATATTTTTAGTCAAGTATTTGTTAATAAATATGTTAATTATGCACAAAATATTAACAGTAAATAGATTTATTGAATTTTTCTTTTTTTAAAAAACTTTATATAAAGATTATATCGTGATAAAATACCCATAGGTGAGGTTTTATGTTTAAAGTAAATAATTTAACTGCGAAAATTGCGGATAAAACAGTTTTAGAAAACTTAAATTTACAAATAAATGATGGCGAGATTCATGTTATAATGGGACGCAATGGAATTGGTAAATCTACATTATGTAAAATAATTATGAATGATAAAGATTATAGTGTCATAGGTGGGTCAATTATTTATAATAATAAAAACATTTTAGACCTTGAAACTTATGAAGTAGCTAGAGAAAAAATAATGTTAATTAGCCAACATCCTATTTCAATTGAAGGAATAACAAATGCAGAAGTTTTAAGAACTGCCTTAAGAGAAGTTAATAATGAAAATATTAATATTTTTGAATTTAATAAAAAAATGGAAGATGCCTGTAGAGCATTAGAGCTTGATCCAAAGTTTATTCATAAAGAAGTTAATGTAGGAGCTTCAGGTGGAGAAAGAAAAAAAGTAGAACTTTTGCATGCTGCAATACTTGAACCAAAGTTTTTAATTTTAGATGAGCTGGATTCTGGTTTAGATGTTGATGCTCTAAAAGTAGTTTGTAATTTTATTAATGAATATCATCAAAAAACAAATTGTAGTATTCTTCTTATTACGCACCATCCAAATATTGTTGAGTATATTAAACCCAATTATGTTCACATACTTGATAATGGTCAAATTATTAAAACCGGTGATTATCATTTAGCATATGAGATAGAAAATGAAGGTTTTGGGGC
This sequence comes from Bacillota bacterium, assembly GCA_015059305.1. The sequence goes on along the minus strand of SVAQ01000003.1, from coordinate 76,037 downwards.
TAATATTATGGTTGAAGATGGTCAAAATGAATAAGTTACTAATGAATAAAAAAGTAGTTAATATTATTAATGATTGTAACGATTTAAAGTATGATTTAAATGAAAATGAAATGTTAATTGTCAATTATTTTTGTAACAATGAACAAGATATTAACATTGAATTTAGACAAGCTAATAATAGTTATTTTGTTTTAAATTTTTCTTGCTTAGTAAAATCAGAATGTAATATTAACATAAAAGGAAATATTGAAGGTAGTGATAATCGTTCTATTATTAATGTAAGAGCATTATCTGAAAATGACTTAGGAACGTTTAATATTAGTGTTAAAGTTTTTGAAAATACACAAAATAATGAAGTTATTGAGGATTTAAAAGGTATTAATGAAGATGGCAGTATTATATTTTTGCCAATTTTGGAAGTTGATACTAATGAAGTGGATGCCGAACATTTTGCTACAGTAGGCAGTTTTGATAAAAATGAACTTTTTTATTTACAAACAAAAGGAATCAGTTTACAATCAGCTTATGAATTACTCAAAAAGAGTTTTATATATAGCTTATTTAGTGACGAATTTTTAACTGTCATAAATAAGGGGAAGGAAAAAGATGAATAGAGAAGATTTTCCAATGTTAAATAATGACATTATTTATTTGGATAATAGTGCTACAAGTTTAAAACCAAAATGTGTCATTGAAAAATTAGTCGATTATTATGAAAATTATTCTGCGAATGCTCATCGTGGTGATTATGATATCTCATATAAAGTAGATTTAGAATATGAAAATACTCGAGATTTGGTAGCAGAATATATTAATGCTAAAGATAAAGAAGAGATAGTTTTTACTAGCGGTACAACAGATTCACTAAATATGATTGCAAGTGGTTTTTTTGCTAATTTAATAGAAGACGGTGACGAAATATTAATTACAACATCTGAACATGCTTCGAATGTTTTGCCTTGGTTTAGGCTAGAAAATGAATATGGTTGTAAAGTTAATTATATTCCGTTGGATAGTAATTACCATGTAACTTTAGATAACTTAAAAAAAGTAGTTACTCCTAGAACAAAAGTGATTGCTCTTGCTCAAGTTACAAACGTAATAGGTGATGTTAGACCGATAAAAGAGATTTGTAAATTTGCTCATGAACATGATATTTTTGTTGTGGTAGACGGAGCTCAAAGTCTTCCGCATATGAAAGTTGATGTTCAAGATTTAGATTGCGATTTCTTAGCTTTTTCTGCTCATAAAATGTATGGTCCTACTGGGTTAGGTATATTATATGCAAAAAAAGAATTGTTGGAAAATTTAGAACCAATTAATTTAGGTGGAGGAATGAACGAATCATTTGATAGTCCGCAAGAAATTTTATTAAAAGAAATTCCGACTAGACTTGAAGCTGGTACACCTAATATTGCATCTGTTATTGCTTTTGGAGAAGTTATAAAATATTTAAATAAAATTGGAATTCAAAATATTAATCGAAGAGAATTGAACCTACGTAAGTACTTAATTGATAAATTAATTAAAATACCTCATATTGATATTATTAATCTTGAAGCTGATAGTGGAATTGTATCTTTTAATGTAAGTGATATCTTCTCTCAAGATGTAGCTTTTTATTTAAATAAATATCAAATTTGTGTTAGAGCAGGTAATCATTGTGCAAAAATTTTAAAAAATGCAACTAAAGTGACTAATACAATTAGAGTTAGTTTAGCATTTTATAACACTGAATCAGAAATAGATACATTAGTGGAACTATTAAGTAATAAAGATAAAATTTTAGGAGAGATGTTTTAATGGATGAAACACTAAAAAGAGAAATAATAATGGAACATTATCAAAATCCATTAAATAGACATGCGATAGAGGATGCTGGGTATATTAAAGTAAATACCAATAATGCCTCATGCATAGACAATTTAGATATCTATATTAAAATTGATGAAGATATAATTAAAGATATTGCATTTACTGGTGAAGCTTGTGCAATAAGCATTTCCTCAACTTCAATAATGATAGAAAACTTAATTGGAAAAAACATAACTGAAGCTAAAAATATTATTGATCATTTTGAGAATATGATTAATGAAAAAGATTATAATCCTGAAATATTAAAAAATGCTTTAGTATATGATCAAATATATAAACAAAATAGTCGTAAAAATTGTGCATTTCTTCCTTATAGAGGAATAAGAGAAGCTCTTGATAAATATAAAAAGTAGTGCTATAATTTGACTTGTAAAAACGAAGACCAAGAGGAGTAGTTTAATTAAATTAATAGAGATGAAAAGTTATTAGCTGGAAGCTTTTCTTAATATATAATTAAATGAAGGTAGCTTGTGAGTTGCATTTCTAAGTAAATAGGATTTGCTGTTAGTCGCATTAAGACATAAAGAGATAAGTAAGGTGGTACCGCGGAATTTCGCCCTTAGGTAACCATCTTTTATTTTGGAGGAAAAAAATGAATCTTTTTAAAGAATATGTCAGAGGGTACGATTTTAATAATGCTAAAATAGCACGCAAATATTCACACACACTGCGAGTCAAAATATTATGTGAATTAATTGCTAAAAATATTGGCCTTAATGAGCAGCAAGTAGCTTTAGCTGGTAAATGTGGTCTTTATCATGATATCGCTAGGTTTGAACAGGCTAAACGATTCAATAGTTTTGATGACTTATTTACTGTCGATCATGGTGACTTAGGATATGAAATTTTTATGAAGGAATTTGCTGAAAAATTAAAATTATCTCAAAAAGAGACGCAAATAATTGCTAAAAGTATTTTATATCACAATAAATTAAAAGTATCGGACGTTAATGAAGAAGAATTATTATTTACTAATATTGTTCGTGATGCAGATAAAATAGATATTTTATACCAATTTGCGTTTGTACCAGGAATGATTAAAGATGGGGAAGGAGAAATTAAGCCGAAAATTCATGATGAATTTATAGCTCACAAGCCAATAAGTCGAACGGATATAACAAGTAAAAGGGAAAGTAATATTTTATCATTAGCATTTATTTGGGATATTAATTTTGCAAGTTCGTATAAAATAATCAAAGAAAATCACTACTTTGATTACATTCAAAAAATTTTAAATAATAGCATTTATGATGAATATTTTGATGTTATTAGAAATTATTTAAAGGAGAAGTAAAATGGAAACAAAATATGATTTTAAATTAGTAGAAGAAAAAAGATACGATTATTGGCTTAATCGTGATTTATTTACAAGTGGTAAAGATAAAAGGAAAGAACCATTTGCGATTGTAATACCGCCACCAAATGTAACAGGAAATTTACATATCGGTCATGCATGGGATACCACACTTCAAGATATTATAATTCGTTATAAAAAGTTATGTGGATATGATGCATTATGGCTTCCTGGTATGGATCATGCAGGAATAGCAACACAAGCTAAGGTAGATAAAAAGTTAAAAGATATGGGAATAAATCCCCGTGAATTGTCTCGAGAAAAATGGTTAGAATATGCTTGGGATTGGAAAAAGGAATATTCTGAAAACATTCGTAAACAATGGGCAAAAATGGGATTGGCTTTAGATTATTCTCGTGAAAGATTTACTTTAGATGAAGGGCTTTCAAATGCTGTAAAAAAAGTATTTGTTGATTTATATAATAAAGGGTTGATTTATCAAGGTTATCGAATTATTAACTGGGACCCATATGCTATGACAGCACTTTCAAATGAAGAAGTTATTTATAAGGATGTTAAAGGTGCATTTTATCATTTAAAATATTATATTGAAGGATCTGATAAATATTTAGATGTAGCTACAACTAGACCAGAAACTTTATTTGGAGATGTGGCAGTTGCTGTTAACCCAACGGATGAACGATATAAAGATTTAATTGGTAAAAATGTTATACTGCCTGTAGTTAACCGTTTAATTCCAATCATTGGTGATGAACATGCCGATCCTGAATTTGGAACCGGTTGTGTAAAAATTACTCCAGCGCACGATCCTAACGATTATGAAGTAGGTATTCGTCATAATTTAGAACAATTAATTTGTATGAATCCTGATGCTACAATGAATGATAAAGCGGGTAAATATCAAGGTCTAACTCGTGAAGAATGCCGCGAATCTTTAGTAGAAGATTTAAAAGAGTTAAATTTATTAATTAGCGTTGAAGAAATTACTCACAATGTTGGTCACAGTGAACGTAGTGGTGTAATGGTTGAACCATATTTATCAAAACAATGGTTTGTTAAAATGCGTCCACTTGCTGATCATGTACTTGAAAATCAAAAAAATAAAGATGCTAAAGTTAATTTTGTTCCAAGAAGATTTGAAAAAATTATGAATCATTGGATGGAAATAACGTATGATTGGTGTATTTCTCGTCAACTTTGGTGGGGACATAGAATTCCAGCTTGGTATAAAGGCGAGGAAGTGTATGTAGGAGTAGATGCTCCAAAAGGTGAAGGATGGGTTCAAGATACAGATGTACTTGATACATGGTTCTCATCTGCTTTATGGCCATTCTCTACATTAGGCTGGCCTGCAAAAACAGAGGATTTAGAAAGATATTTCCCAAATAATGTTTTAGTAACAGGTTATGATATTATTCCTTTTTGGGTTAATCGTATGACATTCCAATCTTTAGAATTTACTGGCCAAAGACCATTTAAAGATTGTTTAATTCATGGGCTTATTAGAGATAAACAAGGCCGAAAAATGAGTAAGTCTTTGGGTAATGGAGTAAATCCAATCGACGTTATAAATGAACATGGTGCCGATTCATTAAGATTATTTTTAACAACAAATAGTGCTCCAGGAATGGACCTTCGTTATGATGAAGAAAAGGTTAGTGCTTCATGGAACTTTATAAATAAACTATGGAATGCATCTCGTTTTGTGTTAATGAATTGTAATGATTTAGAAAATTTAACATTCGATGAACTTTTAGAACGTGATAAATGGATCTTAACTAAATATAACGAAACTATCAAATCCGTTACTAAATATATGGATAAATATGAATTTCATAATGCGTATGCAGTTTTATATAAATTCTTTTGGGAATATTTTTGTGACTGGTATATTGAATTGGCTAAAATTAATCCAACTAAAACTACTAAAAGTGTTCTCATTAAAGTATTAAGTGGTATTATAAAAATGCTTCATCCGTTTATTCCTTTTGTAACTGAAGAGATTTATCAAAATTTAATAATCAAAGAATCAGAATCAATTATGGAAAGTAATTATCCAAAATATAATAAAAAAGAAATTTTTGATGTAAGTAATTTTGAATCACTTATTGATGATATTATTAAAATAAGAAATTTTAAAGCTGAAAATAATATTACTAATAATGATGAAGTAAGAATTATTAAAACCGTAGATGATGATATTTATAAAGGTATGTTAAGATTAAAAAATATTACTTCAGAAGAAAAAGAAGGTTTATTATATGAATCTAATTTAGCAAAACTTGTTTTCTATGTAGAAGTTAAAGTGGAAGATGCTAATGCGAAACAAAAAGAAATAGAAATGTTAGAAAATTCGATTAAAAGAAGAGAAACGTTACTTGCAAATGAAGGGTACGTAAATAAAGCTCCTGCTAATATAGTAGAGGCTGAAAGAAATCGATTAGCAGAAGAAAAAGAAATGCTAACAAAACTAAGAGGCTAATATGCCTCTTTTTCCTTGGAAATAAAAGGGAAATCATATTGACTTGCCAGAGAAAATATAGTACTATAATATCAGTTAAGTGGGTGGAAAAATATGAATATTAGCGAATTAGAAAAAGCAATCAAAGAAATAGAGGATAGATCCAAACAATCTCATGAAGAAACTTTTGCGTTAGCTTCAACAGAAAAATATATTTTAAGAACTGAAATTGATAAATATGAAGGATTATTAAAAGATTTAGAAGCTATAAGACAATATGAACAATTTGTTGCTGATCATCAAGATTTAGTAGAAGAATATCGTCGTTTAGAAACTCGTGTTGGTCAAATCAAAAAGCCTGCACAAAAAGTTGTGAATCGTAGAAAAAGTACTGGAGCTAAAAAGAAACCAGCAACTACTACAGAAGTTAAAGTGGAAGAAAAAGTAGTGCCAGAAGTTGAAGTTACGACAGAAGTAGCAATTCAACCAGAAGTTAAGGTAGAGAAAAAGAATTCTGGAACTAATACAGAATTTAAACTTCCTGATTTTAGTTTAATTCAAGCGCTACCAGCAGGAAAAGCAAAAGAAGAAGAAATAGTTGTTGAAAAACCGGTTGTTGATCCTTATGCGTATCGTATGACAAAGGATAAAATTATCCAAGATTTACCAATTAGAGATTTAAGTGAACAAAAATTCCAAACTCCTGGTATGACTGATGATCAAATTAAAGAATCGCAAGCAAAATTAGCAGCAATTCCTATTGTAGATCCTAAAACATATATTGATCCTATTGAAGAAGAAATTGAACGTCGTAAAAAAGAACATGATGCTATTAAAAAAGCGCCTGTATCAGAATATAAAGCTATGACGGACGAAGAAATAGAAGCTGCTAGAAGAAAAATTAATGATGTTCCTGTAACAGCAATGACAGAAGAGGAAATTGAAGCTTCAAGAAGGAAGATAAATGAAGTACCAGTTTCAACTATGTCACCTGAAGAAATTGAAGCTGCAAATAAAAGGATTGGCGATTTAACTGGAGGAAAAACTGAACCAAAACCTGAAGAACCAAGTGCAAAAAAGGAAACTAAAAAAGTGGTTAAAAGAAGAAGATTTGATTGGAAAAATAATTTTGTTACTAGAGGAATAAATAAAGCTTATTTAGTTATAAAAGGATTAGTCTTTTCTGAAAACATGAATGGTAGAACAAAGGATTATGTTGATCTAAGTATTGCAATAGCTAACTATCGTTCAGCATTTAAAGGAAGAAGTCCTGAAGTAAATAACAAAGAATTAACTGCTATTGATGATAGAATTTCTAAATCAGAAATGTTAACAGTTGATGAAAAGAAAAAACTATATAGAAAGTTAACAAAACTTGCAAAACAAGTAGAAAAAGAAAATCGTAGACAACAAAATGCAGCGATGAAAGATAATCATAATATCATAGATGATCTAAGCGATAGCTTTGGATTAGGAAGATAAGGAGAGTAAATATGGGTGTTGATGAAATTATTACTTTAGAGGATGGAAAAGAATATATTCTACTATTAGAATCTATTCAAGACGGAGAAAAATATTTTTTAGCAGTTGAGGCTGTTGATAATGCTCCTACTGAAAATTTTGAAATTTTTAAAGAAATTATAATTGATGGTGAATTATCAGTTGAGGAAGTAATTGATGAAGAATTACGCACAAAATTAATTGATGATTTAGAAAATCAATATGATGAAATGGATACTGAAGAATAAATAATACTAAAAAGCCAACTTAAAGTTGGTTTTTTGTTGAAAAGAACGAGGCGACATAATGTTAAAAGAGAATTATAAAGATTTGATTCCAGATAATAATTCGTGGCTACTTCCTAGAGAAAATGGCATGCTTTTAAGTGATTATCATATTGAAGTTTTAAAAAGAAATGGTATTGATTATATGAAATATGGCAGTATAACGCAAATTTTATTTGATATTAACGATATTTTAGATGAAGAAGAAAATGAAGAGCTAGAAAGCGTAGCTCGTGAATTAGATGAACGAAATTATTATAATAAAAAAAAGAATTAGTGTATCTAATACTTTTTTTATGGTAAAATTATTTCAAGGTGAATAATGAAAAAAGTAGTGTTGATATTAATATGTTTTTTATTTTGTGCTATTGATGTAAAAGCTGAAACGACAATTAAAAAAGTAAGTTTTGTTCGTTGTGTTGATGGGGATACGGCTGTCTTTAAAGTAGATGAAGAAGAAGTAAAATTTCGTTTTTTGGCAATAGACACTCCAGAAACTGTTCATCCAACAAAAGAAGTGGAAGCATATGGTAAAAATGCTAGTGAATATAGCTGTAATAAACTTACAAATGCTAAAGAAATAATTGTAGAATATGAAGAAACTAATAAAAGTGATAAATATGGAAGATCTCTTGGTTGGATATGGGTTGATGGAAATTTATTACAAAAGGAATTAATAAGTGTAGGCTACGGGGAAGTAGCGTATATATATGGTAATTATCGTTATACTAAAAGTTTATGTTTAATTCAAAAAGAAGCTAAAGAAAAATCTTTAGGTTTATGGGCGGATAACAAAGAAGAAGGCTATTGTGCAACGATTGATTTAACTGATGTTAAGGATAATATTAAGTATGATAGCATTGGTGATAATAAAGAACTTCCAAAAGAAGCAGAAAAACTCGGAGAAGTTTTAGAAAGTATTAATAATGTAACCGAAAAGATTTCGGACTTTACTAATGAGAATGGAGATGTAGTTTCCAATATCTTATTATATTTGATTATTGGAGCAGCAATCGTTTCAATGATTTATAAATCAACAAAAAAGTAACTATAAACTAACTATAGTTACTCCAAGGCCGAAATTATTTTCTTTTCTAGCTCTATATGAATGAATATGACTACTATTACAACATGTACAAATATTTGCAAAGTACATGTTTTCTTTTGGTATATTTAAATTTTCTAAAAGGGTTTTATTTAGTAGTAAGGTATCAATATTATATTTTTGAACGCCATTAACAATTCGTCCAATTTTAATGATGTCATTAATGTTTTTTAGTTCCGAAAATTCGTTTTCAAACAAATCTTTTACATCTTCTTCAACTTCGAAACAATTTTGACAAATTGCTGGACCAAAGAAAAATAATAAGTCAGATTGATTTGAATTAAAATTTTTTTGAATTGTATCAATGGTTTTTATAAGAATTTTATTTAATGAACCTTTCCATCCAGAATGAATATTGGCTATTATATGTTTATTTACATCATAAATAATTATTGGAATACAATCAGCAGTAGTTATTGCAAGTGGAGTATCTTTTTCTTTGGTAATTAAAGCATCAGTATGATCAAACTCTGGTATATTTATACCTTTAATATTATTAACAATTTTTACGTTATTTGTATGCTCTTGAACAGGTCGACACATATTTTTTAAATTAAAATTAAAATCATTTGCTACATGCTCAAAACTTTCAATCGTTTTATCAACCGCTTGAAATTTAAAAGAAAAATTCAGTTCATTTAGAACAAAACAATGATTAATACCTAATTCTAATAATTTTCTAAATTGTAAGTAATTAATATTATTTATTGTTTTTTGAATCATAATTTCATTTGTAAACATTACTCATCACCTTATTAGTAATTATACTATAGGACATATGCCTACACAATAAATAACTTAGTGGATATTTTATTAATAGGGGGAAATAATGTTATCATATTTTTTTAGTTTAAGTAACGTAGTTCAAGCTTTTATTGCTTGTATGATTACTTGGGGTATTACTTCGCTCGGGGCTGCTATCGTTTTTTTCTTTAAAAAAGTTAATAAAAATCTTTTAGATGGAATGCTAGGGTTAGCGGCCGGAGTTATGGTTGCCGCATCTTTTTTTTCATTACTTAGTCCCGCAGTGTCACTAGCAGAAGAACTTGAGATGATACCATGGCTTGTAGCTTTTATTGGTTTTTTTGCTGGTGGGTTACTATTGTTTGCTGGCGATAAACTTTTTCCAATATTAATAAAAAATAATGAAAATAATAGTAAGAAAAGAACGTTAATGCTAGTACTTTCTATAACGTTACATAACATTCCGGAAGGATTAGCAATTGGCGTAGCTTTTGGCTCTGTGGTATATGGCATTGAAGGCGCAACTTCATTAGCAGCTTTACTTTTGGCAATTGGGATTGGAATTCAAAATTTTCCAGAAGGCACGGCGGTTAGTTTACCGCTTAGAAGAGAGGGCTTTAGTCGGAAAAAGGCATTTTTAATAGGCGGAATGACAGGTGTGGTAGAACCAATCGCTGGTGTTGTTGGGGCGTTATTAGTTTTAAAAGTTCGTTTAGTATTGCCGTTTTTGCTAGCTTTTGCTGCGGGCGCAATGATTTATGTTGTAGTTGAAGAGTTAATCCCTGAAAGCCAATCTAATAAATCTAAAGATTTAATGGCTTTATTTACTATTATTGGCTTTTCTATTATGATGATTTTAGATGTTGCCTTGGGTTAATAATTTTACAAGCGGTTTACAAATAAAACCACGCATCCTAGCGTATTTACCTTATAAATGGTATAATTTATAAAAGAATATAAGGAGGCGATAGTATGAAAAAAGTATTAGTGTTTTTTTTCATAGCTATTGTCTTTTTCTTTGGAACTAATATTAATGTAAATGGCGCGACCATAAAAGCTAAAATAACTTATAATGATGTCAATTTACGTTCAGGCCCAGGTACTAACCATACGAATATTAGAAAATTAGCGATTAATTCTGAATTTAATTTAGTAGATACCAATAAATATCCCAATGAGCAAGGATGTAGTGATGGCTGGTATAAAATCTATTATTCTGGTACTGATGTTGGGTATGTATGTGCTAGTTATGTAACAATTGTAACAATTGAACAGGTGCATGATACGCCGACAACAGAATGTGAAATTGAATTAGCTAATGCTGGTTTTCCTAAATCATACTGGCCTCAACTATGTGGACTTAAAAGTAGATATCCTAATTGGACTTTTGAAGCGGATATAAATGGTTTAGATTTTGCTACTGCCGTTTCCAAAGAAGCAGTAGGTAAAAAATCACTAATTCAAACATCATCACAAGGATACTTATCTACAAGTAGTGATTCCTATGATTATTTAACAGACAAATTTATTGTTAAAGAGGGAAGTAACTGGTATTCCGCTAGTGAAGCAGTTGTAGCTTACTATATGGATCCACGAAATTTCTTTGATGAAAGATATATCTTTATGTTTGAAAAATTGTCTTTTGACGAAAAATATCAAACTGTAGAAGCCGTTCAAACTGTTTTAGATGGTCGAGATTTAAAAGAATATTCACAAACAATTTATGATGCTTCTAGCTCTACAAATATAAATGCAATTTATTTAGCAAGTCGGATAAGACAAGAAACGGGAGCGAATTATTCAAATTATTCTTTAGCTGGACATGCAATAACATATAATGGTCAAACCTTTGATCATGTTTATAATCCATATAACATAGGCGCAAATACCGGAGCATATGATGGTCTTGTTTGGGCTGTAGCAGGAACATCTTACTTAAGACCTTGGACTAATATTACTTCTGCAATTACCGGTGGAGCGCAATTAATTTCTGCAACTTATATTTCTAAAGGTCAAGACTCTGGATATTTTCAAAAATTTAATACTAGTTCTTATTCAGCTTATTCAGCATATTCACATCAGTATATGGCTAATATTAAAGCCGCGTATAGCGAAGCTAGTATTGCGTATGATAGTTATTTAGATATGAATTTATTAGCCACTACTAACTTTACTTTTATAATTCCTGTATATAGTAATATGAATGAAAATGTTTATGGTTTACCAAGCACAGGTAATCCAAATAATCATTTGAATTCTTTAAAAGTAAATGGTGCTGACATTAAAGGGTTTGCACATGATAACTTTGAATATACATATTATGTTCCAGCGGCAGCTTCCGAAATTAGGGTTGAGGCAACAGCAATAAATTCAAATGCTTCGGTAACAGGAATTGGTAATATTAAATTAGTAGAGAACGAAAAAATTGTTGAAGTAATAGTAACTGCCCAAAATGGAGTAACGCAAAAATATACTATTAAAGTCATTAAAACAGATGGCATTGAAATGAGCGTTAAAGGTATTATAAATAATATGAGTGTTCCAATAAGTGAAAATCATATGCTTTTAAGCGTAGGGTATACCGTGGATAATATTACATCAATTGCTCAAAAAGCAGCAGCAACTGCTAAGGTGACCGTTAATGGAAAACAAACTGGTAACTTGGTTACGGGTGATACAATTACTATTGTCAATGGAAGTGATAGTATAACTTATAATATTGTTATTAAGGGGGATCCTACTGGCGATGGTAATATTAATATTCAAGATTTATTAAGAGTACAAAAGTATATATTAGGGTACGCTGATTTAAACGGAAGTTATTTAAAGGCAGGCGATACTAATCAAGACGGAATTGTGGATATAGTGGATTTATTAAGACTACAGAAGCATATTTTAGGTTATTTAACTATTAATTAAGGAGGAGAGAAATGAAGAAAATATTAGGAAGTTTATTAACTATTATTGTTTCGCTTATGTGTATTTCAACGGTTAATGCTGCTAGTGCAACCATGGCAGTTAGTAGTAGTTCTAATCAAGTTATAGTAGGAAAAGATGTTACTGTTTATGTAACAATATCATCTTCTGCGGCGTTAGGTTCATGGGAATATACTCTAAATTATGATAGTTCAGTTTTTAAATTAATAAGTTCTGATGTAGCGTTACATTATGCTTCATATGCTAGTAACGGAAATACAAAATCAGTTCAATACAAATATGTATTTAGAGCTTTAAAAAGTGGTAATGCTAAATTCTATATTGATTCTTCAATGGCTGTTGCTTGGGATGATGAGAGCATATTGAGTGTTAATAATGGTTCTAAAGTGGTTAAGACTTTAACATATTCTGAATATCAAGCAAGTTTGTCTGCTAACAATAATTTGTATTCATTAAATGTAGATGGTTATGAAATAACTCCAGAATTTAATAAAGATACTTTAGAATATAGAGTCCAAGTAAATGAAGATGAAACGAAAATCAAGATAATAGCTGTAGCAGAAGATAAAACGGCAACGATAAGTGGTGCAGGGGAAGTTGAAGTATCAGCTGGTAATAATGTTTTTGATATAATTATAATTGCCCAAAATGGTAGCGAAAAGACATATAAGCTTAATGTTGATGTGATTGATAAAGATCCAATTAATGTTGAAGTAGATGGACACAAATATACTGTAGTAAAACTTGGTAGTAATTTAATTAAACCAGAAAGCTATGTTGAAAAGACAATTGTAATAAATGAGTTTGAAATTCCAGCGTTTTATAGTGAGGTAACGGAATTTACTTTAGTAGGATTAAAAGATGAAAATGGTGATATTGCTTTATATATCTATGAAAATGATCAATATGAAAAATATGTAGAACTAAATTTTGGGAATATTACTATTTATCCTATGCCAATGAAGGAAATAATTAAAGAATATAAAAAAGTGTATATTAAAGTGCAAGACGCAGATATTGAAGCTTTGGCATTATCAAATGATTCGAGATTTAATATCATATATGGTTTGAATGTAGAGACTAAAGAAGAAGGCTTATACTTATATGATAAAAAGGATAATACTCTAATAAAATATGATGAAGAATATATTAAACTTTTAGAAGAAAAAAATACAATGCTTACTTATTCTACTTTAGCTTTTGTAGCTTCAACAGTATTAGCTTTAATTGGGATTGTAGCAATGTCAAAAAGAAAGAAAAAGAAAGTTAAAAGCCAGAAGAATAATAGTTCTAAAGAAAAAGATAAGATTTTAGAGCAAACTAAAGAATTAGAAATAAAAAATAAAAAAGTAAAAGTTAAACAAGAAATCAAAAATGAAGATCCTAATGAAATTGTTGATAATTCATCTTCGGAAGAAGTTTATGATATTTTCGAAGATAACAAAAAAAAGAAAAAAAGGAAGAAATAGTCCGTTAATTCGGGCTTTTTTTTGAATTGAATAAATTAATATATGGTATACTAGTATTATGAAAGGATGATATAGTTATGAAAAAAGAAGATCAATATATTGAATTGATTTTAGATAAATGTGTTTCTTTTGAAAAGAGTAAAAGTTTATTTATTTCTTATAACATATATAATAAGACTTTTGTTAATAAGCTATTAAAGAAGCTAGAAGGAAGAGGTATTAATGATATTTATTTAGAATGTTTAGATCCATTTTATGAACATGAATTATTATCTAAGTTTACTTTAAAGGAAATTGAGGAATCTAAATATTTTGATTGTAGTATATATGACGAATATGCAAGAAAAAAAGCTGCATTTATTTTTCTTGCTAGTCCAGTACCAGGTTTAATGAATGATATAGACGAAGAAAAATTAGCTTATGTTGCGAAAATAAAAAGTTCGACAAAAAAGTATTTTGTAGAACAAGAGACAAGTTATAAAATTTCTTGGACAATTGTCCCGGTATATAATATTCACTGGGAAAGATCCTTAGGAATAGATAACTTGGAGGATATTTTATACAATATATGCTTAGTGAATAAAAATGCTAATGTTAACTGGGAAAAAGAAATTGAAAAAAGTGATAGGCTAATAAAAAATATTAATAAACTAAAACTTGAATATTTAGTGTTTGAAAATAAAAAAGGAACTAATCTTAAAATTGGTTTAAGAAAAAATTATGAATTTGAAGGTGTTGGAAATGCAAACGTTTTAGTTAATTTGCCTAGCTATGAAATTTTTACTAGTCCAGATTATAAGTCTGCTGAAGGAATTGTATATAGTTCAAAGCCTTTATATCATAACGATGCTACTATTGAAGATTTTTATTTAGAATTTAAAAATGGTAAAGTTATAAATTTTGGTGCTAAAAAAGGCAAAAAGATTTTAGAAAGTATTATTAATTATGATAGTGGTTCTTGTTATTTAGGCGAAGTAGCTTTAGTGGAAATTGATAGCCCAATTAGTAAAACAAATTTAGTATTTAAAACAACATTACTTGATGAAAATGCATCGTGTCATTTAGCTTTAGGAAGAGGGTTTGGCCAAGGAAGTAAGAGTGAATTAAAAAAACAAAAAATTAATTATTCGGACATTCATGTGGATTTTATGTTTGGAACTGATGATCTTAACGTTACAGGTATAAAAGGTGATCAGGAAATTCTTATAATGAAAAACGGAAAATTTGTTATATAGTCATAGACAAAATATATTTAATATGATATTTTAATTATGGCCTAGCCCGTTGGTGAAGCGGCCTAACACACCACTTTCTCAAGGTGGCATTCACGGGTTCGAACCCCGTACGGGTTACCAAAAGTATTAAAAGTCTGCTTTTATAGTAGACTTTTTTAAATGTTTTACACTTTTTGACATTTCTTGGGATTTGTGGTATAATTGTAGCAATTAACGGGGGTTAAGGTGAAAAATATTATTAATTTAGAAAGAAAATTGTATAAAGACATTGTAATTACAGTTTTGCTTGTTATTTTATCTGTTCCAATATGGTTGAATTTTGGTTTGTCTGCTTCTGCGATGACTGCTAAAAATTTTGCAAATTATAATTATATTAAATATGAGTTTTTAAATAAAGTAAGTACTGAACTTGGTGTATATAGTGATGAGGAAGCTTTAAGAAAGTGCGAAACACAAGACATCCTTGTTTATAATGATTCAAATACGCTAGATAATTATTCATTAATATTAAAAGTTAAAAAGAATAATCAAACAGATTTAACAAATATAAAAATTAATGTGAATTATAATGTTGATTATTTAAATAATTATCATTTTTATGAAGATGCTGAAAGTTACTATTATGTAATTGATTCTGATAGTATTGTTGCATCGTCACAAAAATATGTTATTAGTATGTGGAATTCAGATTTGCAAACAAATACTAATTTAGATTATGAATTTGTAGTCTTATAAGGCAGGAAACTTCCTGCTTTTTTTATGGGAATTTCATTGAAAAAATAAAGAGTTTGTCATATAATGGATTATGCTAAAAAGAAATAAAGGAGTGTTTTTATGATAAAAAAATTATTAAAGTCAGTTAGAGAATATAAGAAAACTTCATTATTAACCCCTCTATTTATGTTAGGAGAAGTATTAATGGAAGTTCTAATTCCTTTCTTTATGGCTAAATTGCTTGATAAAGGAATTGAACTAGGTGATATGAACAGCATTCTTTATTATGGAATCTGCTTAATTGTGTGTGCTATTTTCTCGTTGATATTTGGTATGTTATCAGCTAGATTTGCTTCAATTTCTTCAAATGGATTTGCTAAAAATTTACGTCATGACGTATATTATAAAGTGCAAGAGTATTCTTTTAAAAATATCGACAAATATTCAACATCAAGTATTATTACAAGATTAACGACAGATATTTCTAATGTTCAAAATTCATATCAAATGTCTATTAGAATGGCAGTAAGAGCGCCTTTAATGTTTTTGTTTTCATTAATTATGGCATTTACAATTAACAGTAAAATCTCTTTAATATTTTTGATTATTGTGCCAATATTATTTGGGTTTTTGATTTTAATTGCTAAAATAGCTCATCCATATTTTGAAAAAGTATTCAAAACTTATGATGAAATAAATAATGTGGTTAAAGAAAATGTTAATGCAATTCGCGTGGTTAAGTCATACGTTCAGGAAAAAACAGAAATTAACAAGTTTTCAAAAGTTTCTGAAAAAATTTATAATCTATTTACTAAAGCAGAAAAGATGGTTTGCTCAAATAGTGCTTTAATGGATATTGCAATATATACTGCTATCATATTAGTATCATTTTTAGGGGCTAAGGCAATTGTAGCAGGTACGATGACAACTGGTGAATTGGCTTCATTATTTACTTATTCTATGAGTATTTTATCAAGTTTAATGATGTTATCAATGATTTATGTAATGATGATTATTTCGTTACCATCAATGAAAAGAGTTGTAGAATTATTAGACGAAAAAAGTGATTTACAAAGTCCCAAAGCAGGCATTAATAAAGTAAAAGATGGATCTATAGAATTCAAAGATGTCGATTTTTCTTATGTAGGAAATGTTAAAAAATTAAGTTTAAAGGATGTTAATTTAAAAATTGAATCTGGTCAAACGATAGGTATAATTGGTTCAACTGGATCTAGTAAATCTACTTTAGTAAATCTTATTCCTCGTTTATACGATACAACCGTGGGTGAAGTCCTTGTTGGGGGAAAAAATGTTAAAGAGTATGATTTAGAAACGCTCCGAAACGAAGTATCAATGGTTTTGCAAAAAAATGTGTTATTTTCAGGAACTATTAAAGATAATCTTCTTTGGGGAAATGAACATGCTACAGATGAAGAAATTGATAAAGCTTGTGATATTGCTCAAGCGTCAGAATTTATTGCAAAACTTCCTGGTGGGTTAGATTATTATATTGAGCAGGGAGCAACAAATGTATCGGGTGGACAAAAACAAAGATTATGTATTGCAAGAGCACTTTTAAAAAATCCGAAAATTATTATTTTTGATGATTCAACTAGTGCATGTGATACAGTAACCGATGCTAAGATTCGTGAAGGATTACAAAAATGGATGCCAAATGTAACAAAAATAATTATTGCTCAACGTATCGCTTCAGTAGAAGATGCCGATAAAGTTATCATTATGGATGAAGGTCGTATTTTAGATTTTGATACTCCTCAAAAATTATTGAAAACATCGAAGATTTATAAAGAAATTTATAATTCGCAAAAGAAAGGAGTGAAATAATGGCAAGAATGGGTAATGCTAACATGAAAATGGCACAGGGAATTAGAAAAAAAACTATAAGCCCTAAAACTATTAAAAGGCTTTTAGGATATGTATTTAGAAAACATAAGTTAGTTATTTTTATTGTCGGTATATGTATATTACTTTCATCTTTTGCAGATGTATATAGTCAATTATTTTTAAAAGAATTAATTGATGATTATATTACTCCACTTATAAATAGTGTTGATAAAAATTTTATTCCTTTAATTAACGCAATAGTTCGCTTAGCAGGAGTTTTTGTTGTAGGAACCATTTCGATGTATTTATATAATCGATTGATGGTTAATGTATCTCAAGGGGTACTAAAAGACATTCGTGATGAAATGTTTGAAAAAATGGAAAAATTACCAATTAGATATTTTGATACCAATTCTCATGGGGATATAATGAGCCATTATACTAATGATACAGATGTATTAAGACAGATGATATCACAAAGTATACCAAATGTTGTTGCGGCGCTTATTACATTAACTGCAGTCTTTATATCTATGATATATTTAAATTGGTTATTAACACTTATAGTAGTATTATGTATTTTCTTAATGTTATTTATATCTTCAAAAGTGGCCAAAATCAGTGGTAAATATTTCATTGCTCAACAAGAAAGTATTGGTAAAGTAAATGGTTATATTGAAGAAATGATTGATGGCCAAAAAGTTATTAAAGTATTTACGCATGAAGATAAGGCTAAAGAAAGTTTTGATAAAATAAACAATGAATTATGTAAAAATAGTACGAAGGCAAATGTTTATGCCAATATGATGATGCCAATGATGGCTAATTTAGGTAATATCACATATGTTATTGTTGCTATTTGTGGTGGAGTTTTAGCAATATTTACACCTATGGGAAGTACATTAACTTTAGGTACAATTGCTGCCTTTTTGACAATGACTAAAAACTTTACTCATCCAATATCTAGGATTAGTCAACAAATAAATTTCATTATTATGGCGTTATCTGGTGCAACGAGAATATTTGAATTAATGGATGAAAAGCCCGAAGAAAATAATGGTACAACAGTTCTTGTTAATGTTAAGAAAAATCAAAAAGGCCTTGTAGAAAGTAAAGAACAAACTGGTTATTGGGCATGGAAAAAAGATGATGGCACATTAATTGAATTAAAGGGTGATGTTAGATTTAATAATGTTTCTTTTGGATACAATAAAGATAAAGAAATACTACATAATATTTCTTTATATGCAAAACCTGGTCAAAAAATTGCTTTTGTGGGTTCAACCGGAGCAGGTAAAACCACTATTATGAATTTAATTAATGCTTTTTATGATGTCAATGAAGGTTCAATTACTTATGATGGTATTGATATCAAAGAGATTAATAAAAGCTATTTAAGAAAATCTTTTGGAATGGTGTTACAAGACACAAACTTATTTACTGGAACAATTTTAGATAATATTAGATATGGTAATACAAAAGCATCAGATAAAGAATGTATTGAAGCTGCTAAATTAGCTAATGCAGATTCGTTCATTCGTAATTTACCTGATGGTTATAAAACTATGTTAACTGGAAACGGTGCCAATCTATCACAAGGTCAAAGACAATTATTATCTATTGCTCGTTGTGCGCTTTTAAATCCACCGGTAATGATTTTAGATGAAGCAACCTCGTCAATCGATACTAGAACAGAAAAAATTGTTCAAGATGGGATGGACAAATTAATGCAAGGAAGGACTGTATTTGTAATTGCTCATCGCCTTTCTACTATTCAAAATGCCAAAGCAATTATGGTATTAGAAAATGGTAAAATTATTGAAAGAGGTAGCCACGAAGAATTGCTTGAATTAAAAGGCACTTACTATGGTCTTTACACTGGAAGTATAGAGCTTGATTAAAATAAAAAAAATATGACTTTTATTTTTTAGAGTCATATTTTTTTCTTGCTTCAGTATTTAAAATTTTCTTTCTCATTCGAATGTTATTTGGTGTTACTTCAACGAGTTCGTCTTGATTAATATAATCAAGTGCATATTCTAAAGTAATTATTCTTGGTCTTTTTAATACCACTGTATGATCAGAACCTGCAGCTCTAGTATTTGTTAATTGTTTTCCTTTAACAACATTAATGGCTAAGTCTAGATCTTTATTACATTCGCCAACAATCATACCTTCATAAACTTCGGTGTTTGGTTCAATGAACATAATTCCTCGATCTTCAAGACCACCTAAAGAATAAGCTGTAGCTTTACCTGTTTCGCTTGAAACAAGAACACCAAGTTTTCTTTCTCCTAAATTGATATCAGAACATGGTCGATAATCTTTAAAAGTATGATTCATAATTCCATATCCTTTAGTTAAAGTCATAAAATTAGTTGAAAAACCAATTAAACCACGTGATGGAATAGTGTAGTTGATTCTTAAATTGTTATCTAAGTGAATCATATTTTCCATTATAGCCCCACGAGTTGATAATTCCTCGATTACGCCACCCATAAATTCTTCAGTAATTTCGATTTGTAAATCTTCATATGGTTCACATTTGACACCATTAATTTCTTTAATAATAACTTTAGGTTTAGAAACTTCAAGTTCAAATCCTTCGCGACGCATATTTTCAAGTAAAATAGATAAATGAAGTTCACCACGGCCAAGGACCATAAAGTTTTCACTGTCAATTTGTTCTACTTTTAAACTTACATCTCTTTGTGTTTCTTTAAATAATCTTTCGCCAATTTTTCGTGAAGTTAGTATTTTTCCGTCTTGGCCAGAAAATGGCGATGTATTAACTCCGAAGGTCATTTGTAAAGTCGGTTCATCTATATGTAAAACAGGAAGACGATCATGAGATCCAACTTCAGTTATTGTTTCACCAACAGAAATATCTTCTAATCCAGCAATAGCAATAATATCACCAACAGAAGCACTTTCAATTTCTAATCTTTTAAGTCCAGAATAACCAAATAATTTTTGAACTCTAAATTGTTTTTCGGTGCCATCTAGTCTTAAACAGTTAACCATTTGTCCTGTTTTAATAGTTCCATTAAATACTTTGCCAATCGCGATTCTACCAACATAATCATTATAATCTAGTAGAGCAGGTTGGAATTGGAATTGGGCATCAGGATCGCCTTCAGGATCTTTAATTTCTGAAAGAATTAAATCTAATAATCCTTTAAATCCTTTTTCTTGAGTGCTTGGGTCTTCGTTTAATGAAGAAGTACCATTTACACCTGATGCGTAAATAACTTTGAAATCTAATTGATCGTCATTAGCGCCTAAATCTAAGAATAATTCTAAAACTTCGTCAACAACTTGTTTAACTCTAGCAGTTGGTTTGTCAACCTTATTAATTACAACAATTGGTTTACATCCAGATTCCAATGCTTTTTTCAATACAAATTTTGTTTGAGGCATAGGACCTTCATATGCGTCTACTACTAGTAAGACACCATCAACCATCTTCATAATTCTTTCAACTTCGCCACCAAAATCGGCGTGGCCTGGAGTGTCAACTATATTAATTCGATAATCGTTATAAAATACAGCAGTAGTTTTAGCTAGTATTGTTATGCCTCTTTCTCTTTCAATGTCATTTGAATCCATGGATAGTTCTGCAACATTTTCGTTTTCTCTAAATGTTCCAGTGTACTTTAGAATTTCATCTACTAAAGTTGTTTTACCATGGTCGACGTGTGCAATAATTGCTACATTTTTAATTTTCATATTTTATCACCCGTTTTTTTCCTTTTGGTATTATAGCATAAAAATATAAAAGTGGATTATTTTTTTGTAAAAAAAGTGGAAGATATTTAGAATAATTGATAAAATAATTATGGATGTGATAAAAATGTATAGTGAAATATGTGAACTTCCAGCGCTTTTGCAATCAATTTATATTATAAAATTAGTATTGAAAGTAATATTTGTTTTAGTACCAATTTTTTTGTTATATAAAATTATGAAAGATATATTTAGCGAAGTATTAAATGATGGTGAATTTAAAAATGTGGCTTTTAAATCCATTAAAAGATTAATTTTAGGAGCATTTATATTTTTTGTTCCTACAATTTTTGGAAATTTAATATCATTGGCTGATTATAATGATAAACTTTATCGCCTAAATATGTGTTATGATAATGCTAATTTAGAGGACATATCATATTTTAAGTCATTGGAAACTGTTGAAAATGCGGTAAGAGCTTTGGAAAGAACTCCAATAGAAAGTAATTTAAAATATGCTCAAAATGCACTTTTAAATATAACACCTAATGCTAGAGAAGATACAGTTTTAGATTTTCAAGCTAGAATTACTAAAGCTAAAGTAAAAGTTGACGAAGTAAATAAAATGATAGAGTGTAAAAATAAAGGCGGAATGTATAAATCTGGTTATTGTGAAATTATTCCACTTGAAGATAATAGTTCGCCTGGAGATGACTCACCATCAAATGGTGATAATCCTGGTAGTGAATATAATCCATCTCCTGGAAATGGAAAATTAGTATCTTATGATAGTGAATATATGGTAGTAGAATCAGGCATCAGCGTAAAAAAATTTGTTTCTACTATGAGAAG
This sequence comes from Bacillota bacterium, assembly GCA_015059305.1. Next base: position 53,975 of record SVAQ01000003.1, on the reverse strand, counting down.
TAAGGGGATTTATCAAGCATACAATTCGTCCAAGTACAGTGGATATTGCTTAAGTTTTGCCTATTTTCATGCTTATGCCCTTTATACTGGAAACACCAGTGGTACTGCTGATACAGGAATGAAATATACTCGAGCTAGTCATTTTACTAGTTATGATAATGATAATAAACAAGAAGTTTTAAAAATTATATATAGCGAATTAACACAAGGTAAGCCTGTTGTTTTACAAGTAAATGGAAATAAGGCCGGTACTTCTAGACATTATGTTACTGTTATTGGAATGAAAAAAAGCGTTCGTTCCGGATCGACTATGAAAGATACAGATTTATTGATATTTGATGCACATCAAGGAACGGTAAGAAAAATTGGAACAAAAGGTTCTGGAAATCGTTTTTTAGTTACTGGTGCAGCTTGTAGAAAAAAATATAGTGGTTATCAAATATATTATTTAGATTAGTACATTGTCTTTTTGTAAAAATAGAATAAATAAAAGGAATTTATGAATAAACAAATTTTAAACAAATTAAAATACTTAATTAATAAAAAGAAAACTGTTGATGAGATTTGTGAAAATTTGAATATGAGCTATGCTGAAGTCTTAGAATATAGTAAATATTTAAGCTTATTGGGTTTTAATTGTGAAGAAAAAGATGGACATTTTATCAAAACACCAGGGGGGATTTATGTTCATACGCCCGTAATTGGTCATAGTTATACAATTGAAATATGTTTGCTTTCTGATGCACATTATGCCTCAGAGTATGATCGTGTAGATGTTATGAAATGGATATATGATGAATGTGAACGGCGAGGGATTGATTCGATATTTTGTTCTGGTGATTTAACAGATGGTTTTTATCCGGAGCGGCCAAATTATCAAAAATCCCAGAGAGTTTGTGGGTATGATGCTACGTTAGAATATGTTTTGAATGTTCATCCGTATTCAAGATATATTAATTTTTATACTATTGCTGGAAATCATGATAAAAGCTTTAAGAAAAGTGATAATAAAAATATTTGTGAAGAATTAGCTAAAAAAAGAAATGATATTATATATTTGGGAGAAGATACGGCTGATGTAAGAATTGGTAGAATGTTGCTTCATATTTATCATGGTTATAGTAGAGGCCAAAAAACATTATTAGAAAGAATTGAGGACTATTATAAAAAACTAAATGGGAATATTCCTGATATGTTACAGATGGGTCATATCCATCATAGTTTTTTTGATGTTATAAATGGAACGTATGCTTTTCAAACGGCAGCGCTTACTGATCAACAGTCTCCTACAAATAAGAAGAATTGGGGATGTGAGATCAGTTGTTGGTTTGTCAAAATTTCCTTTGATGAATTTGGAAATGTTATTGAAGTAATCCCAGAATTAAAAACATTTGAACCAAATCTTACTCGTAAACGCAAATTTAATTGAAACTTTTAATTTTGTGGGTAATAAGGTATAATAAATCATAGGAGTATTCAATATGAATTTTGTAGTTAATGATCATAATATATTAGAAATTTTATTTGTTACATATCTTGTTAGTTTTGTACTTGTATTTGTGAGTAAGAGACTAGCATTTCACATTGGTGCAATAGACATCCCAAACGATCGAAAAGTACACAAAAAACCAATGCCTAGATTAGGTGGGCTTGCCGTATATAGTGCATTTTTGTTTGGTTATATAATGTATGGAAGTTTAACTACACAAATGCTTTCAATTTTAATTGGTTCTTTTATTATTGTTTTTTTAGGTTTTATTGATGATGTAAAACCACTTAGAGCAAAAGACAAACTTTTAGTTCAACTAATTGTTGCATCAATAGTGGTATTTTATGGAAAGTTATACTTTGATGAGTTAACAATTTTAGGAGCCACATTAATTTTTCCTACAATTATTAATCAGCTTATTTCAGTTTTCTTTATCGTCGGCGCTATTAATGCAATTAATTTGATAGACGGACTAGATGGATTATCATCGGGAATAAGTTCCATTTATTTTGCTACTATTGCAATTATTGCTTTTATTTTAAATCAAAAACAAGGCTTAGATGTAATTTTATGTTTAATAATGTTAGGGTCTACTTTAGGATTTTTAACACATAATTTTCCTCCAGCCAAAACGTTTATTGGTGACTGTGGGAGTACATTTTTAGGTTTTATGATTGCAATTATAGCACTTTTAGGATTTAAGGTAACAACAATTACATCACTTGTTATTCCGCTTATTATTTTAGCAATTCCAATTTTTGATACGGCACTTGCTATTTTAAGAAGAGTAATCCATCATAAGAAAATTGGTGAGCCAGATAAACAACATTTTCATCATCAACTTTTAAAAATGAAGTTTTCGCCGAGAGTTTCAATTTTAATTATATATGGTGTAAACATTTTATTCTCTGCAGTATCAATCTTCTATGTTCTAGGAGATAATCAAATTGCAATGGTGATCTATATTATTTTAATGATTTTATTATTATATATTGTAATTAATACCGATATTTTATTTGAACACAAAAGAAAGAAATGAGGTTTTGTAATGTTAAAGAAAATGCTTATTAATTTAAACAGATATAGTTTTCTTTTAAAAGAATTAATTAAAAGAGATTTTAAAGTTAAATATCAAAGAAGTTCTTTAGGATTGTTATGGAGTATTTTATATCCACTTTTAATGATGGCTGTTATGGGGGTAGTATTTTCAAATCTTTTTAAAGCGAGTATGCCAGGAGTAAGTTATTTAGCATATTTATTAACAGGATTAGTTATATTTAATTTTTTTAGCGATGCTACAAATCAATCAATGCCTGCGATTGTAGGAAATATGAGTCTTATTAATAAAGTTTACATTCCTAAATATATATTTCCACTTTCAAAGTGCCTATTTTCAGGAATTAACTTTTTATTAACACTTATTCCCTTATATGGAGTAATTCTTATAACAGGCACTGGATTAAATGTTTGGCATATTTTATTACCATTTTGTTATTTATGCGTCTTAGTGTTTTGTATTGGAATGGGATTTTTTCTTTCTGCGTTATCAGTGTTTTTAAGAGATGTCTTCTATATTTGGGGAATAGTAGTTCTAGCGTGGACTTATTTGACTCCTATAATGTATAATATTTCAATTTTGCCAGAAAAAATTTTAATGTTAATGGAATTTAATCCGCTATATCAGTATATTGATTTTGCTAGAGAAATAATCCTTTATCACCGTATTCCGCAATTAGATTGTTGGTTATGGTGTTCTGGATGGGCAGTGTTTATGTTGATTTTTGGTTGTTGGTTCTTTAGAAAAAATCAAGATAAATTTATTTACTATATTTAGGAGGTAACGATGATAAATATTAAAAATGTTACAATGGAATTTAATTTAGGTATTGATAAAACATTTTCATTAAAAAAATTATTTATCAAAGTCCTTAGTTTAAAGAAAGATAAAAAAGTTTTGTTTAAAGCTTTAGATAATGTTTCATTCGATGTTGAAAAAGGCGAAGTTATTGGCTTAGTTGGAAGTAATGGTGCTGGAAAAAGTACCCTTTTGAAAGTAGTAGCTGGGGTTATGAAACCTACGAAAGGTGAGGTTAACGTTCAAGGTAAAATTTGTCCAATGATTGAACTTGGAGCAGGATTTGATGTTGAGCTTACAGCTCGTGAGAATATTTATTTAAATGGTGCCGTAATGGGCTATACTAGAGAGTTTTTAGATTCTAAATTTCAGGAAATAGTAGATTTTTCTGAATTACATGAATTTTTGGATGTACCAGTTAAAAATTATTCATCAGGTATGATGGCAAGATTAGCATTTTCAATAGCTACAGTGGTTGATCCTGATGTATTAATTGTTGATGAAATACTTTCAGTTGGAGATGTTGCTTTCCAAGCTAAAAGTGGCGCTAAAATGAAATCTATGATAAATGGAGGTACAACAGTTTTATTTGTATCACACTCAATTGAGCAAATAAAAAAACTTTGTGATAGAGTTGTATGGCTTGAAAAAGGTAAAATAATTAAAATTGGTGATGCCGCTACCGTATGTGATGAATATTTAGAAAGTCAAAAAAGCAAGAATGCATAATGCATTCTTATTTTTTGTCATTAAGTTAACATATATATTGTTTATATTTACATTTTTTTATGGTAAAATACTTTTAATGGAAGGTGAGAAATATGTTTAAAGATAAAGTCTTATTAATTACTGGAGGAACAGGATCATTTGGTAATAAAGTATTAGAAATGTTCCTAAACTCAGATTTAAGAGAAATTAGAATCTTTTCAAGAGATGAAAAGAAACAAGATGATATGCGTAAAAAGTATAACAATCCAAAATTAAAATTTTATATTGGAGATGTTAGAGATATATCAACACTTGATAATGTTATGGATGGAGTAGATTACATATTCCATGCTGCAGCATTAAAACAAGTACCTAGCTGTGAATTTTTCCCAATCGAAGCTGCTAAAACAAATGTAATAGGTTCACATAATGTATTAGAAAGTGCGGCAAGACACGGTGTCAAGAAAATTGTATGTTTAAGTACTGATAAAGCGGCATATCCAATTAATGCAATGGGAATGAGTAAAGCTTTAATGGAAAAAACAATTATTGCTAAAGCTAGAATGTTAGGCGAAGATGCTAAAACAACAATTTGTTTAACTAGATATGGTAATGTTATGGGATCTCGTGGATCAGTAATTCCACTTTTTTATAAATTAATTAAAGAAGGAAAACCTTTAACAGTAACAGATCCAGAAATGACTAGATACATGATGACATTAGAACAAGCTGTAAAATTAGTAATGTTTGCATTTGAACATGGTAATCAAGGTGATTTATTTGTTCAAAAAGCACCTGGAGCTACTATTGCAACTTTAGCTGAAGCTGTAAAAAAATATAAAAATAGTGATGCTGAAATTAAGATTATTGGTACTAGACATGGTGAAAAAGATCATGAAGTATTAGTAACTAGAGAAGAAATGACAAAAGCTGAAGATATGGGAGATTATTTTAGAATCCCAATGGATAATCGTGATTTAAATTATGATAAATTCTATCCAGAAGGAGATGGAAAGGTTAGAAAAGTAGAATCTTATACATCAAATAATACTCATCAATTAGATGTAGATGGTATGATTGATCTTCTTAAACAAATGGGAGAAATCGAAGAATGAGAGTCCTAATTTTAGGAAAAACAGGAATGCTTGGACATGTTGTATATGAAACCATGAAAGAAAAAGGTTACGAAGTATTTGGAACTTCAAGTAAAAATGGAGACCTTATTTATGATGCATATACAAATATGGAAAGTATAGAAAGAATTATTGAAGAAATTAAACCAAATGCAGTAGTAAATTGTATTGGCATTCTAAATAAAGTAGCGGAAGAAAATAAAGTGTTAGCAGTTAAACTTAATAGTTTATTGCCGCACTATTTGGATGAATTAAGTTCTAAATATGGTTTTAAATTTGTTCATGTAAGTACGGATTGCGTGTATGAAGGAACAAAGGGTAAATATGATGAACTTGCACTACCTGATGCAACTTCTTTCTATGGTAGAAGTAAAGCTTTAGGAGAAGTTAAAAATGATCGAAGTGTAACTCTTAGAACTTCAATTGTCGGCCCAGATAATAATCCAAAAGGAATTGGTTTATTCCAATGGTTTATAAATCAAACTGATACATGTGGAGGGTATACAAAAGTCATTTGGACAGGAGTTACAACAATTGAACTTGCTAAAGCAATATGTGTAGCAATTGAAAAAGACATTACAGGATTAAATCATGTTGTAAATAATGAATTTATTCCTAAAAAAGATCTATTGGTTTTATTTAAGCGTCATTTTGATAAAGATATTGAAATTACAGATAATGATACTGTTGAAAGTCAAAAGACTTTAATTAGAACTGATTTATCATATGATTTTAATGTTCCATCGTATGACAAGATGGTAGAAGAAATGAAAGAATGGGTAATTAATCATCATGATTTATATCCCAATATTTTAGAAAATTGTAATTTAGAGAGGTAATATAAAATGAGAGTAATGACTATCGTGGGCACTAGACCCGAAATTATTAAATTATCAACTACCTTGAAAGAGTTAGATAAATATACAGATCATATATTGGTTCATACAGGACAAAATTATGATTATGAATTAAATGAAGTATTTTTCAAGGATTTAGGGTTAAGAGCGCCAGATGTATATATGAATGCTGCAGGAAATACCCCAGCAGAAACAATAGGTAATGTTCTTATTAAATCAGATGAATTAATCAAAGAATATAAACCTGATGCAATTTTGCTTTATGGTGATACTAACTCATGTTTAGCAGTAATTTCTGCGAAAAGAAATAAAATTCCGGTATTCCATATGGAAGCGGGCAATCGTTGTTTTGATGAAAGAGTTCCTGAAGAAATTAATCGTAAAATAGTAGATCATTTAAGTGACATTAATATGACTCTTACTGAACATGCAAGAAGATATTTAATTGCCGAAGGATTAAGACCTGAAACTGTAATTAAAACTGGTTCAAGTATGAAAGAAGTACTTAATGGTAATAAAAAACAAATTGACGATAGTACTGTACTAAAAGATCTAAATCTTGAAAAAGGTAAATATTTTGTTTTAAGTATGCATCGTGAAGAAAACGTTGATAATCCTAAGAATTTTGAGTCATTAATTAACGCAATAAATAAAGTAGCAGAAACCTATGATATGCCAATTATTTTTAGTGCACATCCAAGAACACGTAAGAAAATTGAAGCTGGTAATTATGCCTTTAATGATTTAGTTAAATATATGAAACCACTTGGTTTTAATGATTACAATAAACTTCAACAAAATGCTTTCTGTGTAATTTCTGATAGTGGAACAATTACTGAAGAGTCTTCAATAATGGGATTTCCAGCAATTACAGTAAGACAAGCACATGAAAGACCTGAAGGTATGGATGAAGGTACACTAATTATGAGTGGTGTAGAGGCTAATGATATTATTGATTCAATTAAAGTTGTTACTTCTCAAGAAAGCAGACCAAAGATTGTTTCTGATTATGATGTTGATCATGTAGGAACAAAAGTAGTAAAAATTATTATGAGTTATACAGGATATATTAATAGAACTGTATGGAGAAAGTACTAAAGAGGGCTTAAAAATGCCCTTTTTTTTAATGCTAAAGTAATATTAATATGTTATAATTTGCCTAGGTGGTAAAAAAATGAAAAAAGAAAATTTTGAACCTTTAGTAACAATAATTATTCCTGTTTATAATGGTGAAAATTATGTTAGAGAGGCAATTGATAGTGCATTAGCACAAAGCTATAAAAATATTGAAGTATTAGTAGTAAACGATGGCTCAAAGGATAGTACTGATGATATTTGTAAAAGTTACAAAGATCAAATAACTTATATTCCAAAGAAAAATGGTGGAGTAGCTAGCGCTTTAAATCTTGGGATTAAAAGTGCTAAAGGAGAATATGTTTCATGGCTTTCACATGATGATTTATATACGCCAGACAAAATTAAGAACGAAATTGAGGCATTAGCAAAATCTAAAAACAAAAAAATCCCTGTATCTTGTGCCTATTATGTTATCAATGCTGGTGGTGAAAAAATTGCAGACTTTGAATCAGAGTTATTAACAGAATCAGGAATTTATAGTGGTCTTAAATTACTTTTTAGTGGAACAATTCACGGCTGTGCACTATTATTACATAAATCAATTTTCGAAAAATATGGAATGTTTGATGAAAATTTACCTACAACACAAGATTATGACATGTGGTTCCGTATTTTTAGAAATGAAGATGTTTTATTTACAATGACAGAAGACATGATTTCTAGATCGCATGATGAACAAGGATCAAAAGTTATGCTAAGTGCACATGTTGAGGAATGTAACACCCTATGGATTAAGATGATCAGTAGTTTAACTGAAAAAGAAATTAAAAAAGCATATGATTCGAAATTATCTTTTTATGAAATAATATTAGACTTTTTAAGAACTCATACAGCATATGATAAAGCTATTGATTATTTAGAAATGCTAACTATGAAAGAAAGAATTGTTTCTTTAAATAATGAGGAAAACATTGAAAAACTTAATGAATGGCATATTGATGTTACGCAAAATCTTATAAAAAAATCTACAAACGGTAAGAAAAATATTGTTATTGGAAATTATGGTGACTGGCAAGATATGGGAGGACTTAATCGTGTAGTTGCTAATATTTCTAATGGTTTAGCAGATACTTATAACATTTATATTATATCTTCAAATGGACCAGATGGCGGTTATCCTTTGAATAAAAATGTAAATTATATAAATATGGATTCTTCTGCGCTAGATTTTAATACGTGGAATGAAGCTGTAGTATTTTTAAACTTAGTTTTAAATGCAAATATATATATTGGAACTTATAATTGTTCTTATCAACATATTCAAATTTTTGAGCATTTAAAAAAATATGATATTAAAGTAATCGCTTGGAATCATGAATTTTATTTCTTACCTTATAACAAAATCGACTTTGCTGCAGCAGTGAAAGTGCGTAATGATATTTTTAAAAAGATCGATATTGCTTTATGGCTTACAAATGCTAGTAATAGAGCATATGGTAAATTTAATGATAATGGTTTAGTTATGCCAAATGCTTTAACTGTTAGTAGTGGTAAGATCGATAAGAAGGATAAAAAAAGAAATTTAGTAACGGTAGGTCGATTTGATGACCCAAGAAAAGAATTAGAAACTGCACTTAGGGTTTTAGCTTTAGTGTTGAAAAAAGCGCCAGATACTATACTTTATGTTGCCGGAAAATACGATTTAGATTTAAAGTGTAAAAATTCTGATAAGACGATTGGAGAATTAATTGACGAATTAAAAATACCTGCAAAAAATCTGCAATTTTTAGGATTTGTTAAAGATGTTAAGGAAGTATATGCCAAAGGATGTATTAATTTGGTTACATCATATCATGAAGGTTTTGGTTTAATTATTACAGAAGCTGCTGTATGTGGTTTACCAACTGTTGCCTTTAATGATACTGGTTTCGAAGATTTAATTGTTAATGGAGAAACAGGGTTATTATATAATCGTGACAATTTAGAAGAAATGTCCGACGGTATAGTAGATTTATTATTAGATTGTGAAAAAACTAATAATATGGCAGTAAAAACACAAGAATACTCTGAAAGATTTGCTTATGATAAAATTATTGATCGTTGGAAAACTGTTATTGATTTAGTATGTTTAAATGATGATAATAAAAAATTAAATGAATTCATAGCAAAAGAAAATAACTATAATGATGATCCATTTGTACGTAATTCTTTTAAAGAATATGAAAACTCTATAAAGATTCTTTTAGAAGCTAAAGAAAAAGAATTTAATACATTAAATGAATATGTAAATGTATTATTAAGAGAAAACAAAGAATTGAAAAATTCATTTTTCCGAAGAATCTTAAGGTTTGGTAAAAGAGTGGTTAAAAAATTATTGGGGCGATAAAATATGAAGAACATTAAAAACATTATTCATAATAAGTGTACTGGCTGTTTAAATTGTGTAAATGTTTGTCCTCACAAAGCAATCAGCATTAAGATGGATGAACGTGGTTTTAATAAGCCTGTAATTGATGAGGAAAAATGTACTAAATGTGGATTGTGTTTGAAAAAATGTCATATTTTAGCAAAAGAAAATTATATCGAACCAATAGTTAAAACTGGCTATTCTAAAAATAATATCTATAGAAATACTTGTTCTTCGGGTGGAATCTTTGGATTAATTGCAGATTATTTTCTTTCTGAAGGAGCTATTGTTTATGGTGCTGCTTATACGAAAGAGTTAATGGTAGAGCATATTAGAATTTCAAAAAGAGAAGATTTAACTGCAATTCTTGGTTCAAAATATATAAAAAGTAACTTAAATAATATTTTTGAGGATGTAAAAAAAGATTTAGATAATAATATTAAAGTATTATTTTCAGGAACGCCTTGTCAAATTGGAGCATTAAAAAAATATTTAGCAAAAGAATATGAAAATCTTTTTTTAGTAGATATTATTTGTCACGGAGCTCCGTCTCCTTTGGCTTGGAAAGAATTTAAAAAATATATTAATAAGAAATATGCTTCTCCAATAAAAAGCGTTAACTTTAGAAAAAAAGATTCAAAATGGTCGACTACTAAATTTCAAATAGAATTAAAAAATGGTAAAAAGATAACAGATGAAATAGAGCCTGATTATATGACTGCATTTTTATCAAATACTATATTAGATAATGCATGTTATAATTGTAAGTATAACTATATGAATAAACTTAGTGATTTATCTTTAGGAGATTTTTGGGGTTGCCAAGATGAAGAATTAAAAAAACGAGGTATATCAGTAATCTTTATTAATACACCTAAAGGTCAATATTTATTAGATAGTGTAGATAATAATATTGAATATGTTGAGAATCCAGGGTTATATTATTTAATTCATAATAATCATCCGATCATTACTCCTTCAGCAGTTAATTATTCGAAAGACATTTATTTTGAAAAAATTAAAAATGATTATAAAAAAGGAATCGAGTGTTGTATAGATCAAAATTATTCATTGAAAAAAGATAAAAACAATGTTGCAATATTAAATTTTCAATATGAACGATATAATTTTGGAGCAAATTTAGTTTCTTATTCTTTAAGTAAAACACTCGAAAAGATGGGGAAAACTGCTTATACAATAAACTATAATCCATTTGAAAAAACAGATGAAGTTGAAAATTATAGAACTCACAATATGTATCGTTTTAAACATCAATATTTAAAATTAACACCGGAATATAAAACAAAGGAAGAATTAAAAATCTTAAATAACTATTTTGATACGTTTATATTCGGAAGTGATCAAATTTGGAAATATGGTATAACAAAAGATAATTATGAAGTTTACTTTGGTGATTTTGTAGATTCTAATAAAAAATTAATATCTTATGCCGCGAGTTTTGGTGAAGATGAATTAAATATCACTGATGAACAAAAAATAAAAGAAAAAATATTACTTGATCGATTTTCTAAAATTTCAATTAGAGAAAAATCTGGTCAAAAAATTTGTGAAAAGTATTACAATTTATTTTCTGAGTTAGTTTTAGACCCAACGCTTTTACTAGATTCAAAAGAGTATGAAAAAATAATTGATGATGAAATAATTGATGAACCAAATGGTGGGTATATTGCAACATATTTTGTTCAAAGCGAAAGTGCTGATATTGAATTATTACCGCTTATTGAGAAAAAGTTTCCAGGAAAGAAAATTATTAATGCTAAAGGTGAACGAAGACAAACTACTTTTGGAAATACATTTATTTATAATTCTGTTGCTAAATGGCTTTCAACTATTAAAAATGCCGATTATGTTATAACTGATTCATATCATGGCTTAATATTTTCGTTAATTTTTAAAAAACAATTTATATTAATTACTAATAACGTAATGGCAAAAAGTCGTTTTGATTCCTTATTTTCAATCCTAGATAAAAATTTAGAAGAAAATAAGTATCGTTCATTAGCGGATGTTACTGAATTTAAACCAATTAATTATAAAAAAATAGATAAAAATTTAAATGAATATCGTCAAAAATCAATTGCATTTTTAAAAAACGCCTTAGAAGAGGAAAATGTTTTAAAACCAGGCGTTTATGAGTTTGTTAAAAATTTAGAGGTTAATAATCAATTATTAGAAAATGAAAATAAAAATTATCAAGAAAATGTTAATTTATTAAAGCAAATGTTAGAGGAAAAAACAAAGGAAAGTGAAAATTTAACTGCTGATATTCATAAGTTAAATGGCCAACTAAAGGATATTTATAATTCAAAAAGTTGGAGAATTACTGGATATGCTAGAAAATTACGCCAAATACTAAGGGGAATTATTAAAAGATGAAAAAGATAAAAGTTTTAGAAGTAAATAACATTGATTTACCTGGAAAAATATTTAATGGATACAATTTTATTGGAGCTTATAAAGATATTGATGTCAAACAAATGGTGTGTCAAAAATTATCTACAAACGATAATGTAATCGAATTATTTGATAGTGAAGATAAAAGATTATTATTTTTAAAGTATCAAGAGTTAGAAAAAGAATTATCGATTCATAATATCTTTTCTATTAGTACGCCGTGTTTATTAAAATCGAAAGAATATAGTGAAGCTGATATAATTCATTTTCATATGTATCACAATACAAAACTATCTCTTAATTCTTTGAAAAAAATATCTCAAGAAAAAAATGTAATTATATCATTACATGATCCTTGGTTTTTAACTGGTAGATGTGTTCATTTTTATTCTTGTGATAAATGGCAAAATGGATGTATTGATTGTCCTAATTTAAAAAGTCTATTTCCTTTAAAGAAAGATCATTGTAATAAACTTTGGAAAATTAAAGAAAATATTTTTCATGAAGCATCTATTAAGGCAATTTGTCCTTCTCAATGGATGTTTAATCATATAAAAAAGAATCCTTATTTAAAGGATTTAGATTTAGATATAATTCCATTTGGTGTAGATACCAAAGTATTTAATAATCAACTTAATCAGGCAGATTGTCGAAACGAACTAGGGATTAAAAATGATTCATTTGTAATATTTTTTAGGTCACAGAAGGAATTCAAGGGTTTAGAATATATTATTGAAGCCTTAAATAAAATAGATCAAACTAAAAATATTACTATAATGACATGCGGGGAAGTAGGATTATTAGAAAATTTATATAATAAATATCAAGTAATAGAGATGGGAAATGTAAAAGAAGAAACCCTTGTTAAATTATACCGAGCAAGTAACTTATTTTTAATGCCTTCGACGGCAGAAACATTTGGAATGATGGCCGTAGAATCAATGGCTTGTGGTATTCCAATTATTGTTTTTAAAGATACTGCACTTGAATTTGTTACAGATAGTCCTAACTGCGGTATTAGTGTAAAGTATAAAGATTCGAATGAATTATTTACAGCAATTAAAAATGTTATAAATAGTAAAATAGATATTCAAAAAAATATTGATTATGGCTTACATTTAGTAAAAGAAAAATATAGTTTATCAGTTTACTATGATCAAATTAGAAATCTATATCTTAATTCATTAAATATATGTAAAAAAGTCAAGATGCATCAAAATTATAATTATCAAAATATTAATAGCCAATTAATAAAAATTATTAATGAATTTACAAAAAAAACATTTAAAGGTAATTTGCAAGATATATTATATTTACCAACTGCAATAGATAAAGAAAATATTGAATATAATGAAGATGAATTAGCTTTTATAGATGATTATTGTTTAAAGGTAGAAACGCTTTTAACTAAGAGGATTATTTATGTTAAAGGGAACTTGCGTTATACTCTTTTAAGAATCTTGAAAAAAAATCAATCGTTATATCAATACTTAAAGAAAATGAAAAATAAATTTGGAGGTAAAAAATAATGGCAAAAAAAGTTTCAATAATCATCCCTGTCTATAATGGTGCTGACTACGTTAAAGAAGCGATTGATAGTGCACTTGCTCAAACGTATAAAAATGTAGAGATTATTGTTGTAAATGATGGATCAATAGATAATACAGAGGAAATATGTAAATCATTTGGTAAGAAAATAAAATATATTGCTAAAGAAAATGGTGGTGTATCTACAGCGTTAAATGTTGGGATACAAAACATGACAGGGGATTACTTTTCTTGGCTTTCACATGATGATTTATATACTCCTGATAAAATAGAAAAACAAATTAAATTTTTAGAAAAAATTCGTAAAGAAAATGTGATTCTATACTCAGATTATGAATGTATGAATAGTGATGGCAAATTATTTTCAAATCCAGTTACATTTGATGATGAAATGTTAAAACAAAAACCTCTATATGCGTTATTAAGGGGTTGTATAAACGGAATAACACTATTAATTCCTAAAACAGCCTTTGAAAAATGTGGTTTATTTGATGAAGGCCTTCGTTGTACACAAGATTATGATATGTGGTGGAAAATGATAAAACATTTTGAGTTTATTCATATGAATGAACTTATGACAATGACTCGTATTCATCCGGGGCAAGATACAAACACTAGTCCAAATGTCATAAGGGAAGGAAATCCACTTTGGATTAAAATGATTGAAGATGTTTCAGATGAAATCAAAATAAAATATGAAGGTAGTGTTTATAATTATTATTATGAAATGGCAGTTTTTTTACAAACGACACCTTATGAAGAAGCAAAATTACATTGTATAGATAAATGTAAAAATATTAATTCAAAACTATATAATCAAAATCCAATAAAAAAACCAAAAAAACGGCCAAACAATTTAATATTATATATTAAAGACCATGGTATAAAACATACTATAATCAAAATTATTAGAAAGCTTTTTAAATAGGCTTTCTTTTTTTGATATAACTTGCAATTTTAAGACATAATTAGATATAATATCCTCAGTAAGGAACTGATTATGAAAAAGAAAAATTTAATATATATTTTATTAGCGTTATTACCGCTTATTGATTTGATAACTTCGCTTCAAACAAGAGTTAATCCAACTGGTTTTAGTATTGGGATGCTAATCAAAGGATTGTTAACAATCTTTGCAGTAATTTATATTACTTTCTTTTCCGCTAGTAAATATAAAAAAATTTCAATTATATATTTTTTATTGATAGGATTATTTAGTATTTCTTATTTTGCTTTTAAACCAGAATTATTAAATTTTGCTTATCTTATCACTGAAGTAAAATACCTTTTTAGAATCCTCTATATGCCAATTTTATTTGCTTTCTTTTTAAATTATTTCGATGAAGTAGGTTTTAATAAGAAAATGTTTGTTAAATGTATGGCAATTACGCTTTTAGAGTTTACTATATTATTACTAGTTCCCTTAATGTTAAATATTGCCTTTGAATCTTATTCAACAGGGTTACATGGTTATGTCGGTTGGTTTTATGCCGCTAATGAAGTATCAGTTATTATGATTATTTTATTACCATTTGTTTATTATTTTTTAAATAACAAAAATAAATATAACTATTTTATAGCACTTCCTATTTTATATGTTATTGCTTCGATAGGGACAAAAGTAACTTTTATTGGAACAATTTGTGTTACAGCATTAGGTCTTTTATTTAGTTTAATTAAATATGGATTTAAGAAAAACAATTATACAATCGGTGCTTTTTTTATATTCGCATTTACAATTTTCTTTTTCTGTTTTTCAAATAATATTGCTATTAATAATGTAATTATCTTAGCAGAGAGACAAGAATTTACTTTTATAGAAACTCCTAAATTGGATGTTGATGGTGATAAAGATGAATCTTTGGGTGATATAATAGAAATTCCAAATGTAGAAAAGCCTAAAGAAGAGCCGAAAAAAGACACGTTCATTACTAAGTTAACCAAATTTTTATTAAGCAGTAGAGATATGTATTTTCTTCAAACAAAAGATATATATGAAGCAACCTATCGTAGTAGTTATCCTTTAGTAGGAATGGGTTTTTCTAATACAGAAAAGATTAATAATATAAATATTGATAAATTAATTGAAATTGATTACTTAGATCTTTATTATCATACTGGTATAATGGGATTATTAATAGTTTTACTTCCTTATTTGTATACTGCTATTTTAATATTAAAGTATTTATTTAAAGGTCAACCAAGTAAAGATAATGTTTGTTTTATATTTTATAATTCATTAATTGTATGTATGGCTTTATCAGTTGCTGCTATTGCAGGACATGTTTTATACTATCCAGCTGTATCTATTTATTTAGCCTTATATTTAATCTATTTATTAAATGCAATTAATAAATTTGATAAAAAAGAAATAAATAATAAAAAAGTTAATATTTTAGCAATGCATTTAAATTATGGTGGAATTGAAAATGTTTTATGTAATCAAGCCAATATGTTAGCTGATGACTTTGAAGTAGAAATTATTTGCCTATATAATAGTCATAACGAAGTGCCGTTTCATCTAGATAAAAATGTTAAAGTAACTTATCTTTTAGATACTATTTCTAATCGTGAAGAATTTAAAATGGCAATAAAAAAATTTAATATAATTAAAATTATAAAAGAGGGCTACAAAGCAGTTAAAATTTTATATTTAAAATCAAGAGTTTTAAAAAGAGAAATACAAAATAATGATGCAAAAGTTATTATTTCAACACGTAAAGAATTTTCTAAATTACTAGGCAAATATCATCGTGAGGGAGTTATTACAATTTCTGAAGAACACAATCATCATAAAAATGAAAAGAAAATAATTAATAAAGTAGTTAAATGTAATAAGCATGTAGATTATTTGCTTCCAACTTCAAAGGAACTAACAGAGTTTTATCAAGATAAAGTAAATGCTTTGGTAGAATATATTCCTAATACACTTAATTATTATCCTAAAAAGAGAAATAAATTAAAAAATAAAAAGATCATTGCTATTGGACGTCTTTCAAAAGAAAAAGGATTTATTGATTTAATTTCAGTGATGAATGATGTAGTTAAAAAGGATAAAAATATAACTTTAGATATATATGGTGATGGAGCAGAACGTGACTCTATCGAAAAATCCATAAAAGAATATAATTTAACAAAAAATATAAATTTAAAGGGATTTGTAACTCCTGAAAATTTAAGAAAAGAATTAATAGAATATTCGATTATATTATGCCCATCGTATGAAGAATCATTTGGGTTAGCAATTTTGGAAGCAATGTCATTTGGTGTTCCTTGCATTATGTTTGATGATGCTAAAGGACCTTTGGAGTTTGTTAATAAAGAAAACGGTGTCATTATCAAAAAGCGTAATCAAAAACAAATGGCTAAAAAAATTGTTGAATTACTTTCAAACTCTGACAAATTAAAAGACTTAGGTAATAACAGTTATCAAAAAAGTTTAGAATATAGCTTTGATAATGTAAAAGAAAAATTTATAAAATTTGTTCATGATGCAATTAAATTAAAAGAAACAGAAGATAAAAAAGTAATGTTTATCTCTTCTTCAGGAGGACACTTAAATGAATTAAGTCAACTCCAAAGTATCTTTGATAAATATAATTATAGTTTAATTACTGAAAAAACAAAGACAACAAAAAGTTTAAAAGATAAACATCGAGAAAAATGTGGATATTTATTATATGGAACTAAGCATCATCCAATTTCATATTTTTTATGGATTCTTCCTGCGAATTGTTTTATTAGTTTGTATTATTTTATTAAGTATCGTCCTAGATGTATTATTACAACCGGTGCTCATACTGCAGGACCAATGTGTTTAATTGGAAAGATATTTGGAGCAAAAATAATATTTATAGAAAGTTTTGCTAATATTCATTCAAAATCTGTAACTGGTCGAATTTTATATCGTGTTGCTGATTTATTTATTGTTCAATGGGAAAGTATGTTAGAGTGCTATCCAAATGCAGTATATGGAGGTTGGATATATTAATGATATTTGTAACATTAGGTTCACAAGATAAACAATTTTTAAGACTTGTAAAAGAAGTAGATAGGTTAGTTAAAGAAAAAGTGATTACCGATGAAGTAATAGTTCAAGCAGGTGTAACAAAATTAGATACAAAACGAATTAAAATACTTGATTATATTGATGTAAGTGACTTTAAAAAATATATGGTAGAAAGTGATTATATAATTGCTCATGGTGGTGTTGGTTCTATTCTAGATGCTATGAAATTAGGCAAAAAAATAATTGCAGTACCTAGGGATCCAAAATATGATGAAATAGCAAACGATCATCAAAAAGAAATTATTGAAGAGTTTGCTAAAAAGCGTTATATTATTGGTTGTAAAGATGTTAAGGATTTACGCAAAGCTATTTTGAAGGTTAATTCGTTTAAGCCAGAAAGTTATGTTAGTAATAACGAAAAGTTTGTTGATTTAATCGATAATTTTATTCAAAATAATATGTAAGAAAGAGGAAATATGGATAAGATAGCAGTATTAATACCTTGTTATAACGAGGCAAAAACAATTGGAAAGGTAGTAAAAGATTATAAGAAAGCATTACCAGAAGCAACAATTTATGTTTATGATAATAATTCAAGCGATAACACAGCACAGATCGCTAAAAAAGCTGGGGCTGTAGTAAGATTTGAATATAAACAAGGCAAAGGTAACGTTGTAAGAAGTATGTTTAGACAAATTAAAGCTGAATGTTATCTTATGATTGATGGTGATGATACATATCCTGCGGAAAACGCTCGAGAAATGTGTGACTTAGTATTAAATAAGAAAGCAGATATGGTTATTGGTGATCGTCTTTCTTCAACGTACTTTACTGAAAATAAAAGACCGTTTCATAATTTAGGAAATAAATTAGTAAGATTTTGTATAAATACATTATTTAAAAATAAAGTAAAAGATATTATGACTGGATATAGGGCATTTAGTTATGAATTTGTTAAAGGATTTCCAGTTTTATCTAAGGGCTTTGAAATTGAAACAGAAATGACAATTCACGCAGTTGATAAAAACTATCGTTTAGTAGAAGTACCAGTTAATTATAAAGATCGTCCTGAAGGTAGTGAATCAAAATTAAATACTTATAAAGATGGCGCAAAAGTTTTAAAAACCATTGCAGTTCTTTTTAAAGAATATAAACCTGCCGCATTTTTTAATATTATTGCAAGCTTATTCTTGATTTTAGCACTATGCTTTGGTATTCCTGTAGTCGTAGAATTCTATAAAACGGGATTAGTACCAAGATTTCCAACTTTAATAGTAGCTTCAATATTTTTAGTAATAGCATTATTACTATGGATATGTGGTGTTATATTACAAGTAATTGTTAAGAAACATAAACAACTTTATGAAATCTTAATGAATATGATGAATAGAGACTATGAATAATTTAATAAAGCAAATTTTAAAATTTGGAATAGTCGGAGGAACAGCATTTGTAATTGATTATGGTTTATTTGCACTTTTAACATTCCTAGGTATGCATTATCTTTTGGCTCAAGTATTTTCATTTATAGTATCGCTAGCCTTTAATTATTGGGCAAGTATTAAATGGGTTTTTGATGCTAAAAAACAAACTCCAAAGGAAATAATTATCTTTGTAGTATTAAGTGTTATAGGTTTAGGTATTAATGAAATTTTATTATATATTGGTGTTGATAAACTAAATTATCATGAATTAATAGTTAAATTAATTGCAACATTTATCGTAATGATATATAACTTTATAACAAGAAAACTAATTATTGAAAAACATAATTAGTTTTTTTATGTAATTTACTATAAATATCCATTTGTGGTATAATCACTTGTGAGAAAAGGAAGTGAAAAGGTATGGGAAGAGCATACGAAGTAAGAAAAGCCAGTATCCAAAAAAATGGTATGGCTAAAGCAAAATTATATTCAACATTTGCTAAAGAAATCTATTTAGCAGCAAAAAAGGGAGTTCCCGATCCTGATTCAAATATTGTATTAAAAAGATTAATTGAAAAAGCTAAAAAAGAACAAGTTCCTAATGACATTGTAACAAGAGCAATAGACAAGGCTAAAGGTGCAGGTCAAGAAGAATATACAGTAGTAACTTATGAAGGTTTTGGCCCAGGAGCATCAACTTTAATTATTAAAACTTTAACTGATAATGTTAATAGAACAGTAGGTTATATTAGAGCGGCATTTAATAAAGTTAATAAAAGTTTAGGCGTAACCAATAGTGTATCTTATAACTATGATTATTTAGGAGTAGTATCATTTAATTGTGATAATGAAGAAGCGATTTTAGATAAACTAATTGAAGTAGGGGTTGAACCAATTGATTTTGAAAACGAAGATGGAGTGCTTACTATTTCAGTAAATCCAACTGATGAAAACAAATTAAAAGATGCAATAGAAAGCATATATCCTGAAGTTGAATATTTATTTGATGAAGTAGGAATGTTTGCAAAAGATAAAATAACATTGGAAGGCGAAGATAAAGAAGTATTTGAAAAGTTACTTGCTCTTTTAGAAGATGTAGAAGATGTATCAAATATTTATCATAACGTAGAATTATAATATGGGATTATTTAGTAAGATTAAAGAAAAATTTGTAAAGAAAGAAGTAGTTACTGATGAAACTACTGTAACTTATGAGAAAGGTTTAGAAAAAACCCGTGAAGAATTTGTTTCTAAACTTTCTTTGCTTGGTATAAAATATACAAAGATTAGTGAAGAATATTTTGAAGAATTAGAAAATCTTTTGATTATGGCAGATATAGGTGTAAATACAGTATTTTCATTTATAGATCGTATTCGTGATCGGGTAAAAAAAGAAAATATATCTGATACAGCATATCTAAATGAAGTAATTGTCGATGAACTATTTATTATTTATGTTAATAATGAAAGTTTAACTGATAAAATCAATTTTGCTGAAGAAGGACCGACAGTAATTTTAGTTGTAGGAGTTAATGGTGTAGGAAAAACTACAACTATTGCTAAACTTGCTCATAAATATAAAAATATGGGTAAAAAAGTAATGATGATAGCTGGTGATACTTTTAGAGCAGGAGCAGTTGCTCAACTTAAATTATGGAGTGAAAGAGTAGATTGTAACTTCTTTGGTAAAGATGAAAGTGACCCTGCAGGAGTAGTTTTTGATGGACTAACAAAAGCTAAAGAAAATGGCGATGATATTGTTTTAATAGATACTGCAGGAAGACTTCAAAATAAAGTTAACTTAATGGCTGAACTTGAAAAAATTAATAAGGTTATTGGTCGCATTATTCCTGGAGCTCCGCACGAAACTTTACTTGTAATTGATGCCACAACTGGTCAAAATGGAATCATGCAAGCTGAAGCTTTTAAAGAAATAACCAATATTACAGGAATAGTATTAACTAAGCTCGATAGCACTGCTAAAGGAGGAATAGTATTAGCTATTAAAGAAGGGGTAGGCATACCAGTTAAGTATATCGGCTTAGGAGAAAAGATGACGGATTTAGAAACTTTCGATATTGAAAATTATATCTATGGTTTATTTAAGGATATGCTATAATGAAAGACTTTGTTTATTACGGTGAGCTTTATAATATTTATAGTTTTTTATTAACTGAGAATCAACAAGAAATATTTAGTTTATATTATGAAGAAAATTTATCATTAAGTGAAATCGCAGAATATAAAAAAGTTTCTAAGAGTTATGTAGGAAAACTAATTTCCGATGTTGAAAAAAAGTTAGACTACTATGAAGAAAATCTTAAGCATTATGACCTTTTAAAAAAATTAGAACAATAAAAAAATTATCAACTTACGTTGGTAATTTTTTCTTGCAATGCTTTATTATATGAATCAATAATTTGTCCTCTTTTTTCATCATCAAACAATTCATTTTTTAGATATACTTGGTAACCTAACACCGTATTATCATATACGATGAAATATCCATCTAAATTTATCATCTCAGAATATAATATATCGGTGTTATTTAATAATAAAATATCGAATTGATATTTATCTAAGAAATTTTGTTTGTCAATCAAATTATGTTGTAAATCATAAAACTCTTTGAATATATCAGCCTTTTTATTATTCTTTTTTAAATATAATTCAGCTCTTGGGTCGATATAAGGTTTAAAGCCCCTGAATTCTACATACCCGCCATCATTAAATGAAGAATATACTAACATTTTTTCTGGGTTAAATGATTCAGAAATTAAATCCATTGCTTCTTTGGCATTGTTTTCCATTAGATTAGTATTACATTTAATAAAGTACATTGCGCTAAATCCTAAGATACAAATAATCCCTATAGTAGCACCAAGAATTTTGGTTAGTTTAGGAAAATCTTCTTTTAGATCACTAAAATCTTTTGGAAACATATCTTTAAAAAAGTATGCTAAAGGAAATATTGCAACTAAAATAAATGTATTAAATCCTTTAACTGACATAAATCCAAGTAGCATTGTTCCACAAAATAAACAAATATATCTTACA
This sequence comes from Bacillota bacterium, assembly GCA_015059305.1. Next base: position 31,993 of record SVAQ01000003.1, on the reverse strand, counting down.
CGAATTTTTCCTTCTCTAAAGAAAGTATAAATTAATCCGATTACTAATATAAGAGCAAACATATGCTTACATAATTGTTTTGTAAAAGTAAATGGTAAAAGTTCGTTAATAAATAAATGCATATATTTATCGCCATAACTTGTAAAAATAAATGTAATTGCTTTATAACCATATGGGTTAATAAAACCCACTAGTAGAGCAGTCGCAATTGCAATAAATAAAGGTCTTTTCTTATATCCTTCAGTTTGTAAAATATCACATTTAAATGAATCGATTACATAAGGCAAAATAAATAAAAATAACATCCACCATAAGGAAGCATGCATATTTACTTCAATCAATGATAATATAGGAAGCCATACAAGGTACTTCTTATTTTCGGTTTTAATATAAAGCTCCAAAACATATATTAGTCCAAGTAGAACAATAAAACTAAATATTTGTGGTCTTGAAACTATAAAATGTGATATTAAAGTTATATCAGTTGCAAACATTAGAACTAAAGAGAGAATATAATTACGATCGCTTAATAACATACATATTTTATATAATAATAAGCAAATCCAAAAATTACAGACAAGAACCATAGTCATTATTCCCATTTGACCAAATAAATCGAAGATTATCCAAAAAATAGTTGCAGATAACCAATTTTGAACTACAACATGAAGACCACTATGCATTGATAATGGATCAATATTATATACTCCATTTTCAAAAATGTATCTGCCTTCACTTAATAAATACCAAAGATCATTGTCTAGTTTCTCTGTAAGTAATAAACAAAAGATAAGGGGAATTGTAAATAAAATAATAAATATCCATTTACTAGGTTTATATGTAATATTTTTCTTTTTCTTTGTCATTTTTACCTTCTTTCTATAAAAATTATATCAAATAAATTTAGAAGCAGTAAACCATTTTACTAATTAGAATTAGCCGTGATATAATAATTTAGAAAGCAGGAGAAGTAAATGAATAAATGGAGTTTAAAGTTAATTAAAGAATTATTAAATATTAAAAGTATTATTAATGTTCCAGAAGATATTATATTTGATTATTTAAGAATTGTAGATTTAAATAAAGTTAAATACGAAGAAACTGCAAATAATGTTTTGTTTTTCTTTACATATTCTACAGATAAAGATATAACCGATGAATTTATTATTAATCCTTTTGATCAAAGAAAAAAAGCTAATGATATTATTAAAAATAATCCTGATTATGTTTATGTAATTGATGAAATTACATTTAATAATCTTGAAGAAGAAAATAAAAAAGCTAAGTTCATAGTTGTAGACAATATCTTAGATAGTATTGATAAATTATTTAATTATATAAATCAAAATAAAAGAGCAAAAGTTATTGCTGTTACAGGTAGTGTTGGTAAAACTACTGCAGTTGGATTAATTGAAAATGTTGTTAGTCAAAAATATAATGTATTTAGAATATATAGCAAAAGAATTACTCCTATTATTTTAAAAGCTAATGTTATCAATTTTATTACAAATGACGTTGATTATATTACAATTGAAATGAGTATTTATCACCACGATCATGTTGAAATATTAAGTGATTTATTACATCCAGATATTGCTGGTTTAATTGGTGTTGATTCATCACATTTAGAATTTTTTAATTCCGTGGATGATATATGTAAGTATAAAGCTAGTATTTTTAGATATGCTAAAGATGGTTTTTACAATAATTTAGATGACCGAGTAAATAAACTGGCGGTTAAAGATAATACTTTATACTTTGAAGATGAAAAAATTTATGAGACAAATCTAGAAAACTTTGATAAAATTGCTACCGAGTATCAAGTTGCTAACAACAAACTAATTGTTGATAATCAGGAAATAAATTTATTCTTTAGTTCAACATTATCAATTGTTCAAAGTATGTTAGCTTATAAAATTGGAAAACTACTTGGTATTAATGTAGAATCTATCGTTGAAGCTATTAACAATTATAGCCCCGTTGAAAATCGTATTCAAATCAAAGAAGTATTTGGAAAAAAAGTGGTATTTGATGGCGATATTACAACTCATGAAAGAATTAAACAACTGGCTAATCATAATTACGATGAAAGTTATTTAGTTATTCGTAAATTTGGTTCGGCAGAAAATAATAAAAGATTTGAACATGTATTAGAAAGTTTAGATAAATTTACTAAAGTATTTGTTTTTAATGATATTGAATATTTAAGGATGTTAAAAAGCCATCCTAAAGTACAAGTGGTAAACAATCATGATTTTATGAAAGAATTAAATGGCCAAATAATTTATCATTATAGTGGTTATTATCGCAGTTTTAATGAATATAATGAAAATAACTTAGTAGAACTTGAAAATGAAATTTACAAAATAATGAAACCGGAGGAATAAATGAAAAAAATATTATTAATTCACGGTTGGAATTATCGAAATTATACAAGTCAGACTGAAGAAAAAGATGCTTGGCACAATCGGATGAAACTAGTAGAATTGCTAAAAAAAAATTACGAAGTATATAGACTAAATTTACCAGGATTTTGTGGTGAAAAAGAACCTAATAAAGCTTGGGAATTACATGATTATGCTAAATATATTAAAGATTATTTAAATAAAAACAAGTTGCAAGTCGATTATATTTTAGGATATTCTTTTGGTGGAGCAGTAGCAATTTCATATTATTTGGAGTATGGATCTGGTGAAAAGTTAATCTTAGTATCTCCAGCTATAATTAGAAACAATGATAAATCCAAAAAGTTTGTTAAGACTCCTGGCGTTTTTGATCGAATTAGAAAATTTTTACGAAATCAGTATATAATTCATATTGTTAAAACTCCGGAAATGGTATATGGAACGAAATTTTTACGTGATACTTATCAAATAATTGTTAGAAAAGATTTAAAAGAAGAAGTTTTAAAGGTACCGAATAAAGACATACTTATCATCTACGGCGAAAAAGATGATATGGTAAATCCTAATGGTGTTATAAACTTTTTACCTAAAGAGTATAAGAAACGTATTAAATTAATCAAAGATGGTGACCATAATATTGGGCAAACGCATTATAAAGAAATCGTTAATCTCATTAAAGAAAATATTTAAAACTATCATGTTAAATGGTAGTTTTTGTTTGGAATTTTTTTAAATTAAATAAATATTAATTAAATAGAGGTGGATATGAAACGATTCTTTTTATTATTAATAATTATTAGTTTAACATTTATTCCTAAAGTAAATTCTTTGGAAATGGAAACAAGTGCTAAAAGTGCTATTTTAATTGATCAAAATACAGGGACAGTTTTGTATAAAAAAAATGAACATGAAAAACTGCCGATGGCATCGATGACCAAGGTAATGAGTTTGCTTTTAATTATGGAAAAAATAAATGATGGAACCCTTACATATGATGATGAGGTGACTATTTCTGATGAAGCATCTTCAATGGGAGGATCACAAATATTTTTGCAAACAGGAGATAAGTACAAAGTTAGAGAACTTTTAAAAAGTGTAGCAATGGCTTCTGCAAATGATGCTGTAGTGGCACTAGCGGAAAAAACATATGGTTCAAAAGAATCTTTTATTGAGGCTATGAATCAAAAAGCAAAAGACATGGGACTTAAGAATACTAACTTTGTAAATGTTCATGGTTTAGATGAAGAAAATCACTATTCATCAGCATATGATATGGCGATGATGGCAAAAGAGCTTTTGAAATATGAAGATGTTTTAGCATTTACATCTGTTTATGAAGAATATTTACAAAAGCCAGATGGATCGCAGATTTGGTTAGTAAATACTAATAAATTAGTAAGATTTTATGAGGGGGTAGACGGTCTTAAAACAGGATACACTCAAGGGGCAGGATATTGCTTAACGGCTACAGGAAAAAGAAATAATTTAAGATTAATTAGTGTTGTTATGGGAGAAGAAACAATTGAAATGCGTAGTCAAGATACGGTAAAACTTCTTAATTATGGCTTTAATACTTATAAAGTCAATATGATTAAAAGTAAAAATGAAGTTTTAGGTAAAGTAAAAGTTGAAAAGGGGAAAGTGGAATATACTGAAGTAGTTTTGGTAAATGATGCTATAGAACTTTTGAATGTTAATGATAAGATTAGTAAGTATAAATTTGAATTATCTTTAGACAAAGTAATTGCTCCCGTAAAAAAAGGAGAAATAATTGGTAATGTAAAAATTTTAGATGAAGAAGGTAAGTTAATTAATGAAGTTGAAATAACGGTAAATAAGGCGATAGAGAAAGCAAATTTATGGGATTTGTTTTTAAGAAATATGAAAATGGTAATGGCGTTTAAATAATCACTTACAAGACCTTATTTTGGAATAAGTTTTACATTTTAAGCATATCATGTTAAAATATTTTGGAGGTGGAAAAATGAAAGTTAGAACAAGATTTGCTCCATCGCCAACTGGTTATATGCATATAGGTAACCTTCGTAGTGCCTTATTTGCATATTTAACTGCAAAGAGTATGGGTGGAGAATTTATTTTAAGAATCGAGGATACAGACCAGGAGCGTAAAGTTGAGGGTGCTGTCGATTTTATTTGTCAGACTTTAGATTTAGTAGGCCTTAAACCAGATGAAGGAGTCGGAGCTGGTGGAGAATTTGGTCCCTATTATCAAAGCGAGAGATTAGACATTTATAAAAAGTATGCTGAAGAGCTTGTAGAAAAAGGGGATGCTTATTACTGTTTTTGTGATGAAGAAAGATTAGGAAAATTAAGAGAAATTGCAAATGCACGTAAAGTTCCATTTATGTATGATGGACAATGTTCACATATTCCTTTAGACGAAGCAAGAGCAAGAATTGCTGCTGGAGAAAAATATGTAATTAGACAAAAGATGCCTAAAGAAGGCATTACGTCTTATATAGATACAGTTTATGGTGAAATAAAAGTTGAAAATGCCACTTTAGAAGATCAAATACTAATTAAAAGTGACGGATTCCCAACTTATAATTTTGCTAATGTTATTGATGACCATTTAATGGAAATTAGTCATGTTAACCGTGGTAATGAATACTTATCAAGTACTCCAAAATATTTATTATTATATAAGTCTTTTGGTTGGGAAAGTCCCGCTTATATTCATCAACCACTTGTAATTAAAGCTGATGGTACAAAGATTAGTAAGCGTAATAAAGATGATAATTTAATGGACTTAATTAATCGGGGGTTCTTAGCGGAAGCTATAATTAACTATTTAGCATTATTAGGTTGGTCACCTAAAGAAAATCGTGAAATATATTCTTTAAAAGAATTAGAAGAGGCATTTGATATAAATCGGATTTCTAATGCTCCAGGATGTTATGACATTAAAAAACTAGAATGGTTTAATGCACATTACATAAAAAATATGGCTGACGAAAAGTATTTAGAATGGATTAAACCGTATTTAACTTTTGATGTAAGTGATAAATCAGAAGAATGGATAAATAAATTATTAATTACTTATAAAGGTCATATTAGTTACGGTGAACAAATTAATGATGAAGTTAAAAATTTCTTTGCAGAAGAATATAACTTATCAGAAGAATGTGTAGACTTTTTACAAAGTGATGAAGTAATACCACTAGTTATTGAAAAATTTATTAGTGAAATTGAAGCAATAACTGACTGGAATACAGATAATATTAAAATTGCTGTTGACAATGTGAAAAATGGTTTAAATGTTAAAGGCAAACTTTTATATATGCCGCTTCGTATTAAAGCTAGCGGTTATATGCATGGGCCTGAACTTGATGCCTGTATCTACTTACTTGGAAAAGAAAAAACGTTAAATAATTTAAGAAAGTAGGTAAAAATGAAAATTTATAATACATTAACAAAAACAGTAGAAGAGTTTATTCCTTGGGATCAAAAAATTGTTAATATGTATACATGTGGTCCGACAGTATATCATTATGCTCATATTGGAAATTTAAGAACTTATATTATGGAAGATATTTTAGAAAAAACTTTAATATATCTTGGATATAATGTTAAAAGATGTATGAACATAACAGATGTTGGTCATCTATCGTCTGATAGTGATACTGGTAATGATAAAATGGTTACTAGTGCTAAAAAAGAAAATAAAACAGTATTAGATATTGCAAAATTTTATACGGATGCTTTTTTCACTGATACTGATAAATTAAATATTAAAAAGCCGGAAATTGTGTCACCTGCAACAGAGAATATTGATGAATATATCAAAATAATTCAAAAATTATTGGAAACTAACTTTGCTTATGCCGCAGGCGGAAACATTTATTTTGATACATCAAAATTAGATAAGTATTATGTACTTACAAATGCTGATGAAAATTCCCTTATTTCTGCAGTTCGTGATACTGTAGAAGAAGATAATAATAAGAAAAATAAAAATGATTTTGTTTTATGGTTTACTAAGTCAAAATTTGATAGCCAAGAACTAAAATGGGAATCTCCATTTGGGGAAGGATATCCTGGTTGGCATATTGAATGTACTGGTATATCCCTTAAAAATCTAGGAGAATATTTAGATATTCACTGTGGGGGAGTAGATAATATTTTCCCTCATCATACAAACGAAATTGCGCAAAGTGAAAGTTACATTGGCCATCCTTGGTGTAAGTACTGGGTTCATGCAGAACACTTAAATGATAAAAATGGTAAAATGAGTAAAAGTAGCGGTGAAAGTTTGACTCTAGCTACTGTTGAAAAACATGGATATAATCCTTTAGCATATCGTTATATGTGCTTAACTTCTCATTATCGTAATCAATTAGTTTTTTCATATGATGCATTAGATAATGCCAGCAATGCTTACAAAAAATTAAGAAATAAAGTATTATCTTTAAAGGAAGATGGGAATACTAATAAAGAAGTGTTTGATAAATATAATGAATTGTTTAAAAATGCAATTAGTGATGATTTAAATACTTCAAATGCAATAACATTAATTTATAATTTATTAAAAGAAGAAGTAAATGATGGTACTAAGCTTGCTTTAATAAAAGAATTTGATAAAGTTTTATCGTTAGATTTAACTAAGAAAGATGAAATAATTAATGAAGATTATATTAAAGAAATGATTGAAAAAAGAAATGTTGCTAAGCAAAATAAAGATTATGCCTTGGCAGATCAAATTCGTGAAGAATTATTAAATCAAAATATCGTTTTAAAAGATACTAGAGAAGGTACTATCTACGAGGTGAAATAATGGATTTATTATTAATATTAGTAATGATTTTAATTCCCCTTATTGCGGACTTGAATGTTAAAAGAACATATAAAAAATATTTGGGAGTTAAAAATACTGACGGCTTAACAGGTCAAGAAGTCGCTAGAAAAATTTTAGATAAAAATGGCCTTGAAAATGTGTATGTTGTTGAAACTAGCGGATACTTATCAGACCACTATGATCCTAAAAGAAAAACAGTAAGACTTTCTAAAGCTGTTTTTGAAGGTGAAACAGTGGCTTCGATTGCTATTGCGGCACATGAATGTGGACATGCAATTCAAGACAAAGAAGGTTACTTATATATGAAAGTACGTAGTGCAATATTTCCAATTGTTAATATTGCTACTTCAATATCTTACTATATATTATTAATCGGCTTTTTATTACAAATTTTAGATTTAGTATATTTGGGTATTGCATTTACTGCTTTAGGTCTTATATTTCAAATTGTAACATTACCAGTTGAATTTAATGCCAGTGCTCGTGCTCAAAAAGAATTAGAGGCGCTTCATTTGGTTAAGAAAGAAGAAGAAACCGGAGTTAAAAAGGTTCTTAAAAGTGCTGCTTTAACTTATGTGGCTGGTGTACTTGCTAGTGCGGCACAAATAATAAGGTTAATATTAGTCGCAAGGAATAATGATTAAAAAGAAGTAGATATTTAGTGTATCTACTTTTTTAATATGGAGAAGAAAATTATGTATCGAAAAACATATGCAGAAATAAATTTAGATAATATTTATTATAATGTAAAAACTTTAATAGAATTTTTAAAAGATTATAAATATCATATTGGTGTTGTTAAAGCTGATTGTTATGGTCATGCAAGTAACAAAGTAGTAAAAAAGATTATAAAGGCTGGATGTAATTATTTAGCAGTTGCAACTTTAGAAGAAGCATTAGAAATAAGAAAAGATATTAAAAATATTCCAATATTGTGTTTAGGAAAAATTGAAAATGATAGTTTAAATGTATGTAAAAAAAATAATATAACTATCTCAATAAACAGCTTAGAACATTTAAAATCATTGAATATTAAGCTTTTGAAAAATATTAAAATCCATCTGAAGATTAATACGGGGATGAATCGCTTAGGCATTAGTAATAAAAAAGAGTTAGAAGAAGTTTTATCTCTTTTAAAGAATAACTCTCTTTTTATGGAAGGAATATATACGCATATTTATGATGACGAAAATAAAGAAAATACATTAAAGCAAATTGCTTTATTTGAAAATATAACCTCTAGTATTGATTTAAAGAATATCCCTATAGTTCACTTCGGTGCAAGCGGATATAGTTTAAATTATCCTAAAGTATCTTATGTAAATGGTTGTCGTTTAGGGATAGCCATGTATGGACTAACTAATACAAAATTAGATTTAAAATCTACTTTTTCGTTATATAGTAGTGTAATTCAAATTAATGAAGTAGAAAATATGACAGTTGGTTATAATGGCGCTTATGAAGTCAAAGACAAAGAACGCATAGCTATTGTACCAATTGGATATGCCGATGGAATTATTCGTAAAAATACAGGAAGACATGTTTATATTAATAATGAAAAATATTTGATAGTGGGTAATATTTGTATGGATATGTTATTTATAAAAGTTGATGATAAAGTTAAAATAGGTGATAAGGTTGTAATTATTAAGGATAATAAACATATTAATGAAATTGCATCCCATCTTGATACAATTAATTATGAAGTGATTTGTAGCATTGGCAAAAGAATTCCTAGAATTTATAAATAAATTATTTGAGTTAATTGACTTTTTGGTATATAATTTTATTAGAATAAAGGGAGCTAGTTATGATAAACAAAGTTATAAGCGATGATATGTTAAAAAAGATAGATGCTTATTTTAGAGCAGCAAATTATTTGTCGGTAGGACAGCTATACTTACTTGATAATCCACTTTTAAAAAGAAAATTAGAAGAAAAAGATATCAAGAAAAAAGTCGTAGGTCACTGGGGAACTGTTCCTGGTCAAAATTTTATTTATGTGCATTTAAATCGAATTATTAAAGAGCAAAATTTAAATATGATTTATATTTCGGGGCCTGGTCATGGTGGAAATGCAATGGTTGCTAATACCTATCTTGAAGGGACATATAGCGAAGTTTATCCTAATATAACTGAAGATGAGGAAGGTCTAAAAAAGCTGTTCAAACAATTTAGTTTCCCTAAAGGCATTTCTTCACATGTAGCTCCAGAAACTCCTGGTTCAATTAATGAAGGAGGAGAACTTGGTTATAGTCTTTCGCATGCCTTTGGTGCCGTTTTAGATAATCCTGATTTAATTGCTGCTTGTGTAGTAGGAGATGGTGAAGCAGAAACAGGACCTTTAGCAACATCATGGCGTTTAAATAAATTTTTAAATCCTGAAAGAGATGGAGTAGTATTACCAATTCTTCATTTAAATGGTTACAAAATAGCAAATCCAACTATTTTAGCACGTATTTCTCATGAAGAATTAGAAAATTATTTTAATGGACTGGGATGGCACCCATATTTTGTTGAGGGCACAGAACCAATGGAAATGCATAAAAAAATGGCAGAAACCCTTGATAAAGTAATGATGGAAATTCTTTTAATTAAGAAATTTGGAACAGAAAAGAATTTGGCTAACATAAGATGGCCAATGATTGTTTTAAGAACTCCTAAAGGATGGACAGGACCTAAAAAGGTAGATAGTAAAAAAATAGAGGATACATTTAGAGCCCATCAAATTCCGATTAGTGCTTTTGAAAAAGAAGAAAATATAAAGTTATTAGAAAAATGGTTAAAAAGTTATAAACCTGAAGAACTATTTGATAAAGAAGGAAAATTAATTCCAGAACTTAAGGAATTAGCGCCAAAAGGATTAAGAAGAATGGGAGCAAATCCTCATGCTAATGGTGGCGGACTATTAAAAAATTTAAGAGTTCCAGATTTTAGAAATTATGCAGTTAAATTTACTGTTCCTGGTAGTGTTGAGGCCCAAGATATGATGGAGCTAGGACATTACATTAGAGATGTATTTAAATTAAATCAAGATCAAAAGAACTTTAGGTTATTTGGACCAGATGAAGCTTTATCTAATAGATTAAACCACGTATTTGAAAAAGAAAGTAGAAGTTGGAATGCTTTTGCTAATAAAGATGATGAATATTTATCGCGCGACGGAAGAATATTAGATTCTTATTTATCAGAACATTTTTGCGAAGGCGCTTTAGAGGGTTATTTATTAACAGGAAGACATGGTTTTATGCATAGTTATGAAGCTTTCATTAGAGTTGTAGATTCAATGACTAGTCAACATGCTAAGTGGTTAAAAGTTACTAAGGAACTACCATGGCGTCATGAAATAGCATCATTAAATTATGTTTTATCATCTCACGTATGGCAACAAGACCATAATGGGTATACACATCAAGATCCAGGATTCTTAAATCACTTGGTTACAAAGAAGGCTGATATTGTAAGAATGTATTTACCTCCGGATGCTAACTGCTTGTTATCATGCTTTGATCATTGTATTCAAACTAAAAATTATATAAATGTTATTGTAGCTTCGAAACATCCAAGACCGCAATGGTTAACTATGGACGAAGCGGTTAAACATTGTACGAATGGTGTGGGCATTTGGAATTTTGCTAGTAATGATCAAGATGCCGAACCAGATGTTATTTTGGCATCTTGCGGAGATACTCCAACTTTAGAGGTTTTAGCTGCTATAACTATTTTAAGACAAAATTTTGCAGATTTAAAAATCAGAATGGTTAATGTAGTAGATTTAATGAGGCTGCAACCTAGTGTAAAACATCCACATGGCTTAAGCGATGCCGATTATGATGCTATTTTTACTAAAGATAAACCGATTGTCTTTGCGTTCCACGGTTATGCATCATTAATTCATGAACTAGCATATAATCGTCATAATCAAGAACTTCATGTTCATGGATACAAAGAGGAAGGAACAATTACAACTCCGTTTGATATGCGCGTACAAAATGAACTTGATAGATATCATTTAGTAATGGATGTTATTAAATATGTACCTAAACTAGAAAATCGTGGTGCTAGGTTAAATCAATGGTGTAAAGATAAATTAGTAGAACACAATGAATATATTCGAGAATATGGAATTGATATGCCTGAAGTAAAAAATTGGAATTGGGCTAAAGAAATTAAGAAAGCAAAATAAAAAGAGAATTACTTAAAACGAGTTAATTCTCTTTTTAAATGATCATTAAAATTTAATACACTATTATTGGGGTAAATGCCTAAATTTAAAATCTCCTCATAATATTCTTCGGGGGAAAGTGCCGGATTAATATTCATTAACTGATTAAGTAAGAAAAATGCTTTTGGGGGATCATCTAAATAAATATTTAATAACTCGCAAACAATAATCGTAGCAAAAACGTAGAGAATATCTTCTGAAATTTTTCCTTCGGTATACAATTCTTCAATATTTGTATTTCCATAGTAAGATAGATAATTATCAATTACCTTAAGTTCTTCTAGTTTATTACCACAGCCCTCAAGTCCCATATAATCAATATAGGAGATAAAAGTTTTAATGTTTTCTGCATAACCTTTTCTTTCTTCAAAGGTATCTATTAAAGAATTTAAAGCTGCGTATTGATAATTTCCGTTTTGAGAATAGTAAAGTAGCGTTAAATATTCGAAAAAAGTGCTAATTATTTCAATGAAAAATATATTTTTTCCATAAAAGTTGCCGTGGAAATTATTTAAAAAGTGAATTCCATGACCATATTCGTGGTTGAGTACTGCGACATCACCAAATTCTCCCCGAGGTTTTAAATGCATAAAAAGTTCATGATAATAGGGAAGATAGAAAACGTTAGCATAAAAATCAAGCTTAGAATTTCTAAAGAAATGAACATTTCTATTTCTTTGCTTGAAAAAGTGCATAAATTGAGCAAATAATTCTTCCGTAGTCGCATTTTTATAAAAATCATGACTTAAAGTAAATAATTCTTCATCGGAAAAGTTGGTTATTAATGATTGGGGATCAAAAGTAATGGGGGTTTGACTAAGTTCCGTGAATGTAGTTAAATCATCCCATAGAAATTTTGCTTTTTTAAACTCTTGATATTCGTTTAAAAATATTTCTCTAGTCTTTTGCTTTTTTACTCTCGGTTCTGGCAAAAGTTCAGCTTCAATACTAGCAATTGCTTTTCTAATTTCGAGACTATCCTGTATTTTTTGTAACTTTCTTAGTTCATGATATTTTTGTTTAATGTATGTATGATACCAATTGTATTCCATATATTCCCCTTTGAGCGTTGGAAAATATCTTAACATAAATTTAAGCAAATAAAAAGCGCTATAAAGCGTTTTTAATAATGATAAATATATTTTTTTAAACCATAATATGCAAGTTGTTCAATAATGCGGGCTATTTCCTCAATATCTTTGTCAAAGTCATTTTTTATCCAAAAATTAATTACTCCTAAAGCGCCATTAAATAAAAATACTGATGCATATTCAATATCTTCTTGAGAAATTCCCGGCAGTTCCTGTTCCCATTTATCTTTGCAAGTCTGATAAACAATTTCTAATATATCATCTAAAAAATTCGTTGTAGATTTGTTGTTAAATAAAATTTTAACTAACTTTTTGTTTTCGACAAAAGCTTTTAATAATGCCTTAGAAAAATTAGCAACCGTATATTCTGTAATATTTTCTGCGTTATAAGCATCTTTTAATTCTTCCGAAAAATTCATTTCTATTTTTTCTAATAAATCATATACATCAATGTAATAACGATAAAAAGTCGCACGATTGATGTCAGCGATTTCACATATTTCACTTACTGTTATTTTAGTTATATCTTTTTCTGATAATAAGTCAATAAAAGTTTCTTTAATAATATTTTGCGTATATTTAGTTCTTCGATCCATAATTTCCTCACTTTTGCAACAAATTGCTTAAAATTGTTTAATATCTATCAAAAATAATAAACATTGATGATTGAAAGCAATCATATAATAATTATATAATACACTTGTAATTTATTCAACAACTGTTGAAAAAGGAGAAAAAATGAAAGTTTTTAATAAATTAGTAAAAAGATTTAAAAGTTCGAACCCTTGGGAAAAATTTTATGGAGAAAATTATAAAGGGATAGAAATTCCTAATATGTCTATTTATGAATATTTAAGAGAAAGTAATAAAGAAAATATGGATAGTATTGCTCTTAACTACTTTAATCGTAAAATTACATTTAGACATATGTTCGAAGAAATTGATATGTTTGCAAAAGCTATGCGTAGTCAAGGTATTAGACCGGGTGATGTAGTAACTATTTGTATGCCTAATACTCCCGAAGCTGTAATTGCATTTTATGCGGTAAATAAAATTGGTGCTATTGCTAACATGGTTCATCCATTATCTGCCGAAGAAGAAATTAAATATTCTTTAAATGCTACAGATAGTGTAATGTTAATTGCTATTGATTTAGCTTATAAAAAAGTAAAAGAAATAATTGATGAAACTAAAGTATATAAAACAATAATTGTTTCTGCCGGCGATTCGATGCCAAAACCATTAAAAATAGGTTACAGTTTAACTAAAGGTAGAAAAGTTGAAAAACCGAAAAGTAGTGAAGATTATATGTACTGGCATGAATTTATTATTAAGGGAAAAAGATATAGTGAAAAAGTTCTTGCTCAAACAAGTAAAGATCAACCAGCTGTAATTTTGCATAGTGGAGGAACAACTGGTGTACCCAAAAATATTTTATTATCTAACGGAAATATTAATGCAGTTCCACTTCAAGCTAGAATTATGTTGCCTGAACTAAATAAAGAAGATAGTATGCTTGCGGTTCTTCCGTTATTTCATTGTTTTGGATTAGTAGTTTGTGTTCATGTTCCACTTTGTCTTGGAGCTACATCAATTTTAGTTCCTCAATTTGATGCCAAAAGATTTGATAAGTTATTAACAAAATATAATCCAACATTAGTTCCTGGAGTACCAACTTTATTCGAAGCGTTAATTAGTAATAAACATATGGATAAAGTAGATTTATCTTATATTAAATATGTTGTTTCAGGAGGGGATACATTAACACCAGTTAAAAATGAGGCTGTTAATAATTTCTTGAAAGAACACAATTGTAACAAAAGAATAATTCAAGGATATGGTATGACTGAAGTTACTGGACCTGCAACATTCGGCGCATTAGGATCCGATATATTAGGTAGCGTAGGAATTCCTTTACCTGGTAATGAAATTAAAATTGTTAATCCAGAAACTCGCGAAGAATGTAAAACTGGTGAAACTGGGGAAATTTTAATAGCCGGGCCTACTGTTATGCTTGGCTATTTAGATAACGAAAAAGAAACAAATGAAATGTTAGAAAAAGATAAAAAAGGTAAAGTTTGGGTTCATACAGGCGACCTGGGTTATATGAACGAAGATGGAGTACTATTCTTTGCTCAAAGACTAAAAAGAATGTTAATAGTATCGGGTTACAATGTTTATCCTTCGCATATTGAAGATGTAATTAATTCTCATCCAGATGTGTTAAACTGTGGTGTTATTGGTATTCCGCATCCATATAAAGTTCAAGTTCCTAAAGCATTTATTGTTTTAAATAGCGATGTTAAACTTACCGGTAAAGTAAAAAGTGATATAAAAGAATATTGCCAAAAGAATTTAGCAGCATATATGATGCCAAAAGATTTTGAATTTAGGGAATCTCTACCTAAAACTCTAGTTGGAAAAGTAAACTATCGTGAATTGGAAAAAGAAAATTCAAAGTAATTTTCTTTTTTTTATATTTTATAATATTTTTGTAAGGTAGTGGTGGTTAATAAGTTTTAATTTTCTCCTTTAACCCAACAAAAAAAGATAATTTTTATATTATTTTTTTTTAGACTATTTTCTTTTTGATATCTTGGATGAATTTATTTACTTCTTCATCATAAGTAAGAATATCTTTAGCGTTTAGACAATCGTTAAATTCTTTATCAAAGATAACGTCCATTTTAGCACTTTCTGCAAAACTTGTTAAAGAATTAATGACAGCCTCAGTACTATATTTCTCTTTACCCTGAGCGCCGATTGCTACTGCTATAAACTTTTTTCCTTTTAATCCTCCATTTGAATAAAGGGGATTTAATCGATCAATAAAAATTTTTAAATCCCCGGAAAGCAAATTCCAACGAGCAGGAGAAATAAACATAATAACATCTTCATTTTTGATTTTATCAATATTACTTTTCATATCATCGGTAAAATCACATACGCCATTTTTATCACAATCCATACATCCGGTACATAAATGGATTCTTTGATTTCCTGGAGTTATAATTTCACAATGTATTCTTTCAATATCGAGTTTTTGTTTAATATTTTTGGCTAAATTATAGCAGTTTCCTTCGCGCCGTGATCCTACAACTATTAACATATTAAGTCATCCTTTCAATTATAGTATGATCAAAATTTAATAATTATAGTCATATTTCTAAATTAAATAATTAAAAATGCATTTTTTTAAGAATATCTTCCTTCAAATCAGAGCCATCAAAAATAACAAGAATTAAAAGATTTAAAACACAAAAGATACTAGAAAGATAAATAAGAACATTTAATTTAGCATATCCTAAATACACTAATATCATTGGTACAAATTCTAAGCAAATATTTAAGTATATATAATTGCTACTTTCTCTAAAAGCAAAGTAATCAATAAACCTTAAAAGTAACATGAAGGCACCATAACTAATACATAGTGATGGCAATACGTAATTAGTACTCCAACCATGAAATCCTGTATAGACATCCCAAAAAACAGATATAGAGCTAACGATAACATTTAATGCCAGTAGTGATTTAATAACTTTTTTTCTACCATTTAAAATATTATAGAAAATATAATAAGAAAGAAATAATTGCAGAATAACAAACATTGACCATTTTATTGTGGGAGTTAAAAAATAATTAAGTACTAAAACAATTAAAGAGGTTAAACAAACCAGAAACAAAATGATCTTT
This sequence comes from Bacillota bacterium, assembly GCA_015059305.1. The sequence goes on along the minus strand of SVAQ01000003.1, from coordinate 15,760 downwards.
CGAAAGAAATGTTTATTAATAATATCACTTATAAAAGGATATGAACTTTTAAAATTCTTAATATCATCAATCTCACTATTGCAAAGAGGACAATTATTAGTCATTACATCTAATAATATATTACATTTTTTACATTGTTTCATTTTTTATCACTTCCTATATTGCTAACAATTAAGATTTTATCCTTAATTTCCTTTTGAATTTCCTTTAAATAAGTTCTTTCAATATCTTTAGTTATAAAATGGCTACTGAAAGTTAATATCATAATATTGTTATAACTACAAACTGTTAATTGTTGATTATCTGTACTTGCAATAGCGCAAAATGATTCGACGTAATTTTGATATTCAAAAGGTAGTTTAATCACACCAAGATTTGATAGGGCGGAAGTTTCTCCGCGTTTTCCTTGTCCTGCAAAAAATCTTAACGCTAAATCTTTAATAAAGGTTGGGATAATTCTAATAACTAATAATTTTTCTAGTAACATATAAGAATTTAATTTTTTTTGTAAATTTTCTTTAGTAAGTTCTTCTTTAAATTGTTCAGAAACAACTTTAATAATTTCTTCAAGAGTAACTGTTTTATCAAGAGCTTTAAAACTTGTCAAAAATGTATAAAAGAAATTTCGAACAGTTTTCGAAGGGAATACAGTTCTTAAATCAACTGGTATCGTAATTCCGATTGGTCTTTTAAGTTCTTTTAATTGCATATTATCAATAATACTTTTAATGTATACTGCAGTTAAATAAATTGTTACTGTTGTGTTATATTTTTTTGAAATTTCTTTTATTTTATTTACTGGTAAATGCATTTCAATAATATCATGTTCAATTGTATCTTTTTTTTCAAATTTTAATTTGTGACCTTTGGGTATTTTTTCAATTTTAAACTTGAATTTAGACTTATCAAAAGTTTTAAAATCATCTTTTGCTTTTTCGGTTAAAGTAGAATCATTAAGGGGAATGTTTAAGTTTAGTTTCTTTTCAATATTTAAATAAGTACAAATTAAATACTTTAAAAATTCCATTGCTCCATGGCCGTCAGAAAGAACGTGATAAACCTCTAAATGAATTCTTTTTTGATAGTAGGACACCTTAAAAAGTAAGCCACCAGTAAGTTTACTACATGCAAAATCTTTTTCTTCTTTGACAATTGGTTTATAATCACTTTTTTCTAAATAATGCCAAAACAAACCATTTTTCATAGTATATAAAAACATTGGATATTCAATTAATGTTTTATCCAAAGCTTCTTGTAACGATCTGCAATTAACATCTTCAAACAAAGTGCACGTAAGTCTAAATACGTTTGTATTTAAATTGGTTGTTGTTGATGGCATGATTTTCGCAGAATTATCTAAAGCATACCAATTTTTATTATTCATACTTATTTCCTCATAAATATTATATCATTAGGCGGGTTTTTTGTCATTTTTAAAGTATACTATATGTTGGATAAATGATAAAATGTTGTTGAATAAATTTCATATATAAAAGGAGCTTTTTATGTTTAAAATAGAATCAAAATATAAACCAAGTGGAGATCAGCCCAAAGCAATTGATGAACTTGTTCAAGGTTTAAATGATAAAAAAAAGAATCAAGTTTTACTTGGCGCTACAGGTACAGGAAAAACCTTTACAATTGCTAATGTAATTGAAAAAGTACAAAAGCCGACTTTAATTCTTGCCCATAACAAAACTTTAGCGGGCCAATTATATGCTGAAATGAAGGAACTATTTCCTAATAATCATGTTGAATACTTTGTTTCGTATTATGATTATTATCAACCAGAAGCTTATGTACCATCTTCGGATACATACATTGAAAAAGACTCTTCAATAAATGATGAGATAGATGAACTTCGTCATCGCGCTACTGCCGCACTTATTAATTATGATGATGTAATAGTTGTATCTAGTGTTTCTTGTATTTATAATATTGGTCAAAAGGATGACTATGAAAAAAATATGTTGGTTATTAATTTAAATGATCAATATTCTCGAAATGACATTTTAGTCCGTTTAGTGGATATGACATACGAACGAAATGATTTGGATTTTCATCGTGGAACATTTAGAGTAAGAGGAAATTATATTGATGTTATCCCAGTTAACGAAAAAGAATCGGGAATTCGAATTGAAATCGAAGATGATCAAGTTGCTTCTTTGTGTATATTTGATCCTTTAACCGGTACTGTTTTAAAACATAAAGAAACTGTAATTATTTCCCCGGCATCATTGTTTGTAACTGATAAAGAAACAATGGAAAAGGCACTTATTAATATTGAAAAAGAGTTAAGCGAAAGATTAGAAGAACTCCATCAACAAGGTAAACTTTTAGAAGAGCAAAGACTTCGTGAAAGAACTAATTATGATATTGAAATGCTTCGTGAGACAGGATTTTGCAGTGGAATTGAAAACTATTCTAGACATTTAGCTTTGAAAGAGGCTGGGGAAACACCAACTACTTTGATGGACTTTTTTCCCGATGATTATCTTTTAGTTATTGATGAATCTCATGTTACAGTTCCTCAAGTGCGGGCCATGTATAATGGTGATCGAATGAGGAAACAGACTTTAGTAGACTATGGCTTTAGACTTCCTAGTGCACTTGATAATAGACCATTAAAATTTGATGAATTCGTAGAAAAAATTAATCAGGTTATCTATGTGTCGGCAACTCCTGGTGACTATGAACTTGAACTTACTAATAATCAATATGCTGAGCAAATAATAAGACCAACAGGGCTATTAGATCCTGAAATTGAAGTGCGTCAAACAATGGGGCAAATTGATGATATAATTGGTGAAATTAATAAAAGAATCTCTTTAAATGAAAGAGTTTTAATTACTACTTTAACAATTAGAATGAGTGAAGAGCTAACTAATTATTTAAAGGAAATGAATATTAAAGTAGCTTATCTTCATAATGAGATAAAAACATTAGAAAGATTAAAAATTATTCAAGATCTTCGTTTGGGAGTATATGATGTTATAGTTGGAATAAATCTTTTAAGGGAAGGTTTAGATATTCCTGAAGTAAGTTTAATTTGTATTTTAGATGCAGATAAACAAGGCTTTTTACGGAGTGAACGAAGTTTAATCCAAACAATTGGAAGAGCTGCTCGTAATAAAAATGGTCACGTAATTATGTATGCTGATGCAATTAGTGATGCCATGGATAAAGCTATTAAAGAAACAGCTAGAAGAAGAAGTGTGCAAGAGGCTTACAATGAAAAGTATAAAATTATTCCTCAAACAATAATTAAAGATATAAAAGAAGTAGTTTCAACGGTTGTAAAAGATAGTAAATCTACTGCAAAATTGAGTAAAAAAGATAAAGCGGAAATGATAATTAAAATCGAAAATGAAATGAATGAAGCTGCTCGTAATCTTGATTTTGAAAAAGCAATGGAACTACGCGATATTTTGTTTGAGTTAAAGGGGATTTAAAATTTTTGAACCCTATGATAAACTTATATAAGGTGATAGTAGTATGAAACCAATTTATATATTTGGACATAAAAGTCCGGATACAGATTCTGTATGTTCAGCGATTGCGCTAGCATATTTAAAAAATCAAACAGGTATTAATTGTGTACCGAAGGTAATAGGGCCAATTAATCGTGAAACTCAATTTGTTTTAGATTATTTTAAAGTTGAATCTCCTTCTTATTTAAATGATGTAAAAGTTCAAATAAAAGACACTAAATATGTAAAGAAGGCTTATATTAATGAAAATGCAAGTATCTCAAATGCTTTTGACTATATGAAAAAATTTGATTTGACGGCTATCCCACTTGTTAATGATAAAAAAAGATTAACTGGATATGTAACATTAAAAGATTTAGCTAAATATTTAGTTTCTGATAAAAGAGATAAAATAAGCACAAATTTAAAACATTTGTTACAAACTTTAGATGCTAAAATTATTACAAATTTTAAAAATGAGTTTGAAGGAAATGTAACAACTGTAACTTTTAGTAGTGATGCTTTTATTAAAGAGGTTAAACTAAAACCGGAGGATATTTTAGTAGTAGGAGATCGATATAAAGTTATTGAATATGCTATTGATTCAAAAATTCAACTGATAATTTTAACAAGAAATAGAGTAATTCCGACCAAGCTTTTAAATAAAGCGGTAAAAAATAAAGTTAACGTTATAACAAGTAGTTATTCAAGTTTTGAGTTATGTAATAAATTATCTTTAGCAAATTTTATAAGTACAATTAATGAAAATCCTAATCCTAAAACAGTGGATGTACAAAGTTATTATTCTGATTTTATTGCTCTTACAAAAAAATTGCATTACACGAACTATCCAGTTATAAATAAAAATAATGAGTGTTTAGGAGTAATTAATCTTACTGATTTTTCTGTATATGATAAGAAAAATGTTATACTAGTTGATCATAATAATTATGAACAATCTGTTGATGGTTTAGAAGAAGCAGAGATTTTAGAAGTATTTGATCACCATAACATTGGTAATATTGGTACTAATTCGCCAATATATTTTACATGTAGACCAGTTGGTTGTACTGGAACTATAATATATGATCGCTATTTAAAAGAGGGTGTAAAAATTCCAAAAGATATGGCTGGACTAATGCTATCAGCAATTATTTCTGATACATTATTATTTACGTCTCCCACAACAACAGAACTAGATAAAACATCGGCGTATGCCCTTGCTAAAATAGCAAAAGTTGATGTTGAAAGATATGGTATGAAAATGTTAAAAGCTGCAAGCACAATTAAAGGATTAAGTATTAATGAATTAATTATGCAAGACTTTAAATCATATAGTATCGACGATAAAATATATGGTATTGCGGTTATTACAACTATGGATTTTGATGAAATAGAAAAACATATGGATGAATATATTGAGAGATTAAATGAAATGAGTAAGACTTCATATGAAGCTGTTTTAATATTTATTGTTGATATATTAAAAGAGGGCAGTTATATTCTTTATAATACTGCTGCAGAATCACTAGTAACAGATGCCTTTGACTTGCCAAATATAAAAGAAGGCGTTTTTGTTGAAAATTTAATGTCTCGTAAGAAACAAATTATTCCTGCAATTATGAAGGAATTAGAAAAGTAAATATGAAAAAAAGAATATATTATATTGTTTCTTCAATAATCCAAATTTTAATTGCTTTGTATACTATAATATTCTCTAATAAATTTTTAGCTCAAGTAATTAATTCTTATCGGGAATTATATGAAGAAACTCAAAATTCTTCATGGCTTGAAACTATAAAACTATATGAAAATATTGGTGAGTCTTTGTTAATAGTTTTAGCTATAATAACAATTATTTTATATGGAATTATTTTATATAATTTATTTACCAAAAAAGAAAAATATATTCAAAGTAAAATGATTTTAATTGTAGGGATTATTTGCTTTTTTACATCTGAAAGTTTATATATTTCTATATTATCTTTAGTTAATGTTATAGTTTGGTTTTTTGGACTAAGAAAAACAAATGTAGAATCCTATAAAGATAATGTAAATAATAATTTAGATAATAATGAAATTCCTAAATTAGAAAAACGTGCTGAAACTAAGAAAACAAAATTATTGGCTATAATCGCTGTAATTACATTTTTCTTTTTACCGGATATAATAAGTTTGTTATCATTTTCTTATATATTTCTTTCTATTATATTGGATGTATTACTAATTTTAATTTGTTTATTGATTTTTTATCCAGAATTAAAAAGAGATTTTAAAATTTTCTTAGAAAATAAAAATAAATACTTAAAATTTATTATTAATAAACAAATCACAATGTTCTTCATTTATTATTTAGTAGTGTTAGTTGTTGTATTAATTAAAGGCGATAATGCAATATCTGTAAATCAACAAGTAGCTGAAAGTTTACCAATGCTATATATTATTCCTACTTGTTTAATATATGCACCCTTTGTTGAAGAACTTATATTTCGCGTTTCTATACGTCGATTTATAAAAAATGATAAAATATTTATTGTTGTATCTGGATTATTTTTTGGCTTATTACATACAATGAGCGAGGCAACTTTATTTAACATGATAGTTTTATCGCTTCCATATGCAGTATTAGGTAGTTTCTTTGCTTATTTACTTGTGAAAACAGAAAATACAACAATAAGTATAATGTCTCATTTTATTCATAATGCATTTGCTTGTTTAATGATGTTAATTGGATAATAAATATTATTAACTGAATATAATTTATAATATGAAAAAAGTAATCATAATTATATTCAGTTTTTTTGTGGTAATTAAAACATCATACGCAATTAGCGCATCATCATATGTAGTAATGGGTAGTGATTCTAAAAATGTTTTAATGGGTGCCAATATTCATGAAGATCGCTTAATAGCTTCGATTAGTAAAATTATGACTTGTATTATTGCTATTGAAAAAGGTGATTTAAATCAAACAATCAAAGTAGATAAAAGTATTTTAAAAGCTGTTGGAAGTGCAATTTATATTGAAGTAGGTGAAAGTATAAGTCTTAAAGATTTATTATATGGAATGATGCTTAGAAGTGGCAATGATGCTGCGATTATGATAGCAAATACAATCTCGGGAGATATGCAAAAATTTAGTGAACTCATGAATGAGTATGCTAACAAAATAGGCATGACAAATACTTATTTTTATAATAGTCACGGACTTGAGGAGGATAGTGGCAAGGGAAATACATCTTCTGCTTATGATATGGCGCTTCTTACTTCCTATGCCATGCAAAATAAAACATTTAGGCAGATATTTAAAACTCAAAGTTATACTGCCAAAAGTGATCGAAAAACTTATGTTTGGCAAAATAAAAATAAATTATTAAGATATGACTATGTTACTGGAGGAAAAACTGGCTATACACAAAAAGCAAGAAGAACACTAGTTACGACTGCTAATATTAATGGGATGAATATAATCGTAGTTACTTTAAATGATGGTAATGACTGGAATGATCATTTAACGTTGTATAAAAAAGTGAAAAATAAGTATCAGAGTATAGAAATTATTAATAAAAATGATTTTGAAATTATCGATGATGTTGTTTATGCTAAAGATAATCTATATATTAAAAATAATGTGCAAATAACAATCGATAAAAAAGATGCAACAAATTTAAAAATAAAATATTATTTAATAGATAAGAAAAAATACCATAATAATGAAAAAATAGGTACCGCAAATGTTTACTTAAAAGATAAAATAATCTATATAGAACCAATTTATGTGAAAGTAAACGAAAATAAAACTAAGAAATTCTTTAAAAAAATTTGGGATAAAATCTTTTAAATAGATTATTAAATTTATGATATAATATTATAGAGGTAAGAGTATGAAAAAGAATTTAGGTATAATTATATTAGTATTTTTATTAGTTGTAATAACAGCTTTTTTAGCATATATAATAGTTAGCAAACAGCATACTCCTAAACAAGTTTTTAATATCAAAAAAGGTGATGTAATTGAATTTGCTGAATACAATATAAATGCAACGATACTAAATGTTGCTAGTACTCTTTGCGATAATAAAGATACTTGTGTTTCTCCGGGGGAAATAGAGGTTTCTGTTAAAATTGACTATGAAGGCAATATATCAAATTATAAATTGCAGTCAGTTAATAACCCTGAACAGAGGATTAAAAAGAGTAATTATTATTTAACGCTAAGTTATGAAGAAGATAAAATTTTATTGGATATAATAGAAAAATAAAACATAAAAGCTGTAGTTATAAGTTAAAGTGTACATCAAAAAAAGTGTATACTTTTATTTTTATTATCTTTTATCTAAGTCGAATGATTAATATTTTTTTTGTATTCTCATATATTTTACTATGGTTTCACTATTATGGACATTTCTAATTATTATAGGTATTATGTATGCGCTATTTACAGGTAATTTAGATCAGATTAATAATAGTGTTTTATTAAATGCTAACAAAGCCTTAGAACTTATTATGTCCCTCCTTCCTACCATCGTTCTTTGGACGGGAATTATGCGTATTGCAGAAGATGCGGGTTTGCTTGTAAAATTTGCTAATTTTTTAGAACCGATTTTAAAAAGACTTTTTCCTTCGGTCCCTAAAAGTAACAAAGCGCTTGGCTATATATCTTCGAATATAGCTGCTAATATGTTAGGGTTAGGAAGCGCTGCAACACCATTTGGTTTAAAAGCAATGAATGAACTTCAGAAAATAAACGAAAAGAAAAATACGGCTTCTACCGCTATGATTACTTTTTTGGTTTTAAATACAGCAGGAGTAACTATTTTACCAACTACTATTATTGCTATTAGACTAGCGTATAGTTCGGTAAATCCTACTGAAATTATTGCTCCGGCAGTAATATCTACAACTTGTTCATGCATTAGTGCTATTTTCATTGATTATTTAATAAGGAGAAGAAAAAAATGAAAGATATATCATTTATAGTTATTCCAATTTTTATTCTCTTTGTAGTGTTTTATGGTTATTTTAATAAAATAAATGTATACGATTCTTTTTTGTTCGGAGCTAAAGAAGGACTCAAGATTGTCTATAATATTTTCCCGGCAGTGTTAGCCATGGTATTTGCAGTAAATTTGTTTTTAGATAGTAACGTTTTGAATTTTATTTTAAATCCTGTTTCAAACTTAATAAATTTGCCTGCTGAAATATTGCCTTTAGCAGTGTTAAGGCCGATTTCTGGAACTGCTTCAATGACCATAATGACAAATATTTTTGATTTATATGGTCCAGATAGTTTTGCGGGACGATTAGCTTCAGTATTACAAGGGTGTACCGATACCACAATATATGTTATAGCTTTATACTTTAGTTCAATAAAAGTTTCAAAAATTAGATATACACTAATTGTAGGACTTATAGCGGATCTTGTAGGCATTGTTATGGCCTTTATCTTGACTAACATTTTCTTTTAAATTATGTTATACTACTTTTGAGGTGGCTTATGGAAAGACTTCAAAAAGTAATTGCTAATAGTGGATATTGTTCTCGTCGTAAAGCCGAAGAACTTATTTTGCAAAATAAAGTATCAGTAAATGGTCAAATAGTAAATGAATTAGGAACAAAAGTAAATGGTACAGATACAATAGAAATTAATGGTCAAATGTTAAATACAAATCATGATAAGGTCTATTATCTTTTGAATAAGCCAAGAGGGGTAATAAGCAGCGTTAGTGATGAAAAAGGAAGAAAGACAGTTGTAGATTTAATTGAAACGGATAAAAGAATATATCCAGTAGGTAGACTAGACTATGATACTACTGGATTGCTAATTTTAACTAATGATGGAGATCTAGCTAACAAATTAATGCATCCTAGTAACAAGATTCCTAAAACATATTTAGCTAAACTCGCAGGAATTATTGATAAAGATGCTATTGAAAAATTAAAAAAAGGCGTTGTAGTGGAAGGCCGTAAAGTTAAAATAGTAGACTTTAAAATAAAGAAGAAAGATTTAAAAAAAGAGGTTACATATATTTCAATAACTATTATTGAAGGTAGAAATCATATTGTTAAAAATTTATTTAAAGAACTAGGATATCTAGTTGATAAATTAACTAGAACTAATTATGATTTTTTAGAACTAGGAACACTTGCATCAGGAGAATATCGAGAACTTTCTGTAAAAGAAGTAAAAAAACTTTATAGCAAATAAAAAACTTCCGATTGGAAGTTTTTTTAGTTACAATTACAGCCTTCGCCGCAGTGACATTCCTCTGGACAAGTACATTCTTCACAACATTTATTATCTTCGCTGCAATTACAGTTTTCACCACATGTACATCCTTCGTGACAATTACATTCGCTTTCTGCTATTTCTTCTTCAATTACTTTAATTACGCTTACTGGACAAGAAGCAATTGCGTTTTTTACTTCATCTGTTTCTAAATTTTCATTACTAATTACACTTGATAATCCTTCTTCGTTAAAATCAAAATGTTCGCTATCAATTGCAATGCACGCTCCACAGCCAATACAACCATCTTTTACTATTAATTTTTTCATAGTTCCTCCTTGTCTAATTATAGTAAAAACATTTTTAAAAATCAATAAATTCCTTTAATCTGACTTTTTTTTATGTTATGATTATAGTAAGAGGTGTCATAATGAATTCAAGAATTGATAAATATTATGATAATAGTAAAAATGTTGGTTCAAGAACTGCTCGTAACAATCAATTATATAAAGATATTAGTAAAACGGAATTAGATAATTTTGAAGTAAGAAGTAATGCGACTGTAATTGGAAATAACCGTGGAAGTATTGATGTAGAAAAAATTAAAAGTATTTTAGATACCCATTATAATGATGTTCCCAAAAGAAGAACAATTCAACTTGAAAAGCCTAAAGAAGAAGAAAAAGCCAAACCTATCTTTGAAACAAAAGAATATGATATCAATGTAATTTTAGATAAAGCTAGAGAAAATAAAATTGAAAGTTATAATGAAGCTAGAGCAAAAAAATTAAGAGATACTCAGTTTGATATTTTAAGTAATTTGAATATTAAACGCGAAGACTTTATAGAAGATTATGACGGTGATTCAGATTTTTCAAGAGAAAAAAGGGAAGACAGTACTGCTGCTAGAAAATTAGAAGAGTTAATTAATACAATTACTTTAAATGAACAGGATATAAAAAAAGAAAAAGAAAAAATCATTAATGAAAACAATTTTGTGGAAGAAATTTCTAGTGATACAGATCCACTTGATATTTTCGAAGACTTAAAAGGTGATGAAAATACTGCTATCTTAGAGGGGCTGCAAGAAAAAACGGAAAAATTGATTCAAAAAATGGAACAAACGACATCATTAGATAATTCTTTTTTTACAAAAAATACTTCGTTTAAGCAATCTGACTTCGAAGATTTTAAGGATATTGAAGAAAAAGAAGGATCTGGTATTGTAATAAAAATTATAATAGCTTTGTTAGTGATAATATTTATTATTGGCGTTATAATTTTAGTAAAATCATTTATTTAAAGACATATAATTTAATATGATTAGAAAGAGAATTAAGAGAAAATATTATGTAATAATAAATCTTCTTTTAATTCTTTTTTTAGTTATTGTGTTAATTAATCTTTATAGTAATAAAACTACCAAAAAAATTAATTTAATTTCTGAAGAATATTTTCAAAAAGATGTTTATAATGTTCTTAATAAAATGGTATATGAATCAATGAGTAAAAATAATATTGAAGATATTCTTGAGATTTATAAAAATGATGCTGGTGAAATTTTATATGTTGATTATAATTTAAAGAAGTCCTATAAATTACTTGATGAAGTATCTAATATTATAAAAAATAACTTGGATGATAACTTTGATTTAAATAAAGGGATTGTCTATAAAGTACCATTTCTAATAGGAAGTAATAGTGCTTTTTTTAGTAATCTTGGTCCTAAAATAACAATAAAAATTAATTATGTAAATTCAATTTTAACAAATGTGTATACTAAAATTACTAATTATGGGTTAAATAATGCATTAGTAGAAGCTTATATTAAAATCACAATTGAAGGTAAAATTATTACTCCGATCAGTTCGAAAAAAAAGAGTGTTGCTTATGATTTGTTAATATCTTCGAAAATTATTAATGGTCGTCTTCCTAATTTTTATGGAAATTATTTAACTTCTAATAGTTCAATATTTGATGTTCCAATTAAATAATATTTGTGTTATACTTAATAATAGGTGAGAGTATGGATAGTGGCATTTTTATAAATGAAGCTATTACAAGTGCAATAAATGAGTACTTGCGTAATAAGAAGAATCCTGAAGGAATTAAATTTAATTCTTTTTTCGTTGTGATTATTAGACTATTAACTATAATTTATGATGAATTAGATATTTTAAATCCATTTTATTTGGATAATGAAGTTTCTTTAGATAATAATTTAAAAAAATATGGGTATCCACAGGAAGACATTAATGAATTTAAAAAAACATTACAAAGATATTACGAAAATGAAGGAGAAAATAATTTCTTAAAAATTCAAAAAATGTTAATTGATATGTTTGCGAAAAAGAAAATAGCAATAAAGGTATCAGAAACAGAAATTGAACGCTTCAAAAGTTTATTATATAGTCCATATGCTCAAAATCCACTATTAGTATCATATAATTTTTTAATGGCTAAGGATCCATTTGAAGTAATAAAATATTTTGAAAAACAAATGGCGGAAAACAATAAGAAAGTTGTATCCAAACCGAAAGAAACCTTAAATCTTGAAGCTTATGAAATTCTTAAATATTCATTAGAAGATATTAAAGCTATGAATTCTGAAGAACTTGATGAAGTAAATAAAAAAGTATATAGTTATTTCGATATTAACGCAAATGCTATAAATAAAAATTATTTATTAGATAAGGCTGTTTTCGATCATAATCATCCAAAACCAGCGTTTTCTACAGGAAATGGGTATGTTGATATTTTGTTTTTCTTATCAATAGTAGCTACATTAGGTATGGTTATTTTATTAATAACTTTATTAGTTTTATAGGGGGAATATATGAAAATTATCATTAATGATATTACATATGAAGTAATTAAAAATGAAAAAGACGCCATTGAAGAGGATGTTTTAAAAGAAAAAATTACTGATTATTTTGAACCTTTTGATTACATTTTAGGAGATTGGGCTTATGGTAAGGTTCGACTAAAAGGGTTTAATGATAAAAAGAATAAAGGGTATAAACCAATTAATGATTATCAAAATGTTAATAAATATTTAAAAGAAAATTGTGCTTACGGCTGTCGCTATTTCATTCTTAAAAAGATTGAAAAAAAGTAGGCTGTTTGTTATAATTGTTTATATTAGAAGGGATTGAGCAAAGTGAGTAAAATAAAAATTAATTTAACTAGCGGAAATGTGGTAGAAAAACCACTTGTAACATGTTTTAAAGGAACAAATGGAAATTACATAGTATTTGATAATGAAACAAATGGTTCTATGGGATTACCAATTATTTGTATTAGTAAATTTAATGGTACTGCTGCAGAAAAGATTTTTGATCAAAATGAATGGGCTTCTGTTAAAGAAAATTTAAAAACGATTATTGCGGGAACTGCGCTACCATATTTAAATGTTCCAGAAGCAATAACTGCTCAGGATGATTTTTTTACTCAATTAACACTTCCAGTAGCATCATTTGATTTGTTAAAGAGTGTATATGCTCCTGCAGAAGTTAGTGCTCTAGCGCCTGTGGCTGAACCAGCACCTGCAGCTCCAGTTGTAGAAGCTCCACCGGTAGCTCCAGTAGTTCCGGATCCAGCTCCAATTGCTGTTGAACCAGCGCCAATGGCTGCTTCAGAAGTTATTGCACCAGCTCCAGTTATGCCAGTTGAGCCTATGGCTCCAGCTGCTCCAATGATTGATGCGCCAATTATTAATCCTGCACCGATAGCGCCAGCTCCTGTAGCTGAACCAGCACCTGCCTCTCCGGTTGTAGAAGCTCCACAGGTAGCACCAGCACCGGTAAATGCAGATGTACCTGCTGTTCCTGCTGCACCGGCTGAAAATAATGATTTAGCAGTTATCAAAGAAAATTTTATGAAGTCATGTGAAATGATGTTTGATGCTTTAATTAAAAAATTTGAAAATAAATAAGCTTAGGTATATTACCTAAGTTTTTTTATATAATTTAATATGAAACAAACAATAGAATATTATTATTCGTTAATAATTGATAAGCTATTTATTGAAGGAGATGCTTATCATTTTATTTTAAATGAATTTGATTATTATTTTGTTTTTTTTAATCGGACCGAGAAAGATTTAAAGGATATTGTTGAATGTAGTAAAGAATTAAAAATAAAAAATATTAATTGTCATGATATTATTTTAAATAATAAAAATGAAATGTTAACCAAAGTAGATGATACAAATTATATTTTACTTCGCACTAAAAATAAAGATTTAGAATATTCGATTGTTGAGATAATTGAGCAAAATAAAAAAACAAAACTTAATAATTCGAAAAGTAGTTTATATCGAAATGATTGGGCTAGTCTTTGGAGTTTAAAAATAGATTATATAGAAAACCAATTGAATGAGATTAAAGTAGATAGAGTAGTAAGAAAAACAATAGATTATTATATAGGACTTACTGAAAATGCTATCTACTATGTTAATATGATTAATGAAAGATATCCAATATCAATGGAAGATAATATAGTTTTATCACACAAAAGAATTTATTATCCAAATTGTGGACTTAATTATTGTAATCCATTAACTTTTATTTTTGATTTAGAAGTTCGTGATGTTGCAGAATATATAAAGAGTTGTTTTTTTGCAGATGATGATGCATTTTTAGAATTACAGACTTTTCTAAAAAGTGTTAAGTTAACCCAATATTCATATAATATGTTATTTGCTAGATTGATTTTTCCATCGTATTATTTTGATTGTTATGAGAAAATTGTGAATCAAAAAAGCGAAAGTGAAAAATTAATTAAAATTATTAGTAAAGTTGATAGTTATGAAGAGTTCTTAAAAAAAGCGTATAAAGAAATTTCTTTATACGCTAGACTTGAAAAAATAAATTGGCTTATATACTAACATTTATAATACCTTTAATTTCAGGAATTTCACTTTGAAAGAAAGTTAATAGTCCATCATTTATAGTATTATCCTGATATATACAATCGCTACATGCGCCAATCATGCGAATATAAACATAGCCGTCTTCATATTTTATATATTCTATATCTCCGCCATCCATATTTAAATAAGGACGCATTTTTTCTACTAATTCAATTATTTTATCTTCCATGTCAATCACGAATTTATTATATCATTTTTTTTCTTCTTTTGGTATAATAAATGGCAGGAGACACATTATGGCTGATTATAAGACGGGAAGTATCGTCAAAGGCCAAGTCACAGGAATAGAGAAGTATGGTGCGTTTGTGAATATTGATTCAAATTATTCTGGACTAATTCATATTTCTGAAGTATCAAATGATTTCGTAAGTGATATTCATAATTTCCTAGAAATTGGAGAAATCGTATATTGTCAAATTCTTGATGTTAATGAAGAAGAAGGACAATTAAAATTATCAATTAAAAATATTAATTACAAATCTAATAACAAGAGTAAAGTAAAGGAATCCAGGCTTGGTTTTCTACCACTTAAAAATCATTTAAATAAGTGGATAAGTGATAAGATTTCCGAAATAGAAAAAAGCAATTCAGTTTGAATTGCTTTTTTTTATAAAAAAACTAGGTAAACCTAGTAATTTTTAAATGGTGCCCGAGGCCGGACTTGAACCGGCACGGGTTTTAATGCCCGCAGGATTTTAAGTCCTGTGCGTCTACCTATTCCGCCACTCGGGCAGGCACTGTCTTAAATAATTAAGACTATTTAATTATAACTTGTTTATTATGTAATTGCAAGCCTTTTTTTATTAATATTTTGATTGACAATCCTTTTTAGACTATGCTATAATCATATTGTTCCAAACAAATGGGGGAATACCCAAGTCTGGTTGAAGGGACTGGTCTTGAAAACCAGGAGGTCGGGTAACCGGCGCAGGGGTTCGAATCCCTTTTCCCCCGCCATTTAAAAGTTATCGCGGGATGGTAGCAGTTTGGTAGCTCGTCGGGCTCATAACCCGAAGGTCGAAGGTTCAAATCCTTCTCCCGCAACCAATGGTTCGTTAGTGTAGTGGCCTATCACGCTTGCCTGTCACGCAAGAGATCACGGGTTCAAATCCCGTACGAACCGCCATT
>SVAQ01000009.1 GCA_015059305.1 Bacillota bacterium | reverse complement strand
CCATATTCTCCTAATAATTCTCTGATTTCCATTTCTACTAAATCAAGTAATTCAGGATCATCAACTTGATCACATTTATTCATGTAAACAACAATCTTAGGTACACCAACTTGTCTAGATAATAAGATATGTTCTCTAGTTTGTGGCATAGGACCGTCAGCTGCTGAAACTACAAGAATAGCACCATCCATTTGAGCAGCACCAGTAATCATGTTTTTAACATAATCGGCGTGGCCTGGACAGTCAACGTGAGCATAGTGACGTTTTTCAGTTTCATACTCAACGTGAGCAGTATTAATAGTAATACCTCTTTCTCTTTCTTCTGGAGCTTTATCGATATCTGCATAATCTACAAAGTTACCAAAATATTTAGTGATCGCAGCAGTTAAAGTAGTTTTACCATGGTCTACGTGTCCAATAGTACCTATATTAACGTGTTCTTTAGAACGATCAAATTTTTCTCTTGCCATATAATATTTCCTCCTTTTCTTATACTATTATATTTTATCTAATGCCTGAATAAAATTCAAGTATTATTTTAGTTTACGCCGTTTTTCTTGATGATTTCTTCAGAGATTGATTTAGGCACTTCTTCGTAGTGATCCATGAACATACTAAATGTTCCTCTACCTTGAGTATTACTTCTTAATGAAGTAGCGTAACCGAACATTTCAGCAAGTGGCACCATAGCTTTAATTGATAAAGCATTACCCCTTGATTCGTTACCCATAGGTTTACCTCTTCTACTAGTTAAGTCCCCCATTACATTTCCTAAATATTCTTCAGGAACTACAACTTCAACTCTCATAATTGGTTCAAGTAAAACTGGCTTACATTTTTTAGCAGCTTCTTTTAACGCTAATGAAGCAGCAACTTTAAATGCCATTTCAGATGAGTCTACATCATGGTATGATCCATCAAATAATGTAGCTTTAACATCTACTAATGGATAACCAGCAAGAACTCCGCCTGCCATAGCTTCTTGTAATCCTTTATCAGTAACTGGTATATATTCACGAGGAACTACACCACCAACTACTGCATCAACGAATTCATAACCTTTTTCAGGATTTGGTTCAAATTTAACCCATACGTGACCATATTGTCCACGACCACCTGATTGTTTAATATATTTACCTTCACATTCAGCAGCCATTGTTAACGTTTCACGGTAAGCAACTTGTGGTTTACCAACATTACAATCAACGCTAAATTCTCTACGCATTCTTTCTACTAATACGTCTAAATGAAGTTCACCCATACCACTGATAACTGTTTGACCAGTTTCATGATCAGTATGATATTTGAAAGATGGATCTTCATCTGCTAACTTAGATAAAGCAACTGCCATTTTATCTTGGTCAGATTTACTTTTTGGTTCAATTGCAAGATCAATAACTGGTTCTGGAATTTCCATACCTTTTAAGATAACAGCATTCTTTTCATCACATAATGTGTCAGCTGTACCTGTATCTTTTAAACCAACAGCAGCAGCAATTTCACCTGCATATACGCAATCAATTTCTTTTCTTTGATTAGCATGCATTTGTAAAATACGTCCAACTCTTTCTTTTTCTCCCTTAGTTGAATTCATTACATAACTACCGCTTTGTAGTTTTCCAGAATAAACTCTGAAGAATGTTAATGTTCCAACGAATGGGTCTGTCATAACTTTGAATGCTAATGCAGTGAATGGTTCATTGTCATCAGCTTTTCTTAATACATCGTTACCTTTTAAGTCTACACATTCAGCAGCTCCGATGTCAGTTGGGCTTGGTAAGTAATCAATAACTGCATCAAGTGCAAATTTAACACCAATATTAGCTTTTGCACTACCAGGCATAACTGGGAAGAATTCTACAGCCAAAGTTCCTTTTCTAATAGCTTTTTTAACCATATCAATAGGAAGTTCTTCGCCTTCTAGATATTTTTCCATTAATTCATCATCGAATTCAGCAGCAGCTTCAATAAGTTCTGTTCTCTTTTCTTCAATTAAATCTTTTAATTCTGCAGGAATTTCAATTTCTTCGTATGATTCATCGTTATCACCTTTAAATAACATGGCTTTACGATTAAGAATATCAATAATTCCTTTAAAATCATTTTCTGCTCCAATTGGCCAAGCAATAGGTTTTGCATTTACGCCTAATCTTTTATCAATTGTTTCAAGACTATATTGGTAATCTGCTCCCATCTTATCCATCTTGTTTGCAAAAATCATTCTTGGTACTTTAAATTCTGTAGCTTGTCTCCAAACTGTTTCAGTTTGAGGTTCAACACCATTTTGTGCATCAATTACAGTTACAGCACCATCTAGAACTCTTAGGCTTCGTTCAACTTCAATTGTAAAGTCTACGTGACCTGGAGTATCTATAATATTTAAACGGTATCCATTCCAATGAGCTGTTGTTGCAGCTGAAGTAATTGTGATACCTCTTTCTTTTTCTTGGTCCATCCAGTCCATTTGAGAAGCACCATCATGTGTTTCTCCAATTTTATGAATTCTACCAGTATGATATAAAACTCTTTCAGTGAATGTTGTTTTACCAGCATCAATATGAGCCATTATACCAATATTTCTTGTTTTATCTAATGAAACGTCTCTTGCCATAAATAATTACCATCTATAATGAGCGAACGCTTTATTAGCTTCAGCCATTTTGTGCATGTCGTCTCTTTTCTTAACTGCACCGCCTACACCTTTAGCAGCATCCATAATCTCATTAGCTAAATTAATAGCCATGCCCTTTCCATTTCTAAGTTTTGCATAATTTACTAACCAACGAAGCGCTAATGCTTGTGATCTATCACTTGATACTTCGATTGGAACTTGGTAATTGCTACCACCAACACGACGAGATTTAACTTCAAGTGCTGGTTTAATATTTTCTAATGCTTCATTATAAACATCCATTGCTGGTCTATTTGTTTCTTTTTCAATAATTTTAAAAGCATCATATAAAATAGTTTGAGCTGTACCCTTCTTACCATCAACCATAATTGTATTAATTAGTCTTGTAACTACTTTTGAATTATATATAGGATCTGGAAGTACATCTCTTTTTACTGCTCTTCTCTTACGCATATTCTCTTCCTCCTTTATTTATTTTTTTTGCCTAATTACTTAGGTCTTTTTGTACCATATTTACTTCTACCTTGTTTACGGTCTTCAACTCCGTGAGTATCAAGTGTACCACGTACAATATGATAACGAACACCGATTAAGTCTTTTACACGACCACCACGTACTAAAACTACGCTGTGTTCTTGTAAGTTATGTCCTTCACCTGGAATGTAAGCATCGATTTCTTTACCATTTGAAAGTCTAACACGAGCATATTTTCTTAAAGCTGAGTTTGGTTTTTTAGGTGTTTTAGTACCTACACGAGTACATACTCCTCTTTTTTGTGGGCTCTTATCGTTAGTTTGTTTTCTTTCGATTGTATTAAAACCTACGTTTAAAACTGGACTTTTACTTTTTCTAGTTTTCTTTCCACGGCTTTTCTTTACAAGTTGATTAATTGTTGGCATTTTTCTTCCTCCCTTCATTAACACACAACCTGGTGTATCATTTTCCCCATTAAATTAGGTCCAATCTTAGACTGAACCTAAATAAAAGCACTATTACTATATCAATTTATTAGTTTATTGTCAATATATTATTCATAACTTCGGTTATATCCAAATGACGTATAATAATTACATGAAATATACGATTTATAATCTTGATTTTCATATATTACATAGCCATTACAAGCATCGTCATTAGGATCTGTAAAAATATCAATATAACCAGCCTTTTGTAAATCATCTAAAGAAATAATAACCTTTGAATTTTGCAAATTATGTTTATTAACGTAACTTACTGCTGATGTTTGCAGTTTTAATTCCAATTTACCATATACGGACGCACTTGAAGTATCCAAGTTATTATAAAGCATATAAATATAATACGCTGCAAACAATAAAAATAATAGCAAAATGGAACTAATTATCATCATTTCTTTAAGTCCCCAACCTTTATTATTTAATTTCATAAATCCCTACTTATTTTCTATTTTCCTTGCAAATTCTTTGAAAATTAAAGTGAACTCTCTTGCGGATAATTCATCTGTTTCATTATAATGATATTCGCGATATTTATATAAGATTCCATAGCAAGTTATAGAATACTCATCGTTATCCTCAACATCCTTAACTTCATTTAAGCAAAGCATTGGTCTACGATCTGTTTTAACACGATACATTTCTACTAAAACTAAAGAAAACCACAAAATTACAACAGTTAATATTGCAAAGCCAATTATTTTAATAATTTTTCTCTTTTTTAATTCTCTTACTTCAGCATTTTCTGCCATACTATCACCATTTTAAGTATAAAATAGTTCATATTTTTTTTCAACAAAAAACCCACTTATGTGGGTTTGGTTGACTAAAGTAAATTAAGCTAATTCAACTTCAGCGCCAGCTTCAGTTAATTGTGTTTTGATTGCTTCAGCTTCATCAGCAGCAATGTTTTCTTTAATATTTCCGCCATTGTCTGCAAGAGCTTTAGCTTCAACTAATCCTAGGCCAGTAATTTCTTTAATGATTTTAATAACAGCAATTTTATTGCCACCAGCTGATTTTAATACAACTGTTTTAGTTGATGATCCAGCATCTTCAACTGATGCAGCAGGAGCAGCAGCAACTGCTACAGCACTAGGATCAACACCAAATTCTTCTTTCATAGCGTCAACTAATTCTTTAACTTCAAGAATAGTCATTTCTTTTAATGCGCTAATAAAATCTTCTCTTGTTAATTTTGCCATATTATTCTTCTCCCTCCATTTTTTCGGCATAAAGATTTAATGCAATGCTTAAATCTCTTACGTATTGAATCATTCCACTTGCTAACATAGTAAGTAGTCCTTCTCTTGATGGTATTGATGCATATTCTCTAATTACATCTTTATCTGAAACAGATCCACTTAATACACCTACACGAATATCAAGTTTATCATGATCTTTAGCATAATTAGAAATGATTTTAATTGGTTCTAATAAATCAGTTCCAAATAAAATTGCATTTGGTCCTTCAAGGAATTCATTAATATCAATATTTAATTCATCACAAGCTAATTTTAATAATGTATTTTTATACACTTTTACTTCAGCATTAACTTCTTTTAACTTAGTTCTAAGTTCAGTAAGTTCAGCAACTGATAAACCTTGATATTGGAATAAGATAACAGATTCACTGTTTTTAATCTTATCAACGATTTCGCTTACTACTAGCTTTTTTTCTTCTAGAATTCTCTCGCTTGCCATATTTCCTCCTTATTATATTTAGAAAAAACTTCCCATGGGGAAGTTTTAAAAGACTTATAACTTTCCCCTCGGTAGGATTATTAAGCTGTACGCCCCTACTGTCTTTGGTTCCTCGTTTTTTCTATTCGATATTATATTATAGTTTCAATTAATTGTCAAAACTATTTTTTGCAAGTCTAATACCAGGTCCCATAGTTGATGATATTGAAATATTTTCAATTAAAGCACCTTTAACAGTATTAGGTTTATTTTTAGATATTGTAGAAACAACATATCTTAAATTTTCTTCTAAAGCTTGTTCAGTAAATGAAGCTTTTCCAATAATAGTATGGATATTTCCATAACTATCAGTACGATATTCAACCATACCTTTCTTAATGTCATTAATAGCAGTTTCAACTTTTGGAGTAACTGTACCAGTTTTAGGATTAGGCATTAAACCTCTAGGTCCTAAAATGTTACCAATTTTTCCAACTTCTGGCATCATATCTGGAGTAGCAACGATTACGTCGAAATCTAACCAATTTTCATTTTTGATTTTTTCAACTAAATCTTTATCTCCAACATAGTTTGCACCAAGTTCTTTAGCTATTTCTGCTTGTTCACCTTTAGCTAGTACTAAAATTCTTTTTGATTTACCACTACCATTTGGTAAAACAAGTGAACCACGTAATAATTGATCTTGTTTCTTAGGGTCAACATTAAGTTTTAAAGCTACTTCAATAGTACTGTCAAATTTAGTAATAGAAGTTTCTTTAACTAGTTTAATTGCATCAGTAATTGAATAACTTTGAGTTTTATCAACTTTATTTGATGCTTCCACATATTTCTTTCCAAAATTTCTCATTATTTCCCTCCTAACTGTGGTTTATTAGCGGATAAGTAATTATTATTAATTTAAATTTATTCTTCTGTTTCTTCGTTTTCTTCAGGAATTTCCATAGATGTTGCTTCAGCCATTTCTTGAGCTTCAGCTTCAAGTTCAGCAAGTTCAGATTCTCTTTTAGCTCTTTCTGCTTCTTCCCTTTTAGCTTCAGCAGCTTGTTCTTGAAGTTCAGCATCATTGTATCCCTTAATTGCGATACCCATATTTCTAGCTGTTCCAGCCACAATTTTCATTGCACTTTCAACATCATATGCATTTAAGTCAGGTAACTTAGTTTCAGCTATCTTTCTTAAATCTTCTTTTGAAATTGTAGCAACAATTTCATTTGCTCCTTTAGATCCAGCTTTTGTAATACCAGCAGCTTTCTTAAATAAGAATGAAGCAGGTGGAGTTTTTAATACGAAATCGAATGAACGATCATCATAAATTGTAATTTCACAAGGAATTACATCTCCCATTTTGTCTCTAGAAGCATCATTAAATTTTGTACAGAATTCTTGTAAATTGATACCTGCAGGTCCTAAAACAGTTCCAACTGGTGGAGCTGGTGTAGCTTTACCGGCTTCAATTTGTAATTTAATTTTCTTTACGACTTCTTTTGCCACGAAAAACACCTCCTATAAAATATCTTTTCATGTAAGTGGTATGGGCATCCGCTCTTCCCTCCCACTTAACGCAAATAAATTGCAACTAAAATACTAACATAAAAAGTTGAAATATACAAGCAATTCCTTAATTTTATTAAAATTATTTGTTTATTTATTATATTATTAAATAGAAATTTTCTTTCATTAATATAAATAAAATGTTAATACTTTATATTTTTTAATTGCTTGCCTAGACATTTAGTGATATTATTATTATGAGGATAGAGAATTATGGGAAAATTTTTTAATGGAAAAGTACGTAAAGATCGCGGCACTTTGATTAAGTATGGTGTGATAGCTGCTGGCGTACTTTTAATAATAATTTTATTTGTATTAATTGCAGCAGGAAAAAATAAAAAAAGCGACGTCGTTTTAGAGCTAAAAGAATCATTTGATATCGAAGTAAATAGTGAATGGCCAGAAAAAATGGACTTTTTCACTAAATTTGAAAACTTTGATGAAAATTTAGTTACAATCGGTGATTTTGATATTACAACTGTTGGAGAATATATAGTAACCGTTACAGCAGAAGGTCAAGGTTCCGCAGAAATTAAAGTTAATGTAGTAGATACTACTCCACCTGTATTAACGTTACAAGATTTAGAAATAGAATCTGGTGGTATATACGAAATTTCAGATTTTCTATTAACTTGTGAAGATAACTCTGGTGGCGATTGTATTGTTGAGTACTACTCAGAATCTCTTGACCAATATGGAAATCCAATAGACTACGCTTCATTTACTGAAGATGGAAAATATTCAATTAAAATTTTGGCTAAAGACGAAACTGGAAATGCATCAGATATTCAATCAGTAAATTTAACAATCGGCGCTGGACAATCAACCGAACCAACCCCAGCAGTTTGTAATTATGGTGATTTAACAGTTAATACTAATAAGCACTATTATCCAATCGCAGTGATTGTTGGTGACGAAATTAATGGTTGTGCCTTAGACAGAGATTTGTGGGATAATGATACAGTACAAAGCCCAGTTAACGCATTATATGATGCAGATTACACTAGATTAAAAACTCAATTGCAATCAGCACTTGAAAAGAACTTCCCAAATGGAGCAAAAATTGTTGCGTATCCACGTTATATTTCAATCTTAAATGCTGAAGTAAAAGGCCTAGTAGGTTATGCAATTCACGTTAAAGTATATGTTGCAGACGCTTCTTCAACTGGTCCTGTTGATTCTGACGAAAACTTAAAGTTATCATATTATATTCGTAGCGATAAAACTCGTGAATACGAAATTAATAAATTTGATATAGCACAATAAAAAATAAGGATTTTAATTTAATCCTTATTTTTTTTATTTGCTTTTCTTGCTAAAAGAATAATTGTAATAAGTAAAGTTGAAACTCCAATTAAAATTGCACCAGTATAAATTCCCTCTTTAGATCTCTCATCTTTTAAGTCAATCGAAGTACGCTTAACTAAATCAGAATAATTTTCGTTATCATACTCTGCTAATATAGCATCTTTTATTTCATCGTTTAATTCTTCACTATATTCATCAAATCGATAATTACTTCCAATTACTATATATGGAGCGCCAATTATTTCATCATTAAATTTTTGAGCGACTCTTTCAGCTAACTCTCTATTAAAAGAATCTTCTTTCCACTGGGCATCCCATACCTGATATTCTTCATATTCAAAATATTTATTAAATTCTTTATGCAAAGTTTTAAAATATTCAATTGTTTTATCACAAATTGGCTCATCAGCTTTTGTAAAAATATAAACCGTAACTTTCTCGCTAGCATCTACTGAAAACATACTTATGAAAACGGTAAATAGCATACACAAAATAATTGTAATTTTTTTCATTATATCTCCACTATTTAACTAAATTTTTATAAATTTTAACAAGTCTTACCATAATCTTTTCTTCATCAAGTTTAATTTGATTTGTAGCAATTAATGTTGCAAGACCGTTTGAATAAAGCCACATGTGTAAAAAAAGCTCCTTTGCATCATCAAAACTAAAGCCATGTTTATTAACTAAATTAATAATTGCTCCTTGATTCCATTTTTCATCAAATACGTCTTCAATCTTTTTCCACTTTAAATTATCTGATAAAAATAAGCTTATAAAAAGATTTTTATAATCATTAGCAAATTCAACATATGCTATACATAAAGTTAATAATGCTTTTTTATTATCTATCTTACTTGTTATAAATTCATCATATTGCCGGTAAATTTCTACTAGAACATCCTTCTTTATTTCGTCCATATTTTCATAAATACGATAAAGTGGTTTAGTACTTATACCAATATGTTTTGCAAGACTACGTGCGTTTAACGCATCCCACCCGTTTTTATTAATTAATTTTACCGCTGATCTTACAATGTTTTCCTTTGTAAGAGCAATTGCTTTTGCCATATATGATCCCATCCCCTACTATATGATAACTTATGTTTCCATTATATCATAATATTAGAATTTGTCAAAAAAATCCTCGCGATTATAGTGTTTTTTATTCCTGATAAAACCTCTTACATAATCAATTTCAACATTTTCTGAACTTTTAAATATATTATAGTCAATCAGATCATTTTCTTCTTTTAAATTTTTTATTATTTCTTTTACCTTTGCTCTTTTAGAATCTTCTTTTTTTAAAGGACAATTACAAGGACTACATTTTATATTATGCTTTTTCACAAAATTTATAATATCATTTTCTCTCACTAAATAAAGAGGCCTAATAAGTTTCATACCTTCAAAGTTTTGACTATCAAGCATTGGCAACATAGTATTAAATATTCCATTGTAAAAGATGGATAAGGCAGTTGTTTCAATTACGTCATCAAAATGATGACCCAAGGCAATTTTATTACAGCCAAGGTTTTGAGCTGCACTATATAAACAACCTCGACGCATTTTAGCGCAAATATAACAAGGAGATTTATGACCAGAATTTTTTACGGCTGAAAAGATCAGTGAATTAACAACTGTAACTTCAATTCCTATTTCTTTTGTACTTTCAATAATTTGCTTTAAATTATCATCACTATAGCCAGGATTCATTACCATAAAGATACACTCGATTTTCTTCTTACCATGCTTTTGTATTTCTTGCATACATTTTGCCAAAACCAAAGAATCTTTACCACCACTTATACAAACAGCAATTTTATCACCGTCCTCTAAAAGATTATAGTCCGTAATTGCTTTTGTAAATGGTCTAAATATTTGTTTCCGATAGCTTGTTAATATACTTCTTTCTACTTCTTTTGCTTTCATACTTTTATTATCAACTCAATTATATGTTATGTCAAACAAAAAATCCAGGAATCCTGGATTTTAACCTCTTAATTTTGCTCCTACTTTTTCTTCGACATCAGAAATTATTTTATTAAAGACAGCCATTACTTCATCATCTTGCAACGTTCTAGTTGCATCTTTAAATGTAAGCTTAAATGCAATTGATTTTTTACCATCTTCGATGTTGTTATATATATCAAAAACATCAATTGTATCAAGAATTTTTCCCCCAGAACTTTTTATTTGCTTTTTAATTATTTCGCTTTCAACATCGTTACTCACTACAAAAGCAACATCCTTAACAATATCTGGGTATTTTGAAGCTTCTTTAAATTTAATTGCTTTTATTTGTTTTTCATATAATTTAGTCAATGATAATTCAGCCACATAAACATCTTCTTTTTGAACACTAGGATGAACACGACCAATTATACCAATCTCTTCACGGTCTAATATAATTTTTGCACCAATTCCAGGATGTACACTATTAATTATATCCTTAACAAAAGTATAGCGATTTTTAAATCCTAAATAATCAAGTAAGTTTTCTACAATGCCTTTTAATAAATAAAAATCGCACTTAGTTGTAGTATTTTGCCAATTATTAACTAAATAATTACCTTTAATTAACATTGCCACCTTTGTATCTTCTTTATAATTAACATCATAAGTTTTGGCAATTTCATATAGCATTATGTCTTTGACGTTACGAGCTTTATTATATTCAAAAACTTCCATTAAAGATCCTAGTAACGAAGTTCTTATTATTGACTTATCAATACTCATTGGATTCGGTAATTTAATTGCTGTTACATCTTGATATTTAAATAACGAATCAATATCTGGACTAACTAGTGTATATGTTTTTGTCTCATTTAATCCTAATGATCGTAATCTTTTAGAAATTTCTTTTCTTATTTTTACATCCCCAACATAAACACCGCGACGAGACGGTACCAAAGGAAGTGTTGAAGCAAGATTTTGATATCCATATAAACGACCAATTTCTTCAGCAATATCATTAACATTTGGGTCAATATCCAAACGACGATAAGGTATTTCAACACTAAAATTACCTTCATCATTTGTATATTTAAAATCTAATCTTTCTAATTCATGCTCAATATCTTTATCAGTTAATTGCATACCAAGAAGCGTATTTACTTCTTTAGTAATAAAATTTACTACTTTTTTATCTTTATTTACTACATCGTGTTTCAAAGTTCCTTTTAAAACAGTAGCACCGGCATATTTTTCTAGCAAATAACACGCTCTTTCAATTGCGGCATCAGTATATTCAAAAGAAAGACCTTTACCATATCTAATTGAAGCTTCACTTCTCAAATCAAGGCGAGCTGCTGTATATCGAATTGCTGTAGCATCAAAAATAGCACTTTCAATTAATACATCAACTGTATTTTCATCAACTTCTGTGTTTTCTCCGCCCATTACGCCAGCAATACATACAGGCTTATCGCCATCCGTAATAACTATGTCAGCTTCACATAAAACTCTTTGATTTCCATCTAAAGTAATTATTTGTTCACCCTCACGTGCATCTCTAACTAAGATTTTATTTCCTAATTTATTTTTATCAAAGAAATGAAGTGGTTGACCATACTCTAGCATTACGTAATTAGAAATATCTACTACGTTATTAATGGATCTTAAACCAACAGCAGCGAGTCTTTGTTTAATAAATTTTGGAGATTCGCCAATCTTAACATTTTTCACCATTTTAGCAGTATAATAAGGACACTTATCAGTATCAACTTCTATACTCATATAATCTGCTATATCTTCAGCACACTCTTTATGATCACTTTCAGGTAATGTTACTTTTTTATTTAATATTGATGCTATTTCATATGCAAAACCAATATGGTAATAGCAATCATTGTTACGATGTTTATGAATATCTAATTCATAAGTTGTAGTATCAGTTCCAAGATAAATATTAGCGTCTGTTCCAGGTTCTAAATCTGTATCTAAAATTGCAATTCCTTTTGCATGGGTTTCTTCGTTCTTTTCTTCTAAACCCAATTCATATAAAGCACAAATCATCCCATTAGATTCAACACCACGAATTACGCCTTTTTCAATTTTAAAATCACCAGGTAAAATACATCCAGGTAATGCTACTATTACTTTAATACCTTCTTTAACATTTGGAGCTCCGCAAACAATTTGCTCCACGTTGCTCCCTAAATCTACTTCGCAAATGTGTAAATGATCACTATTTGGATGGTCTACACAACTTAGAACCTTGCCAATTACTATATTATCAATGCGTGATGAAATTACTTTTTCTACATTAATACCTGCTTTAGTAATTTTTACTGCCAATTCTTTTAAATCTTCATCTGCAATATCAATATAATCTTTTACCCAATCTAGATTTATCATTTTTACACATCCCTTCTATCAAATGTTTTTGACTCTCTTAAATCTGTATTATAGAAAGTTCTTATATCATTAATACCGTATTTAAGCATAGCCAATCTTTCAGCTCCGAAACCAAATGCAAAACCAGACCATACAGTAGGATCGTATCCACAATTTCTTAGTACATTTGGGTGAACCATACCAGCACCGCTTACGGTTATCCAACCTGTATTTTTACATAAACTACAGCCTTTACCCTTACAAGCAAAACAGGTTATATCAGTTTCTACTGAAGGTTCGGTAAATTGATAATAACTTGGTCTAAATCTTGTTTCAATATCATCGCCAAATAGTTTTTTTACGATTACATCGAACGTTCCTTTTAAATCAGATAATTTAATATCTTTATCTACTAATAAACCTTCAATTTGCATAAATTGATGAGAATGAGTTGCATCATCACTATCACGACGATAAGTTTTACCAGGACAAATCATTCTAACAGGTTTATCACCACCAGCTGCTATCATTGTTCTTGCCTGAACTGGAGACGTTTGACTACGAAGTAAAATTCTCTCATCTTCAATATAAAAAGTATCTTGAGCATCTCTTGCAGGATGACCTAGAGGGATATTTAATAATTCAAAATTATATTTGTCCTCTTCAATTTCAGGACCATCTACTACATCATAGCCCAGTGACATAAATACTTCTTCTACTTCTTCGATTACTTTTTCTAATATATTTGGAGCGCCAACTGGAATTTTAGTTGCTGGTAAAGTAATATCTATTTGCTCATTCGCTAGTTTAGCATTTAATTTTTCATCTTCAAAGAATTTAATTTTTGCTTCAATCATTGTTGTTAATTCTTGTTTTAATTCGTTTAAAGCTTTACCAAACACTTTCTTTTCATCAACACTCAATTCACGCATTTGACTTGTAAGTTCACTGATTGGTCCTTTTTTACCTAAATATGTTACTTTTATTTCATTGACTTCTTCAAGACTACAGGCCGTTTCTATTTTTTCTGTAGCTTCATTTAGTATATTTTTTGTTTTTTCTTCCATCTTTTTTCCTTCCTTAAAATAAAAAGACCTCATAAATATAAGGACGAGATATATACCCGCGGTACCACCTTACTTTATGAAGTCTTCATACACTTTTAATATTTAACGCTATTACCCGATTATACTCATTATTTGAAATTCATTTTAAGTTTTTATAATACTTTCACCAAATGTATTATTCTCTTTTAATTTCCTAAAACTACTTAGAATAAATCATTGTATATTAATAATTTGTACTTTTAAGTTCCATATATGATTCTGGATGTTTACATACAGGACATACCTTTAATGCGTCTTTTCCATAGTAAACATGTCCGCAATTTCTACAAATCCAAATTACTTCTTGTTCTTTATGGAAAACAGTATCATCTTCAACCGCTTTAACTAATTGAAGATATCTTTCTTCATGATGTTTTTCAATTTCTCCAACTTTTTCAAATAAGAAAGCAATTTCATCAAAGCCTTCTTCTTTAGCTACTTCAGCAAAACCTTTATACATTTCTGTCCATTCATAATTTTCGCCACTAGCAGCATCTTTTAAATTATCTATAGTTGAAGGTATACTTCCACTATTTAATTGTTTAAACCATAATTTAGCATGTTCTTTTTCATTATTTGCTGTTTCTTCAAAAATCGCAGCAATTTGTTCATAACCATCTTTTTTTGCTTGAGAAGCATAATAAGTATACTTATTTCTAGCTTGACTTTCTCCAGAAAAAGCAGTCATTAAATTTTGTTCAGTTCTACTACCTTTTAATTCCATAATTCACCTCTTAAATCAATAACACTTATATATTAACATATAAAAAATACGTAGTCAATTTAGATAAATGGAAAAAATTTTACAATAATAAATATAATTTAATAGGTGATATTTTGAAAAAATTTTTTAAAAATTATAAAGCCTCATTCATCTTAATATTAAGTATGATAGTAGGGCTTATAATTGGCTTAATTTTTAAAGAAAAAGCCGCTGTTTTATCCCCTTTAGGAGATATTTTCATTAATCTTCTTAGTACGATTATAGTTCCACTTATTTTTACTACAATTACACTATCAATTGCTAAAATAAAGCCATTAGCTGTAGCTAAACTACTTAAAAATATTTTGTTAGCATTTATAATAATGTCATTAATAGCAGTTTTTGTTGGTATAATTACTACCCATACCTATCAATTCGTTTCAGAAGCTAATACGATTGAACTTTCTGAAAGTGAGATAATTCAAGAAGAAAGTTTAAACATATTAGAACGAACAGCAAGCATGATTACCGTTAATGATTTTAATCAATTACTAACTAAAGATAACATGATAGCTTTAATATTAATTTCATTAATTATAGGTATTGCTGCTTATAGATCCCGAGAAAAGGCACATGCATTTATTAATCTTTTGGAAAGTATTGAAGAAATATTAATGAAAGTAATTCAGATAATTATGTACTATGCCCCCATTGGAATTGCCGCTTTCTTCGCTACGATGGTAGGTAATTTAGGCGCGCAAATAGCAGCGGATTATCTAAAAGTATTTATATACTATACAATAGTATCAATTCTATTTGCCATTATAATCTATTCTATCATCGCTAAAATTTCTGGCAAAAGTATAAGAAAGTTTTGGAAGGAATCAATGCCCGTTATACTTACTTCCTTAAGTACTTGTTCTTCAGCATCTTGTTTACCAATTAACATCGCAGTTACTAAAAAATTAGGAGTTTCAGATGAAGTAAGTAAAACCACTTCCTCTTTAGGAACCAGCTTTCATAAGGACGGATCTGTAATTGATAGTGTATTTAAAATTATGTTCTTAGTTTATTTATTTAATAGTAGTATTAGTATTATAGAAATTATTGTTGTTGCTTTAATAGCAACCTTATTAATTACAGCAGTCCCTGTTGGCGGAGGAACAATCTCAGAAATGTGTATTATTACACTTTTAGGATTTCCATTATCAGCACTACCAATCCTAACTGTCATAGCAACGATAACTGATGCTCCAGCTACAATGTTAAATGCTCTTGGTGATACTTCAGCTTCTTTACTTGTTGATCGTTTCATGAAAAAAGATGCTAGCAATTAGCATCTTTAATTTTTTGAGTTAATTTGGTCATTAATTCTTGATTTTTGATTAGCTCTACATAAGCTCCATCTGGTTGCTCTACCAATTTTAATAAAGCCAGTTTTTTAGAATCGATATTTTCTTCTTCATCAATACCAGCCGCTAGAAAATAACGAAATCCTTCATCTTCTACTTCTTCTAATAGGGTAAAACGTTCTTGATTCTCTAAAACTATAATATCATTAACTTTCATTTATATCATTCCTTTCATTATTATTTATATTATCACGTTCAATTAATTCTCTATTGGCTGCATCAGCTTTTTTCTTAAGTTTACTAATTTTAATAAGTTTAGAAACATCCTTAATAATTACATATAAAGCAGGTAATATTACTACTAATAACCAACCAAACTTGCTTGCAACAAAGAACTGAATTCTTCCTAGTTGTGGTAGCTTCAGTACCGCTTTGCCAATGACATTTTTATATAACGCCGGAGAAAGATCTGGAGTTAAGTTGTTATCTCCTTGTGTTGTATATTGATATTGTCCGTTAACAATCTGAATATCCATAACTCTATGAGTAATTGTCATTCCATAAGTTAAGGAACTTGATGATTTAAAAGTTATGATATCTCCCACTTTAATTTCATTCGGGCTTTCTATTTTAGTATTAATAATAACATCGTAGACCTTTATTTTTGGCGTCATACTCGGGCTTACTATCGTATAAATAGAAAAGGTCGGCGCAAAACTTTCACCTTTTCGTGCATAGATTTGCATTGAAATATAATAATAAACTAAACAAGCGGCACACGAAACAAGTATAACAAAGATTGACCACGTTATAATTGTTGATAAATAGTTAATAATTGATTTCAGCTTCACACTATTTCTTTTCATATACCCTTCTTTAAAATTTATTTAATTACTTCAATTTTTAATTGTCCTTTAAATGTCTTTCCACTATCAATATTTTGATTTATACCAGTTTCCTTGAAACTAATATCTAAGACAAATTTTGCACTACTATTATTTCTTATTATTAAATTATCTTTTAAAACAATACTATTTCGCGGAGCTTTTAAATTATCTAAAAATCCAGTATTGCTACGGCTTAAACTATAATCTAAGTTATTGACATCCGTAAATTCATTTACAACATTTTCCCAAACAATTCGATAAGCTACAGCGTAATGCGCATTATTTTTCACTTCAATAACATACTTGTCATTCCATCCTGGTTCAATTGATTCTGATTTAATTTCCAAAGGATTCATAATATAAAAGTCAGCATCCCCATTATCTATAATATCTAAGATTGCTTTTGAATTATATTCAGAATCTAAATAATAATTGTTATCTTTATCTATTGTACTACTATTTCCTTCACAATTAAAGTCACATACTCCATTACCGTCTAAATCAACGTTAACGTCTGGCCAGCCATCATTATCCGTATCACAATTTTTTGTGCAAGCAACCGTATTATTTACATTATTTAATCCAGCACAATTGAAATTACAAACCCCAATACCATATGCATCTAAATTGTTATTTGCTATTCCATCTCCATTAGTATCAATGTTAAAATCGGCGATCTTATCATGATTATAATCAATATTTAGATCTGCGATATTATCTCCATCTATATCTATATTTAGATCTGGTATTAAATCAAAATTTAAATCACAATTAATATCACAAATACCATCATAATCAATATCAATATTTAAATTACTAATCGAAACTGTATTATTAGGATACTCTATTAAATAATCTTTTTTTCCATCTTTATTAGTATCACAATTTTTTTCACATTTATTTTTATTATTCTCAATAACATTTAAATCAGGTATTCCATCTCCATTTATGTCAATATTATAGTCAGGAAAACCATCATTGTTATCATCAACATTTATTATTTCGTCTTTATTAATTGGATTACTTATTGTTTTACCACCATCATTAGAAATATTTACATCAGGTATTCCATCTCCATTTATATCAATATTTATATACTTATTATCATATGTTTCAATTTTAGTTTTGCAATGTTCAAAATTTTCAAAACCACATTTCCAATCAATATTTTTTGAATTATTATACTCTACCTTCTTGGTTCCTTTTTCAATTAATTCATTTATTATTGCTATGCTATTTTCCGATAATACAATATTATAATCTGGCCAGCCATCTCCATCAAGATCACAATTGCGTTCACAATTAGGATTATCATTAATATCTGTAACTAAATTTAATATTTCACCATTGTCTTTCACATTAAATATTGGTTTACGATTACCTTTATAATCAATATTATATTTAGGTTTATTATCCTCACCATCAGTAATATTTATATCAGCTATTCCATCACCATCAGTATCAATATTTAAATCAGGAATAGTATCAAAATTAATATCACAATTTAAATTGCAATTTTTACTACCATTTGGATTTTTAACAATGTTAATGTCTGCAGTTCCATTACCATCTAAATCTAAGTTATAATCTGGCCAACCATCACCATTACTATCACAGTTTAATACACAATAGCTACCTGTAGAATCTAATTGATTAGTTTTATTAAAAATAACAGTTCTATCACCGTAAATATCTATATTAAATGTTGGTTTACGATTGTTATAATAATCAATATTATATACAGGCTTACAGTCCTTGCCATCTGTAATATTTAAGTTAGGTACAGGGCTACCATTAATCTTTAAATTTACATATTGACAATTACTAGCATTGCCTTGTCCCGGACCATATTCACGATAATGATAAACCGTTGAATACGAAACCACAAAAATTAAGACAACGCAAAGAAAGATACTTAAAATAAGTATATACCATTTCCTTTTTTTGACTACTTCTGCTTGTTCTTCCTCGAGTATTTTTAACTGGTTGTCAAAATCAGGAGCTTCTTCTAAAATTGCTTTTTCTTTGTCAATTTCGTTCAATTCGGATCTCCTTATTCTAATAAAATTATAGCACAACAAAAATTAGATAACAACAATCAATCATTGTAAACTTTGACAGTAGACATACTATTTCCACGATATTTACCATTTACATCAAAGTCATCTTCACTATCATATGTAAATACGCTTACTGTTATTTCACTAGCGATCTGTTCAAATTTACTTCCTGCTGTTAATTTTAAAGATGTCATCACAGTATCATCTTTCATATCTTCCTCAGTTAAATGCGAATACCATTTACCTATTGGCTGATTAGCGCTATCGTATAAATAAAGTTCTAAATAGTCATAAAAATCTGTAACATCTATAGGGTTAAATATCATCTGGTCATATATTGTACCATCCAAAAGTTGAAAACTGACATGCCAGCCTGTTTTATATTTTTGAAAATTTTCATAATTTTGGGCATTATTTTTCCAAATATTTTGAAAATAATCAGATGCTAGTTCTTCTTCATCACTAAACACACTACCAAATACAACTATATCCCTTTTTAATCTCCAAGTCTCTCTAAATTCGTCAGTTACTTTATCAAGACCGCCTGATGTATTATCAACATATAAGGAGATTTTAACTGGATTTTCATCTTCATACGAAATGCTAAGTTCTTCTTTTTCATCTTCCTGATTAAATATCAATTCATTCACATCCGTTCGATTTAAAGAAAATTCACAACCACATAAAATAAAAACTACTATAATTAAAATATATTTTTTCATAATACCCTCATAAAAAATTATAGCATAGAAAAAGAAAGATTTTAATCTTTCTTAAATTCTAGAATAATACCATTGTCCATATTTTGGTACAAACGGTGGTTCTATACAGTTCGCTACGTATTTTGAATATGTTTTATAATCTTCTAAATACCAACCATTTGCTACTTCTAAATGTAAATGCCAGCCAGTTGAACCTTTATCCCAACCGCCATTTGCATATAAAGTTTCGCCGCCTCCGCCCATTGTTCCAATTACAGTTTGTTGCGTTACTTTTTCTCCAACCTTTACGTTTACATCAAGCATATGAGCATAACGAACCGTATATTTTTTTCCGTTAACTTTTACATGTATAAATACTTGGTTACCACCATACTCTTGTCTCCACCATATTGCAGCTACTGTTCCATTTGCTACTGCATATAAAGGGGATCTAGCACCAGCGCCAGCTATATCGACAGCATTATGAAATTCATTTCTTAAAACCCCATTTAAGTAATAACTTCTCCAACCAAATCCAGAAGAGATATACCCTTTAGCAGTTGGTTTCATCCAATATAAAGTGTCATCTACATTAGCACATGACGATAATAAATCATTGTCTTTACATCCCGCGCTTTCGTATGATTTAATACGTTCTTCTAATGATTTAATTTGAACTTCTACGCTCGCAGATAATTGAACAAGCGAAGATAAATCAGATTCTAATTCTTCAATACTATTTTCGTAGGTAACAATTTTACCTTCTAAATCAACTTGTTTCTTAGCTAAATCAATTTGTAATTGCTTATTTGATGTAATAAGCGTTTCCATTTCATTTAACTTATTTTGTGTATAACTTAAAACTTGAGCTACAGACTCGATTCTCATCATCATATCTGTCATTGAAGTTGAACCACTTATATATTGTAGAAAATTGTTTTCTCCTTGTGATATTTCATAGAACACCAATAATTCTTCAATTTCTTTCTTGGCACCTTCAATTTTTTTCTCAGTTTGTTCAATATCTTTTTTGGCAATTTCGATATCTGTCTCTGCTTTTTCTATTTCAGAGTATGCATTTGAAATGTTGTTTTTTTGTGCATTTATTTCAGATTCAGTTTTTTTCTTATCGCTATTAGCAGCAGCATACTCAGATTTAAATTGCTTAAGCTCAGCCTTTAAATCACCAAGTGTTTTTGTTGCATTTACATCACTATAAGCAAAGCTAAAAGAAAATAATGCAACAATTAATATTTTTACTACTTTTTTCATCATATCTTTAAATACTTCCTTACAGATTTAACACTACCATACATACCTACTACAGAACCAATTAAAACTAATATACCTGAAACTATAAACACAAAATTATATGGTTCTACTAATCTTAGCATTTCGCTAAATAAATATCCGTTCATTGTATTATATAAAATCACATAACCATATATCGTAATACATATAGGAATAATTGAACCAATAACCCCTAACATTAACCCTTCAAAAATAAATGGTAATTTTATTGTTCCGTTACTGGCTCCAACTAGTCTCATAATTTCAATTTCATTTTTACGAGAATAAATAGTTAATTTTATTGTATTACTTATTAAGAAAATTGTTACAAGAATTAATGCTATCACAATTGCTATAGTCACATTTTGAATAATATCAAATGCTGAGACAACTTCTTCTACCATACCTTCACCATATTTTACTGTCTCAACGTTTGGAAGCTCTGTTATTTGTTTAGCTATTTCACTAATATCTCTTACATCTTCAACAAACACTACATAACTATGAAGCAAAGGGTTTTCATCTAAATAATTTAAAATTGTTTCAAAAGCATCATTGTATTCAGCCATATTTTTCTTTTGTTCTTCTTTACTAATAAATTCTACTTCTGTAACGCCATGAATATTATTTATTTCCGATTCTAAATTATCTATATCATTATCTGTTGCTTCCTTTTGTATATAAACTACTATATTCATTTCGTCTTCAATGTTTTTAGTAGCATTATTAATGTTCGCAGCCAAAACAATAGACACCGAAACAATGATTAAAGTAATCGTAACGCATAAAATACTAGCCATTGATAAAGAAAAGTTACGTGTAATGCTTTTAAGCGCATCTCTTATACTTCGAAAAAATATTCTAATCGCTCTCATTTGCCTTATAACTTCCTTTCTCATAATCACCAACTAACATACCGTTGTTAATAACTAAAACACGTTTTTTCATCCGATTAACAATTTCTTTATCGTGGGTAGCCATAATTACAGTTGTTCCTAATTCTTTGTTAACAGACGAAATAACATTCATTATTTCTTTACTTGTTTTAGGATCCAAATTTCCTGTTGGTTCATCGCAAACTAGCAATTTTGGTTCATTTACAATGGCTCTTGCTATACAAACCCTTTGTTGCTCACCGCCTGAAAGCTCCTTTGGAAAACTTCTTACTTTATCTTTTAATCCCACTCTCTCTAATGCCTTTAAAACTTTAGGTCTAATTTCACTTGATTTCATACCAACACATTCCAATGCAAATGCCACATTTTCATATGCTGTAAGTTGAGGAAGCAATTTATAATCTTGAAAAACAATTCCTACTTTTCGACGAAATTTATATACTTTGCGATTTCGTAATTTTCCAACATTAACCCCTCCTACAGAAACAATTCCTCTGGTAGGTTTTTCTTCACGATATAACATCTTAGTAAATGTTGATTTACCACTAGCGGTCAAACCAATAACAAAAACAAATTCACCTTTGTCTATTGAAACAGAAATATCTGCGCATGCAGTAATCCCATTACTATAGGTCTTTGTTACATCCTTAAACTCTATAAACTTCATAGAACCTCCATTCTAATGTAGATTATATCACTTTTATGTCGTTTAATAAATGGTAATTATTAGAATTATTAAGTTTTACAGCAAATAAAAATATGGTAAAATTAAAAATAATTAAGGAGTATATTATGATTATTGGAATTGGTTGTGATATCACAAATATCAATCGTTTTTCGAATAAAGATATAAATTTTATAAGCAAAATATTATCTAAAGATGAATTAAAATTATATAATCAAAAAAAAGGATATAATAAAATTGAATTTCTAGCAGGTCGTTTTTGTGCTAAAGAGGCAATTATTAAAGCTCTACCATCAGAGGATATTATTGCCATGCCTGATATAAATATTATTTATGAAAAAAATAAACCTAAATTTTTATATAAAAATTATAATATTTTGATTTCTATATCTCACGAAAAAGAATACGCAATAAGTTATGTATGTATACAAAAAGACTGATTAACAGTCTTTTTTCTTGATAATTTTTACTATCCAAACTAATTGATAACTAAGAATCAATATGCAAAAAATAGCGTTAATAACATATAAAATTAAACGTATAATTTGTACTGCTCCTGTTGATAAAATGTTAGTAATATTTAAAATCCTAAAACTTATTATGGAAAAAATTAACCATATAAAAATTATAATATTTAACAATTTACCTCGACGTAAATGTTTTTCTAGAAATACTGACTTATCTTTTTTAAAAAAAGGAATAAACCCTAGAACAAAAAGATAACTTACAATGGCATCTAACTTTTCATCAAATGTTATTTTTTTCATAACAACTCCTTAGTCAATTACTTTTGATAAATCAACATGTTTTAAGTAATCTACATAAAATTCCTTACCAGCTTCGCTTAAATGATAACCACAATCCTCTTGGCTTGCACAATAAAAATAATTTTGCGAACCATATCCTGACTCATCTTTTAATGAATCAGTTATATTTATATAACCTATTTTATATTTATCACATAATTCTAATAAATAATAATTATATTTATTAATTGGACTTTGTAATACGGCATAATCAATACTAACTGGTAATATTGAAACTACAACTAGTTTTGTATCTGGACATTCCTCTTTCATTAATTCAAAGAAACTACTAACTTTATCTATAAATACTTGTTTGGTTAAAAAAGAAGTACTAGTTATTCCAAATGAAACAATTAAATATTTAGGCTTATACTTTTTAACAGCATCAATTACCGTTAATTCTTCACCAGTTTCATGAATCATAACTTTCGCAGTACTCATATCACCGGCATTTAAGTTGTTTTTGCCCCAAACCTGATCAGCGTTTAAATATTGTCCTTTTTGATAAAGAAAACGAATATTACTGTCACCGACAATTACCGCATCATCCATAAACGAATATTCTATATCGCTTTTTTCAAGCATAACATTGCCAAATAAACCATTTAATCTAAAAGTTGAAACAGGATTACTTAAAATATTATTATCTACTATTTCCACAGACCTTTCTACCACAGTCTTATTCCCAGCTTTATCGGATAAACTATATTTTACAGAATATGTTCCTAATGTTGATGTATCAACATTAGATACTACTTTAACACTTTCAGTTAAATCACCATCCAAATTGTCAGATGCTTCATACCCAGGTTCTTCATAATTATAATATTTATTAAGAACAATATTGGTCTCCCCCTTTAAATTAATAACAGGTGATATTCCGTCAATTACTTCAACTTCTCTTGTAATTTCCTTACGCCCGATTAAATAATCAACATAATATTTAACTTCATAATTTCCTAATTTCGAGTTATCAACATTTGATTTTACATTGACAAATTTAGTAAGTTTAACAGGGCCAATGTTGGCTATAAATCCTGTTTCAAAGTAATTACTATTTATATTAAGTTTTACTTTCTCTTCCCCAATAAGAGATATATTGATAAATTCAGGCCCATAAAATAAAAAGAGAGTTATAAACCATGATAATAAAAAGAATAAAATTACGAACACAGATTTCATGATATTAATACTAATTTTCATGCTTCACCTATCAATAACCCTTCTACTATTAGACTATTATATCATGTATTTAATTAAATGAACAAAAAAAGAAAAAGTTTAGTAACTCTTTCTTCTTATAATTCTAATAATTTGTATTATCTGAAATATTATTAAAAAAGCAAATACAATACAATTAATAACATTTAATAATTGTAAATCACAATTTTTTCTTACAACCACTAATATTGTAATTATCCAACCTGTAATTATAATACTTAATATAATTCCTATTATTAAATTTCTTTTTATAAATCGACCTTTTTTGGGAATAAATAAAATAACTAAAGGAACTAACCATATATAACACACTATAGAAAGTATCTTATCTTTAAAAGATAAAGAGTCTTGATATAAATTATCTATCATATTCACCTCAACTTATATATTGATGGGTCAGTATATATTCCATTAATATCATATAAAATAAGCACCCGCGTTATATTATTTTCTTGTACATAAGCTGATACATCTGTTTTATAATATCTTAAATCAATAACACTTACTGTATCAAAATCCGCGGCTATAAATGGGGCAAAACTATTACCATAGCTGTTTTTAACTAGTAATAAATTTTCGCCGTTAGAATTATCCAAATTATCAATTTCAATTAATGCATGATTATTATCTAAAAAAACTGAATACTTATCCTTTTTATTTAAATAATTCATATTATATGGACTATTTTCTATTTTATTTTCTACAACATAATTAACTTTGTAATTAAAATTATCTTCAAAAAGATATATGTCATCTGCAGGTAATGAATAATAATTTGCTTTAGAATATGAAGTACCATAAAAATCACTAGAAATCAAATTAATATTATAATTAGATAATAACTTTTTATCTTTTCCAATTTGCCTAATATATTCGTTATATGCATAATAAGCTCCATATGTAGTCCAATGGTGATCAGTGCGATAATACAAATCATATTCTAATTTATTCTTTAAAAGAATCTCATGAACATTGATTACATTCCCATCATATGAATTATATATCTTTTCTATTTCCTTAATACCATTATTTTTTTCATCATTAATAGGTAATTTTTCACTATATATTTCAATTGAATTCGGAGCTATTATTAAATCAACAGGAACTGATATTCTATTTTCAAAGGTATTTAATGTATCAATAATTTTTTGAAAATTATTATTTTTATTGAATGTAGGAATTAAATAATTATCCTTACCAATATATATATCATTAATTTTTGTTTTTCCTAACAAAATTTCAACATTAGTTTTTATCCCTACTAAGAAATCCCGAAGAGGAAATTGATCGTTAATATATTCTTCAATCTTTGACGTTAGTTTTCCTTCAGCAAGACTTTTTAAAGAAATTTTGGGAAACATAGTTAAATAACGATTTTCATTTTCTGAAAATAATATCGGCTTTTTTAACAGAAACCAAATACTAAAGACTCCTATTATGCTAATTGTAATTATAAATATAATTTTATTTATTAATTCTTTCATCGTATCACCTTAAAATCTAAAATATAAAAATGGATTATATGAGTCACTCACTATAAAACAGATACAAACCAAGAAAAGTATTACATACACAATCCCTTTCAATATATTAAATATCATACTATCTTTTATTTTATTAGGAATAATCTGCATAATAGGCATACAAAATATTATTCCAATAAAAATCATTAATCCATAATTAGTTAAATAGAATACAAATGATTGGTCTATTAACGGTAAAGAGGATAATCCAAATAAGCCATTAAAATATGAACTTAAAATCGATAAATCTTCAATACTAAAAATAACATAACCAATTAATACAACCATACAGACATAAATATGACTTAAAATTTTGTGAGACCGTAAAGCCTTTTTTAAGAAAATATCTTCGATTATTAAAAAGAAAGCATAATATAGTCCCCAGAATATAAAATTATAATTAGCTCCATGCCAAAGTCCTGTTAGAAAAAAAACTAATAAGGTTCCTAAAGCAATAGTTATATTTTTTCCAACTGTTTTTCCACATTTATCTTTTAAAGCACTTTGTAATTTCTGAATATGATCACTTTTTAAAAATGGATACAAAACATAATCTTTAAACCATGTCCCTAAACTAATATGCCAACGACGCCAAAATTCACTGATAGATTTTGAAATATACGGATAATCAAAATTTTCATTAAAATTAAAGCCTAACATTTTTCCAATACCAATAGCCATATCGCTATAGCCAGAAAAATCAAAATAGATTTGTACAGCATAACAAATAATTCCTAACCATAAAGTTAAAACTGATAACTGATTTAAATCTGAAGCTAAAATTGTTTCGTACATTATACCAATATTATTAGCAATTAAGATTTTTTTAAATAACCCTCGTAAAAATCTTAGAAATCCTTCAACAATGTTATCAAAAATTATTTTTCGATCCTTTAATTCATTAGCAATCGTACTGTATCTTACAATAGGGCCGGCCACTAACTGAGGAAATAAGGATACGTATGTTAAATAACGAAAATAGTTTGTTTCAACATCTACAGAACGACGATAGACATCTATGCTATAGCTCATTGTCTGAAATGTATAAAAACTAATACCAATTGGTAAGCCAAGATTTAAAAGTGGTATTGAAGTATTAAAAATGCTATTGCAAATTCTTATTAAGAAATCACTATATTTAAAAAAGCCTAATAAAGATAAATTAATAAAAATAGCAATTGTTAAGAATCTTTTTCGCGTTTTTTCATTATTATTTTTAGCAAGTAATCTTCCATTTAGATAATCCACAAAAGATGAAATGCACATTAAAATAATATATATTGGTTCTCCCCAAGCATAAAATACTAGACTGCTAAAAAGCAAAATAATATTTTTAAATTTACTAGGAACAAGATAGTATAAAATTAAAACTATTGGCAAAAAAAAGAAAAGGAAAATTGTGCTACTAAAAACCATAACTATTTAGTATATTCCTTTATAATATTATATGTTGCTTGATTATCTTCTGAAGAAATGTAAATTAAATAATCGCCAATTGATGTTTCTAAATAATTTTTTAGTAAGTTTACGGCTTCGGGAGAATATAATACATTTTGCTCTACTAAAATATCAAAATAATTAGTCATTTGATTTTTTACTTCAGTTTTATTTTCTTCACTAACAAGTATAATTGCATATAAATTTCCATTAGCAATATCGCTAGCTTTAATAACATACTCTTCCATTAAATTAGTGTCTATTTGATATATACTTTCTAATTCATCTTCGTTTACCGAAGACATGTTTCCTAGCTTTTCATCAAGGGCAATACTAGCGCCATTAATATCGACGCTTGTTAGATTACTATTTCCTCCACAAGCCGTAATTCCCATTGCTATAACCATCATTAATATAAATTTTTTCATTTATTCCATCTCCTTACTCATATCAATTCTTTTTAAATGATTTATATATAATTCTTTTCCTTTATTATTTAAATGAAATCCACAATCCAGCTCACTAGTACAAGCAAAATAATCAGGATTTCCATAACCATCTTCACCTTTTAATTCATCTGCCACATTAATAAAACCTATTTTGTATTTAGCGCAAAGTTCAAGTAAATAGTAATTAAATTGATTAGTTTTATTTTGAAATTTAGCGTATAAAGTATCCGTAGCAATTGGAGGCAAGGATACTATCATTAATTTAGTTTGAGGATATTTTTCAAGGACATTTATTATAAATTGTTCAGAATAACTAATAAAATTATTCTTAGTTAAATTAAGTACACTTCCAAATCCCAAAGATACCACTAAATATTTTGGCTGATATTTTTCAATTGCTTCGCTAGCTAGCATTTCACTATTATCATCATGTATTTTTATCTTGGAAGTGCTTAGTTCTACTGCATTCAAATTATCTTTTCCCCAAACTTGTTTTCCTGGCAAGTACTTACCATGAACATATAAATAACGAATGTTACTATCTCCTAGAATAGTCATATCATTTATATAATCATATTCCGTTTCACTAGGTGATAAAATAATATCTTGATAAACATCGACTAACCAAAATGCCTCTGGTGGGGCTGATAATAAATTAGCTTTGATAACTTCCACTTGTCTTGTTACTGTAGCGCTATTTCCCGAGGAATCTTCAACGGTATATTTTATTTCATATTTTCCAATTTTAAAGTTATCTAAATTTGATTCTATTTTAACATTTTTAGATAAGTTTTTATCTACATTATCATAAACAGCATAACCATATTCAATATACTTTTGTTTTTGTGTTAAATATATTGTTGTATCTCCTATAAGCTTAATTGTGGGAGGTTCATTGTCTACTACGTGAACTTTTCTTGTTTTTTCAACATCACCAAGAAAACCGCTTAATGTATATTTTAGTTCGTATGTTCCAATTTTTTTATTATCAATATAACCATTAACTTGGATTTTTTTATCAACATCTGCTAATAAATAATTACCTCGATATCCATTTTCAAAATATTCATTATTAATATTAAGATATATTTCGTCATTTCCTACTAAACTAATGCTAATAAAATTAGTTCCAAAAGCCAATATCCCCAATACTGCCCATGAAGTTATAAATCCTATACTAATTAAAATGGTAACTACAATTTTTTTCCATACCTTTCGCATATCTTATAACCTTTCTAGTATCACTTTTGATTATATCATTTTAGATAGTATAACGTAAATCAAATTTTGTCGTTAATAAG
Source organism: Bacillota bacterium (assembly GCA_015059305.1). The sequence continues at coordinate 20,805 of SVAQ01000009.1, read as the reverse complement.
TTTAACCATTTCACCAACATTTTTCATGCTAGTTACTTCATTCATCCCGAACTTAACTCCAAACTCATTTTCTATTGCCACAATTAAATTTATATGTTCTAATGAATCCCAGTCTTCAATATCTTCGCTAGTAGTTTGCGCATCGACTTTAATTGAATTATCATCAAAAACATCGCAAAAAACTTTATTAACTCTTTCGTAAATTTCTTCCATTATTTCACCTCAATTATTTCATTTTTCTTTTTATATTCAGAAACATTTAACTGCCATACGGTATTGCCTTCAGCATCTTCAGAAATTTTGTTAAATCCAAATTCTGAATAAAAATCTTTGACCATCTTGTTTTTAGCAGTAGGATAGTAAAATCCTTTTATTGTATTAATATTAAATTCGTGACACTTTTCAACCAGTTTATCCATCATCGCTTGTTCCATTCCTCTTTTTAAAACCCGACAACTCATAATCCATAAATCTACAAGTAATTCATTTTCTTTAATCTTTCCAATAACTAACGAAACAATACCGTTATCTCCGAACACATCTTTTAAGTCCCCATATAAAGTAATGTACGTATTATCGTTAGCAACTGCCTCTATTTCACTTACAGAATATCTTTTAGTAGTCAAATTGAATTGATTACTTTTATTACTAAGTTGCGATAAACGATTATACGCTATTTCATCAAACGGTTTTATTATAGAAATCATATTTAAACTACGTAAATAATCTTCGTAATTTTCAAATTTTGTTAATAATTCATTTCTTTGATAATTTTCTTTATACATAGCATCTCTTTTAAGATCTTCGCTAGAAATACCTAGTGATTCAAAATATCCATTTCGGTCGACAATTTTTATGTAATTTTCAATTTTATCTAATTCTGGTACCGCTATATTATCTATGTTTTTATAAACAATATCCCTTTCCATTGGATTATCATCTAAAAACACAAAACTATCAGGAGTTAAATTCATTTCGTTTGCAGTACTGACTATGTTGATATTTTTGGGATTCCAATTAGCTTTAATGGTTATGAAATCTTCTGGTCTTAGAATTCCACTTGGATGATTTAACCCAATCAAGGCATTTTCATGTTCATTTTTCGAAGCTATCGTTAATGAAACGCCAATATTCTTATGCTCTTTTAAGTAACCTTGAAATTCATAATAACCTTCGCCCGCAGCTGTTTCTTTACCAATTTGAATATTTTCAACACCATCATCTCCAATAATACCGCCCCACATTGTATTATCTAAATCTATAGCAAATACTTTTTTATTTTGCGCACAAATTGCTTTAATAATTTTTGCAATATTAAATGATAAATTTGGTATTGCATTAATATCTAAAGCATATTTATATAAGTAATAAACTGATAAATCGTGCCATTTTTCAAGCCCATATTCAGCACTTAAATAATTTATATCATTAATATAAAAATTACGATGCTCGTTAGCAAATTTATAAAACATGCTATTTAACTCATTTATATAATTAATTTTCCCATGAATATCAGTTACTTCAAGATTACCTAACAATCTATAAAAAGGCATTTCAAAATTATTTTGAATAATAATTACATTTGGAAATCTTTCAAAAAGTTTATTCCAAATACTTTCAAAACGATTATACTCATGTAATTTTAATGACTCAACTTCTTCTTTTGTATTGGCAGGATGTGGAAAACTTGTTATATTTCGATATGTTGTATGAATATAGATTATCTCAGGATGAAATGATTCTAACTGTTCATTATCAAATATAGCATCTTCATAATACTTATTATATTCTGACTCATAAAATATTGGTTTAATGCGATAATTTAATAAAAAAAGCTCTAATACTTTTGTAATATCATTTGTAGTAGATCCACCTAAAATAGCAATCTTTTTTTCTATACTAAATTTATTTTCTTCTAATATTTTTTTTAACTTTTTTTTATTCTTTAATATATATGTATTGTCAAAAGGATACATTAGTTCCTTCATATTTTATATTCCTCCTATAAAAAGTATAACAAAAAAAATCATCTATTTCTAGATGATTACATGTTTAGAAATGGAATGTTTTGTTTACGATGTCCGCCACCAACTTCATAGCAATCATTAATAATAAAGAATGCTTTAGGATCGATTTCTAAAATTCTATTTTTAAAGGAATAATATGCTCTATTAGGAACAACTACCATAATAAGTTCTCCTCTTTTATGAAAATGCGAAGACTTTGTGGGTAAAATAGTAAAACCAGAATCATATTCGTCATGAATTACAGATTTAACTTCATTAAGTTTTTGAGTACTAATAAAGAAAACTTTACTATTTGAAATGCCAACTATAATTTTATCAATTAAAAGATTACTAATTATTAATATAATGATTGCATAAATTAAAGCAGATACACCAAAAACGTAACCACTTAATAATATAATAATTAAACTATAAGTAAAATTAGCACGTGCCGTTGATATTCTTAAATACTTACTAACTAATTGCATAATGACATCGCCGCCACCAGTGGTAAAGCCCATTTTATATATAATTCCGTTTGCTAAACCATAAAAGAAACCGGCTAAACAAACAAGGACAATAGTTTCATTAACATCCATTCGTTCTAATATAAAATTAGATATCGGCGTTGTTAAACTAATCATAAGCGGATAAAGCAAAGATCCAATTACTGTATTGGAGGTAACATCTTTGCCTAGAAAAATATAACTTATTATTAACAAAGCGATACTTGAAAGATAAATAAATATGGTAGCATTCCAACCAAACATTTCTTGAAAAACGATTGAAAGACCACTCATTCCTCCAACCACTAAATTGTTTGGAAGAAGCAACGTATTATAACACATTGCTAATAAAAATGTTCCAAATACAAATGATACACCTTTAAAAACAATATGCTCAACTCTAGTATTTATCATAATCAACCTCTCCGTATTTTAAGTATATCTTATTTTATTTTTTTTAGCAATTATTTTAACTCTTTAACATATAATGTACTGAGGTGTAATATGAACGGTAATTTTTATCAAAATCCTACTTTCCCTACTAATCAAAACCCAACTACTAACTATCAAACACCACCGGGTAACATTAGTGTTATGGAAGGTGATTATAACGAACAGAGTTATATTGAAAACATTCTAAGACTTAACAAAGGAAGAAAGGTTAAAGCTTATGTATCTTTTCCAGATAGTACAGAATGGAAAAATAGCATCTTTACTGGTTTAATCGAAGAATCTGGAAAAGATCATTTAATAATTAATGACGTTACAAATGGAAAATGGTATTTAATTCGAATTCTATATTTAGATTATGTTGAATTTATGGAACCAATTAACTACTCTCATGCTTTTTCTGAAAAAAACTTTTAAAAATAATAATTAAACAAAGTTTTTTCTTGTCCCAAGATTGTTGAGGGGCCATGCCCAGGATAAATTATAATGTCATCAGGATATGTTGAAATTTTGTTTAAACTTTCTTTCATTTGAATAGCACTAGATTCTGGAAAGTCAAATCTACCAATTGAATTTTTAAAAATAAAATCACCAGAAAATAGGATCTTCTCCTTTGGAAAATAAAAAGAAAGTGAATCATGAGTATGTCCTGGCGTCGGGATTACATCAAAGTGAAAATTATTAGATAAAAAGGAATTATGATTAAGTTCATAATTTTTTTCTAGTTCTAAAAGTGCACCAATATGATCATCATGATGATGTGTTACTAAAATACCTTCTACGTGATAATTTTTACATAAGTTTATTATTGTACTTGCATCTGCTGCGGGATCAATAATAATTACATTTTTATCTTTCTTTAATAAATAACAATTTGTTTCTAAATAACCTAATTTTAATATTTCTATTTTCATATCTACTCCTACTTCAAATTCTAGCATTACAATTTTAACAAGTAAATTACTAACTTGTTTTATATCCTTAATTTATCTATAATATTAATAAGGAGTTGAACGACTTGAAAAAAAATAGTTTTATGGAAGGTGCGATAATTGCCACATTCGCTATAATCATTTCAAAAATCATTGGCGTACTTTATGTAATACCTTTTTATGATATTATCGGTGAAAAGGGTGGAGCTTTATACGGATATGCATATAATATATATAATATGTTTTTAATAATCTCTTCTGCGGGCATACCATTAGCAATAAGTAAAATAACTAGTGAATACGAAACTAAGAAAGAATATGATAAGAAAAATGCGATGTTTGAAATATCTAAGAGAGTTATTTATTTCTTTTCATTTATGTCATTTTTTATTTGTTTCTTATTTGCAAAACCTATTGCTTCTCTTATTTTAGGAGAATTATCTGGTGGAAATACCATCGAAGATGTTACTTTTGTTATAAGATGTGTATCTTTTGCACTTTTGATTGTCCCTATTTTAAGTATCTCAAGAGGATATTTACAAGGTCATAAATATATTACCGCTTCATCATTATCGCAAGTAATTGAGCAAGTAGTAAGAATTGCCGTTATTTTAATCGGAAGTTATGTGGCAATCAAAATTTTACATATCCCACTTACTTATGCAGTAGGTATATCAGTATTTTCAGCTTGTATCGGAGCAATTATCGGGTACATTTATTTATATTTTAAAATGCGCAAAGTTAAAAACTTAAAGAAGATAGATCTTAAAACCGTAAGCAAAGAAGATAAATCAGAAATAATAAAAAAAATAATTGGCTACAGTATTCCATTTATAATTATTAATATTGCTAATAGTATTTATAATACCACTGACATGATTCTTTTAATTCGTGGTTTAAATATAATAGGTTATAACGCAGCAGATATTGAAACGATATCTTCAATTTTTACTACATGGGGAAGTAAATTAATAAGCATTGTGAATTCATTTGCTACAGGATTAGTTATTAGTTTAATTCCATCATTAGTTGCAGCATACACCATTAAAAATCAAAAAGAAGTAAATATGTATTTTAATAAAACCCTACAAGTACTATTATTTATAATTTTACCTTTAACTATATTTATGAGCATTTTTGCCACACAAATCTGGAATGTATTTTACGGAGATAGTTATTATGGGCCAATAATTTTCCAGTATACAATTTTAGTAGCTTTTTTAGATAGTGCTTATATTATGATTTGTTCAGCGTTGCAAGGTTTATATAAAACAAAATTAATTTATATAGCGGTCATCCTAGGATTATTAATTAATCTTATTTTAGATTTACCATTAATTTTCTTATTTAATAAACTAGGGTTTTATCCATTTTACGGGGCAATCACTGCTACTGTTATTGGTTATACAGTTTCATTAGGAATTCCTCTTTATTCTCTTTATAAAAAGGATAATTTTAGTTATAAAGAAACATTTAAACTTATACCAAAATTATTACTATCAGTACTTATAATAAGTATTTTAGCTTTACTTTTAAAATCCATAATTCCAACACCAAATTATAGACTTATTAAAATCATATATTTAGGAATAATGGCACTTGTTATTTTTGGAGTATATTATATATTGAATTTTAAAATAATTAATTCAATTATAGGACAAAAAGTTAATAAAATTTTAAAGAAATAAATTTTGCAAATCCTCAATAAATAAGATATAATTATTTAAGGTGAGAATATGGAAATTTTATTAATTATACTATTGTTAATTGCAATTATTGTAACAATAGCTATATTTTATTTTAATGCCTATAATAAAATAAACGTTATTAAAATAAAGATGGATAATGCTAACGATAAGATAACCAATGATTTAAAAGAAAAACATGAACTTATGAATAAATTATATTCACAAATAAAAAAAATAGTCAAAAAGAAAGACTATTTAAAAGATTTTAATTCATTAAAAAATCAAAAACTAAGTAACTATGAACTGGATAAGGAATTAGCTTCTCATCTTGAAACTATGAAAAATTTTAAAGAAGATTATAAAGACTTAAATAACGATGATTTCAATGACACTTTACAAACTATTAAGGAAATTGATCAAAATATAACTGCTAGTAAAAAGTTTTTTAATAAAAACAATAATAGCCTTATAAAACAACTTAAGGGTTATACAAAAATTGTAGCTAAAATTAACCATATATCAGTTAAAACTTCATACGAAATAAAAGAACCTAAAAAGGATTAGTTATAAAGACCAATCAATAGGTTCTTTTTTATTTTGAATTAAAAAATTATTTGTTTTAGAAAACGGTTTACTGCCAAAAAAACCATTATAAGCTGAAAATGGACTTGGATGTGGTGATTCAACAACGAAATGTTTTTTATTAGTAATATATTTCTTTTTCTCTTTAGCAAAATTTCCCCATAAAATAAAAACTATTGGATCATCTTTACTATTTAATAATTTAATGACATAATCAGTAAATAATTCCCATCCTAAACCTTTATGCGATGAAGCCTTATCTTTTTCTACAGTTAAAACAGAATTTAACAATAAAACCCCTTGTTTAGCCCAGCCAGATAAGTCCCCATGGGCTTTCGGCGGTATACCTAAATCATCACGTAGTTCCTTATAAATATTTTGAAGTGAAGGCGGAATCCGTATTCCTTTTTGAACACTAAATGATAGTCCATGAGCTTCACCTATTCCATGATATGGATCTTGTCCCATTATAACTACCTTAACATTATCAAAATCAGTTAACTTAAAGGCATTAAAAATATTTTCTTTTTCTGGGAAAATTGTTTTTTCTTCATATAAATTAATAATCTCCCCAAAAAACTTATTAAAACCTGGACTATCCCAAATTACCTTCAAGGCGGTATCCCAATTATTTCCAATCATACAGCCTCCTTGGTGCGTAAATGCAAAGCATAGAAACTAAAAGTGGCTTGTAATACACCAAATATTGCAGCAAAAACAAAATTTAATCTAATACTTATGGTAAGTGCTAATCCACATATTAAAGTACCAATTGATTTCCCTAAGTAATTTACCATTTCCCTTAAATTACAAAAGGCAAGTTGATATTCATCATCAAAGCGATTAATATATGGAGCATCTGTAATATGTGAATAAGATTCTGAAATTATTTTTGGATACATCAAAGCAATTAAAAACATTACTTTATTATTTAATATAACAGCTAAAATATATAATAAAGCTCTTATGCCATATTTAATGGTTAATGTGATATAACTATTTTTGAATGTTAATTTAGCTAAAACAATAATTCCTAATACAACAGCAAACACACCCATAAATACCATTAAATTCGAAGCTTCCTGAGGAGTAAAAGATAGTCCTGTCGTTAATATAGTTACAATCAAACTTAAAACGCAGGTATAAGATATTTGACCATTAAAAATAAAGAGCAAATATACCAACGAAATTTTATCTTTCTGTATTTTTTTTATCAGTCTATTTAATAAATCACTTTTTTTATTATTGTTTTCAGATTCTTTATCATAATATTTTTCTAGATTAACTGTATGCAATATAGCTAAAGAAACAAATATTAATAATGCTGCAACTAAACAATAAATATTATAGTCTATCTTAAAATACCCAACACTCATTCCCAAGAAAAAACCTGTAATAAGCACGCCGGTATTATACATTGCACTATACATTAAATCTTTTGCGGCATACGTTCGGTCATTTTTACCCACCATAGCAATCATTGGGTAGATACAAGCGTATATTTCAGTATCGATAGCATAATCAATCATAATTAAAAATTTTATAACTACATTTAATCCACTATGATTAAGAATAAATAAACATAATATTATTAATCCTTTTATAAGTAACAAACCTGAACAAAATTTTTTTACTTTCTGCTTTTTAATAATATTTGAACATAAAAAAATAGTAGAAACTGTAATTAAAGAACATAAACTGAAAACAATACCTATTGTTTTCACTGATAGACTATTATCAGCCATCCATAATTCTTGAAAATTATAAAACAGTCCACCTGATAAAGCAAAAAAAGCTAAGACTAAAAATATTTTCTTTGTTTCCTTTTTCATAAAGCACTCCTATTTATGATAACGTTCGTTATTAATAATTTTAAACGCCCGGTAAACTTGTTCTAATAATATAACTCTAAATAGACCATGTGGTAATGTTATATCACCAAAACTCATTCTATAATTTACTAATTCCTTTATTTTATCAGTAACTCCATTAGAACCACCTATAATAAGTGTAATAGTACCATAATTACTAAATACCTGATCGATTATTTCCGCAATTTTGGGACTACTAACTTTCGTACCCTTAATATCCATGAGAATATTATAACTTTTAGCGTCAATCATTTTTATCAACTGTGCTTCTTCTTTAAAAATATTTTCATCGTCTTTTAATTCAATGATTTCTAATTTATGATATTTACATAATCTTTTTTGATAATCCTCAATTGCATTTTTTAAATATTCTTCTTTGATTTTTCCAAAACAAATTATTTTAATCATATAGTGTATACCTCACTAATTTCATTTGGTTTTGCGCACTTAATTATACTACTATTAAAATTAATTTCACTAAGAGAGCCAATCACTGTCTGTAAAGCACACTCTTCACTATTATTTTTTTCGCTTAAATGAAGTAGTAAAATATTTTTGGTATTCTGATCGATTAATTTTGACAAATAAATTCCAGCAAATTTATTCGATAAATGTCCTACATCAGACAAAACTCTTTTCTGAAGCCATTCAGGATATGGCCCATGAGTTAACATTTCTATATCATGATTACTTTCTATAAAATATAAAGATTTTCCCTTTAATTCTTTAAAATATCGCGAATTTACATAACCCGTGTCAGTTATATATACTAGCGATGATTCACCTTCAGTTATTACAAATGCTCTAGTATCTCCAGTATCATGACTCATTCGATAAGATTTGATATCCAATCCTTCAATTTCAGGATCATCTTCATAAATTAAAATATTTAAATTATCAATTTCCCTTAGTTCCATAAACATTTTTTGAGTAATAACTAATTTTGCCTTATGATTTTTTAAAAAAGTTTTAAGTGCAGAAGTGTGATCATCATGTGTATGAGTTAAGAAAACATAATCGATATCCTGATAATCTACACCAATAGAGTTTAACTTTTCTACAAGATATTTTTTTGTTTTACCCAAATCTATTAATATTTTATATTTACTTGTACTAATAAATGTACAATTTCCAGTAGAACCACTAGCTAAATTACATATTTTCATTATTGCCATAAAGACATAGGATTGACTGTATATCCACCACCATATGGCTTACCATAAGTAACACCAAAGTGTACGTGTGTACCATATGCTAGCCCACTATGTCCCATACCTCCTATAGTTTGGCCCCTTGTAACTCTTTGTCCTTCTTTTACCGCAATTGTATTTGGAGCCATATGCGCATAAACGGTATAATAGCCATTGTCATGTTTAATTACTACATTGTACCCTGATACATCACCAACAAATCCACCATATCTTGCATTTACAACTTCACCATCTGCAGCTGCATAAATTGGTGAACCATATCCTGTACCAGAAATATCAATACCTTCATGGAAAGAACCACCACGATATCCCCAATAACTAGTAACAACAGAAGGTTGATTAGTAGGCCATTGCCACTCAGTTCCAGTATCAATATATGAACCAGTAACGTTGTATTGTGGTCCACCAACAGTAGTAACCTGATCAACTTTTTCTGTAATTACTTCTTGATTTGTTATAACAACACCTTGTTGAGTTTCACCATTTTTTACTAAATATTCAGCTGTAATTCTCGTAACGCCTGTAACTCCAACCGTTGTAATTTCTGAATAGCCATATGGTTTTGTTTTATCAGTTACAACTTTCTTATCATAAGCTATTTCACTATCTGATACTTCATTAACTTCATAAGAAAAAGTAATTATTGGATCAATTAAAGTAACATTAACTTTATCACCAATTTTCAATAAACTTTCCTTAGATGTATATTTTGGATTAGCAATCAAAAATTCTTGAGGATTTAGCTTATTCTTTTCAGAAACAGTTTCAATTGTATCACCGGCTTTTATTGTATATGTTTTATTTTTATAGTCAAATCCAAATAATAATAGTTGACTTAATTCAGTGACGTTTGTATAAACTTTTTCATCAACACTAACGTATCCCTTTTTTATAGTAATAGTTTCATCGAAATACATCATTTCAATATTTTTGCCTGTAGTTTCGATCTTTGCTTGTGTATTGTTAATATAATTTGTATATTCTTCTTCACTTAAAAAAGCTAAAACAAAATTATGAATAGCATCGTCAAAGTGTTGTTGATTTAGAACATTTACTGTGATTACTTCTTCATTCTCAGGCGTTATTTTGATGGTATAACCTTCGATTGTAAATGATCCTAAATCTGCGACTTTATCGTAAATTTCTTCAGCTGATGAGATTGTTACATTATAAGAATTAGTTTTTACTATTTCAAAATTTTCCGGAGGATAAACGCTTTGAACATCATATTTTTCCCTTATTTCTTTTTGACGCTTATTAATAATGCTATATAGTTCATCATCATTTTCTAAATAACCAATTACACTTCCATTTAAATAAACTTTATAAACGCTATCAGCACGCAAAACAAGTTTATTCGCAACATAATTTAATGCAAATAAACCACTAACTAGTATCACTAAAAACATTGTTACAATTATTTCTTTAGCCTTCATTATTCATTATCCTTATTATATTCTTTTAAAACACTTTTAAATGAACCGATATTAAGTTCAAACATTAAATCTATTGTGGCTAAACTTCCTTTACGGTGTTTAGCTATTACTAATTCTGCAGGTACAATTGTTTCTCTTTGATCTTTTTTTGCTTCATAGTAGTCTTTTCTATTTATGAATAGAACCATATCTGCATCTTGTTCCAAAGATCCCGATTCCCTTAAGTCTGAAAGCATCGGTTGATTACTTTCACGTTTTTCAGCTGTTCTTGATAATTGTGATAAAGCAATAACCGGAACTTGTAACTCAAGTGCCATTGTTTTTAAAGCTCTTGATATTTCCGAAACTTCAACTTGTCTTGATTCTACTCTTTTACTACCACTGTTAACAAGCTGTAAGTAGTCAATAATTACTAAACCTAAGCCTTCTTCACTACTTGCAAGTCGACGACATTTAGCACGAATTTCAGAAATTGTAGCACTAGCATCCGCTTCAATATAAATATTTGTTTCTGCTAGCTCACTCATAGCCTCATTATATCTTTGCCAATCACGTTCTAACATTTTACCAGTTTGTAATTTATAAGAATCAATTCTTCCTACAGAAGCTATCATTCTGTTAACTAACATATCAGCGGGCATTTCTAAGTTGAATATTGCAATTGCTTTCTTAGTGGTAGACGCAGCAAATGTTGCCATATTAAGAGCTAATGCAGTTTTCCCCATACCTGGACGAGCTGCTAATATTATCATTTCGCCAGCTTGAAATCCGGTTGTAATTTTATCAAAATCATAAAAACCAGTTTCTAAACCCGTAATAATTTTTTTGCTTTTAGCTAATTGTTCTAATTTATCATGTGCAGTTCGAAGAGCTTCATAAATTGGCAACAATTCCGATACACTCCGATTACGGACTGCTAGTAATATATTTTTTTCTGCTTGATCTTGTAACTGAGTTACATTATCCTCCTCGTATGATTCTTCAATAATTTGAGTTGCAGTATCAATTAAACTACGGCGAATATAAAAATCGCTAAGTATCTTAATATAATAGTCTATATTAGCACTTGTTACAACTGAATCTATAACCTCCGTAATATGATCAAGTCCTACTACTGAAAGTTTTTTATTACGGTCTAATTCATTTTTTATAGTAGTAATATCAATAGGTGTACGATTAGCGTGTAATTCTTTTATTGCATTAAAAATACATCTGTTCTTTTCATCATAAAACATATCTTCAGTAACAGATTCACAGATTTTATCAATTTGTTCTTTAGAAATAAATGCAACTCCTAAAACAGACATTTCTGCTTCAAGATTATGAGGCATTACTCTTGCCATAATATAACTCCTATTTTGCTAAATTTACTATAATATTAAATTCTACTTTTTTATGTAGTTTGATAGACACATTATGACTACCTAGTGAGTCAATTGTCCCATTCACAAAGATTTTTTTCTTGTCTATCTTATAACCCATTTTTGCTAATTCATCACTAATTTGTTTCGAAGAGACCGTCCCAAAAACACGATCTTGTGTTCCGGTTTTAACTTTAAATTCTATTTTTTTATTATTTAATTTCTTCTTAATTTCATTATATTCCGATACTAATGCATCTTCTGCATCTTGTCTTTGTTTTATTTCTTGATCTAGAATTTTTTTACTACCTTCAGTATACATAACTGCAAGTTTATTTTTTATTAAATAGTTATTGGCATACCCAGTTGAAACATCAATGATATCGTCTTTTTTTCCTTGATTTTTTACATCTTTCAATAAAATAACTTTCATATTTACGCCTCCTAAATCGCTATTATTATATCATAATTGATAGTATAAAAAAACCATTTGTTATCTAACAAATGGTATTAATGCCATAAATCTTGCATATTTAATTTGTTCTGCAATATGTCTTTGATGTTTTGCGCAAGCACCTGTCATTCTACGAGGTAAAATCTTACCTTTTTCGTTTATATATTTATTAATAATCATAACATCTTTATAATCAACAGATTTTCCAGCACACATTTGACATATTCTTTTTTTCTTATGATAAAATTCTGCCATTTTTGCTTTCCTCCTTTTTAGAATGGTAAATCATCACTGCTAATGTTTACTTCTTCACCAAAATCTTTATAAGGATCTTCTGTTACGTCAGTAGTTTCAATATTACTACTTGCATAACTAGGAACTTCATCTATAGGATAACTAGATTCATTTGAACTACCGCCTTTAGCACCTAAAAATTCAAATTGATCAACTACAATATCAGTTGTATATCTTTTCGAACCATCTTGAGCATCATAACTATTATTTTTTATTCTCCCAGTAGCACAAATTTGTTGTCCTTTTTTACAAAATTTATTAATTGTCTGTGCAGTCTTACCAAATGCCACACAGTTAACAAACTCTACATCTCTTTCTCCATTTCTTGTAACAAAATCATTTTGACAAGCAAGAGAAAATCTAGATACTTCTAGTGAATTTGATCCCATTCTTGATTCTGGATCCCTAGTAAATCTACCAGTTAAAAATACCTTATTCATTATTTTTCTCCTTCTTTTTTAATAATTAAATGTCTTAAAACATTTTCATTAATTAAAACTTTACGATCAAATTCTTTAATAGTATCATGATTAGCTTCAACAGTCATAACATAGTAAGTACCAGTTAATTCCTTTTTAATTGGGTAAGCTAATTTTCTTTTTCCCATTTCTTTGAATTCGATGATTTTACCTTTGTCGCTAGTAATTAAACTTTGTAGAGTATCTGCTTCTTTTTTTACAGCTTCATCTTCAATAGTATTTTTTACTATAAACATAATTTCGTAACGGTCCATCTCATTTCACCTCCTTATGGTCTACTCGGCTTCTAATATGAAGCAAGGAGTAATTTCTTTACTCGAATGTAGTATAACAAATTACATACCTTTTGTCCACTTATTTCGCCTAAATTTCATATATTGTATCTATTAAATGATTATGTTAAAAAGTACTAATTATTATTAAATAAAAACCTAGTTTCATTTCATTTACCTAATTAATTAAAAAATTATCAATTCTTATTTGTTTGTTTTGACTTTATTCCCTTTTTTATAGGACATTTTTTACACAGTAATTCAACTTTAAAATTATTCTTAAAACCTTCTAACATCTTTTGATATCTAGAACTAGAAATTATATCATCAATATCATTTTTAAAAATATTTCCTAAATTAATTGTTCCTTTACTATCTAAGCAACAAGGAATTATTGTACCATCTACTAATATTCCGATATGATGCTTTAAACCATAACAAGATCCAACTTCATCCCAATAATTATTCTTTAAATCTGGCCATATAAATTCTTCATTTGTACTTAAATAAACATTTTTTTCAAGTTTTGTGTTATCTTTTAAATTGTTTATATCTAAATCAAGATGGTATCTTTTGCTTATTAACGATAAAATCTTTTTAGAGAATTTATTTTTAACCCAAAAACGTAGAGAAATATAAGTATATTCCTTCAATAATTCAATAGAATCAAATATATTTTTCATATAATTTTCCAAACTTATATTGTACTTTTCATCATAACTATGCAAAGAAATATTTACTTGCCTTATATTTTTCTTATCTTTTATTCTATTTATTAAATATCCGTTCGTAGTTATATTGACTGCATAGTTATCACTAGCATAATCAATAAATTCACTAACATTTGGATGCACAAGAGGTTCTCCTAGTACATGAAAATATAAATATTTTGTATGTGATTTTAATTTGTTTAAAATTATTTTAAACTCTTCTGTAGACATAAACTTTTTAACACGACTATTTTGAATACAAAAATCACATTTTAAATTACAATTATTTGTTATTTCAACATAAACTTTTTTATACATATTTTCTCCACTGATTTTATTATAACATCACCAAAAAAAGAAACATACAATTTCTGCTGTTTCTTTAATAAATTACATTATTATTTTTAACTTTAACTCATTACCTGTCCACCATTATTATGTATAACTTGACCGGTCATATAACTAGAATCATCACTTGCTAAGAATACAAATGTTGGCCCTAGCTCATATGGCATTGCGCCCCTTGCCATTGCAGCATCAGATCCTAATGATGGTATTTTTTCAGCCACCCAACAACTTGGTTGAAGCGGGGTCCAAAAAAATCCTGGGGCAATAGCATTAACTCGAATGTTTTTTAACGCTAAATTTCTCGCTAAACTTCTAGTAAAACCTACAATGGCGCCTTTGGTAGTTACATAATCAATTAATTGTGGATCACCATAAAATGTTGTAACTGATGATAAATTAATTATAGATGCACCACAACGAAGGTAAGGTAGTGCTTCTTTAGTTAAATAAAACATACCATATATATTAACTTTCATAGTCCAATCAAATTGATCATCCGATATATTTTCTAAAGCATCTTGTTGGTATTGTACACCTGCATTATTAACTAAAATATCTATCCTACCATACTTGTTTATTGTTTCTTTAATTACTTTTTTACAAAACTCATGATTAGTAATATCGCCTTTTATTAAATAACATTCGCCACCTAATTTATTTATATAATTTTTAGTATCATTAGCATCCTTGTCTTCATTAAGATAAACAATTACAACTTTTGCTCCCTCTTTTACATAGTACACAGAACAAGTTCTTCCTAACCCACTATCTCCACCAGTTATTATTGCTACTTTATTTTTTAATTTACCACTACCTTGATACTCAGGATTATCAAATATAGGTTTAGGCTCCATTAAATATTCCATTCCTGGCTGAACATCTTGTGATTGTTCAGGGGCCATTATGTTATATAATGTACTTTTAATACCTGTTTTTCCATTATACTGAAAATAATTATTACCATAATGGTAATCATAATTCATGTTATCACTCCTTTCATAATATATGAAATTTAAAAGTAAATAACACCAAAACAGCAATATAAAATTATTACATCACTACCAATCACTTTCCGATTAACCTCCTTTTCTATTCAAAAAAAGAGCGACCTTCTGCTCTATAAATTTATTAGTATAATTAATTATTTATAATCTTATTAATATAAATTGCATAAATCACTGGAAATATTATTAAAAATATTGATGATATATATAACGATATAAAATTATCAACATTAAATATAGAAAATGAATTTACTAATGAGTGTGTTATTATACACGGAATAAGTGACTTACTTTTATGGAATATAGTAACAAATAAATATCCTATAGATATTGCATAACAAACTTGCATTAACGTTGGAAATAAGTCTGCACCATTAAACAAATTAATAATATGCCCTATTCCAAAGGTAACCGAGCTTACTATTATTGCAATTTTAACATTGTCTTTTGCCATCATTTTAAATAAAAATCCTCTAAAAATAATTTCTTCTATAAAACCAATATTAATCATATTTAAAATATGAAATGTAATTTCTAATGTTGAATTATTAATATTAATACCATTCCATAAGTTAACTGATACAATTAGTATTAATGGAATGAAATATAGATATTTTTTTGGAGTTATTACTTTTGTTAATCCATAATAAGACGTTTTCCCAAGTATTATAATTAATATAATTAGCCCAATTGAAAACATAGTATTTATAATTACACATCTATAGTCTACTAAGCCAAATTTTTGAATATATATTGAATTTACTACTACATATAATACAATTAATAACATACAAAATAATGTTTCATATTTTTCAAATACTTTTCTCATAATCATTTGTCTCTCTTTCAAATTGTAATCTGCTTAACTAACCCATGCCCATATAAGGAAACTATCAAAAAGCCAAAATTCTTGCGCTATTGGATAAACTCTATCGCTTGAACCCTCAAAATGAGCATATTTAGTTATCAAAGTAAATCCCAAACTTTTATAAGTAGCATCTCCAACACTGCCACTATAACTTTCTTCAAAAACTATTAATGGTTCTGCTAGTGAATTATTTGATAATCTTATAGATTCTTCAACAATAAATAATGTGTATGCCAAAATGAATGATAGTATTACACTTATTATTACTTTTACAACTTTCTTTTTCATTTTTTCTCCTAACAAAACTATTTATCTACCTAATTATAGTATATCATATATTTCCTGATTATTTTTCTTTCATGACATTACAAAATTTCAAACAAAAAAATCACTTTTCTAAATCAGTGATTTCCTATATAAAACTTGATTTTCTAGACTATAGAAAAGTTCAAGTTAAACTCTAATGGTGGAGTAGAGGAGAGTCGAACTCCTGTCCAATATATCCTATAATACAATATCTACAAGTTTAGTACTATTTGTAATTTCCTATTTAACTGGCTATATACGTACCTATTAAATAGTAAGTTTAATAAGCATTCGAATTTATTACTTAAACAATAATAAATTTATACCTTGCATATATGAACCCCTAGTCTTTTCTACAAGGGAAAAAGATAGAAGTGCTCCTTTACTTAATTAAGCAAATTGTGGAGCGAAACTATATGAAGTTTCGTTATTTATTTTTTTGTGCATTTAAAGTTTGCCAACTACTTGCAATCATATCTAGTAATACATGTCGAAACCAAACTACCCCGATATATATAATATTTTATCATACTTATAGCATAAAGTAAAATTAACAAAATATAATATATAATATGAAAACATTAAAAAATATTATTACTCTTTTTGGACCACTGGTGTGTGGAATTATTGTTGGATTATTAATAAATACTGATACTTATCAAATTATTAATAAACCGCCATTTAGTCCTCCAGGTATTGTATTCCCAATTGTCTGGTCTATTCTTTATATTCTTATGGGAATATCTTTATACGCAATAATAAAGGATAAATGCAACAAGAAAAGCATTAATTTATTTCTAGCACAGCTTCTTATAAACCTAATTTGGCCTTTTTTATTTTTTAATTTCGAATTATATTATTTCTCCGCATTATGGATTTTAATTTTAATTTACTATGTATATTTAATGACTAGAAATTTTTTATCAATAAAAAAAATTGCAGGCTATTTGCAATTTCCTTATTTAATATGGTTAATTTTCGCACTTTATTTAAACTTAGGAGTTGCGTTTCTAAATTAATCACATACACCAGCATGACTTTCTGCATTTAAACTTAAATCTTTAAATTCCCCTTTAAGAAATAAAGGATACGCTGCTGCACCAATCATAGCAGCATTGTCAGTACAATAAAGCATTCTTGGAATGTATAATTTTGCATCAAAAACTTTACAAACTGCATTAATTTCATTCCGTAAATATTTATTAGCAGAAACACCACCCGCTAAAACGACATTTTTAATATTTGTATTTTTTAATGCTAACTCTAACTTTCTTGAAAGTTCATCAACAGCGGCAGTTTGAAAGCTACATGCTAAATCCTCTTTTCGAAGTGGATTACCTTTCATTTTTTCTGTGTTCGCTAAATTAATAATATGACTTTTTAAACCACTATAACTAAAATTATAACTGTCATCATCAACCGGTTTAGGTAATTTATAACTATTTGAACCCAAAGCTGCAGCTTTTTCGATATTAGGTCCCCCAGGATATGGATACCCTAATACTCTAGCAACCTTATCGTAAGCTTCACCAATAGCATCATCTAAAGTCGCACCTAAAAGCTCAAATTCATAATCATTTTTCATTACGACAAGTTCAGTATGCCCGCCACTAACTACTAATGCTAAAAGAGGATATTCTAACTTATCTTCAAGATTATTGGCATAAATATGTCCTATTAAATGATTAACGCCAATAAGGGGCTTTTTATAGACATATGAAAGAGTTTTTGCAAACTCAATACCAACTAATAAAGAACCCATTAAACCTGGTTTATATGCCACTGCAATCGCATCCATTTGAGCGACAGTCATATTTGCTTTTTTCAAAGTTTCTTCTAAAACCATAGTAATATTTTCGGCATGCATACGCGATGCTATCTCCGGTACCACACCGCCAAATTCTGCATGTGTATCCATTTGAGTCAAAACGGTTAATGCAATACATTCCTGGCCATTTTTTATTACTGCAATACTAGTTTCATCACAACTTGACTCTACTGCTAAAATATATACATCTTTCATTATAACTCCTTTCTCATTACATATGCATCTACACCATTATAATATTTTTTCCGGGTAGAAATGATTTTATAACCCATTTTATCATATAACTTTAATGCTGGATCATTTAAAACAGATACCTCAAGTAACAACTTTTCAACAGAATCAACCTCTAAACTTTTAAGTAATTCGGATGCAATTCCACGGTTGCGATACTCCGCTTTTACAAAAACCAACAAAATTTCAACATTCTCATATAGAAAATTTGCTATAATAAAACCTTTGATTATATTATCTTCTTCAAAGCAATTTACTATATATATAGAACTATTAATATACGATTTTAAATCATACAATATTTCAAAATTATCAATATAATTTTTCCCTAATAAACATATTTCACTAATATCAGCTTCTTTAATTTTTCTTATCACTTTCAACACCAATTAACTTAATATAAATAGGATTTACACTATGTGGATTTACAAGGCTGAATTTTTTTATGCTATTTAACACTTCTTCATAATTAATAGCAACATTTGTTTCTACAGTATTGTTGTTGATAAATTGTTTATATTCAACATTTGACAAATAATAAAAATCTTTGATTTTTTGATGATTTTCATACTCACCAATGAAATAGCCATTACCATCATTAATTGCAAATACATGTTTACTAGCATCAGAACTATAATTCATTAAGTCTAATGAAGTCACAGACTTAATCGGAATATTTTGTGTATATGCTAACGTTTTAGCAACAGTCACCCCTAATCTAACGCCAGTAAAGGACCCTGGTCCATTAACCACAACAATTTGATCATATTCATGATTATCACAAACTTGTTTAATAGACGGCAATAAGAATTTACTATTATGTTTTTCACCAACAATATGAGTTTCATTCAATATAACATTGTCCTCAAATAAAATAACATTTATGTCATATAAATGAGTATCAATAAATAATGTTTTCATAATCCCCCTTGAAATTTATAATACAGATTCACATAATTCTTCATACACAGAACCATAAGGAACGATATACAATACTCTAGTATTTTCATCAACAAATTTAAATGTAATTTCCACACGCTCCTCAGGCAATTTATCTTTTATAATATCTGACCACTCAATAATTGTAATACCACCTTTGTTATAATATTCAGTAACTCCGACACTTTCATCTCCTTCTTCAAGACGATAAACGTCCATATGATATAAAGGAAGTTCGCCAGAATCATACTCTTTTATTAAATTAAATGTAGGACTAGTAATATTATCTTCTATTCCTAACGCTCTTGCAAAGCCCTTAACAAAAACGGTTTTACCACTACCTAATTCTCCATCTAAACATATAACCATATTTGGAAATTTCTCAGACTCAAAATTTTGAGCTAAAGTCATTGTATCATTTTCATTTTTTGAAGTATATTTAAAATTCATTATAATCACCATTTTAATTATAAGATAAAAATTGAAATTATAACAAGTAATTTAACTATACTTTACTAATTAATTGCAAAAAAAAATTGGCAACTACCTATTTTCGCATATACTATCTTCGGCGTATTAGGTCTTAACTTCTCTGTTCGGTATGGGAAGAGGTGTACCACCTAAGCTATCGTTACCAATAAAAGGATTTTGTCCTTTAAAAACTTGATAATGTAAATTATATCTCACTCATTAAATAAAATTAAAAGTTAAATCCTCGATCTATTAGTACTGGTCAACTCAACGTATCACTACGCTTCCATCTCCAGCCTATCAACCTCGTAGTCTACAAGGGATCTTACTTCCGAAAAATGGGAAAATTCATCTTGGAGGAGGCTTCCCGCTTAGATGCTTTCAGCGGTTATCCCGTCCATACATAGCTACTCTGCGCTGCAACTGGCGTTACAACAGATACACCAGAGGTATGTCCATTCCGGTCCTCTCGTACTAGGAACAGCTCTCCTCAATTTTCCTACGCCAACGACGGATAGGGACCGAACTGTCTCACGACGTTCTGAACCCAGCTCGCGT
>SVAQ01000008.1 GCA_015059305.1 Bacillota bacterium | reverse complement strand
TTATATTTGATATGCCACGACCCAAAGTTTTAAAAATGTAAGTTTTTAAAATCTTTTTGACGTGGAACAAAAATCTTTTTAAGATTTTTGAAGAAAATGACTTGACTATTTATAGTTAGTCACTTCCCTTTATGTATTATAACATAACTAATTATTCTTTCCACTTAAAATTTTTTGTATCAGCACCAAGTTCAAAATGGTATTTAACAATTCCTAAATCCACTTTCGAAAATGGACCTATTCCTGCTTTTAGAGATACAACATTGTTTTCTAAAAGAGCAAATTTAAATTTTTGTTGGTTTACTGCCGTGGGAGCTAAAAGAGCATACTCTATTCCTTTTTTATACCACTTTGGAACGTCTTTACTTGTTGATACTTCTTCAAAAGTTTTACTTGGTCTTACCTTTCCATTATGAACACCATAACCGATGGCTATTACACACACAATTTTTTCATTTGGCAAAATTTCAACATTTAATTCATTTTTACTATAACCAGCGCCGACCCAACATGTATTTAATTCCATTTCTTGGGCCTTTAAAACTAACTTTTGACCATAATAACCTACTTTTTCTGCTAAATTTTTATCTTTCTTATTGCCTATTAAAGCAATATAATTCTGACAATTATAAATTTTTCCATAATGCAATTTATATTTTTCAAAAGTATCTTTATCATTTGTTTTTAATTGAATATGCAGATTAGCTTCTTTATTATATTTTTTAATTAAATCTCTTAAAATATCTACTTTTTCCTTTTCAATTTCTTTATCAGCATATTTTCTAACTGAATGTCTCTCTCTTATTATTTTATCAATATCTTTCATCATTTTTCCTTCCTATTCATTATTTAAATTCTCCCATTCTTGCATTTTAATGATTATTTCTTCATCTAACTGATTTAATTTATTTTGTAATTCATTCATTTTTAGATAGTCAGTATATATTTCTTCTTTTAACATTTCTGATTCGATTTCTTTTTTAGCAAGTTCCATTTTATTAATTTCATTTTCTAATTTCTTGATAATATTTTTATTATCTTTAGATACTTGTTTCTTTATTTTTGGAGAATTTATAACAATTTCTTTTTCTTTAGTAATATCTTTTTGATTTAAATAATCTTGATATTTTCCATTAAAATATATAACTTGGTCTTTTTCAAATATTAAAAGTGCATCAGCTATTTTATTGATAAAATAACGATCATGAGATACAAATAAAACACTACCATTATAATTAAGTAAAATTTCCTCAAGATTTTCTTTACCTAATATATCTAAATGATTCGTAGGTTCATCTAAAAGTAAAAAATTTGGATTCTTTTTAAATATTTTGCACAATCCTAAACGAACTTTCTCACCCCCAGATAAAACATTAATCTTTTTAAAAACATCTTCGCCATTAAATAAAAAAGTTCCTAATGTTTTTCTTATTTGAACAGGTTCCATATTTGGAAAAGTTTGTTCAAATTCCTCATAAATGGTATTTTCTTCATTAATAAACTCAATTTGTTGATCAAAATACTCCTTTTGCACATTGTAACCATATGTAAATTTACCACTTATTTTGGGAACAATTCCCATCAAAGTTTTAATAAGAGTTGATTTGCCTTTACCATTTTCACCAATCACTGCAATCTTTTGTCCCTTGAATAATTCAAAAGATACTTTTGAAATAGGCATATTATTATAACCAATTTCTAAATCTCCGACCGTCAAAACAGTATTACCACTTTCATTTTTCACTTGCAAACCTGCATTAAAATTTTTGACATCACTCTTTTGCGGCTTATCAATTATTTGCATTTGTTCTATTTTCTTTAGTTTAGACATTGCCATTGAAGCTTTGCTGGGTTTGTATTTAAATCTTTCCGCTATTTCTCTTAATCTTTTTATTTCTTTTTGTTGATACTCATAATCTTTTAACTGTTTTTCATAATTCATTTTCTTTTGTCTTTCAAAAGATGTATAATTGCCTTTATATTTTGTTAAGGAAGAATACTCTATTTCATATACTTTATTAACAACTTTATCTAAAAACATTCTATCATGAGAAACTACTACTAAAGCCTTAGGATATGTACTTAGATATTCTTCAAGCCACTCAACAGTCGAAATATCTAAATGATTCGTAGGTTCATCTAAGAGAAGAATATCTGGCTTGCTTAATAATAATTTTAAAAAAGATATTTTTGTTCTTTGTCCACCAGAAAACTCTGATAATTTTTTATTTTTATCTTCCTTGGTAAAACCAAATTTATTTAAAGCAACTTCATATTCTTTTTGATATTCATATCCACCATTTAATTTAAATCTATCTAATAACTTTGTATATTCTTCCAACGTTTTTATCGTTGCACTGTGTTCTAAATCTTTTTCTATTTTATCGATTTTATTTTTTAATTTTATGATTGGCTCATAAACTTTTAATATTTCATCAAGTAAAGTGATATTCAAATCATTAAAAGCATGCTGCTGTTGATAACCAATTGAAGGTTTACCTATTTTAATTATCTGAAGATTTTCTTTACCTAATCCAGTCTCTAACATCTCATTATCTACAATTGCTTTTAATAAAGAAGTTTTTCCACTCCCGTTTCTTCCTACAATAGCAATTTTATCATTATTTAATATTTCAAAATTAATTTCTTCTAAAATTGTATTAGTTCCAAAGGATATTGCGCCATTAATAATTTTATATTCCATAAAGCATACCTTTCATATCTATAAAATATTATATCACAACTATTTAAAGCACTAAAAAACAGGAATTTCTTCCTGAATTTTACAATTTGGTGCGGGTGAAGGGACTCGAACCCCCACGGAGCAATCCACTAGATCCTAAGTCTAGCGCGTCTACCAATTCCGCCACACCCGCATTGGTGGGCCTCATAGGACTCGAACCTATGACCGATCGGTTATGAGCCGAGTGCTCTAACCAACTGAGCTAGAGGCCCACATCATTTGCGACAAAACAATTATATTATATTTACTACTAAAAATCAACAAAAAAATAAGACTAATTGTCTTATTTTCCTTGAATCATGTTTAATAAATCAATTTTGAACATATCTTTAGAAGCATTTTCTTTAGAAATCATGATTCCTTTATAAGTAGTAAGCTCACTTCTGTGACCTTCTAATAAAATATCTTCAGGAGTTAATGTTTCTAACATCGCAATGCCTTCTTTTTTATGAATAGTATAAATTAATTTAACTTCACCGTGAATTTGAGCAAAAAGTTTATCGCTTGGTAATTTTAATTCATAAGTCTCTGTACCATTTTTCTTATTACTGGAAACTAATTCACCAAGAAATTTACCATTTCTAATAGATGGATAATATTCGAAGTTTAACTTCTTAAATGCCATCATATTATATTTCTTTAATGCCCTTTCTAATTTTCTAAATTCGTTTTCGTTAACGTAATCTAAAACGTATCCTTTCATAATTATTTACCCCCTTAATTACAATAAGTATAGCACATTTGTTTGTAAATGTCAAATTTGTGTCTAATTATAGTCTTCCCACGATGGGATTAAATTATACTACCAAGAGAAAATATTTGTCAAGAAAAATTAAAAAAACGCCTTTTTAAGCGTTTTCAACGGTTAATTTTCTAGTATACCCTTCAGGTTCAAGCTCTAATTCTTGTCCTTCAGTTGGCACCACATAATTAATATTATAACTTTGTGATAACGTACTAATCATTTGAAAATATGTATACATTGCCATAGCAAAATTGCCGTTTTTAACCATTTCATTTACTGGATCCAAAAATCCGGGAATTAATACTTCTCTAACCTTTTTCTCTGTTGTTTCTTTTGTTTCAGGATTAGCATAATCTGCAAGTAAACGATTAGCAATTTGAACTCCATAAACATCGTATGCTACTATTTGTTTCTTTCCTTCTTCAAATGTAGACATATATTCATCTCGCATTTGACGAAAACTTGAAATATATTCGCAATCATGTGATAAGCCTATAATATCACAAATAGCAGTTGTAACATAGCAATCAGGACGTGGGTCATATCCCCTTCTTAAAAGATATTCTACAGCATCATCAAGGGTACTATTACCTCTTGCAGCATCAAAATCATGTTGATAACAATGTTCATCTAAAGCCATTTGACGTTGTAATCTTTTACAACGATAACCACGAACTGTTATGCTCCCTTTATCATAAATGTCATATTTTTTACAAGTTAAACAATTATTTTTAAATTCATAACGATAATCTCTCATAAAACCCCTCCGTTTTTGTGCTATCTATTTTACCGCAAAATAAAAAAAAGTCAAATCTTAAGTTCGACAATTGTTTGACCTAAATTCCAATTATCTAATTTAAAAGATTTAACCTTTTTATTTTCTTGTAAAACTCGATGAACTTCTTTGGTTAAAATATTAGTACTCTTTCCATGAACAATTAAAACTGCATTATGCTTCATTTTGACATTATCATTAATAAATTCATTAATTAACACTTCAACCATAGCCTCTATTTCACCGTGCAAATCTAAAATTGGCGTTTTTTTAGTAATAATTATCATTGTTGGGGAGCCTGAGATTCAGTATTTGCTTGTTGAGATGTTTCTGCTGTAGCATTACCATATTTTTGATTAAAATAAATCATAATATCACTAATGTCAGGTACAGATTCTACCATTCCAACTTTTGACACTGATAAACCACCGGCAATATTAGCAAAAGTAATTGCTTTTTCTAAATCATATCCTTGTAATAAAGAATAAGCAAACGCTCCTCCAAAAACATCTCCAGCATTCGTATTATCTTGAACTTCAACCGTTAATCCTGGCATTACTTTAATTTGATTATTTGAAATATATAATGCGCCTTTATTTCCTAATGTAACAATAATTTCTTTTTTATAAAAACGTTTTAATAAATTTGAAAAAACAGTTACTAAAGATCCCGGATTATCAAAATCGATCTTTGTACCACTTACCCATTCAGCAAATTCCCGTGGCGCAATAATATATTTACAATACTTACATAACTCAACCATTTCTTGTGTACAAACTTTAGCATTAATTATTGTTGTTTTACTAGAATATTTATTAAAAGCCGCTAAAGAAGCACCATAATCATAACCATCACTATAAACTAAATCTGGATCCATTTGAAATTCGGTTTTCTTAAGCATTAGATTTTCTTTAGCTATATTATATCCATTTTTTTCTTTGGTATCCTTCTTAATCATTGTTAATGAAAGTGTTGTTCGCTTATCATAAGCTGTTTCCATGTATTCAGTATGAACTCCTACTTTTTCTAATTCTTTTCTTACTAGATTTCCAAAAGTATCATCACCAACAACTGAGCCAATATAAGTTTCTACCCCAAATTTTCCAAGAGCATAAGCAGCAGTAGCACCACTTCCACCAGCACACTCCACTACTTCATTTATTTCTTTAACATTTTCAGTATTTTCAAGTGAATCAACTAGTGAATAAAAATTATAATTACTTCGTCCTACGCATAAGGCTTTCATATTTATCAACCCTACTTTCTAAAATTAATTATACAATAAAATATAGATATTTTAAAGCATTAAATGTATAATGTTACTAGGTGATTAAAAAATGAGAGAAATTAAAGCAAATAAAACATACCGACATTTTAAAGGAAATGTATACAAGGTTTTACATATTGGCTATTCTAGCGAAGAAGTCGATGAAAAAGGAGAACAAAAAAAATTAGTTATTTATCAGTCAAACCATGATGGTAAGATCTGGGTAAGACCTTATGAAAACTTTGCATCAAAAGTTGATAAAGAAAAATATCCTACTGCTGATCAAGAATATCGTTTTATGGAAGTGGATTAAACTCCACTTTTTTTTATGATAAAAATCTTTTGTTTTTTATAAAAGGCATAGAAAACCTCATTTAATTTTACATCTTCATTAAGTAAAATATTATCAAGCCAATCACGATCTTTCTTTAAATATTTAAGAGTACTTTCTTGAACATGACCGTCTAAAATCACAGGCATTGGATAATTACCTTTAATCTTAAATGGACTATACTTAAATATCGAAAGTTTTCCATTAGGTTCTAAAAAGGCATATTCTACCTGACTTACATCTTTTATTTCTTTTTGTCTTAATGACAGTAACAAATCATTTAAAGTATATCTTTGCTTTATCATTTCATGATAATTTATTGTTCCGTTACTAATTATTAAAGAAGGTTTTCCATTTAACAAAACTCTTACTCTTTGATTCTTTACCGAAGCATAAGCAAGGCCTATTTCTAATACAACTAAAATTACTAAGGGAACAATTGTTAAATACATAGGATCTTCGGTATTTTCAATCGATATCGCAACCATTTCTGCAATTAAAATTGAAACAATTAAATCAATAACCCCTAGCTGACCAATCTCCCTTTTTCCCATTAGTCGATAAGAAATCGTAATAAAAATATAAAAAAAGATTGTTCTTATAATAACACTAAATAATTGCATCATATCACCTATAAGTATTATGTAATAAATCATATTTTTTTAATCATTACATAATCTTTATTAGGTGATTTATATAAAAAAGGTCTTAACTATTGCTAAAACATTTGGCATTTTCATACTTTTGGAAATTCT
The DNA here is from genome assembly GCA_015059305.1 of Bacillota bacterium. The sequence goes on along the minus strand of SVAQ01000008.1, from coordinate 47,921 downwards.
AATCTCCTTTATTATAGGCTTATTTAACTTAATGGGATTAAATTCATCCTTAAGTAAGATTATTCTTTTAATTTTAAATATTATTATATTCTTTATTTATGGACTGCAACGAGGGAAAAACACTAATAAAAAAGGCTTACTAGAGGGTCTTATTACTGGCGGTATTATGATAGGCATTTTATTTATAATCACATTAATCTTTTTTCATACCAGTTTATCTTTAGCCACTTTATTTTATTATTTAGCCCTTCTTTTTATAAGTATTGTTGGGGCTACAATGGGTAAAAACAAAAAAATAGATTCTACTCCTTCGGGAAAAAAGTAGAATCTTTTTCATTTATTTCAATATAAGAATTTTCATCATATACAATTTTAGTAACAGGATCTATAATATTTTCTTCTAAGAATTTTTTCTCATATAACTCTTTTAATGTAATTTTATTACTTTCACATTGTTTTTCATAATAACAGCGTTGCGCTGCTTCTATAACTAGTTTATTAGTTACAACATATAACTTTCGATGATTTTCTTTAATAACTTTATAAAAAGTTGGACAGCCCACAATAATTATAATTGCAATTATTGTAATATAAATAACAATTTTATTTGTATTCATAACCCTCTCCATAATAATTAAGAATAAATTCGTCTCTAAACTCTTTTAAAGTTCCGTTTTTAATGTTTTCTCTAATTTGCTCCATTAAATTAGTTAAAAATCTAATATTATGAATTGAAAGAAGTCTTGCACCAAAAGTCTCTCCAGCGGTTATTAAATGGCGTATATATGCAGCTGTATAATTTTTACAAGCATAACAATCACAGTTACTATCAACAGGTTCAAAACATTCTTTATACTTACTATTTTTAATATTTATTTTTCCATTTTTGGTATACGCATGCCCGTGGCGAGCTAATCTTGTTGGCGATACACAATCAAAAATATCAATTCCGCGCATTACATTTTCAATTAAATCGATTGGATCTCCTACGCCCATAAGATATCTTAGTTTATCTTCAGGCAAATATTTCGTAGAGTATTCTACCATTTTATACATTGTAAGCTTGTCTTCACCAACTGATGTTCCACCAACTGAGTAGCCATCAAAATCCATTTTAACAAGCTCTTTTGCACAATGTCTTCTTAAATCTTCATATTCTCCACCTTGCACAATACCAAAGAGAATTTGATTTTTATTGTTAAAGACATCTTTTCCTCTTTTTGCCCAACGAAGCGTTCTTTCTACCGATTCTTTAACGTAATTATATTCACTTGGCCATTTAATACATTCATCAAAACTCATTACAATATCACTACCAAGTTTATTTTGAATATCTATTGACTTTTCAGGAGTTAAAAATAAATTATCACCATTTAAATGGTTTTTAAATTTAACTCCCTGTTCATTGATATCTTTTGGTTTAGCTAGCGAAAAAACTTGAAAACCACCGCTATCAGTTAAAATCGGACCATCATAATTCATAAATTTATGTAATCCTCCAGCTTTTTGCACAATATCTTCCCCAGGGCGAAGCCATAAATGGTATGTATTAGCTAATATTATTCCACTACCTATTTCTTTTAATTCTTCGGGGCTTAAAGTTTTAACTGTCGCCTCAGTTCCAACAGGCATAAACATCGGCGTTGGATACTCTTTTCCATTAAAAGAAACTGTACCTAGTCTTGCATCTGTATTTTGATCTTTATAATTTAATTTAAATTCTACTTTCATAAGGAATTTCCTTTCATCATGATTATAGCACAGACTTGACAAAATACCTATTTTAATTTATAGTATTCAACTATCAAAAAGGGGATATTTTTATGATTCAACCACCAAACAAAAATACTATTATGCGTTTTTATCGATTAATGCAATCAAGCAACTTTGCTAATCTAGATGAAACTAAAATGCAAGCGCTCGATGAAGCGGTTAATCATTGGCGAACTTTTTTTAATAATAAAAGTTGTGGATTATTATCACTAATGACATTTACTGCGGAAAAAATGATTACATCAAACGGTCGTTATACAGCAGTAACACCTGAAGAAAAAGTTTATTTTTATATTAAAATGATAGATCCAGAATTATATTTTTTGGAAGCCTATGAATCCGGAAACACAATGGATGAAATAAAAGAATTATGTTTTTTAAACTTTAGATTGTATGATCCATACTTAATTCATTATGAAAAAAAGCTTTGTAATGTTTTAACAGATGCACCTGATGATATGTGGGCTTTAGAAAGAATAAAAAGATAGAAATTTCTATCTTTTTTATTTGATTAACATGGCATCTCCAAATGAAAAGAAACGATACTTACTTTCGATTGCATGCGCATAAGCATTTAAAATATAATCCCTAGTACTAAATGCACTAACTAACATTAAAAGTGTACTTTTAGGTAAATGAAAGTTAGTAATTAGTCCATCAATTGCCTTAAATTCATAACCAGGATATATATAAATACTAGTATCTTCCTCACATTCAACAAACTTATTATATTTACACATAATAGACTCCAACGTTCTTGTAGAAGTCGTTCCTACAGCATAAATATTTCTACCTTCAGCTTTTGCTTTATTAAGTTTATCTGCAACATCTTTAGTCATTTTGTAATGTTCCGTATGCATTACATGTTTTGTAATATCTGTTTCTTGAACTGGTCTAAATGTACCTAATCCAACATGTAATGTTACATATAAAATTTCAACACCCTTTTTCTCAAGTTCCTCTAAAAGTTCATGCGTAAAATGTAATCCTGCTGTAGGAGCTGCAGCACTACCTAAATATTTAGCATAAACAGTTTGATATCTAGTTTGATCTTCTAATGATTCATGAATATATGGTGGAAGCGGCATTAATCCTAACTCTTCAATTATTTCAATAAATATTCCTTCGTAACTAAAGTTTATTAATATAATGCCTTCTTCTTTTTTTTGAATAACTTCACCTATAAGTTTATCTCCGAATTTAACTTTGGTACCTACATTTAGTCTTTTAAAAGGTCGTGACAAACATTCCCACACATCTTTTTCAATATTCTTTAAAAGCAAAACTTCAATATGAGCATTTGTATCAATTTTATTACCAAAAATTCGTGCAGGTAAAACTTTTGTATCATTAAGTACTAACACATCACCTTTATTTAACTCATCTTTTATATTTTTGAATATTTTATCTTCAATTTCACCTGTCTTCCGGTCCATTACTAATAATCTTGATTCACTACGATTTTTTATCGGTGTTTGAGCAATCAACTCTTCAGGTAAATTATAATTATAATCTTCAATATTCATCTTCTCTCACCTCCAATAATTATAAGGAAAAAGGTCGTTTTTGTCTAGGAATTTATTAGTAATATATCTTTGCAAATACATCATTTTAAGATATAATTGTTATGGTGAAGATAAAATGGCAAAGAAAAAGAAAAGTAAACAAACCACACAAGGTTTTTCATATAGTGTAGAATTCGTTGGATTAATTCTTATTTTAATCGGAATATGCGGTTTAGCCTGTTTCGGACCAGTAGGATTATTTATCGAAGAATTCGCAATGTTTTTAGCAGGAGAATATTGGTTTATTATTCTCTTAGCCCTTATTTACTTAGGTGGCTATAGTCTATTTAAAAGGAAACTTCCCAATTTTTTTACACAAAAGTTAATTGGGATTTATTTAATAATTTTAATTATTTTAACACTAGCACATTTTGAATTTTTAGATAAAACCCATGATTATAAAGAATTGTTTAACATAACTTATGAAAATTACATGGAAAGAATTGGTACTATAACAAGTAATGGACAGCTTTTATCAAGCGGCGATAACACAATTGTAATCGGAGGTGGAATTATTGGTTCTGCTTTAATCGGTCTTTGTGCTGCTTGTTTTGATAAAACCGGTACTATCGTCTTTCTAATAATAGTAGGAATATTTGCGGTAATATTGGCCTTTAATATAACTTTTGCTGATTTATTTAAGAAACTGATTTCAATCTTTAAAAGAAAGAAAACAGCTTCAGGTAATTTTGCAGAACATAAAGAATTTATAGTTGAAGGCGATGAATTAGTTGGAATAAAACAAACTGGCGCTCCTAACCAAGGAGGACCTGAAAAAGAACAATTTAAAGAAAAAGATAATAAAATTGTCATTACTAGTATTGATGAACTTAAAAGTATTAATACCGAACCAGTAATTAAACAAGAATCCTTTGATGTTGATACCAAAGAAGAAGACGTTGATACTTCAAATTATCGTTTACCAAAATTTGATTTGCTTACTCCGACGCCAAAGAACAAAACTAACAGTGAAGAAGCATTTATTCGCAGTAACCAAGAAACTTTAGAAAGAGTTTTAAATGATTTTGAAATCAAAGGTAAAGTTGTCGAAATCCATATTGGACCAGCAGTTACAGAATATGAAATTACTGTGCCTAATGGAACTAAAGTAAATAGAATTACAAATATTAATAAAGAAATAGCCTTAGCAATGGCTGCAAAAGATGTAAGAATTCAAGCTCCGATTCCAGGGAAAAATACTATTGGCATTGAAATTCCTAATCGTGAAATCGCTAGCGTTGGCATCAGGGAAGTTTTAGAAAGTACCGCTAGTACTAAAAGCGAAAACAAAATTTTAGTTGCTCTTGGTAAAGATATTATGGGAAAATCTATTTTAGCCGATCTTGCAAAAATGCCGCACCTTTTAGTTGCCGGTTCTACTGGTTCTGGTAAATCAGTATGTATTAATAGTATTATCGCTTCAATTTTAATGCGCTACAAACCTAACGAAGTAAAACTTGTATTAGTTGATCCAAAGAAAGTTGAACTTTCAAATTATAATGGAACACCTCATCTACTTTGTCCGGTAGTTACTGATCCTAAAAAAGCTAATGCTAAATTACAAAAGATTGTTAGCGAAATGGAAAATCGTTACGAATTATTCGCAGAAAAAGAATTTAAAAATATAGCTGGTTATAATGATTGGATTGAAAAAGAAAATAAAAAACATCCTGATAATAAATTGGCAAAAATGCCATATATTGTAGTAATAATTGATGAACTTGCTGACCTTATGTTAGTAGCATCAAAAGAAGTTCAAGATTCAATTATGAGAATTACACAAATGGCTAGAGCAGCTGGTATCCATCTAATAGTGGCTACTCAAAGACCATCAACAGATATTATCACTGGCGTAATTAAAAACAATATTCCTTCGAGAATTGCCTTTGCAGTATCATCGTCAATCGATTCTAGAACTATTTTGGATGCTGCTGGTGCTGAAAAATTACTAGGCCGTGGGGATATGTTATATGCTCCAATGGGAGAAAGCGTTCCTACAAGAATTCAAGGTTGCTTTATTTCCGACGCTGAAATTAGCAAATTAATTGAATATTGTAAAACTCAAGCAACCGTTAAATACAACGAAGAATTTACTAGTGAAGATATCCACTCCTCTTCTTCAGGAAGTTCTAATAGCGAAGGTGGCGATGATGATCCAATGTATGATGAAATTGTTGAATTTGCAGTTCAAACTGGAAAAATAAGCGCTTCATTAATTCAAAGAAGATTTAGATTTGGATACAATCGTGCTGCAAGAATTATTGATTTACTAGAAGCCCGTGGTATTATCGGTCCTCAAAACGGATCTAAGCCTCGAGAAGTTTTAATAAAAATGCAAGATAATAATGCAGAATAAAATTGTAAACTTTGTTTAACATTTACTTTAAATTTATAATTTGATAAAATAAGGATGGTGATGAATGATGCAAAAAAAGACTAAAAATAGTAAATATACACCTGCTAAAAACTATATTTACGGATTAATAATTTTTTTAGCGGTTATTCTACTTGCTTGGTACTTTATTAGTTGGTACAAGGTAAAACAAACTGAAAAACTAATGACAAGTTATTTAGTTACTTCAAATACTGTAAACTATGAAATTAAAGATATAACAGAAATCGTTCAGGTTTTAAAAGAATCACCAAGCGAATACTTTGTTTATATTTCTTATAATAATGATGAAGATGTTTACAAACTAGAAAAGAAACTAAAAAAAGCAATTGACAACTATGGCTTAAAAGATGAATTCTACTATATCAATATTACCGATTATCAAGATGATGAAAATATTTATACAAAATTAAATGATACTTTCAATACAACTAGAATTAAAAATAGTCCTTGTATTTTATATTTTAAAAACAACGAGCTTGAAAGTGTAATTCTTAATAATAATCAAGTATTTGATATCAATGAATTTACAGAATTACTCGAAGAATATGAATATGAAAAATTAAGCCAGTAATGGCTTTTTAAATGGAGTTAAGAATATATGATTAATATAGTATTATTTGAACCTGAAATACCACAAAATACTGGTAACATTATGAGAACTTGTATTGCTAGCAATTCTAAGTTACATTTGATTAAACCGCTTGGATTTAAACTCGATGATAAAACAGTAAAAAGATGCGGGGTTAATTATATTGATAAATGTAAATATGTCGTATATGAAAACATCGATGATTTTTATCAGAAAAACAAAGGAACTTTTTACTACTTTACCCGTTATGGACATAAACCTCATGATACGTTTGACTACTCTAATAAAGATGAAAATATCTACTTTATTTTTGGTAAAGAAAGTACAGGAATTCCTGCTGAATTATTAAAGCCTCATTTGGATCATTGTATGCGTATTCCAATGACTGCCAATGTAAGAGCATTAAATCTATCAAATTGTGTTGCAATAGTTACTTATGAAGCCTTAAGACAACAAGGATACCCAAACCTTCTATTTGATGAGCCGCATAAGAGTGATCACTTTATCGAAGAAGCATAGAAAAAGACGATTTTTAATCGCCTTTTTTATTTTAATTTAAAATCATTAAATATTGCCGCATCATCTTCAATATTAAATGTATATACATACGTATTAAATAATTCAGCTTTACTTTTAGCTACTTTTTCTAAATCACAATTGGTACCGCCCCAAGATGAATCATAATAACAATATTCATTATCCCCTTTAATATCTATAATCATATTAGAAGCATTATAAGCATCTGCTGCAGTTTTATATAATTTTGTCGGAAAATCAAACCAAATATCTGATACAGGGCCTGCAAAAATTTTTACTACTTCTATATAATACTGATTACCTCTTTGTTTAGTACTAACTATATGATTAATATGATTAACACTAGAATATCCATGCCCATGATATGTATATTCAAATTCTTCAGTATTTTCATTATATGCATATAGTACTTCATTAGGACAATATTCACACATATAATTTTCCATTTTTACTGTGATGCTTTTACCAAAATACTTTTTTAAAATCTCTGTTATAGTGGTTTTATTTATTGAATAATCAGCGACAACATGATTTTCGCCAGTATTTTCATATCTTAATAACGCAAAAGCCAAATTCAATTTATCTTGATTTGTAAATTCCTTTACATTTAAAGATTCTACATCAAAAGGAAGTAAATCAATTAGTGAAGATATTCGATTATATTCCAAATCAGAAAGTTCTACATCAATTGTTTCTGGTAAAAGAGTTTCTTTATTATTTTCCTTTTTACATCCGGATAATAAAAACATACACAATATTAATAAAATATATTTTTTCATTTAATTACCTACCTTTTTTATTATCATATCAAACTACTAACTAAATTACATCCATAAATAATTTATTAGACAAAAAAAGTGCTATTTTTAGCACTTTAACTTACCTTGTTCGTTAACCAATCAATCAACAATTGTGGTTCAGAACCACCTATAGATCCAGCCGTTTGTTTACCATCTTTAATTACAATAATTGTAGGTGTAAAACCATAATTATGTAAAAAATAACCATAACTTTCTGTAATCTCCTCACCAGAACCATCTTCAGTAGTTGTTTGAGTTGATTTCATTGTTAATTTATCTACAAGATCATACCACTGTGAAGAAGAACGATCTACTTTTTCAATGTCTAAGTATTGAGTAATATAATTATTTTTCTTTTGCGCAGCATTTAAAGCTGGTAACATATCTACACATACATCACAGCTTTTACGCCCAACATATAACACATAAGTTTTTTTACTATCAAACATGTCTAAAACATCATTAACATTAACTTCATTCATCATTGAAATATCATATTCTACTTCATCATCTTTTTTATTACTAATAGCTAAAACAAATATAATAAAGATGAGCGCAATAATTATTGCTAAAAAAATTTTTGATAATTTATTCATTCTAAATTTCCATTAATTCAGTTTCTTTTTTCTTAATTTCTTCATCAATTAATTTATTATATTTATCAATTTGTTCCTGTAAATCCTCTAGATAAAGTTTTTCTTCATCTTCAGGATATTTAGCAGCAGTAATATCTTCTTTTGCTTCTTGACGAATATTTCTTAAAGCAACTTTTCCTTCTTCGCCAATATTTTTTGCAAGTTTAACATATTCTCTACGACGATCTTCAGTAAGTTCAGGAATTGTTAAAATTACCATTTCTCCATTATTGGTAGGATTAATACCAATATTTGCTTCTTGAATTGCTTTTTCAATATCTTTAACACAACTACGATCAAACGGTTTAATTAATAATTGTCTTGCTTCAGGAGCAGTTATATTAGCTAAACTTTGTAGCGGTGTTGGCACCCCATAATATTCTACCATTATTCCATTTACTAACGCTGGATTAGCACGTCCAGCTCTAATTGTAGTTAATCTTTGAATAACGCTTTCTAAAGCCTTTTTCATTTTGTTTTCAGTATCCATTTTGTTTCTCCTTAACTTAATATTATAACTTCATTATAATCTTTTTGATCACTTTTTACAAGAATTGATATTGATAAACGCCCTATTTTATCTACAAATAAAGGAAGTTCAGTAATTCTGTCTACCGTTGCAGCACTATCTAACTGTTCTTCTGATTTAGCAATATCTTCATCTTCAATATGTGCTTTAATCTTGTTTAATACTACATCTTTAGTTAAATTATATGTACTTAATAATTTATCTGTAGGAATTAATTCTCCGGTATTTTTATCAAAGACATAAGTTTTTGTCGATAAATAAGAAACTAATGTTTCATATTGGTATTCATAATAATCCACAACTAAAGATAGATAATTACCATAAGTATATACCGAATAAATTTTATATTTTACACTAACTAAATGGTCATATGGCGCATCTATAATTGCATCATCATATGTAAGTGTTTGTTTTAGCTGAATAGTTTCATCATTTAACATTTTTGCAATATCATTTTTATCTTTAAAATTTAGATTAATAGTTTTAAATTCAACATCTAATTCATGAGCAATTTCTTCCACATCACTATAATAAATATAATCTTTAGATTCATCTAATCTAATATCGCTAACTATTTCAGTATCAATGCTAGATTGATTCGTAGAATTAGAATATGTACTTTTTTTCATTAGAATAAATCCACCGAAAATAAAAACTAATATTACTAAAAAAAACAAAAAAGCTTTAATATTATCATATTTTCCCATTTTATTCACTTCCCATAAAATCTTGTAAAGCCACTTTTAAATTAGCTTTTTTTAAATTTATTTGATAATTATTCCAATATTCTTCGGCACTTAATGTTCCTTTAATTATTGCTGTTTCATCATCAAAATAAGTTATTACTCCATCTTTTTTTATTAAAAGCGTAGGCCCATATAAATTTACTTTTCCATCATCTAAATGCGTTACATAATCATCTAAATAATATACGATACTTTCATAAGTAGCATTAGCATCATTTCGATCATCTGTTATATCATAATAATAAATTTTACTAATACCTACTTCTTTAGCAACTTCATTTAAAATGTTAGCATAATAACCTACCCAATCACTATTACGTATTCCAAAAAGCAATAATACATCTTCTTGTCTTACATAGGTATATGCATCACTACTATTTATATAACTAAAGATATTATCTTCAACAACTTCTTTATGTTCACTTACAAATTTTTCACTATCAGATATTTCATTTACTTTATAATCTTTTGAACCAAAATAAATAAATCCCCACATAAATAAACAAAATAAAATTATTGAAACAATCATTTGTTTTGTACTTTTAAAAATCCATATTTTATTTTTTTTCATTTTTTCACCAGTTTAATTTTACCATATTTCTTAGGCAAAAAAAAGACACCTGAATATTCAAGTGTCAATTTATAAATTAATTTCCATTAACTTGATTCATTACTTCTTCAGCAAAGTTATCATTTCTTTTTTCCATTCCTTCGCCTACTTCATAACGAACCATTGATTTTATTTCTCCACCATTGTTAGCTACATATTTACTTACAGAGATATCTCCATCTTTAATAAATGGTTGTTCAGCAAGACAAATTTCTTTGTAATATTTTTTTATTCTTCCTTCAACCATTTTTTCTGCGATGTCAGCAGGTTTGCCTTCATTGATAGCAATTTCTTTTTGAACTTGTCTTTCAGCATCTAGTACATCAGCAGGAACTTCCTCTATAAATACATATAATGGTTTCATCGCAGCAGCTTGCATTGCAACTTCTTTTGCAATTTCTTCTGAAGCATTTTTGATAACTGTTAAAACTGCAATTTTACCACCCATATGAATGTAAGAACCAAAGCTTTCATTATCTTCTTTTGTAACTTTTGCAAATCTTCTTAAAGATAATTTTTCACCAATCTTAGCAGTTTTAGCAATAACTAAATCTGCAATTGTTCCTTCTTCACAAGCAAGAGCGTTAACTTCTTCTAAAGTTGTTGCATCACTTGCTAGAATAGTATTTCCAATAGTATCAATCATCGCTCTAAATTCTTCATTTTTACTAACGAAATCTGTTTCACTATTTACTTCTACGATAACAGCATTATTACCATCAACATAGATGTTAGCAAGACCTTCAGCAGCTATTCTACTTTCTTTTTTAGCTGATTTAGCAATACCTTTTTCTCTTAACCAATTAACAGCTTCATCCATATTACCATTACATTCGCTTAATGCTTTTTTACAATCCATCATTCCAGCGCCTGTAACTTCTCTTAAATCTTTTACTAAACTCGCAGTTATTTCCATGTTACACCTACTTTACTGCATTAATAAGGTCTTCTTTTTTCATTGTAGAATAACCTTTAACGCCTTTTTCTTTTGCAATAGCTTTTAATTCCGCTAAAGTTTTTGAAGCATAATCAACTTCTTCTGTAGTTTCTTCTTCAACGATATCAGTTACTGTATAAACGTCATTAGCTTTTTCAGCTTTTGCTGTTTTAACACTAGCTTCGTCTTTCATAACATCTTCCATTGAAGCTTTTTCTTTAGCTTTATTTTTATCATCTTCAGAAACGTAATCAACCATTTCTAGACCATTTGCTTCACAAATAGCATTTGTAAGTACACCAAGTAACACTTTAATACTTCTTACAGCATCGTCATTACCAGGAATTACATAATCAACTAGATCAGGATCACCATTAGTGTCTACAACACCAAATACTGGGATACGTAATTTTCTAGCTTCTTGAATAGCATTGTATTCTTTTTTAGGATCTACAACGATTAAAGCTTGAGGTAATTTTGACATTTCTCTAATACCACAAAGTAATTTGTTTAGTTTTTCATATTCTTTCTTAATACCAATTACTTCTTTTTTAGGTAGAACTTCAAAAGTACCGTTCTTTTCCATTTCTTCGATTTCTTCTAATCTTTTAACTCTTCTTCTAATTGTTCTAAAGTTAGTAAGAGTACCACCTAACCATCTTTCAGTTACATAGTAAGAATTACTTCTTAAAGCTTCTTCTACACATACTTCTCCTGATTGTTTTTTAGTTCCTACAAATAAGAACTTTCCTCCGTTTGTAGCGATTGTCTTAATTTCATCATAAGCTTCTTCTAACAAACTTTGAGTTTTTTCAAGGTCAATAATATAAATATCATCTCTTGAATTAAAAATATACTCTTTCATTTTTGGGTTCCATCTTTTAGTTTGATGTCCAAAATGAACTCCAGCTTCCAATAAATAACTCATTGAAACTACGGCCATAAAATTCTTTCCCTCCTTCGTTACTTCACCTCAATGCTTCATCCTATACCTTCACCCTCTTCGGGCACTCGAAGATCATAGTCCACATTAATGTTTATTTGCAATTTCATTGCCAAAAGTATTGTATCAAAAAACATAGGCTTATACAAGCATTTTATGCCTATTTATCGTAATCTATTAGCCTATTATTTTACTTTTTCATAAGAAAAAATTTTTTCACAAAAAAAGTAAATGATCACTCATTTACTCTTCAATACCAATTACTCTACTAAAGTGACAACCACAAAAGTTCTGACGATATAGTTTATATTGTTTAGAATATTCAATTGATTTTTTATAACCATCTTCCTTTTTAAAATCACTATATAAATATTTTATCCCTAACTTATTAGCAATATTTTCTCCAAGCTGATTAATTACTTCGGAGTTTTTATATGGACTAACCGTTAACGTAGTTCCAAAATAATCAAAATTATTTTCTTTACCAAGCTGAGCGGTTTTCATAAGTCTTAATTCATAACATCGGTGACATCTTGTACCACCTTCAGGCTCAGTTTCAAGTCCTTGCGCCATTTTTAAAAAAGCATCATTATCATAATCACAATCCATGTATTCAAGCTTATTAATAGGTTTAAATTCATTAATAAATCTTATTTGTTCCTGTTTTCTTTTTTCATATTCTGCTTTAGGTTCAATATTTGGATTGTAATATAAAATTGTAATATCAAAATATTTTGTTAATCTAGCAATTACCTCGGTTGAACAAGGACCACAACAGGAATGAAGTAAAATACTAGGAACCCTTCCTTCTTCAATTTTTGCTATGATATCTTTCATTAAAACATTATAGTTCGTCTTCATTATTCCCATCCTCTAGTTTTGTATCTTCGCCATCTTTATCAAAAATATAATTTTTACTACTACTATCTAAATAAAGAGTTCCACCGCTACCGACGCTAGCATAAATTGTCTGATATTTATTAAGTTTTTCAATATTAACAATATTAATAAAAACTACATTTCCGTCATTCATTCTCAATAAAAATCTTTCATTATCAATTACTACATCATTATATTTATCAGGACTATATTCAATTTCACTTACCATCGCTAGGACATCGCTATCAATCTTATTTAAACCTTTTACTAGATTTTCCATAATATCACTTGGAACATAGTTGACTAACGTTGGATATCCTAAATACTTATTATTTTCTTCGGTCGTACTTCCATTTGATAAATATAACTTTCCTGTTAAAACATTATAAAATAATAATTTATTTTCTTTGACAAGAATTGTAATCGTTCCAAAAATATTTTTCTTAACTTCAACTTCATTAATTAATGGAATATTTTTAAGTTTTTTCTTAATTGAAGAAGAACTTGCTTTAAAAACAGAAGTTTTAACATTAATATTTGCCATTGATATTATTTCATGCTCGCTAACAAGATTATTACCAGTTACAACAATCCTTTTAATGGGCATTGTAAAAAGATAATATCCCGCCATTGCAATTACATATAAAATTAATAGTATTAATATTAAACCGCTTATTCTTAATTTTCTCTTCTTCTTTTTTGTCATACTTCTTCCCATCTAATAATTGTTGGTTCTGCTACTAAATTAATATCATAATTTTCTTTAACTCTATCCTTAATTAAATTAATTAAGTTTATTACATCCTCAAATGTAGCATTATTTTCATTAACAATAAAATTAGCATGTTTTTCGCTAATTTTAGCACCTCCAACTTGATAACCTTTTAAACCCAGTTCATCAATTAATTTCCCAGATGATGTTCCCTCAGGATTTCTAAAAATACTTCCAACATTTTTCTTTTCAATTGGTTGGGTTGCAATTCTTTTTTCATTTCTTTCTCTAATTTCTTCGAGTTCTTTAATTGGATCACCATTTTCTAAAATAAAAGTAGCACTTAAAATAATATATTTATCTTTTAAACTGGTATACCGATAACCATATGATATATTATCTCTTTGTAATGTAATAATATTTCCTTCTTTGTCTAATACTTTAACACTTTTTACATATTCCATAATCTCGTGGCCATAAGCACCGGCATTACCGACAACACTACCGCCAACAGTTCCAGGTATCATCGAAGCAAAAGCCAAAGAAACATACGATTTTTGTAAACAAACATTAACAAGCATCGGAAGCATTACTCCACATGATGCTGTTACTTCGTTGTCTTCAAAAGTAATTTCTTTTAAATTATCTAATCTAATAACTACTCCATCAAAATAAGTATCATCAATAATAACGTTTGAACCATTACCTAAAATAATATATTTTATATTTTCCTTTCTTAATTCTTTAATTAAATTACATAAATCATTTTCTGTATTAGGTTTAACCAAATACTTAACTATTCCTCCGACTCCAAGGGTTGAATAATTTCTTAAATCAGCATTTTCGATTACTTCACCATATTGCTTCATTTTAAAATCTCCTTTATATTTTCATAGATAGCACTTCCTGCATTTTTCATATCTAACTTAGTAAGTTCTTTTTTCATTTGTAAATATTCTTCATTATCAGGGCTTAATAATAACTGAACTTTTTTATATAATTGATTAGCATCTAAATCTTTCTCTTCAATTAAAATACTTACATTTTTGTTTTTTAAATCTAGAGCATTATAATATTGATGATTGTTAGCTACATAAGGAGATGGTATCAATATACTCGGTAATTCCATAGCTAAAATTTCCGAAATAGTACCCGCTCCTGCTCTAGAGATAATTAAATCTACATCACTAAATAAACCAGATAAGTTATCTAAAAAAGGTATTACTTTAACACTTTTAGAAAATGTTTTATCTTGAATAAAAGATTCATAATGACTCTTACCAGTAATATATAAAACTTCGAAAAGGTCACTTTCACTTATTTGCGATAAAAATTTAGAAAAATAATTATTAATTGTCTGGCTACCTAAAGATCCTGCAACCATTAAAAGCAATTTTTTATCTTTCTTAAAACCTAAAGTTTCTTTTGGTATTTTTTTTGTTGTTAAAGCATTTTCACCGCATGGATTACCCGTATAAACAACTTTTTTAGCTTGCATAAAATATTTTTTACTATTTTCATATGAAACACAAGCTAAATCAATATTTTTACTTAATACTTTATTTGTCTTACCAGGAATGCTATTTTGTTCATGTATTACAGTAGGAATTTTAAGAGCTTTCGCAGCCATTATCACAGGCATTGTTACATAACCTCCAACACCAATAACAACATCGGGCTTAAATTCTTCCATAATTTTTTTACATTTATTATAAGCTTTTTTTATCAAAAAAATATCTTTAATATCTCTTAACAATTTAGTTTTGCTAAATCCATAAATTTCAATTGGTTCATATTTAATTCCTAAAGAAGGTATAATATCTTTTTCCATTCGATCATGGGTTCCAATATATATCACATCAAAATCTTTTTCTTTGGCTTTAAATTTATTGATAATACCAATCGCAGGATATATGTGTCCCCCAGTACCTCCGGCACTAATAATAATTTTCAATTTGTATCACCTATAGTAATTATATCTCAAACAACGCTGTTTTTACAATTAAGAACCTAAGTTTTGACACTAATCCACAATATAATACGGGTAAAAATCTTTTAAATTTGTTTTTTTAACACCATAAATAAACAACTCTTTTCCTTTTATTTTATAGTTTTTAATAATTTTGTCATTACTAATCGCCCCTAAAATACAAAGAAAATCATAATTAAAATGTTTTTCATCAGTATTTAGGACATAATTTAAAATACCTACCTTATATGTACGATTATCATTAAATAATTTTATAATAGCATTGTCATAAAAAGACATAACATATATTTTTTTATCTGAGTACTTATTTAATTCCCTAACTAATTTTTCTGTATCGATAAAAGGATCTTTAATATCAACCATTATAATTTTATCAGTCTTTATATCTAAAACATCCCCTAGCAAAGGAATATCATATTTTTTCAAATCTTGATAATAATAGTTTTTAATTAACTTGCCCTGAAAAAGTGGATCATGATAAATTACAAATTTGTTGTCTTTACTCTGTCTTACATCACATTCAAAGCCTACATAGTCACTACTATTTACGGCATCAAAAAAAGCAGCTAAAGTGTTCTCTTTGCTACTTTTCTTATTTCCTCTGTGAGCAATCAATTTATACATTTATCATCCCTCTTATAAAAAGAATATTATTTCTTTCTAAAGATAATGCAAAAAAGTGTAATAATTGCCATAAAACAAACAATAGAAATGCCTGGCGTTATAAGGTCTTTTAACCAAGCATTTTCTTTAGATACCTCTACTTTTTCATAACTATTTATAAATTCTGATACAGTTTGAGATTCTTCTTTTAAAACTGTTAAAGTATAAGTAAACAATTCATTTTCATAAACTTCAATAATAACATGATTTTCTCCGTCAGTTAAATAATCATTGCCGTAAACAGTAATTACAGCATCTTTCGGAGCATCATAATCAAGGATTAACGCTAATACATCTTTTTCTACTTCTACCTGATATTCAAAAATATCAGATCTAAATACAGGATTCATACTACCATTTACTACCTTTAAATTATTGAGCATTCAACCATTCCTTTTTATTAAATTAATTTAAGTAGTACTTCATTCATTAGATATAATTTATCAGGATTTATAAAAATATATCCATTTTTATATATCAAATCTTCACATTCTAAAAGACTTTCAATATTATATTTACTTTGAATATTTACGTGATATTTATCATAAAATTCTTTAATATTTATTCCTTGTGTTTTTCTCAATCCCAAAATAATTTCATAATCCATTTGTTCTTTTGAGCCTAATATTTCTTTATTTAAAATATAATTACCTTGAATATAACTAGTTAAGCTTCGCGTATTATCGTATCTAATATTATCAAGATATCCACTTGCTCCGGGACCAAAGCCGTAATATTGCTCATTATTCCAATAAACTAAATTATGCTTAGATTCATATCCTGGACGTGCAAAATTACTAATCTCATAATGTTTAAATCCATGTCTTTTTAAATAAGTACAAATTAGTTTATACATTTTAGCATCAATTACTTCATCAATTGGGACAATTTTTTGATGCGAAAGAATTGTATTATTTTCAATCATTAAACTATAAGTGCTAATATGATTAACTCCTAAAGAGCACATTAGTTTTAAATCCTTCTTTAATGAACTTAACGTTTGATCAGGAAGAGCATATATTAAATCAACATTAATATTATTTATACCATTACTTTTACAAATTAAAATTTTCTCTTTAGCATCTTCATAATCAGCTTCACGATTTAGAAACGTCAAATTATTTTTATTAAATGATTGTATTCCAATACTTAGCCTATTTACACCTTTACTGACCAATAACTTAACTAAATCTTCATTTATATCATTTAAATTACATTCAAAAGTAAACTCTATTTTTTCTTCTTTATTAAAAACTTTGATAAGGTCTAATAACTTTATTAAAGCCCAATGCGGAAGAGCACTTGGTGTACCACCACCAATATATATTGTATAAATTGGTTCATCCATATAACGATCTTGAATTTCTTTTTCTAAAGCCTCTAAATAATCATTAACCCATTTTTCATTAACGTAAAACTTACAAAAATCACAATAAGAACAAATTGTTTTACAAAATGGGACATGAATATAAACTGATTTTTTATCTTGTGAAAGCATATTACCACCGCATTATTTATATCTTTATCTTAAAGAAGGGCCTTCCAAATTTTCTTCATTATCTAGATTATCTACTTCTTTTAAAAATGGCGAATTAGACATACTATGATTAGATAAAACCCCTCTTACTATATCATAATATTCACTACTTAATTCACGAATTTTTGGTAATCTTCTTACTAAATCGGTATAAATTGTCCATTCGGTCGAACCTAACTGTTCAGCAATTTGTTTAACCGTCATATTCTCTTGAACCATTAAGGTTACAGCTTGAGCTACTCTTTGACGAACCTCAGCATCGTCAATTGTTTTCTCTTTTCTAGATTCGGCAGCTTTTCTAACTTCAGCATATAGATCTGCATCAATTTTTGGCAAATAATTATCAAGCCAAGATTTAATAGTAACATACGAAACATCATACATCGGAGCAATTTTTCGATAAGACGC
Organism: Bacillota bacterium; assembly: GCA_015059305.1. The sequence goes on along the minus strand of SVAQ01000008.1, from coordinate 29,673 downwards.
TCCCTCAGTAATATAATCATATGCTACCATTATTACTTTTCTTGCAAACTGAGTATCAGTTCTTATATCTATTTTTTCCATACTTATTCATCCTCACTTAAAATAGCTAAGAATGCTTCCTGAGGAACTTCTACAGAACCTACCATCTTCATTCTTTTCTTTCCTTCTTTTTGTTTTTCAAGTAATTTTCTCTTACGTGATACGTCACCACCATAACATTTGGCTAAAACATTTTTTCTCATAGCAGGTACATTTTCTCTAGCAATAACACTTGAACCAACACTTGCTTGAATTGGCACTTGAAACATTTGTCTTGGAATCACTTCACGTAATTTACTTACAATTGAACGACCTTTTGAATACGCAAAATCTTTATGAACGATTACAGATAAAGCATCAACCACATCACCATTTAATAAAACATCCATTTTTACTAAATCACTTTCTTTATATCCCGTTATTTCATAATCAAAAGATGCATATCCCTTAGTGGAACTTTTTAATTTATCGTAAAAGTCATAAACAATTTCTCCTAAAGGTATTTCGTAATGAATATTAACTCTTGTTTCATTAATATATTCTGTAGTTTTATAAATACCTCTTTTATTTTGACATAAGGTCATAATTGGACCAATATATTCTGATGGAGTAATAATATTAGTATAAATATATGGTTCTTCAATTTTCTTTATTTTTGATTTATCAGGCATCTTATTAGGAGAATCTATCTCTACTTCTTCGCCTGAAGTAAGTGTAACTTTATAAACTACCGAAGGAGAAGTTGCAATTGTATCTAAATTAAATTCTCTTTCTAACCTTGTTAAAATTACATCCATATGTAAAAGACCTAAAAATCCAGTCCTAAAACCAAATCCTAAAGCTACTGAAGTTTCAGGTTCAATTGTTAGCGAAGAGTCATTTAACTTTAATTTTTCTAACGCCTCTTTTAATTCATCATAACGATTGGATTCAGTTGGAAATATTCCCGAAAACACCATTGGCTTCATTTTTTTATAACCAGCAAGTGGTTCCGATGCTGGATTTTTTTCTAAAGTAATTGTGTCACCAACCGCTACTTTTTCAATATCTTTTATCGCGGCACATACATACCCAACCATTCCGGAAGTAAGTTCAGGATAAGAAATGTTTCCCATCATATTTACTCCTACTTCAGTTACTTCAAAAGTTGCTCCTGTAGCCATCATTTTTATTTTATCTTTAACTTTAATTTTACCATCAACTATTTTAACAAGTAAAACTACGCCACGATATGGATCAAAATAACTATCAAATATTAAAGCTTTTGTGGGAGAATCCACATTAATTTTCGGAGGATCAATTTTATTAACAACCTCATCTAAAAGTTCTTTTACTCCTTCTCCCGTTTTACCACTACATAGCAAGATTTCTTCTTCCTTAAAGCCTAATACACTCATTAGTTCAGCTTTAACTTTTGGTACGTCAGCATTAGGTAAATCAATCTTGTTAATTACAGGAATAATTTTTAAATCATCTTCCATAGCTAAATATAGATTTGCTAAAGTTTGCGCTTCAATACCTTGTGAAGCATCTACAACTAAAATGGCTCCCTCACAAGCTGCTAAACTACGAGAAACTTCATAAGAAAAATCGACATGTCCTGGTGTATCAATTAAGTTTAAAGTATAGTTTTCACCATTATAAACATAATCAAGTTTTACAGCATTTAATTTAATGGTTATGCCTCTTTCTCTTTCTAAATCCATACTGTCAAGCATTTGATCTTGCATTTGTCTTTTAGATACAACATTTGTAATTTCTAAAATGCGATCTGCAAGTGTACTTTTACCGTGATCGATATGGGCTATTATTGAAAAATTTCTTATATGCGATTTATCCATTTTCTCACCACTTAACATTATACACTAAAACTAACCAATAAACAAAGATTTAATAAATTCCCAGACGTTCTGTGCTTTATTATCTAGTAGATTTCCAATAGTAGAAGAAATCGTTGTAGCGCTTTTAGTAAAAAAATTTGAATAATCTTCCTGAGGTGGTAAATAATCTTTTAGATCTATCACTACATTATTAGCTACGTCGTTTTCAAATTCACGAAGCATCTCTTCGGTCATTAATGTTTTATCTCGAACCATTTTATCATAATAGCCAGTATGTAAAGATATAAAAAGCGCTACATATATTATAAATAAAACTGTTAAAATTCTAAAAAACCAATTTCTTTTTTTCTTTTTCATTATTCATCCTCCATAATATATTCATAAAGGATACTAGCTAAAACTTTTAATGTATTATTTGCTTCATCAATTGCGTTATATTGTCCTCCAATTTCCAGAAGTATAGTATTACCATTAAAATCTTGATTATATATACCGTCTACTCCTTCCCCAGATTTTTCAATAATGCCTCTACTCAAACAAGGGTTAACTTCTTTTAATTTTTTATTTAAAATTTCGGCAAATTTTTTGTTTTGAACATAATTTTCATGTTCAGTACCTATTACAAATAAAATTTTTGCATACTTTTGGCTATTAAATTCACAAGTTGTTTTTTCATAAATCGAAGAATCACGATGTAAATCAATAAAATATTTTAAAGTCGGATAATTAATAACACTTTTTTCTAACAGAATGCGACTTGCTTTATAACTATCTTTATATTTTAATCCATTTTCACTAAGCACTTTACTCATCGAAGTTGTTTCTACTACACTTTCAATTTCATAATTTTTTAAGTAAGATTCTAAAATATAACTAGCAAACATCACCGAATAATCAATATTATAACCAGTAAGTTTATTATATTGATAGTTTTCAGTTTGATGTGTGTTATATAAATATACAATAGGTTTTGCTTCTTCTTTAAAAACTGGAGTATTATTTGATAGATTATCAATACTTTCTTTAATTTCAAAATCCATTCCTAAATAACTATGCGTTAAATATTCTAAGTATTTTGAACTAACATTAACATTTTTAGCTATAAAATTTATAAAAATTATAAAAAGAATTATCAAAATAACTAATCTTATAATTTGCCTTTTTCTTTTTCTCCGATAACTAATAGTTTTGAAATGCCCCATTTTTATTCACCAGTAAAAGTATAACAATTTGATGCAAAAAAAATTGTCAAAACAAGGGAAATCATTTATTCTTGCTTATTATTTAAAGTTTTGGTAAAATAGATACGTATTAAAAGAAGGGAGATTTATCATGCCAAATATTAAAAGTTCAAAAAAAGCTGTTAAGGTTATAGCTAAGAAAACTGAAAACAACCATGAACCTAAAGCAAAAGTTAAAAATCTTATTAAAGACATTGAAAAAGCTCTAGTAGCTAACGATGTAGAAAAAGCTAATGATTTATTCAAAACTTTCCAAAAAGCATGCGATGAAGCTGTTAGCAAAGGATTAATTAAGAAAAACACTGCTGATAGACAAAAATCTAGATTAGCACAAAAGATAAAAAATACTAAGTAGCAATCAGCTACTTTTTTTATTTTACTAACATATCTTTTCTATGTTAAAATAAATTTAACGTAAGGAGACAACATGAAAAAATTAATTATTCTTTTTATATGTATTACCCTTATTTTATATACAACAATTAAAGCAGATAAAATAAGTGACTATATCGCTAATATTATAAGTGATAATCAAAAATTAATTATTAAAGAAAAAAATGAATATGCTAAAAACGAAGGATTTAAATATGTTGATTTAAGTAATGATTATATTCCTTATTCCTACAACGATTTAATGAATATTATTTATTCGGTTATCAATAACGGATGGGATACATTCACCTTCTATTGTCCCTCTGAGTATAAATCTTGTCTTACTGATATTGAAAAAATTAGTAATGATAATTTAACTTTAACTCATATTAATAATTTTGTGCATCCTTTTAATAGCTTTATTGATTTAAATACTGCAATTTATGAATCTGGACAAATAACATTAAACATTGTTCACTTATATAGCGATAGTCAAATTGAAGCTGTTAATACTGAAATTGATCGAATAATGAACTTAATCGTGAAAAAGGATGCTAGTATATATGATAATATTAAAGCTATTCACGATTATATTATTAATACAACCAAATATGATGAAAGTGAAGAAGCTGATGAAGAAGGTATTCACCCCTCAGACCTTGCTTATGGTACTTTGTTTAATCATTTAGCAAGATGCAACGGCTACACTGACACGATGGCAATATTTTTAACTAAGCTAGGTGTTAAAAATTATAAAATAACTACTACTCAAGAAGACATTAGTTATGATTCAACGGGACATGTGTGGAATGCTGTATATCTTGATGGCAAATGGCTACATTTAGATTTAACTTGGGATGATCCAGTTAGTAGTAGCGGTGCAGATTATCTACATCATAAATACTTCTTAGTATCTACCGAAGAAATGAACGAAGCCGATTTTGGAGACGTTACAATCGAAGAACATAATTTTAGAAAAAACATTTATATTGAATTCAATTAAAAAAGATCAGGAAAATTTCATCCTGGTCTTTTTTATTACACTTGATAAATTCCACCAATGCTTTTATTTACTTCACGTTCATCATCTATAATGTATTTTCCACCTGCAATTAATACGATATCTCCCTTATTAATTTTTCCTTCTTCTACACAAGAATTAATATGATCTAAAATCATTGTTTTTGGTTCTCTTTCTTCTTTCATTAAGCGAACATTTAATCCCCAAACTAGTGATAACTGATTAAAGATTTTTTTATCACTTGTGGATACAAAAATTGGACATTTAGGTCGCATACTAGCAAGAATTCTTGGAGTATCACTTGTTTTGGTATAACAGAAAATTGCTTTTACATCTATATTTAAAGCACTTGTTAACATTGCATGATTAATTATATATTCAAAATTATCTTTAGGGACTTCTCTAATTTTAAAACGCTTAGCATAATCAATTGATGCTTCAACATCTAAAGCAATTTGTACCATTCTTTTAACGCATTCTACTGGATATTTTCCGGTAGCAGTTTCACCACTTAACATAATAGCACTAGTTCCATCAAATATAGCATTTGCTACATCACTAACTTCTGCTCTTGTAGGATTTGGTTCATTAATCATTGATTCCATCATTTGGGTTGCAGTAATAACCGTCTTACTTTTAGCATAAGTTCTTTTTATCATTTCCTTTTGAACAATTGGAACTTGAGAAAATGGAATTTCTACTCCTAAATCTCCACGTGCAACCATAATACCATCAGATACTTCTAAGATTTCATCAAAGTTATCAATTCCTTCTTTATTTTCAATTTTTGATATAATTTTAATCTTTGAATTATATTTATCTAAAATTTGTCTAATTGCTAAAACATCTTCTTTTCTTCTAACAAATGATGCTGCAATATAATCCATTTCATTTTCTACTGCGCCTTCAATATCATCAATATCTTTTTGTGTTAAAGACGGTAAATTAAGTTTTATACCTGGAACATTAACACTCTTGTTACTAGAAATATATCCACTATTAATAATCTTACAAATAATGTCTTTATTATTAATATCAATTACTTCTAATTTTATTAATCCATCATCAATTAAAATAATTGTTCCTTCTTTTACATCATTATATAATTCTTTATAGGAAATGCTTGATTGCGTTTCATCACCAAGTATATCATCATTTCTTAAAATAAATGTGTTACCTTGGGTAAGATAGACTTTTTCAACAAATTTACCTAGTCTTATTTCAGGTCCTTTTGTATCTAAAAGAAGAGATATTGGTAAACCTAATTCTTCTCTTAATTGTTTTATTAAATTAACTTTATTTCTTTGTTCTTCCCAAGTACCATGTGAAAAATTAACACGCGCTACATTCATCCCATTTAACATTAATTCTTTTAATGTATCATAATTATCTGAAGCTGGGCCAATCGTACATACAATTTTTGTTTTTCTTAACATCATAAAAAACCTCCGACGACTAATTATAGCACGTTCGAAGGCAATTGTAAATTTGATAACATTTATTCTTTAATTTGTAAATGCTTTTTTACACTACTTATTGTTTTATTAAAATCAAGATAATCAACATTAAACCACGTTACATTCATTTTATTATTAAACCAAGTATATTGTCGTTTTGCATAATGACGACTATTTTGTTTTATCTTATCTACAGCTTCTTCATAAGAAACATTTCCATTCAAATAATCAATTAATTCTTTATAACCAATAGCACTATGTACTACTCTACTTTCTGGATATTTTTCATATAATGATTTAGTTTCCTCGAGTAAGCCTAACTCCATCATCTTATCAACACGCTTATTTATTATATTATATAAATTTTCTCTTTGCGTTGTTAAACCAATAAAATGAACATTATCATATAAGAGGATTGGTTCTACTTTTGATGTCATTTCTTTATTTAAAAACCTTATTAATCTAACTCTATTATTGGGATGAATATCTACATCAGGATCTTTTTTTAATGCCATTTGATATAATTCTTCATTAGTTAAATTTTCATATAAATTATTTTCAGTTTCTTCTTCAAAACGATAATCCATAAGCCCAGCGCATAAATATAAGCCAGTTCCTCCAACAATAATAATGTTTTGATTTTGATATTGAGCTAATAAATTACGCAAATCCTTTTGATAGTCTTTAACGGTATAATTTTCATTCACACTTTTAATATCGAGTAAATAATGAGGTATTCCTTCTCGTTCTTCAATAGAGGCTTTTGCACTACCTATATTTAATTCTTTATAAATTTGCACTGCATCACAATTTATTATAATGGCATTTAATGCTTTAGCTAATTCAATACTCATTCTAGTCTTACCAACTCCTGTCGGACCCACAATTGCAACGATCATAATCCACCTCACTACGCACCTATTATAACATTTGACTTTTTAATAAACAATTGTTATATTGTCTTTGGTGATAGACTTGAATACAATTGGGATTATTTGTGAATACAATCCTTTTCATAATGGACATATCCATCATATTGAAGAAATTAAAAAGAAATACCCAGATAGTATTATTGTATTAATTTTAAATGGATATTTCTTAGAGCGTGGGGAAATTTCTACGATTTCTAAATATGATAAAACGAAAATTGCTCTTGAATATAACGTTGATTTAGTAGTGGAACTTCCAGTTCTTTTCGGGACGCAAAGCGCTGATACATTTGCTTATACTGCAGTATATTTACTAAACAAATTAAAGGTTAATCACATTATTTTTGGTAGCGAAACAAATGATATAAATAAAATTATAGCAATAGCTAAAGAAAGTCAAACGCAAGAATATAGTGAAGAAATCAAAAAACTACTTGACGAAGGAGTTAACTATCCCACTGCCCTTGCTAAAAGTTTAAAAACGAAATTCACTTTTTTACCAAATGATCTTTTAGGAATTTCATATGTAAAAGCAATTTTAAAAATTAACGACCAAATTATTCCTGAAACAATCCAAAGAACCAATAGTTATTTAGATACCCAAAGTAGCGATAATATAGTTAGTGCTTCTAATATTAGACACAAATTAAAAAATCATGAAGATATTTCAAACTACTTACCTCAAATATCTAAAAATAAAATGAATAGAGTCGACTATGATTTATTTTTTAAAATTCTAAAATCTATAATTTTAACTAATACCCATTTAAATGAAATACTTGATGTTGAAGAAGGTATTGAATTTAGACTGAAGGAAGCTGCTTTAAAAACAAATAATTTAGATGATTTTGTTAATTATGTAAAAACTAAAAGATACACATATAATAAAATAAATCGTATGTTAATTCACATTTTACTTGGAATCAAAAAAATTCACGCTAAAGAAAATATTGATTATTTAAAAGTTTTAGGACTTAATAAAAAAGGTCGGGACTATTTAAATAGCATAAAAAAAGATTTAAATATATCAGTTAATATAAATAAATCTTCAGTTATATATAGTTATGAAATTAAAGCATCTACTATATATGACTTACTAACTAGTCAAAATACTTACGAAGAAGAATTAAGTAATAAACCTGTTATCTACTAATTCTTTTTTTATTGATATAAAACCAAGTCCCTACTATAAATGGTATTGCAAATACATATGGCATTGCATATCTAAAATAAGTATTTACTGGTGAAGCAATGCACACTAAAATACTTACATAAGCAGGAACTAACAATATTAAATATTCTATTTTTTTATTAAATAATAACCACACACCCATTGCAATTACAATCCATGAGCTAAACCCTATATTACTTATCAGGCCTATAATTGGGATATACCTAAACATATTAGCATATGATTTTAAATTAGAACGCAATGTATTTAAATCATTAAAATGATAATCAACTAAGTTTGTAATTCTTGTATCATAGTTAGCGTAAATATACCAATTATTCCCTTCCGGATCAAAATAACCATAAGTATTATTTAGCGTTGCATCAATATAAGTCATTGGATGAGTTAATAATCCTTTAAACCAAATGTTAAAATATTCTTTTAAATCTTCTTTTGTAGCATATTTATTAAAAGTATTTTTAATAGGATCGGATATTTCTGGATCATATCCACTTTTGATATTATCATAATTAATTATTGTACCAATAATATTTTTTTCTTCATTTGTTAAATCTTCTTCATGATTAATAACATATCGAGCTGTTTGTTGAAAAAATATTGATAGCGTTTCCCTAACACTACCTTCGGTTATACCTAATGCTGGAAGTAAAATTTTTTGATATGAATAAAACAAAGAAATAACAAGTATGAAAACTGACGCCATTTTTTTGATATTTACTTTCTTATAAAATAAAACACAAGGAAATAAAATGATTATTAAATATATTCCATTGTTTCTAAATAGACAAATAAACATCAATACAAAAAACCAAGTTAATAAATCTATAAAAGATAATTTTATATCCTTTTTTGTATCAAGATATTTAAATATAATCATAAATAGCCATAGAACAAACATCGAATAATATACATCTTTATTACCGTTAATTGCATATAAAGGGAACATTGGAACTAAAGCATAAATAGCTAAAATTAATAGTAAGTATCTATTTTTTATCTTTTTTTCTTTAAGCAAACAAATTGTTTTAGATAACGTAAAGGCCATAAAGATTCCTTGGATTAAACTATATAAAAATAATCCAAAATTATCATTACCTATCAACATTCCTAATTTCGTAAAGCCTCCAATTAGTAAAGTATGGAAAACTGGATGATGATTTGTAATAGTTACACTTTCATCAAGTTGAATTGAATAATCCAAATATTTTGTTCTTTCTCCTAAAAATTGTTTAATTTGGAAAGATGGATCTGGAGATAAAATAATTGGATAAAACGCAATATAATAAAGCAACCAACTTAAAGCTAAAACACTCATACAAGTTAATAATGGATATTTATTAAATATTTTAATAAATTTATTTTCTTTTACCTCGCTTTGGCATTGTAACTTTCCAATATTATTTTGTATAAAATTAATTATAAATTCTAAAATTGTATAAAATCCTATGGCTTTAATAATTGTCCAAGGTAACATATCTAAACGATAAAGACCTTCAATGGTACCAAAGTTAATATAACTATTACCAATTAACATAAATAAACAAAAAATAAAGGCCAGGATCTTAGAATATTTTGTTTTATTTTCTTTAAATCTATTATAAACATATCCAATAATTAAAGATAATAAAAAAACTAAGATTAATTTATAATCTAAAATTGTCTTTAATCCTTCAAAGTATATATCTTGCCAATTAATTACTAATGTTAATGCACTACATAATGCTAACAAATAATTTTTTATTTTAATTTTCATATCAAAGATATTATATCACTTTCTAAAAAAATGTATAGCTATATCACAGAAAACTATTTATACGTTTAGTCAATCAGGTTATGCTCTAAACAATATGGGACCACTTCATTTTTTAAAGTATTAGATAATATATCGGTATTGCACGATGAATCATACCATTTAAAGCCTTCGATTTCTTCTGAAGTATTCAATTTCCCTTCTAATTTTCCATTATATTTAAACACAAAAAAATGGATTGGCGTTATTCCATCACTTGTAGCAATTTCATCAAATTCCATAACTAGTTCAAATAAATTATCATCAAAAACTGCTTCATTACCTAATTCTTCGTGACATTCTCTAATTGCAGCCTCTAGGGGAGACTCTTTTTCTTCAACTCTTCCTCCTATCATTTGATAAGTATCTCTTTTACGCGGTTTGTCAATTAATAATTTTTTATTTTCAAAAAACATTGTTCCTACAACATTCACATTTATCACCTCATAAAAATTATATCATATCACAAAAAAAACGAACCACATTTGGCTCGTCAATATCATTTTGGTGTCCTCGAAGGGATTCGAACCCTTGACCTATTGCGTCGGAGGCAATCACTCTATCCATCTGAGCTACGAGGACAAAAAAATAATTAAACTAGAATAGTTTAATTATATCATTTATTGTTACAATTATCATTAACAAAAATATTAAAGCAAATCCAATCATATGACAAATATTTTCAAATTTAGCGTTAACCGGACTACCTTTAATTTTTTCGATTACTAAGAATAATAGATGTCCTCCATCAAAGGCTGGAAATGGTAAAATATTAATAAAACCTACATTGATTGATAAGAATGCCAAAATGTAAATTAAATATTGAATAGCGTACCCAAAACTATATGCAAATGAAGCTCCTACTACTTCATACATTCCAACCGGCCCAGATAATGCTGATAAGTCTATTTTTCCTGTTATTAAACCAGCAATAGTTGCGCCCATCGAGCCAACTACTGAACCAAACTTTTGAAACCCATAGCCTATTACTTTAAAGATGTTTGATGTATCAGCTTCTTTAACACTAATACCAAATACTCTTGATTCAACTTTTGTTTCTTCATTTACAACAACTTCAGGAGTTATTTCAAATGTTTTTCTTGTTCCATCTTCTCTTTCAATTTCAAATGTATAATACTCATTTTTATTTTCATATTGTAATACTATTTGCGCTTTGTCCCAACTTTTTACTTTATAACCATTAATTGATAAAATCGTATCATTGGCTTTTAAGCCTGCCTGTTCAGCAGCAGAACCTACAACTACATTATTTATTTGTGGCTTTATTGCTCCACCGCCCCAAATAGCACCATACAAAATTAAAAGTACAATCGCCATAATAAAGTTATTCATAACCCCTGCAGCAAGAATAATACATCTTTGATACCAAGGTCGATTACACATTAATTTTTCTTTTGGAATTTTATCATCATCGTCATATACTTCACCGGCCATTGATACAAAACCACCAATTGGAACAGCCCTAATATTATAATCGATACTATCTTTTTTTCCTTTGTGGGTAAATAAAATAGGTCCCATACCAATTGAAAATTCATAAATATGAACTTTAAAAATCTTAGCCCAAATGAAATGACCAAATTCATGAACTAAAATAATAATTCCTAAAATAAAGATAAGCAATACTAGCTTAAGTAAAAATGAACCAGCACTACTTAATAATGTTGTTATAGATAAAATATTTAATAGCATTTTATATCTCCTTTAAAATAATACGGTTGTTAAGAAAATGTATGTCAGGAATACTGCTATTATACTGTCTAAACGATCTAGTACTCCACCATGACCTGGCATAATATTTGAAAAATCTTTAATTTCATTTTCTCTTTTAATTTTACTAAAAATTAGATCTCCAATTTGTCCAGACACTGATAAAAGCATTGTGCCTAAAACAATTTTCCAACTAAGTGCACCTACAAATACTGAATAAAAAATTGTTGGAATTATTGTGCCAATAATAAGTCCACAAACCGCACCTTCCCAACTTTTTTTAGGGCTGATTTTTGGACACATTTTATGTTTGCCAATTAAACTTCCAAATATCATTGCAAAACTATCTGTGCAAATTGGAATTAACGCTAAGAAAATAAATAATTCCAGACCACGATCACGAACTAATAAAAGCGAATTAAAAGCAAGGCCTAAAAATAACACTGAGCCTATTAAATAAAAAGCATCTTGAGTTGTATATTTATCATTTTTATAAAATAGCGTTGGAATTACTAAACCTAAAACCAAATAAATTAATCTAGCATAAGTTGTACCATATACTAAGCTATTACCATCAAAGTTAGTACAAATAATTAATAAAAGTGCTAATAATGCTAGGATAGTTGGTACTAACGGCAGTGATTTATGCGATTTTGGCAAATTAAGTATTTCAATAAAACCTAATATTGAAACAATCCCTATGGCAATAACAAAAAACGGCCCTCCAAAATAAATAAAGGGAATTGCTATTGCGGCAACAATTAACGCACTTATTACTCTTATTTTCATCTTTTACCTCCAACAGAAAAAACTATAGTCTATCATCAAACTTATTTACATCATCCATTTGTGATTCAACTAAAGCAATAAATCTTCTTTTATAACTAATAACTTTTCTTTTCAACTCTTCAGCTTCTCTTTCGATATTTTGAGCCTTAATTAACGAATTATTAACAATCTTTGAAGCGCTATTTTTAGCGTCCTCAACGATTAACTTACCTTCAGCAATTGCTGCCTTCTGAGCATTTGCACTAACTTCTTGGGCTACCAATAAAGTATCATTCATGGATTTTTCTAATGCTTTATATCTTTCAAGTTCACGATTAAGCATTTCCATTTCTTTTGTACTACTCCTTAGTTTTTGCAAAATACTTTCATATTCACGAATTACTTCCGATACAAATTCATTTACATCGTCTTTGTTATACCCTGAAAAACTTGTTCTAAATTTTCTCATGGTAAATCCTCCCTACCAATCTATATCTTCAGTATCCTTATCAGCTTTGCCTTTTTCATTTTCCTCAGTTATTTTACCTTGAACATTAACATTTTTAGGAGTACATAAATAAATTCCAACGCCGATTTTTTGCATGGAACCACCAATTGCATAGATACATCCGCTTAAAAAATCAATAATTCTTTTAGCTTGATCAGATGTAACCCTTTTTAAATTAACAACTACACTATTACGGCTTTTTAAATGATCAGCAATTTGTTGTGATTCTGAATAAGCACGTGGCTCAAGCAAAATCATTTTATTACCTGTTTTATCAGCCTCTTTTAACGCTTCCTCACTACTTACTGAATAAAATTCATCTTCACTGGCATTAACAGTTTCATCTTCACTTTTATCTGTCAACCAATCTTTTAAACTAAAGCCCATAAATATTCCTCCTAGTATCTATAAATCATTGTAGCAAAAATCAGTTCTTTTTGCAATAATGATTCTGTACCAAATTTGCTATCTAGCTAGCAATAACTTTCCCTCATAAATCTTTTGGATATCTGGTAAGTCGTTAAAATCATGTGGTTTAACAAGTTTTAAAGGCTTATCAAAATGACATATCTCTGCAGTTTGTAATACCGTTGCTACAAATTGACTACAAACATAATAATTTTCTCGCGATTTAGCGTTTGTATAAAAATACCGAATTAATAAACCTTTAATATCATAATGATATAGATTCAGATTTTTTTCAAAATTTTTTAAAACTTTAGATAATTTAGAATATTGTTTTTGAGTTACTTTAAGTTCATATATTAAACAATTTGTATTTTTAAATTTTTTAAAAAAATCGCTTTCTATACCATAAGTCACTAACCCAGCATTCAAAAAATTATGAACCCTTTTTCTACCAAAACTATATAACTTAGTATAAGTGTTATCTAAAGAAAGAACAACATGACTATACTCATAACGAGTAATTAGTTTAATTGTTCTACTTAATAAAGTACCGGTATTCATCAAAATTACATAAACACTTTTTTCTTTCATACTTCTCACTTTAATTATTATAACATGGATAATTATAAACAAAAAGTATCGAAATTACTTTTCGATACTTTCACTTTCATATAAAGCTTTATATTCCTTGCATTTTTTTAATAGTTCTTGATGAGTTCCTTGAGCAACTACTCTTCCTTTATCAATAAATAATATTCGATCACAATTTATAATGGTTGAAAGACGATGAGCAATAATTAAAATTGTATACTTGCTTTTCATATTTTCAATTGATTTTTGAATCTTAGTTTGGGTTTCGTTGTCAAGTGCACTAGTCGCTTCATCAAATAAGATGATTTCCGTTTTTTGAATTAATGCTCTAGCAATTGCTAATCTTTGTCTCTGACCACCTGATAAAGTTACCCCACCTTCGCCAATTATAGTGTCATATTTTTTATCTAAAGTTTCAATAAAATCATCAAGACAAGCTAATTTACATGCTTCATGCATTTCTTCATCGGTCATATCTTCTTTAACTAATTTAAGATTATCTTTAATACTCATATTGAAGATATATGGATTTTGACTAATTATAGTAATATTGCCTCGTATGCTATCTTTATCTAATTCATTAATATCATTTCCATCAATTGTAATGCTACCTTTATCTACATCATATAACTTACAAAGTAAGCTAAAAATCGTTGTTTTACCAGCCCCACTTTTTCCTACGAAGCCAACTGTTTCATTAGCATTCACTTTAAAACTTATTTTATTTAAAACTTTATTAGTATCATATGAAAATTCAACATTTTTAAATTCAAAATCCCCATTGACGCAATCTAAATGGATATTTCCAAATTTTTCTTTATGAAATTCTTCGCTTCCAAAAAGAGCAAATACTCGCTCACAAGAAATATTAAATTCACGAATAAAATCTATAATATACGTAACATCATAAATTAAACTTAAGACATAATTACGATAGTTATAAATTATTACACCTGTAGCTATATCAAATGCTTCATTTTTAACAAAATAAACAATTATAAAAATTAAAAGCAATTCAAAAGTTTGATTACATACTGTTTCAATAACAGAAAACAAGCGATAAGTAAAAGAAATATCATAATCTTTATCATTTAACTCATCGATATTACTTTGAACTTTACTTAGAAAAGATTTTTCGGCATTAAGCATTTTTATATCCCGAATACCCCTGACAAGCTCTGTTGAAAACCCAGAGGTAGTTTCTCTTTGATTACGTAAATCCTTTTCCTTTGTTTCTAATATTTTTGTCCTAAAACGTTGCAATAAAAGTGATATTATTAAATATAATGAAAAGTAAAGACCCATATAGACATTAGTTACAAATACTAATATTGTTACACCAATATCTTGAATTATATTATTTACAACCGATACTCCCGAAGTAAAAATTCTTGTTATATCATAAGCATCTCTTGTAAGTCTTTGAATAAATACTCCATTGGAATGTTTATCAATGTCCTCCACTTTAATAGTTAAAAGTTCTTTACCAAGTTCTAATTGAACTTTACTAACTACGATACGTGAAAATCTTTCGGTAGCATAGCTAGAGAAAAAACTAATTACTCGATTAAAAACTCTTACCAAAAAGACAAATACAGAAACCAAAATTACTTTATTCCATATTCCGCTTGTTAAATTTACTAACTGTAATGATGTAAGATATGGGACTAAAATTCCTAACAAACTCATAGTAAATGATAATATAAAATAAATAATCAAATACTTTCTGCATCCCTTAGAGTATTTTAAAACTCTTTTAAAATTTTTAATAAACTTCATACTCAGCACCATAATTATTATAACAAAAAAACTCACTAATTAGTGAGTCATTTTTAGAATTTAATTTCTTTATTAATATAATCTACGATGTCTTCTACTTTAACTACATCTTGTTTCATTGTGTCTCGATTACGAATTGTTACAGTATTATTATTAATTGTTTCTTCATCAATTGTTACACAAAATGGTGTACCTACAGCATCAGCACGACGATATCTTTTTCCTATACTTCCACTTTCATCATAGCTTACAGAAAATTCTTTACTTAACTTATTAAATATTTCCGTGGCCTTTTCAGAATGATTTTTCTTAATTAAAGGTAAAATATTTACTTTGTACGGAGCTAAAGCATAATGAATTTTTAAAACTTCTCTTTCTGTTTTATCTTCTAAAATTTCTGTGTGATAAGCATCTGATAATAGTGCAAGAAGTAATCTATCTAAACCTACGGAAGGTTCTACAACATAAGGCAAATATTTTTCATGAGTTTCAGGGTCTAAATAATGCAAATCTTGTTTAGAATGATTTTCATGAACTCCTAAATCATAGTCTGTACGATCTGCTATTCCCCACAACTCTCCCCATCCCATTGGGAATTTATATTCAATATCAGTTGTCGCTTTACTATAAAATGCTAACTCTTCTTTTTCATGATCACGATATCTTAGATTTTCGTCCTTGAGTCCTAAATCATGTAAAAATTTTAAGCATTCAGCCTTCCAATATTCAAACCATTCAATATCCGTTCCCGGCTTACAAAAGAATTCCATTTCCATTTGTTCAAATTCTCTAGTTCTAAAAATGAAGTTTCCGGGAGTTATTTCATTTCTAAAAGCTTTTCCTGTTTGACATACTCCAAACGGAATTTTTGCTCTTAAGCTTCTTTCAATATTTTTAAAATTAACAAAAATACCTTGAGCTGTTTCACCACGTAAATAAACAATATTTTTATTATTATCTACTACCCCAATCTTTGTTTCAAATAATAAATTAAATTTTCTAATTGGAGTAAATTCATGACCCTTACAAGTCGGACATGCAATATTATTTTCTTTAATGAAATCTTCAATTTTCTTTTCATCCCAGCCGTCACCAGTTACTTCACCATTAGTAAATTCTTCGATTAATTTGTCAGCACGATGTCTTGCTTTACATTTAATACAATCAATTAATGGGTCTGCAAAAGAAGCAACATGACCTGAAGCAACCCAAACGTTTGGATTCATTAAAATCGCTGCGTCTAATCCATAATTATATTTACTTTCTTGAATAAATCTTTTCTTCCAAGCATTACGTAAATTTTCTTTTAATAAAGTACCTAAAGGGCCGTAATCCCATGTATTAGATAATCCTCCATAAATTTCACTTCCTTGGAAAATAAATCCGTAGTTTTTTGCATAATTTACTACCTTTTCCATTGTTAATTGTTCCATATATCCTCCTTTAATATATTCATAAAGTGCCGCCTCTGTCCTTTTACCTATTACTAAAATAAAAAAATCCCTTGTAAATAATTAACAAGGGACGAAAATTAATTTTCCGCGGTTCCACCCTAATTATTCACAAAGGAATCACTTTCTAATATATAGCTCTTGGTTCGCCAGACCCGTCATCACTTTTATGCCTTTTATTATACAATTAGTGTTCGTCTTTTGCAAGTCTTTTTCTTTGTAGCAATTCTTTTACGTGATTACCATCCATAACATATTTTAAATAACAATCACTACAAAGTGGAACATAACTTACATTGTGTTCGCCGTCAATTGCTACAATATCACCATCATATGTAAATTCATCATCTACCAAACGAGCATTAAAATTGGCAATTTCCCCGCATTCACATCTAACAGTAAGTTCTGTTTTATGATCCGCAAAACCAAATAAAGCAATTGAACCCTCAAACGGAATTCCACGAAAGTCATTTTTAAGACCATAACAAATAACTTGAATATCAAGTATATGAGCAATTTCCCATAATTCTTTAACTTGTTCCTGAGTAAAAAATTGTACTTCATCTACTAAAATGACTTTAGCATTTACAATTTGTCTTAAATACTCTAAATCTAAAAGCGACTCCTCTTTTGCTAAAAGGATATCTACATCAATAGAATTGTTGGTACGATTTACTACTGTTTTACCACCTTTTGTATCAACAAGAGGTTTTATAATAACCACCTTATGTCCATGACGACAATAATTGTAATTATCTTGTAATAACTTTGTTGTTTTTCCAGACTCCATTGTCCCATAAAAAAAACTTAAATCAGCCACATTATCTCACCCAATTATATTTTAAATAATATAAAAACATTACTCAAGTGTAGATCACTTTCTTTACAATAGAGTTTCTAAAAATTTCTTACTATAAATATATAAACCAGTAAAAGAATCGTAATAGTCAGAAATAAATCGATTAATAGTATTTTTATATTCTTCCTTGACATTAATTGTTGTAATACTTTTAATATCTACATAATAATACATGCGTATTAATTGAATAACTTTTTTATCAACTATTAATTCGTTACGAAAACAATCTTTACAAATTAATCCACCATAAGAGGCATCGATTGTAACTATAGAGGTCTTATTACCACAGTGAATGCAACCATCTAGATTAAGTCCCACTCCTAAAAGCGGCAAATACTTAAGTTCTAAAATATTAGTTAAAATCAATGGATCTAATCCATCTTCAATCTTCAAAACAATATTAATGAAATTATCATAAATATTTTGAGCACCACTTTCTTTTATAACCTGATTAGTTAGTTCAGAAAGATATGTTATAAAACTAATTTTGGTTAAATCTTGTCTAATATTTTTTAAAGGATTTATTATATCAACATTTACTAAAGTAGAAAGTTTATCTTCTTTATAATGCAAATAAAAAACGCCATAGGTGTACGCTTGAGTGCATGAACGCAATTTAGATTTCATTGATTTTGCACCCTTACACATTATGCCTATGAGCCCTTTTTCTTTAGTTAAAACATTAATAATTTTACTTGTTTCTCCATACGGAGTTTCTTTTAAAATAAAACCCTCTACTTCAATTAACATTATTCCTCTTCTTCGATTTTTTTATATTCTAAATAATCTTCTACTTTTCCAGAATTTTTAAATTTATCCCATGCTTCCTTTTTATTCATATCTTTCACCCTTTCATTTACATAATGGGTGAAAATATTAATTTTTATTCATCTGAATTCAAATATCCTAAATCAAGCAAATATTTTTCTTTATCTTTCCAATTTTTTATTGTTTTAACATATAGTTCAATATATACCTTTTTACCGACCATAGCTTCAATTTCTTCGCGAGCTAAAATTCCTACTTTCTTTAATCGATTACCATTTTTACCTATAACGATTTTTTTAATGGAATCACGGTCAACAATAATATCTACTAGGATATTAACAATATCTTTCTTCTCTTCATATCCAACACAATTACAAGCAATTGAATGTGGAACTTCTTCAATCGTATCATTTAGTAATTTTTCGCGAACAATTTCTGCCACCATAAATCCCATCGTATTTGATGTAACCATATCATCATCAAAATATTTAACTTCATCTTTTAAATACTTTTTAATAACTTCAATTAAACGATCTGTATTATCATTTGTAAAAGCTGACACTGGTACTATATCTGCAAAAGGGTATAAGTCTTTATACTCATTTATAGTATAAATAAGCATCTCTTTACTCATTTGATCAATTTTATTAATTACTAAAACAACTGGTGTTTCAATTCTTTTTAAAACATCAAGAATATATTTATCACCAGGACCTATTCCTTTTTTTCCATCCACAACAAATAAAATACAATCAACATCATCAATTTGTTCCATTGCTTTTTTATTTAAAACTCTTCCTAAACGATTGATTGGTTTAGAAATCCCGGGAGTATCTACAAAAATAATTTGATAATCCTTTTCGTTATAGATTCCTTGAATGACATTTCTGGTTGTTCCCGCTTTATCAGATGTTATTGCAATTTTTTGTGTCATCAAAGCATTTAAAAGAGTACTTTTACCTACATTAGGTCTACCTATAAAACTTACAAAACCGCTCCTCATATCATCCCTACTTTATTATAAATGGCAATACCTTTGGAACAAAAATTATTAAGTTAACAATTAATGCCATAAAACTAGCCATACATGTCGCAGCACTACCGCAATCTTTTGCAATTTTAGCAAGCGGATGAAACTTTTCAGTTACCATATCAACTGTGGCTTCAATTGCAGTATTTAAAAATTCAACTTCCATTACAAGTAATAAACTTAATACAGAAAAAATCCATTCCATAAACGAAACTTTAAATATAATTCCGCCTATAACAACCATAATCATTGCAATTGTTTCAAAAATAAAGCTCGTTTCATGAGTAAAACAATATGCCATCCCTTGAAATGAATATTTAAATTTATTAAATATATCTACTATTGGATTTATTTTTTTACCTTTTTGTTTCATTATATCCATTTAAAATCAACTCCTGTTTTCCAAACATTGTCTCTTCATCAGACTTTTCCATATGAT
This sequence comes from Bacillota bacterium, assembly GCA_015059305.1. Next base: position 9,460 of record SVAQ01000008.1, on the reverse strand, counting down.
CATATCCTAGTAAATGCAATAGACCATGAACTCCTAAAAAAGCTAATTCTCTTTTTTCTGAATGTCCATAAGATATTGCTTGCTCTTTCATTCTAGGAATACAAATGTAAATTTCTCCTAAAATTCTAGTACTATTATACACCCTTTTATCATTATCTTCAAAAGCAAATGATATAACATCAGTCACTTTATCTATATTTCGATAAATTTTATTAATTTCCTGTATTTTATCTGCATCAACAAGGACAACACTAAAAAATGCATTATGAACTTTTTCTAATTTTAACGTCCTTTTTAAAACTTTATTTAAAATTTTATAATTTTTGTATCCATATTCATCAATTACTTCAAATTTATTCATTAAACCACAATCCCCATAACATTTAAAATATATAACGTAATACAAACAGCTATTATAATACAAATTAAATTTTTAAACCAGTCACTTTTCAAAAAATTAGGTAAATGTCTTGCAATAGCCTTAAAACCAACATATATTAGAAACCCAAGCACACAACCAATAGTATTTAAAATAATATCATCGATATCAAAACTCCGACCTATATTTAATTGAACAAACTCAATTGTTCCACTTACAATAAGGGCTATAATCATATTAGTCCATATTTTTTTAGGCTTAACATATGATGCAATAATATATCCAAAAGGCATAAACAATGCAATATTACCTAAAACATTATAAATAAATAATTCACTATTTAGATCATAACGAAGAATTTCAGTAAAAGGGACAAGATTTATTCCACTTGAAACATTAATATCTACTCTCGTTACCATTTGATATAAAAGAAGCATATAAATTATTGAAAGTAAAGTTCCAAATTCTTCATAAAATTTAAATGAATCACGATGATTTTTTAAATATGCCATCCGCAACGTAACAAGGGTAACGCTAACAATTGCTAACGATGGCCACATATTTATTAAGCTACTTTTAAAAAGATCATAAACCATTTTGTGCTTCCTTTCTCATTTCAACTTGAGAAGATATTTCTTCTTCAGCGACTATAAATATATCTATATCCATTGTACTATCAATTACTTTATTTTGCAAAATTTTTTGATTAACAATTTTATCGCCATTTTTTAATTTTAAATTCACTTTTTCTTTAGCCAATTCCATCGCTTTAGCTATCGCTTCATCTTCACTATATGTTTCTTTTTTCTTAAGTACTTCCTCCTCTTTTTTCAAATATATTTTGATACCTAATAAGTCAAAAATCAATTTTCGTTTTTCTTCATAATTTTCAACTCGATCTTTAAATAATTGGTGATCAACTCCATCATAGTTAATAATAAAATTGTTACGACTTTTGCCCGTTTTTTGAATTTCATAATATTCGAAAGGAACTTTAATGTTGATTTCATACCATACTTCAGCATATATTTTTCCACTTGCACACACTTCGTTTACTATTTCCTCATTTAATTTAATATCACCAGTAACAAGCAAATCTCCTTTTTTTACATAATCATTGATACTAACTACTGCTTCTCCGTTGTATATTTTAATTTTCTTTATGAGGGCATCTTTAGTGGCATATAAATGACAATACTCTTTAATTTCAGGCTTCTTTGTAATAATTCTTTCCTCTAGTCTAACTACATATTTCATTCCAACTTTATTTATTTCTAACCAATCAATTTGATCTAAATGTTTATTTTTTATTTCCTCTTTTATCTTTTGCAGTCTTTTATAACTTTTACGAAAGCCAAACTTTTTTACACCATAACCTTCCAATTCTTCATTAATAAGTTGAACTAAACCTTCATTTTCGTGTATAACGTTAATATCGACGATAATATTTGAGCTAATGAAAATTAATACAATCGAACAAATTATAGCAACAATCAATATACGATATTTTTTTGAATTTTGAAGAAAATACTCTGGCCCTGTATATTTTACCTTTTTAAAATCTAACGTTTTTAAATATTTTTTTATTTTTTCATAATCCTTATTAAACACTTTAATATAAATCCATGAATCAATTTCTTTCAGTTCAACTATATCAACATTTATATTTGATAATTTTGTAATTATTTTTTGAACTGAATGATCTTTTATTTTTAGATATAAGTAACTATTCATAAATTTTCCTTACATCAGTTATATTTCCCTGAATAATCAATTCCTCATTATTCATTTGAGAAATTATTAAATCTCTTCCACTGATAACAAGTTGAAAAGCTGTTAAGGATAAAATTATTTCTTTTGAAGATAATTTTATTAATTGATTATATCTATAAACATGTAATTTATCTTCGAATATAGTAATAAAATAATTTTTGTCATACAAAAACTCACTTAGTGCATTATAAAATTTCATATATTCACCTAATTTAATTGTATGAAAAAAGAATAGATTAATTTAATCTATCCTTTATAGTTTTACTTACAAATGCCATATCAGCATTAGTTAATTTTGAAGAAACTGCCTTCATTACTGCTCCCATGTCTTTCATTGAATTTGGTTTCAATTCATCAAACACAGAATCAATAACTTTAAGTATTTCTTCTTCTGTCATTTCTGCAGGCAAGTATTTGCTTAAAATTTCTACTTCTTGTTCTAACTCCTTAGCTAGGTCAGTTTTTCCATAACTTGTATATTCACTAATTGAATCTTTACGAGTTTTAACTTGTCGTTTGATAACTTTAATAGCTTCTTCCTCAGATAATTCATGTAATGTGCCTTTACGACTTTCATTAATGAATTCACTTTTTAACATCCTTAATACTGATAAAGTAAATTTGTCTTGATTCTTTAAAGCTAACTTTAAATCTTCATCTATTTTTGCAATCATTTTATCCCTCTTAATTAGTTATGATTTCTGCGACGAGAATTCTTAATGTTTTCTTTCTTTTCATTTCTTCTCTTAACGCCTGGTTTTTCATAACATTTTCTTTTCTTAAGTTCTGAAGGGACTCCACTTCGTGCAACTTTAGCTTTAAACTTTTTTAAAGCAAGATCAACGTTACCATTTTGAACTACTACCTTTGTCATCAATATCCCTCCCTTCATTAACTAGGAATATTATAACACTTGCTTGTTTTTTTGACAAGAAATTTAATTAACAGCCTTGGCCAGCAACTATACGGCGAATTGTTGAGCCTAAATTTTGTCCCATATCATATACTGCTTTAAATAAAGCTGTAGCCGCCGAAAGTAATGCTGCAGTAATTTTGCTTCCACCAATATAGGCAATTGATTCTTCTTTACTTAGTATCATTTTTACTTTGAATTACATGCTTTTGGATTAGTTAATCCATCAATAATACCCAAGATAAATGAACCAATCGCAGTAAATACAATTACCAAGCCTGCAGTTATCTTTGCTCCACCACTATAATTTATAGACTCATTATCATCAAGTATAACCATTACCTCTCCTTTCTAAAAGATAAAATTTAATATCTTTTGTATAATTCTTTGTTTTTTATAATAAAAGGTTATTTCCACAACTTCGTTTTCTTTAAAAGTTTTATTGATTTCAATATAATAGTCTTGATAATTTATATAATTCAAATTCTTTAATTCTGAGATTTTCTTAACTTTATAATAATATCGCTGTTTATCTATCATTAGATAATTACCGTTATTTACAGCGTCAGAGTTTGATATTGGTACACTAACAATAAGATAATCTTGGTATATTCCTCTCACACTATATGAAGTATACGTTTGAAGGAAAATTGATAAACCTAAGGTTATAAGAAATATTATACAAATTATTAAAGATAGGATGGATGTTTTATATTTAATACTTAAAAGTGCTACATAATTATTCACAATTAGCCTTCATTCCTATAACCCGATCAAAGAGTTTATCTTGTTTTTTATGTGAGATATAAATAAGAGTTTTCTCAGGATATGAATTTTTTATATTATTTATAATTTTCTCTTCTGACTTAAAGTCTACTTCGCTTAAAGCTTCATCCAATATTAAGATATCACCCCCACGTAACAAAGCTCTAGCCAAAACTATTCTTTGTTTTTCGCCCCCTGAAAGATTAGCAAAATTATTATCAATTCCAAAATCATATCTAAAACTCTTTTTATCCACAATTTTATTTATTAAACAAATTTCACAAACCTTATCAAAGTTTTTGTTATTACTTCGATAAAAATTAATGTTATTTTTAATAGTATCAGAGTATAAATTTTCTTTTTGACCAACATATACAATATTATTTCTTAATGTTCGCAAACTATAGTCAATAATGTTTTTATCATTGATGGTTATTGATCCTTTTGATGGATTGTATATTCTTTGTAACAATTGACATAAAGTGCTCTTTCCACAGCCACTTTGTCCTTTTAACATAATCTTTTCCCCTTGCCTTATGGTCAAATTAAAACTATCAACAATCTTTGAATAATCATTATAAGAAAATTCCACATCTTTAAAACAAATATTGCCATTTTTAAATTGTTCTTCTTCCCCTAACTGCTCTTCTTCAAGATCTATAAAATCACATATTTTTTTAAAACTTGCTCGAAAAAAATTAAAATTAGGAATTAATGTTATTATATTTTTTATGGGATCCATAAAATATGCAGTTAAAGTATTAAAAACAACTAAATCTACAAAGGAAAGATTTCCATTATATATTAGATAAAAACCGTATGTATTTATGACAAAAAAACCAATTTCACTAATACTATTTCTAAAAAATTCAAAACCATTTAAAGCATTATTAAAAGTAAAGTTATCATAGATGAGATTACAAAGTTTGCCTTCAATATTTTCAAGTGCTTCAGAAGTTTTATTTAAATTTTTTATACTGTTTATCATATTTAAATTTTCTATTAAATTAGAATTTACCTCTGTCTGAAAATCGATATTCCGTTTAATTCGTTTATATAAGTACGGATTAAAAAGAATAGAGATTATTATATAAAGCGCCATAACTAAACAAAGAAAAAATGATAATCGCTGGTTTATATAAAACATGATAATAATAGCTCCGACAGATAATATCAACTCCAGAAAACAAGAAATAAATAATTTAGAAAATATATCTTTAATACTCCCTAATTCATTTATTCTCGAAATAAATTCTCCAACCGATCGAGTATTAATAACCTTTAAAGGGAGTTTGAAAACATGAACTATAAAGGTGCTAAAAATACTTACGTCTATATTTTTATTAATATGGTTTTCATAGTAATTTTTAAAAAAGCCAAATAATACTTTTAATATAAATATAGTTAGAAAAAGATAAATTAAGTATTTTAAAGTGTTTTCGTAAACACCATTTTGTAAATATTCATAACCGACCTTAAAATATAGCCCTGAAAATATAGTTAATACAGTTAATAAAATGCTACAGCCTAACAAATTGAAACATAATTTTTTATTTTGCTTAATTAGATTAAAAAATAATGTATAAATATTACTTTCTTTTTCTAAACAAACAATTTCATTTTTTGCGGAAAACTCTATAACAATTCCAGTAAAAATATTATTAAATTCTTCGTAGGTTAAATACACTTTTCCCTTTGCAGGATCCATTAAAATTATTTTTTCTTTTGCAAGCTCATATAAACACATAAAATGTGTTTGTCCATTTGCATAACGTACATGCACTATAGCAGGCAATTTAATATTTTTTATTTGATTATCTAGATATTTTTTTGCAATTGCATCAAATCCATATTTTTTTGCCGCTTGAACTAAATGATAAACAGAAGTTCCTTCATAACTCGTATAAGCATGTTCACGAATCCTTTCTAAAGAAACATATCCACCATAGTATTCAATAATCGACTTTAATGCACATGGGCCACAATCTTTTGCATCTTGTTGACGAATTATAACCATTTTCTTTTTCATCGTTTTCCTCCCTTCACTCTATATATACCGGAAAAGTTTCTAATTTCCTTTTTTATTTTGCAAATTTTTTTAATTTTCTTTTCAAATTAGGGTTTCACCTATGAATATTTAATATGTAAATTCCATATACTTAAACAGATACAGGAGGATTTATGATTAATAAACAAAATTTATGGTTTATAACTTTATTTTCTTTAATTCTAATTTTAGGGATTTATTACGTCTCGATGCCAAAAGATGCTTTAACTGTTTTTTCGGGAAATACTAGAGATTCTTCTACAGCAATTGAAGTTAATGAATCTGATGTTATTGTGGCATTAAAAGTTGAAGAAGAAGAAAAAATTTTAGCACAAATGGAAGATGCACAAAAAATACTACTTGATGAAACCACATCTGTAATAGAAAAAAATGAAGCATATGAAACCTTACAATTATTAAATTCTAAAAAAGGGAAAGTTTTAGAAATTGAAAAATTAATCAAAGAAAATTATCAAGTAGATTCATGTATAAAAATTGAAGACAATAAAATAAATGTAATTTTATCTTGCGAAGATAAAGGCAATGAATTTGCGAATAACATTATCAAAAGTATTCAAGAATTATATGATACACAAATGTATATTACGGTCAAATTTCAAGGATAACTAGCACTCCTCTGCCCATTTTTTCATACAATATTATGAATAAGTTTTAATATATTAAGAAAGTGAGGCATATGGAAGGAAAATTATTAACTAAAAGAGAACAAGAAATATTTGATCTTTTAGCATTAAATAAATCTACAAAAGAAATTGCCAAAGAATTAAATATCAGTGAAAAAACAGTTAGAAATCACATTTCAAACACAATGCAAAAACTTGGCGTTAAAGGAAGATGTAATGCCGTTATTGAACTTTTAAAATTAAATGCAATTTCAATTGATTAAAGCCTGCAAGGGCTTTTTTTGAATATTAAAAGTATTTGTAAATATAATTAATTAAGGTGATATTTATGCTTAGAAAAAGTGCTATCAAAAGAATTATTATGTCTTCTCTAGCCTTAGTAATTATGTTACTGCTTTGTCTCTTTCCTAAAGCAAATAACTTAAGTATTCCTGAAGAAATTATCTATGTTGAAGAACTTACAATGCCAATTTATGTTATGGATCAAAATAAATACGTTGCTAGAACTTCTGTTATCAAATCTAATAATGATGAAGAAATAAATTATATTATTGATACATTGACAATAGGTAGTTTATCAGCTCATTACTTACCAAACGGATTTACTGGAATCATTCCACAAAATACAAAACTTATAGATTACACTTTGGAAGATAAATTATTAAAGTTAAATTTTTCAAAGGAAATTTTAAATGTATCAGAAGCTAATGAAGAAAAATTAATAGAAAGTCTAATTTATTCACTTTGTGAACTTGAGGGAGTTGCTAAAATCATGATTTTCGTCGAAGGCGAATCTTTAACACACCTTCCAAAATCGCAAAAGAGTCTTCCTTTAATATTAGATAAAAGTTACGGAATTAACAAAATATATAATTTTGATAATGTAAAAGACACAGCAAAAACAACCATCTATTACATCGGTAAATATAATGATAATGTCTATTATATTCCTATTACTAAAATTACTAATGACACAATTGAACCTGTAGAGGTAATAGTAAATGAATTAAAAAGTACACCTATTTATGAAACTAATTTAATCAGTTATTTGAATGCATCTTATGAACTTAAAGATTATGAAGTTCTAGAGAATAGTATTACATTATCATTCAATAATACTCTTCTTGCAAATTTAAATGATACTGATATTAATGAAGAAGTACGTTATACTTTATCGCTTTCTTTAAGAGACACCTACAATATCGATAATATAGTGGTTAACTTAGATTAAAAAACACTTGCTATTATCGAAAAACTGATATATAATCTAGTTGTGCTGTCCTCGTAGCTCAGCTGGATAGAGCAACCGCCTTCTAAGCGGTCGGTCGATGGTTCGAATCCATTCGAGGATACCATTAGAAATAAAAACTCAAGATTTTGTCTTGAGTTTTTTTATTTTATAAATTAATTATTAACAATACCATCTAAACTAAAGCTTTTAGCATCAGTAATTTTAACATCAATAATTTGACCGATTAATTTTTCGCCACCTTCAATGTTAACTAGTTTCATTGTATCAGTATAACCGTAAACTTTATTTTCATCTTTCATTGAAGGGCCTACTACTAAAACTGAAACCACCTTATTTAAAAGTTTTTCATTATTTTCTTTGGAATATTTATTAACAACTTCGTTAAGTCTTTTTAAACGCGATTCTTTTTCTTCTTTTGTTACATCGTCTTTCATAAATGATGATGCAGTCCCTTTTCTTTCAGAATAAATAAATGTATATGCGCCATCATACTTACAGTAATTAACCATATCCAAAGTATCTTGAAAATCTTCTTCAGTTTCTCCTGGGAAACCAACAATAATATCTGTCGTAATTGCTGCATTAGGAATTGTCTCTTTCATTTTATCAAATAACTCTTGATATTCTTCTTTTGTATATCGACGATTCATTTTCTTTAATATGCGACTACTGCCTGATTGAATTGGCAAATGAATATAAGGCATAATATTTTCATATTTAGCGATTATTTCAATCATTTTGTCAGTAAAATTCCAAGGATGCGATGTTACAAAACGTAATCTTGGAATTCCTAGTTTAGCTACCTTTTCTAAAAGATCAGCAAAATCATATCCTAATTTTAAATCACTGCCATAAGCATTAACATTTTGACCTAGTAAAGTTATTTCTTTGTAACCGTTTTCTACTAAGCACTTACATTCTTCCAAAACATTTTCGATCTTTCTACTTCTTTCACGCCCTCTTGTAAAAGGAACTATACAATAAGTACAAAATTTATCGCAACCATACATAATGTTTACCCAAGCGCTTATTTTTGAATCCCTTTCATAAATTATATTTTCAGGAACAATATCACTATTTGAATACACTTCAATATTTTGCTTACTTCCCTTTTCAATTAATAATCTCGGTAAATCATAAATATTATTTGTTCCAATGATTAAATCAACATACTTGTGATTTTTACGAAGTTCCTCAACTACATCAACTTGTCCCGCCATACAACCCATAACTACTATAATTAGTTCTGGGTTATCTTTTTTTAAATGTTTACATCTTCCTAAATAACCAATTACTTTATCATGAGCATTTTCTCTAATTGCACAAGTATTTAAAACTACAACATCTGCATCCTCTAGTTTTTCTGTACAGGTCATTCCTAATTTTTCTAAATAGAAACGAATTTGTTCACTATCATGAACATTCATCTGACAACCATAAGTTCTTAAAAAATATTTTTTATTTATATATATACTATCAATATTATTATCAACATTTAAATATTTAATTTCTACTTTTTCACGATTTTTTGCTTCATTATAATCAGGTAATCTCATAAACTTCACGTATAATCTAATTATGTGATTTTTTCACATAATTAGAAACTCCTTTCTTTAATTTTTTATATTACAACATTAGGAGTTATAATATTTAAGCACTGTGGATTTGTATCTATAAAATTACAGCT
>SVAQ01000002.1 GCA_015059305.1 Bacillota bacterium | reverse complement strand
TTTAAAAACAGAAAATATTACTTTAGAAGAAATAGTAAATAAATATACTTTTAGTAAATATATTTATTATTTACCTTTAGATAATAATCAAAATAATGATTATAAAATTATAAAAAGGAAAATTAAAAAATATGAATAATAAATATGCTTATGCAACAGCGATAACAAATGATAATTATATTCCTTGTATAATTTTAAATAAAAGAATAATGGATTATTTAAAATGTAAATATCCTTTTATTGTCTTAATAGCTGGAGAAGTTACAGAACAAGGAATTAAACAAATGAAAGATTTTGGAATTATTGTTTAGAAAACTGAATTATTTTCTTTATATGATAGAAATTCAAATCATAAATATGCAAGTTTTCATTTTTCTCCGATATCTTTAATAGAATATGATTTATTAATGATATTTGAAGCTGATGTTGTTTTATTAAATAATATTGAAAATAAATTTGATTTTTATTATAATCAATTAACATTGGCATAGCATGATTTTTTATTTCCTCCAAATAATTTATTAGAATATAATTGTAAAAAAAATAAAATATTTCAAGATTTTGAAACTTTTGTCTTTTTTTGCAAACCAAATATCAATAATTATAATAAAATTATACAATTACATAATTATAAAATAAATAATAAAACAAATATAATTTCAGATCATGATATTATGAGAGTTTTATTTTATCATAATATAAATTATAAAATAAAAATTTTAAAAAGTTTACAATAGTTCCATTTTGTTGGCACTCCTAAAATTTGGAATTCTTTTAATCAAATAAAAATTATAAAAAATATTTTTTATAATTATAATTTGGAAATAGATTATATTTATAATTTTTTAATAAATAATATTACTAAAATAAAGCAATTATTTATTTATGATTATACCTCTTTTATAAAAAATTTTTATTTATTGGGAGAAAAATATGAATAATTATGCTTATTGTACTATAGTAACAGATAAAAAATATATTCCTTATATTATTAGAACGTAGCAAAGATTAAAATATCTTCAATCAAAATATCCTTTTATTATTTTAATAACAGAAAATATTTATAATAAATATAAGAATATAATAGAAAAAAATAATATTATATATAAAATTATTGATTCTTTATCTTTTGAAATTGAAGATAAACATTATAAAGATACTTTAAATAAATTTCAGATTTTAAATTTAATAGAATATGAAATTGTTTTATTTCTAGATGCAGATATTATTATTTATAATAATATAGATAATGTTTTTAAAGAATATAATTTTTCAAAAAATAAACCTTTTTATTTATTTTGTAAAAATTTTAAACAAAAAATAATTCCAGGTGTTTATGGAGCTTATTTTTTCTGTCGACCCAATAAAGAACTTTATAATAAATATATATTAAACAATAATATAATAAAAAATATAGAAAATGATTAGGCTTTTTTAAATATTTACTTTTATAACTGTTTATCAAATATAAAATCTGATGATACTATTATTCATAAAAATTGTATTCATTTTGCAGGACAATTGAAATTAGCAGATTTATAGTTTTTTTCATTTTTTAAAAATTTTTTTATTGACTGGGAAGAAAAAACATTTAATTCTTTTTTAGATGATGAAAAAAATATTGATAATTTACAAAAATTAATAATTATTGCTGTACAAACTGAAAAAGAATTAAATAAAATAATAAAAAAAATAAATTATAAATTTTAATTGATTTTTTAAAAAATATATGATATAATATATTATAATAAAAATTAAGAGAGGAAAATTTTAGAAGTTTTCCTCTCTTGGATATGTATTTTTAATAAAAATTTTTATTTAAGAATTTTTATTAAAGGCACATACAGCAAATCCTCAATTGCGAGAATGGCTCAATGGTAGAGCATAAGTCTGATAAACTTACGGTTATTGGTTCGAATCCAATTTTTTGCACAAAATTGAAAGGTGCCTAGAAAAAATATCATAATTTGAAAAATTAAAAAAAATATGATATAATATTTATATAATAAAGGTTAAAAAACTTTTATTAAAAAATCCTATTTTATATAGGTTGGTGCGGTCGCATTTCCTTTCCGCCATAATGAACGGAAAACGCATAGGTTAAAAGGTTCCTATTCAAAAAAACCTATAAATATGGGATTGTAGCTCTAGCGGGAGAGCGCCTGGCTTGCATCCAGGAGGTCGTGGGTTCAAATCCCACCAGTTCCACCAGAAGCGTCGGTTAATGATATCTATGCCGAATAGCCAAAGAGAAGTTCTCAATACGGGTTGCAAACTGTTGCGATAAAATATTCTCCGCTTTGCCATGTCTCCTTAGTTCAACGGACAGAATATTTGGCTACGAACCAGAAGATGAAGGTTCGATTCCTTTGGGGGATACCACAATTATCTAAAAAACTATATGAAGTCAAGTTTCAGTTTCTTCTTTCCTTTCTTATTTGGCTGTTTTAAAGACTTCTTAAAAATTTTGCTAGACACTTACAGCAAAACATATTGGGAACAATATATCGTGAGTTCGAGTCTCACTCCGTCCGCCATTAAATTGGACAGATCGCCTAGTTGGTAAGGCAATTATATTTTGAGTGTCTAGCAAAATTTTTAAGCAAAAGTAAAAAATCTTTTATTTGAAAATTTTATAAAAAAATGTTATAATATATTATAATAAAAAATAAAAATTGGTAGTACCCAGAAAATTCCGGGCATTGGGAGATGGGTCTAAAGGAACAAGTGACCTTATGAAGCGTAGGAATTACCAATTTATATTAGGTGGGAACCAGCCTTGATCCTCTTAATTTAAGAGTCTAAAATGGTCTTTAATATTGGGGCGTCGCCAAGTGGTAAGGCACAGGGTTTTGATCCCTGCATCCGTAGGTTCGAATCCTACCGCCTCAGCGGTATCAAGAGATAAACCTTCACGTGGTGATACTGATTTCGACAGATTATCTCAAAAAAATAAATAAAAAGGAGCTATTTAATTATGGCATACATTTATAAAATTACTAATTAGATTAATCAAAAATCTTATATTGGAAAAACTTCTAAAATAAATCCACAAAGAAGATGGATGGAACATAAAGCAGATAGTAATAATCCTAATAGAAATCATAGAGCTTTATATAAAGCTATGAATAAATATGGAATAGATAATTTTATTTTTGAAATTATTGAAGAAACTAATTTGCCAGAAGAACGAGAAATATATTATATACAATATTATAATACTTATCATAATGGTTATAATGAAACTCTCGGCGGAGATGGTGGTAAATATTTAGATTTACCAGAACAAGAAATTTGTAAATTCTATTTAAAAAATAGAAATTTAAAAGATACCGCTGAGTTTTTTAATCATGATCAATTAACTATTAAACAAGTATTATATAAATATAATATAGAAATTATTTCTTCTTATGAAGTTTTAAAAGAAAAAACTTCTAAACCAGTTGCGAAATTAGATAAAAATACAGAAGAAATAATTGAAATTTATCCATCAGTTATTGAAGCAGAAAGACAAAATTCATGTCATTCACATATAAAAGATGTTTGTCATGGAAAAAGAAAAACTGCTGGCGGATTTAAATGGAAATTTATATAATGGGATTATAGCTCAAAAGTGAAGAGCGATGGTCGAAAGATTGGAGGTTGTGAGTTCAAATCTCACTAATCCCACCAACGGGCAGAAGTGTAGCAAATATGTGGCTGCCAAGAGAAGAAAACAAACCACGATGTGCGGGCAGTTGGGGACCTAACCCTAGCTGTAATTTAATAAAAAGATGCTAACAGCGATCTTAATGCAAGCATGCAAATCCTTCCAAGATTTAATAATAGCATCTTGTATTTTCTTCCAAAAGGAGGAAAAAAAATGTAGAATGAGATTTTAAATTTCATTAAACGACGTTGGAGTATTGACGCAAATTGGACTAATGGAAATTGTTTATGGTTTGCCAAAATTCTTCAATTACGCTTTCCGCAAATTCAAATATATTACCTTCCAATTATAGGTCATTTTATTGTTTCTGATGGAGAAAATTACTATGATTGGAATGGAATTTATCTTCCAGAAGAAGAACCAATTAATTGGGAGGAATTGCGGAAAAGCGATTTTTTATGGGCTGAACGATTGATAAGAGATTGTTGGCTCTGATATAGGTGGGCGGCAGAGTTGGAGAGCTGCGCCGGACTGTAAATCCGGTGCCTCAGGCTGAGTGGGTTCGAATCCCACCCCACCTACCATATATGTCATTTGCGCAATGACCTCGTTGGGAGAAAGGTCCCTCACGTTCAATACGAGAAACATAGCGGCCTCTATACTTTTCGCTTATCCGTTCTCTTCGTATATGCAGAAAGGCTATAAAAAGTTGAACATAATATACCCTTAGTAGTCTAGTGGTAGGACGACAGATTGTGATTCTGTTTGCGGCAGTTCAATTCTGCCCTAGGGGACCAATATGTAGGCACATGTACCAAGGCTGGCGACGGAGTCTCCAAAATTCCGTGTGGTGGGTTCGATTCCCAACTGTCTATGCCAAAAAATAAAAATCAAAAATTTGATTTTTATAAAAAAATATTGTATAATATATATACAATAAAAAAATAAATAAAAATACTGAAAAAACTTGGATCCCATAAGTTGATTTAGTAAAGTGAGGGAATGGGTATAGGCCTCCGCTTTTAAAATGGCATTGAAAAATATGTACTGCTAAATCTTAGGTATTTTTTATATGGTTTATTAGTTCATCGGTTAGAATGCCGGTTTGTCAGGCCGGAGAGGCGGGTTCGATTCCCGCATAAACCGCCAATTTGCCCAATTAAATCTTGTATGGAGATTATAGTGGCTTTGGTCGGCCTCGGACCTAAGTAATGGCGATGAGGATATTTTTGAGATTGATTGGTATGCTCTTCACAGGTTTAGAAGAAACTAAAGATTGCGTATTACCCCCGGACGGTTAAGATTTTCAGATAAGGGTTAAGTTAGGTAAGAAAATCAATTGCATGCAAGGGTTTCATCATTTCCCTCACTGCGGTGGAAAAATGATAAATGACTCACTATGTAAAAGAACCTTCTCGTGGTGTGAGTTGATTTCGACAGATACTTTTACAAAAAAATAAATGCTAAATAACTCAGTGCTAAACTGTATCTCGCAGATATGGCTGAGGTATGCGGAAAATGGTCGGCAGAAAACGAAGCAGGGATACCTGTTGATACTGGCCCGCTGGTTCTAAGGTGACGAAGTTCCAGAAGAGGAGAGAACTCCCAAACGAAACGCATAGCATTTCATATATCGCAAATAAAAGCAGTAAGCGAATGGGCGAGGCAATAGAAAGCTCTGTGAATAGCGGAGCCGAATCCAAGTTAGGGTTTAGCTGGTGACTGTATCAATCCTTGGAAATACCAACAACTCGTTTGGCCGTGAAGCAGAGAAATCTGTGTATAACATTTGCGCGCAACGTCCGAGTAGGTCAAGGCTATATTGCAATTCAAATTTTTGAAAGTTCTTATTTGTTGTAGAAGAATTAACAAGAAATTTACTGAATTGTGGCTGAAAGGTGTGGGTAATCAATCCCGCATAGGACATTGGCTTTTAAAGCTGGGTTAAAAAAGTCACTGGGGTAGCTCCCCTAGGCTCAGATTTAACTCCCTATTGGCTGAATATATTTGAAGATATGTGACGTAGAACGAAGGTTCATTTAGCATTTTTTTTATGCGGTATTGGTGTAGAGGTAACATAAGAGCCTTCCAAGCTTGGGTCGCGGGTTCGATTCCCGCATACCGCTCCATTATGTGCTAGATTCTTTGCGGCGAGGAAGTGGTCTGCAAAACCATCAGAGTTGGTTCGACTCCAACCTAGCACTCCAAAAATAATTTGCCGGCATGGCGCAATGGTAGCGCAGGACATTTGTAATGTCAAGGCTGGGGGTTCAAGTCCCTCTGCCGGCTCCACTTCGCAGGATGATACTTGCGACAATAACTAATTAGATAACTTCTATCCTCTTTGGGAATGTTAT
Source organism: Bacillota bacterium (assembly GCA_015059305.1). Next base: position 182,127 of record SVAQ01000002.1, on the reverse strand, counting down.
TTGTGGATAGTCGTATAATAAACATTCCAATTATATAAAATGCCGAATTGGCCATCTGATTCGGCATTTATAAAAATGATGCGGGGTAGACCAGTGGCTAAGTCGTTAGGCTCATAACCTAAAAATCGAGGGTTCGAGTCCCTCCCGCCGCAACCAGTTAAAAAATCATAATTTGAAAATTTAAAAAAATTATGATATAATATTTATATAATAAAAATTTTTAGGCATATACAGCAAATTGGTTTTTTCTTACAAATAGTCTGCAAAACTAATGGTTGTTGGTTCGAGTCCAACCTTGAGATTTTATCTCAAGTAGCTCAATTGGGAGAGCTTAATAAGAATATGTGTCTAGAATTATTGGGGGGTGGCGCAATGGCGGCGCGGGTGGCTGTTAACCACAAGGCTGCGGGTTCGAGTCCCGCCCTCCCAGCCATTATGGTTCTATAGTGTAATAGGTAAACACATCAGGTTTTCAACCTGAAAAGTCTGGGTTCGATCCCCAGTAGAATCACCAGGAAAACAATAATTAAAGAAATTGACAAAGGGAAGCCTTTTAAGAGAAAGTACCTGTACTATCTCGGATTAGCGGTTTATTGTACCATAGTATACGGGTTTAGGTCGCCGCCATTGACGGGTCGCATAAGCGTCTATAAATAAAAGGTGTGCGTCTTGGTTTGGTAGTAAAATACGATAGTCCATGTAGCGTAAGCGAAGTATAAACTACCACTATGAGTTGATAAATAATATGCTTGTTGTTTATCAGCTCTATTTTTTTCTCTTTGGAGGAGTACTCAAGTGGTTAAGAGGGCAGTTTGCTAAACTGTTAGGGTGTAACAGCCGCGTGGGTTCGAACCCCACCTCCTCCGCCAAAAATCTTAATTTGAAAAATTTAAAAAAATATGATATAATATTTATATAAAGATGGTTACAGCAAATATTTTGATATAACACATTTAATTAGGGATTAAAAGCGTATTATAATAAACCATCTTGCATTATGTCCCATTAGCTCAGTAGGCTAGAGCACGTGACTTTTTAGACTCATGTAGATTGACAATTACTCAAAGAGGTGAAAAAATATGTTGAGTAGTCATTTTATAGGAGAAATTACAGAACAGCAAGTGGCAGTTGAATTCTTAAAATTAGGTATTTTAGTTTCGAAGCCATTAGTACAAAGTTCGAAGTATGATTTTATAGCGGATATAAATCATAAACTTTATAAAATTCAAGTAAAAACTGGAACTTATAAAGAAGATGCTTATTTAGAATTTGCTACAAGTACAAGTCATACAAATACTAAAGGAACATTAAATCTTTCTTATTCAGAAGATGATGTTGATTTCTTTGCTACAATGCATGAAGGACAATGTTATTTAGTTCCTTATCATCTTTGTGGTAAAAGAATCCAAAGAATAAGATTTGTTCCAACTAAAAATGGACAAACAAAAGGAATTTTGTTTGCGAAAGATTTTCATTTAGAGGATATAGTAAAAACTTTGTAATTGTCATTCTGAAGGACTAAAAAATCACGGTGTCCGCAGTTCGAGTCTGCGATGGGACACCATTTATTAGTCCACTATGTGGATCAACAGCGTTAACATGGATTTGTAAGTTAAACTACCACCGACGGAATTCTATGAATGAAGGTATGTGGCTTAGTGGCAAACGCTATATAAGAAGGCAAAGTAAACTTACTATAATATGTCCCTGTAATCCAACAGGTAGAGATAGTGGACTTAAAATCCATCCAGTGTGAGTTCGAATCTCACCAGGGACACCAAATATGTCCCATTAGCCCAATTGGCAGAGGCGTCTGACTTAGGATCAGATCAGTGCAGGTTCGAATCCTGTGTGGGGCACCATTTAAAAAGACGCTAGAATACAGCAATTATTTTAGGTTAATAGAATTTTGTTGAAGAAGATTTTTAGATGGTTCGAATCCATCACAAGAACCTAGCGTCTTGTTTTGATTTATTCTGTTACTTAAATTGAGCGGATGTAGCCGAATTGGTATAGATACATGATTCTAGAGATTTGAATTATTTTACCTATAAATAATAATATTATTAGTTTAAAAGAATATAAATAAAATGGAATTAATTGATTTTACAAAAGAGATAAATAATGCTTAGTTATTTGTAGGTTCTGGTAAAAAGAAAAAATTATTAATTAATTATAACAATGAATAGTATATAATTAAATTTGCTAAAAATATATGTACAAATAATCAAGGTATTATTACAAATTAGAGAGGCTTTTCAGAATATTTAGCTTGTCAAATTTATCAAAATGCAGAATTTTTTGTTTAGGAAACTTTATTAGGTTATTATAAAAATAAAAATAATATTTTAACTGCTTGTAAACTTGCAAATAATAAAATTACAGATTTTAGTTTTTTTATGGAAAAATATGATTATAAAGTAAGTAATAAATTAAATGATATTTTATTAGTTTGTAAATATATTAATATAGAAGAATACTTTTGGGATATGTTTATTATAGATGCTTTTATTGGTAATACAGATCGTAATACTGGTAATTGGGGATTATTTTATAATGAAAAATTAGATAAAATATTAAGCGTTCCTTTTATTTTTGACTGTGAAAATAGTTTTTATCCCAATATGAATGATTATATTTTATAGAATTATTGTCAAAAAGAATTAAAAGAAATAGCTTATAATTATCCAGAATCAAAAATAATTTATAATAATAAAAATATAAATTATTTTAATTTTATTTCTTCTTTAGAGAATGAAGATTGTAATGAAGCTTTAAAAAGAATTGTTCCTAAAATTGATATAGAAAAAATTATTTAGATTATAAATGATCTTCCACTTGAAAAAATATAGAAAAATTTTTTAATAACAATTCTTCAAAAAAGAAAAGAATTATTAAATCTTGTTTTAATAAAACTTAATGAAAGAGAAAACCAATGATTAGATATAAAGAAAATATTGATGAATTTAATTTAACAGAAAAAATTCAAAATCAATTATTAACAAAAAATATTGCAGTAATTGGTTGTGGCGGACAAGGTGGATATACTTTAGAATTTCTTATTCGATTAGGAATTAAATCTATTATTTTTTGGGATGGAGATTATTTTGAAGAATCTAATCTTAATAGACAAATAGGCTGTTTAATTCCAACGTTACAAAAAAACAAAGCTTTATCTATGAAAGAAAGGCTTCAACAAATTAATCCAGAAGTAGAATTAATTTGTTGTGATTGGTATTTTGGAGATAAAGAAGATGATAAAGAGAAACTATCTAAAGTAGATTTTATTTTTGATGCTGCAGATTGTAATTATAATATTTTTAAATTAAGAACAATTTTAAGAGAAGTCATTATTGAATATAATATTCCTATTATTCGTTTCCCTATAAATATATTAGGAGGTTATGTTCATATTGAAACTATGAAAGATTTAAGCCATTTTGATTTTATTACGCATAGATTAATTTATCAAAATAAAAATGAAAAAATTTTTCCAGAAGCAGTAAGTCAACCCGCTTATAAATGTGCAATTATTGCGGGCGAAGCTGTAAATCAAATGGTTCAATATTTTTCTAATTGTAGATATGCGGCTATTGATACAACTTTAAATATTGATCTTTATCATCATAAATATGTTGAAGAAGATAGATTTGGAATTATTCCATAATTTGGGGACATAGCTCAGTTGGTGAGAGCGCAGAGCTTATACCTCTGGAATCTGTCGAAGGTTCAAGTCCTTCTGTCCCTACCATTTTTATTAGACACAAACAGCAAAATATTTTATGTCAAGCAAGGAACTTTTAATTCTTATAATAGCTAATAAAGTGTCTAGAAAATATTGAGAAGTAGCTCAGATGGTTAGAGCGCAGGTCTGATAAACCTGAGGTCGTGAGTTCAATTCTCACCTTCTCAACCATATTAATATCTGGGTATAGCTCAGTTTGGCAGAGCGCCTGATTTGGGTTCAGGAGGCCGCAAGTTCGAATCTTGCTACTCAGACCAGTCCACCGTTTATGTTTTCCTTTCCTACTTTTGGAACATAAGAATAAGGTGGAGAAAGTAGGGCCGCTTAACCGGTTTATATTTATTAGTAGGCTGCAGAGCCATGTGTATATAGTATTTTTAAATCTCGCAAAAGTCTCACGATATGTTAAGATATCGCGCTGCTGTAATATGTGAATAATGTGAGTACGCAATTTTATAAATGAGTATCGGCCTTGGTGTGGATGTTGATGGAGAGGCGACACGGAGCTCTACTTCGTATCTTTGGTGTCAGAGGTTAATTGTCTAAAATCGAGAAAATTTATAAAATTATGTGGAGGCGTACCGAAGTGGCTATAACGGCGCAGACTTGAAATCTGTTGTGTCAGCTAGTACCTGACGCGGGGGTTCAAATCCTCCCGCCTCCGCCAATAACAATGAAGAGTTAAAGGCCTGTAAGGACTTTAACTATTACGGGGCTGAAAATGGTTTCGACAGGGTTGTGAAAAATTTTAAATCCGCAGGTGTGATTTACCTTACAAATCAAACTTAAATATAAACGCAAAACCTTATAGATTAGCTGCCTAATTAATTGGTAGGCCTAAACGACATGCTTGTTGTTCAGCTAAATGTCTGCGGCTCGAGGAATAGAACAATCACCCCAAAGTTTCTTAATTCTTTTTCAAAAATTAAGTGGTGGATACGATGTTTGTAAAGTGTCTTTACAAAACCCTGAGTTGGTTATCTCTAAAATAACCTATTGCGTAAGTATGATTTAAAATTAGTAACAGTTTTGGACGCGAGTTCGACTCTCGCCAGCTCCAGGCATCAAGAGATAAACCTTCACGTGGTGATGCTGATTTCGACAGATTATCTCAAAAATTGTTCTCATTTTCTTTATTTCTATTAAGACTCAATACAGCAAAATTATAAAACTTGTTTAGGCAATATATAAACTCTACAGAAAATGTGCTGGTGACACGCTTTCACTGTTGTTATTATTTGATAGTAAGAAAAACAGGGATAATAACGCTAATAAAAACTGTTAAATTCTTTTGAGTCTAGTATTAAAGCTCCGTAGTCTAATGGTAAAACGCCGGACTCTAAATCCGTTATACTCTCTGAAAGGGTAATCTGGGTTCGAATCCCAGCGGGGCCGCCAATTTTTAATAGCCAGTTTATATTTTTATAAACTGGCTTTTTGTTATTTATTTGAAAAAAATTAAAAAATATGATATAATAAACTATGATAAAAAATAAAAAAGGATAAAATATATGGAATTAATTGACTTTACGAAAGCAATAAATAATGCTTAGTTATTTAAACCTACTGGTAACAATAAAAAAAAATTAAAAATTATTTATAATAATGAAGAATATATAATAAAAACTTCAAAATATACAATTGAACAAGATAAAGAAAATAAATATAAAATGATTGAATTGTATAATACAATATCGGAATATTTAGGTTGTAAAATTTATGATAGTTTAAATATACCTGCACAAAAAACTTTATTAGGATATTATTAGTATAAAAATAAAAAACAAATGATAATTGCTTGTAAAAATTTTAATATTGATGATAGTTTTCTTCCTTTTGGTATATTCTTTAATAAAGAACGACAACAAGATAATAATAAATTGCAATCTTTAGAAATAAAAAATATTATAAAAAAAATTGAAGAACAAAATATTTATGATTCTCAAAAAATAAAAAAACGTTTTTGGGATATGTTTATTATTGATGCTTTTATTGATAATCCCGATAGAACTTCTGGAAACTGGGGTTTTATAAAAGATAAAAAAACAAATACAATCATAAATTTTTGTCCAATTTTTGATTGTGAATAGAACATATTTTTAGAAATACTATTAAAAAATAAAAAACAATTATTAAATAATTAGAATAAAATAAATTTTTTAGCTATATCGCCTTTTAAAAAATCTTATTTAATTTATGATAATAAAGTTATAAATTATTTTAATTTTATTTCCTCTTTAGAAAATGAAGATTGTAATGAAGCTTTAAAAAGAATTGTTCCTAAAATTGATATGGAAAAAATTATTTAGATTATAAATGATCTTCCACTTGAAGAATTCCAAAAAAATAATTTAATAATAGTATTAAAAAAAAGAAAAGAATTATTATTAGATTTTCCTTTATTTCTCTTACAAAATATAGATAAAAGAGAAAAATACGAAAAAAAAATAGAAAGGATAATATATGATAAATTATAAAAATCATTATAAAGAACGAAAACCAGAGGAAACAATAAAAATTATAGAAAACTTTTTTTTAAATCTCAATATGAAAATTAAAAGAAATGAAGTTATGATTAGTGAAATAAATACTTATTCAATACAAATAATATTATTTGATAAAAATGATTTTTTAATTTTATACGCTAATGGTAAAGGTGAAACAGAAGAATTTGCAATTGCCTCTGCTTATGGCGAATTATATGAACGTTTCTGTAATATGAGATTTATTATGAAAGATGGTATTGCTCAAAATTTATTTTTACAAAAAAGAAAACAAAAATATAATTATTATTATCATCCAGAAGAAAAAGAATTTTCTTTAATAGAATTAATTAATGCCGATCAAAATTTTCATAATTTTTTCTTAGGAGATTTTTCTGAAAAAGATTCTGATATTATTAATTTTTATAATACACTTTTTAATAATAAATTTATTGCTGCGCCTTATCAAGATTTATTAGATTCAAATAAACAATATTTTTATAACCCATATTTAATGACAGTGTTAAGAGGATCTGGCGGAATGGCTGCTGGAAATACATTAGAAGAAGCTTTAAATCAAGGCATTTCAGAACTTTACGAACATTATATTACAGATAAATTTCGTTATTTAAAAAAAGATTTTGATTTTCATTTTATAGATATTTCAACTATTAAAAACCAAAAATTAAAAGAAAAGATAAAATTATTAACAGATAATGAAAACTATGAATATTATTTAATTGATTTTTCTTATAATTTTAATGTACCTGTTTTATTATCTATTTTAATTGATAAAACTTTACAAAGATTTTTTATTAATTTTGGTTCTTTTCCTATTTTTGATATTGCTTTAGAAAGAACATTAACAGAATTATATCAAGGAGTTGTTTCTTTTAAAGAAGAAGAACAATCAAATAATATTATTGTTCCTTATAAAAGTGGAGTAACTATTATAGAAGCTTTAGACGCTACAGCAAATGTCACTAATTCTCTTTGTTTAAATGAAAGTTTTTTATTAAGTGAAAAAAAATTTTATTCCCCTAATTCAAAAATATTTTTATTTAATCAGGATAAAAATTATTCAAATGAAGATATATTAAATTATTATAAAAAATTATCTTCTTATTTAAATATTAATTTTTGTTATTTAGATGTATCTCAATCTTCTGAAATGCATGCTATACAAATTTATAGTATAAATTTACCTCATTTCTCGTTACCTTTGGAAGCAAAAAAAATGCTTTACAAAAAACAACAATTAAATGTTTATAAATTATTATCATATTTTATTCAGTTAGAAAATAAATGGCTAAATAATCATATATGGGATAATTTATTATGGGAAAAAATAATAATTTTATATAATCAATTTACTATTGAAGATATTTTATTGTTTAATATTAGTGCCTCTATATTTTGTTTTAATTTTAGTAAAACTAATAATCTTTTATCATTAATTGAACAATTTATAAAAATGGATTCAAATATTTATATGATTGAAGAACAAATTATTGCTATGTCTAATAAATCAATTCTTTCAGAAGATATTAAAAAATTCTTAACTCAATATAGGTATATTGTTAATAATGATTATCTTCCAAGTGAAAAAACTAAAATATTAAAAACTTTAATACCAGAATTTTCACAAGATGAAACATTATTTAAAAATATTATTACTCCAGAATATTTCTTACAAGTAATAATGGAAAAATTATATGAATATTATCATAGTGAAAAATATTCTGATTATCTTGATGCTTTAGTTGGATAAAATAAAATAAAAACGAGATTATTAAAAATAATCTCGTTTTATATTTTTTATTTGAAAATTTTCAAAAAAAATGTTATAATATATTATAAAGTTAAAAAATAATCCTCTTGTCCAAGAGGAAACAATGAGAAAAAGGAGTAAAGAGAATGAATAAGTTTTTAAATGGATTAACTGATGCAACTAACTTCACTTACACTGAAAATGGTGCTATTACCCATAAAACTACTAAGTCTGCTCTGTTAGATATGTTCGCACTTGGTGGAGCATATAGAACTAGAAGTGACGCAGAAGTAATCACCTTATTTAAGAACGCATATGAGGAAAATCCTGTTTATGCGTTAAAGTGCCTGTTCTATCTGCGCGACGTGCGTGGCGGACAGGGTGAAAGAAGATTTTTCAAAACTGCAATGAAGTGGTTTGCTAATGCTGATGTAGAAGCAGCAAGAAGAAATTTCAAGCATATTCCAGAGTTTGGTAGATGGGATGATTTATATCTTTTCATTAATACGCCTCTTGAAAATGAAATGTTCCAGTTTATGAAGGAACAGTTAGCACTCGATATGCAGTGCAAAACACCTTCTCTGTTAGCAAAGTGGTTAAAGTCTGAAAATACATCTTCTATGGAATCCAGATATCTGGCTAAGAAGACTCGTCAGTATTTTGGCATGACCGCAAAGCAGTATAGAAAGACATTATCTATCCTCCGTGAAAGAATTAATGTTCTTGAAAGATTAATGTCTGCAGGTAAGTGGGATGAAATCGAGTTCGATAAGATTCCTTCTAAGGCAGGTTTAATTTATAAGAATGCTTTTGCTAGACACGATATCGAAAGAATGAAGACTGAAAAGGCTGTAGTATCTTATGCGGATTTCGCTAAGGATGTAACTACAACTGTAAATGCTAAGGCATTATATCCATATGAAGTAGTAGCTAAGGCTATTGATTTAATGGGATATAATGGTGGTTGGTTCCGTAGCACTCATGATGTTCCATTAGATAATACTGATAGACTTATGATTAATAAATATTGGAATAATCTCGCTGATTATATCCAGGGTGCTAATTTTAATGGAATTGCAGTGGTAGATACTTCTGGTTCTATGACTGGTTCTTTTGCTAGTGCACCAATTAATGTAGCTGTTTCTCTTGGCATGTATTGTGCTGAAAAAAATAATGGTCCATTCAAAGATCACTTCATTACATTTGAATCTAATCCTCATTTAATTAAGGTTGAAGGCGTAGACTTTTGCGAAAAGGTTTATAATATTACTGGCGCAGACTGGGGTGGTTCTACAAATATTGAAGCAGTGTTTGACTTATTATTAGATACTGCTATCAGAAATAATTGTTCTCAGGATGAAATTCCACAGAATGTAATTGTTATTTCTGATATGGAGTTTAACTCTTGTGTAACTTTTAATAGCTTACTTGCAAGAAGATATTATAATGAACCTATGTTTAATACTGAAACTTTATTCGAAACCATGGAACGCAAATGGAATAGAGCAGGATATCAGATGCCTGCAATTACATTCTGGAATGTTCAGGCAAGACAGAATAATATTCCAATGAAGACTGAAGGTAGAGTAAATTATGTATCTGGTATGTCTCCAGTAATCTATGAACAGGTTATGAAAGGTTTAAGTGCTTACGATCTGATGATGGATAAGTTAGATAATGAAAGATATAGCGTAATTTGCTAATTCAAAAAATAAAAGGCGGGGTAAAAATACTCCGCCTTTATTTTTTTCAAAAAATATGATATAATATTATATAATAAAAAATAAGGAGTGATATCATGATTCATGTATTAGTGATAGCTTTCTTTTTAAGTTTCTTTATGGCTTGTGTTGTTGAAAATGATGAAATGCCAAAAGAAGAAAAATATCGCTGGTTCGCAGTTATAGTAGGATTAATAGTTTATGTTTATTTAACTGCATTTGTTTTATAAGAAAGGATTTTTAATGAAATATTTTATTGATTTTGAAGCCAATAGTCCGACGAATGAAATCATTGAAATAGGTTGCGTTTCTGAAAAAAATGATTGTTTTAAAATGTATGTTAAACCAACTACACCTATTGACCCATTTATTACGGGATTAACGCATATTACAAATAAAATGGTAGAAGATTCTCCTTTAATTGATGAAGCAATTATGATTTTTTATAATTGGCTTATCAATACGCAGGAACATTTTTCTTGGAAAGATACTACTTTTTATTGCTATGGAAATGCGGATCATTCATTTATTCAGGCTTCAGCACAAACTTGCGAAACAACTGATTCTTATATGATTCTTGCGGCTATGGCTATGTCTTTGAAAGATTTTACCAAGAAAGTAAATCATTTCTTTAAAGATAGTATTTCTTTAATCCAGGCATTAAATTATTTTAAAACCTCGGAAACAGCTTGGGAGCAGTGTCATGATGCTCTTGAGGATGCGCTAGCTTTAAAAGAATTATATAAAGTTTTACCAAAAAAATATTCATTACCTTGTTCTCCATTTGTTATTAAAACAGAAATGGGTGTTAGAAGAAATAAAAAAGGTTATGGATATACTGATTATATTAGTTTAACAGAAGCTACTGAATGTGTTGTAAAAGAAATATTAACAACATCACCAAATTCTAATGTTAAATCTGAAAATATTAGAAAAAGAATTATTCATGCTATTAATAAGAAAAGTTCTTATATGGGATATAAATGGAAATATGTAAAGATTGAGAAAGGGGATGAAGAATAATGTATTAGGCATATGTAACTAAATTAAAAAATGTGCGGCCGCACCCTAATGCTGATAGAATGCTTTTAGCAGACTGTTTCGGCAATACTGTTTGTGTAGGCCTTGACGCGCAAGAGGAAGATGTAATTCTCTATTTTCCAACAGATGGACAATTATCTAAAGAATATGCGGAAATCAATAATCTTATAAGAATCAAGAATGAAGATGGAACATATTCCGGTGGATATTTAGACCCAGATAAAAGAAACATCAAAGCAATTAAATTAAGAGGTGAAAAATCTGATGGTTTAGTAATGCCACTAGAATCCCTTTCTTCTTTTGGAGATATTTCTACTTTAAATATTGGAAATACAATTAATGTCTTTAATGGACATGAAATTTGTAAAAAGTATATTCCAAGAGAAAATCCAATGAAGGTGCGCGCTGGCGGTAATAAGACCCGCAAGACCAAGCGCCTAATTGCTCCTTTATTCAAAGAACATGCTGATACTGAACAATTAGCATATAATCTTGATGCTTTCAAAGCGGGAGATGAAATTGAAATCACATTAAAGATGCATGGAACTTCTCAAAGAACTGCTTACTTACCAAAATTAATTGGTTATAAAAGATCTATTTTAGATAGACTCTTAAAGAGAGAAGGAACTCCAATCTATGATTGGGGCTATGTGTCTGGAACTCGTAGAACTGTTGTAGATGATTTTGAAAATAGAACAACTTCTTTCTATGGTAGTGATGCATTTAGAGAACCGCATGCAAAAATGTTTGAAGGAAAGCTTTATAAGGGTGAAACTGTTTATTATGAAGTTGTTGGTTTTACCGATAATGGAACTCCTATTATGGGTTCTTGTGATAATAGAAAAACTCAAGATAAAGAGTTTATTAAGAAATATGGTGAAGTGACTACTTTCTCTTATGGTTGTGACTGTGCGGAACAAGCATGGAGAGAAAATAGAGGACAAGATCCAGACAAACCTCAGTCTGACATTTATGTATATCGAATGACAATGACTAATGAAGATGGTTATGTAATGGAATTAACTCCTGATTATATGAGATATAGATGCGAGCAGATGGGTGTAAAGACAGTGCCTGTTATGTGGAAAGGATACATTCCTTATACAGTAGATGACATTGATTCTACTATTCCTGGTCACAGAATTATACTTAGAGAAGGGGAAAATGCTGGAGACTGGGTTAAGAGTGTAGCAGAACAGTATTACGATGGACCTGACCCAATTGGTAGAACCCATGTGCGGGAAGGTGTAGTTGTAAGAATTATAAATAGACCAAAATTTGCAGCATATAAGCATAAAAACTTTAGCTTCAAAGTTCTCGAAGGAATTGTCAAAGCGGATGCATTAATGCCAGATATGGAAGAAGCACAGGAGACTATTGATGAAAGTTCAGAGATTTGAAAATGGTCGTAGCTTTCGGGAGGTTTATACTGAACCTTCCGAAGTTATAGAGTTTTTAGAATATAATATGAATTATCTTATTGATAAATGGAAAATAAAAAGTGAAAAACTTGAAGAAGAAAATCAATTATTAAGAGATAATGAATATGTAAAAAAAGTGGAAGAAGAAAATGTAAAATTAAGAAAAAAGCTTAATACAGCATTTATAATTAGTTCCGCAAATAGAGAAAAAAATAAAAAATGGATTGATGAACACTTAAAACAAAAACATCCAGATAGAAAATGGCTTGATTATCATTATGAATTTTATCCCATTCCTCTTGGAGTTTTTGGAAGTTGTGTTTGTGATTATTGTAAAGAAAAAAATGATTTAGGCGAGGTATAATTATTATGATGGGAATGACTAAGGAAAAAATTGTTGCTAGAATTGCAAAACTGAAGGCACAGGGTATTATTGAAAATGAAAGACTTATTAAGAAGTGGGAAAGAAAGCTGAGAAAGATCGATGGATAAGAAAGTTATTGTTGCCGGATTGGTCGGTTCTGCGGTCGCATTAGCTGGGGCTGCAGTAATAATTAAATTATATTCTAATAAAGTAAATGAGGTATTTGATGAAGTGTCCATTTAAAAAAGAAACACATACTTGTAGTTCTAATCCTATGTATCACGGCTATCCAGCAGATAAAGAAACATTTGAAGTTTTTACTGACTGTATTGGTGAAGAATGCGCGATTTGGTCTGGCATAGATTGTAGTTTTAAACAAAAGAGAATTGATCCTTCACCCGAAAATATATTAGAAGCTTTGCAAATATTAAATCCTTATAATAGTTAGGAAGATTGGCGTTTGCCGTGAAAAAATAATTTTTGATTTTTTTAAAAAAATATGTTATAATTAAGTGTAAAATTAAATAAGAAAAAGGAGTTAAATTATAATGAAGAAATTTTTAACATTTGTTTTATGTTTCTGTATTATGTTTACATTCAGTGTCGGAGCTTCATTTGCGGCAGTGGTATCCACTACCTACAAGAGCGAAGTCGTTAAGAACGCTGTAGAAAGTGTATGCACTGTCGATTTAACAAAGTATTCCAAGAGTATGGAAGAAGTAATCGCAAATGAAATTGCGGAACTGCGCACTTTTGCTGCTGGTAAGGAATCTCTTGATGCAGAGGTTTTAAAAGCAATTGATGAATTAAAGGATTTTCTTGCTGATAATACTCTTGCGGCTCAGGAAGCTGAATTAAAGGAAATTAAGACTGATGCTATTATTAAGTTTGAAAATAAGGTTGATGCTTATGTAGCTTCTAAGGAATGGACAGAAGATCAGATTAAGCTTGGTGAAAAGACTGAATTTGAAGCTGATGTAAAGGCTTTTACTGATTGGTTTATTGGTAAGAGATTCTATCATCCTGGTAAGAATGTAATTAATAGTGGACATGAAACTGGTTCTACTGAATTAACATTTGCTTCTGCAAAGGCTGATATTGAATATTTAAATGGTAAAGTAATTGATGATGCTTGGTTCGCTCAGATTGTTGGCATGCTTGATGAAGTAAAGAATGTTAAGTATGAAGCAGATAAGTATTATGCTGATCTTGCTCATTATAGTTCTGATACTTACTCTGCTGGAGCAATCGCAGCAGCTAAGGCTGAAACTTATGCTGGTATTGAACTTTTAGATATTACTGATGTTACAAAGTTTGTAGAACCAAAGACTATCGAACAGGAAAAGGCTGATAAGACAGAAGCTGATGCTAAGGCATTAGTAGATGCTAAGAAGGCTGCTATCTTCGCTATCACAGCTGGCGACTATTATGTAGGAAACTGGAGTGGTGAAGCTAAGGCATATGTTGCTGATATTCAGTCTAAATATACTGTATATATCAATGCTGCTACTACAATCGCAAAAGTTGATGCTTATAAGTATGAAGCAATGAGACTTATGGGCGGATATCAATCTGACGTACAGATTAAAGATGAAAACGATAAGTTAATTGGCGATTTAAACGATACTAAGGAAGAATTAGATAAGACTAAAGAAGAATTAGAAGCTATTAAGAAAGAAATGGCTTTTGATAAAGCTATGGATAATTTATCTGTAAAGGCTAGAAGTGCAAAGACTTCTAAAGGTTATATTAAAATAACTGCTGTGGCTGATACAGAAGAATTAGAAGAACTTGGTTATACTGTAAAGTATAAGTTCTATCGTGCTACTTCAAAGAATGGCGAATATGTTGCTAAATTCACAAGCAAAGGAACATATACTAACACTGGCGGAACAAAAGGTAAGATGTATTACTACAGAGTAAAAGCTCTTGTTTATGATGCTGATGGTCAGTTAGTAGCAGAAACAAAGATTAAAGATTGTAAGTATGCTTGCAGAAAGTTTGGTAAGTAATTAATTTAGAATGGGAGAGTTTAATTACTCTCCCTATTTTTTTTAAGGAGAATTAATAGGCCAAATATATTTAATTTTGATAATTTCATTTTTATATAATAAAAATGAAAGGAAAAATGATTATGGATATTTTTACCTTAGCATATATGAAAAATATGATGAAAGGCTTACATACTGAAGATTGTGAAGGTATTCCTGGTAAATCTGCTTATGAAATTGCAGTTGAAAATGGATTTGAAGGAACTGAACAAGATTGGTTAAATGCTATTTATATGAATCCTGAAGACCAATGGATTACATTAGATGATATATTGGCAGCTAAACAAAAAAGCGAGAACAATTAAGTTCTCGCTTTTTTGTTTTATATAAAAAAATATGATATAATATAATATAAAATAAAAATGAGTAAAAGGAGAAGAATATATGTCAAATTGTAATGAAAATAATTGTTCTTCTTTAAAAGAATTAATTACAAATTATAAATATAATAATTTATTACCAATTCATGGGATTTTATCTGTTACAAATAGATGTAATTTAAATTGTTCTTATTGTTTTCATAAACAAAATGAAATAGATATAAATTTTTATACTGCGGATATGGCTATAAAATATATTATTTCAAATGCGACTATTCAAAAAGTAAAACCTAATATTAGCTTTTTTGGAGGAGAACCTTTATTATTATTTGATGAAATAATAAAACCATTAATTAATAAATATAAAGATTCTATAAATTGGACTATTACAACAAATGGAACTTTATTAACAGAAAATATTATAGATTTTTTTACTGATAATAATGTTTCTATTTTATTATCTATGGATGGATGTAAAAAAGTTCAAGACAATCAAAGGCCTATGAAAAATGGAGAAAGTTGTTTTGATAAATTAAAAAATATCATTCCATATTTATTATTAAAGCAACCTAATACTATTTTTAGGTCAACAATCTCAAGATATTCTTTAGATTTTTTAGAAGAAAATATTAATACGGCTAAAAATTTTGGTTTTAAATATATTACATTAGTGCCTAATTTATTTGAAGAATGGCAACCAGAAGATTTTTATAAGTGGGAACAATTTATAGATAATGAATCTATTAAAATTATGCAAAAAATTTCTTGGGAAGAACCTTTTGATTACATATTAACAAATTTAAAAGATGGTATTCAAGGAATTTATAAATCTAATCAAAATAATTATTTAAAAAATCCTATTGATGCTTGTGGAATGGGCTTTAAAGGTATTGGAATTTCTCCAAATGGAAAATTACATCCTTGTCAAGAAGAAAACGGTGTAGATGATATAAATATTATAGGTGATATTTATTACGGAATTGATAAAAAATTACATGAACAATACTGTAAAGATATTTATAATAAATGGTTAGAATATATAGAAAAAATAGATAATATAATAGGAAGTTCTAATTTTAAATTATTTTATGGAAATCATGTTTGTAATACAAGATTAAAAGATGGATTTGCTTTTAATAATACACAAACATATTATTTAAGAGCTTTACATAGAGCTTGTTCAAGATTATATTATAATTTTAATTTATCTTTAAATCCAAGAGCACAATATTTTTTAGGAGAAATTGAATGATTACTTTAAACTTACATATAAATTATAATTGTCCTTTATCTTGCCGATATTGTTGTCAAAGAAATGATATAGCTTTATTAGATTCTGAATTTACTGCTCAAGAAATGATTGATGTAGTACAAAATTTTATGGATTCTAAAAATGTTGATAAATGTAAAATAAATATATCTGGAGGAGAACCTCTTTTAAAATATAAAGATATTCAACAATTAATGAAACATTTTCCAAATAATACTTATGAAATTTCTACTTCTGGATATTTATTAACTGCTGAAAAAGCTAAATTCTTTTCTTATTATGGAGTTAGTTATATTTTATCTGTTGATGGGGGAGAAAAAGTAACTAATTATTTAAGACCTCTAGCAAATGGAGAACAAGGATATTTTCAAAAATTAAAAGAAAATATACCACATATTTTATATTATGCTCCAAGAACAAGAGCAAAATTAATTGTTCCTAAAAATTTAATTTCAGAAATTTTTAACACTTATTTAGAATTAGAAAGACTTGGTTTTCAAGAAATTTTTATAACACCTAATGTATATGAAAATGAGGTTGATACACATCATCCAGAATTAGAGACAGGTCATTGGGAAGAAGAAGATTGGAATAAATTTAGAACTGAAATTTTTAAAATTATGAAAGAAATAGAATTAGGTATTTCTTTAAATCGAAAAAGATGTTTAATTACTAATATTATTACTATTTTAGTAAAAATGTTAATTCCAGAAGAAGGAAAATTTAATAGTGCTAAATTAATTTGTGAAGTATTAGATTTTAAAGGCGGAACAAGTCCTGCTGGTGGGCAAGTTCCTATTTTAAATACAGATATTTCTTTATGTATGAGAAATATAAATGAAGAAATTGATACTCAAGAAAAACTGTTAAATAAAATAAAACAAGATTATTTAGCTCTTAATGGCGTTTGCGAGCTAGATGAAAAATGTCCATATCAATCTACTTGTATGTATAGTGTTTGTTTATCTGAAAATTTAAAAAGTAAACATAAAAATATTTTTACTCCAACATTATTTCAGTGTAATACTCAAAAGATTTATCATGATGCAGCAATGTTATTTTTAAATCTTTTAAATGATAAAAATAATGAAGTTATAAAATATTATTGGAATGAAATTTATTATAGAAAAGAGGTGTCTATGAATAATGCCTTATTATCCAGCTGGAACGGTGAATGAAGTTTGTGAAGCTTGTTATGCTTCTGAAAGTTCTTGCAAACCAGATTTTGGAAGTTCAACTGAATCCACCTACTGTGGAAATTGTAATGTTCAATGTAATACATCTCAAAGTTTTTGTTCTATTGGAATTCAAAATATTTCTTCTCATGGAAATGTAGGTTCTTTTAGTGGCTTTGGTGCAACCAGTGATAATTTAATTTTTGAAAAATGGACAGCAAGTAAATGGAATGAATTACAACAATTATATGAAATTGCTAATGGTTTAGGAATTAAACAAAATCAAGGAGCAAGTTTTTCATTTACAAGAGCCGCGGCAGATCCTTGTAATAATACACATCCTGCGAATTCTTTAATTACTGCTGAAAAATATAATGAATTTTCTACTGCTGCAGAAAAATTTGGTTCTTATATTCCAACTGTTACTGGAGGACCTAGTGGTACAGTTATAACTGCTGGGCATTCTACAAATTTAGAAAATGGTTTTTCTAATGCTAAATTTAATACTTCTGTATGTGATATATGTAACGCAGGAACTGAACATAACTGTGGTTATAATTGTAGCTGTAATTATAATTGTGGTTATAACTGTAATTATAATTGCTGTAATCATAATTGTAATAAAAATGAAACAAGTGATGCTGGCGGTGCTAAATAAAAATATTAAAGGTGAGATAAAAAATCTCACCTTTATTTTTTTTAAAAAATATGTTATAATATATTATAATAAAAATTAAGAAATAAATAAGGAGTTGATACTATGGCTACTTACATTTGCAGTGATTTACATGGCAATTATAATGTATGGTATGAAATCAAAAAATTCTTAAAAAAAGATGATAAATTAATTTGCCTTGGTGATGTAATTGATAGAGGTTCCGCAGGATATTCCATTTTAGTAGAAATGCTTGGAGATTCAAGAGTAGAATTATTTATGGGTAATCATGAAGATATGATGATTCGTAGTTGTGATTTACATCTTAAAGGTGCTAATACAAATACTTCTTCCACTATGGCAAATTGGATTTATGGCAATGGTGGAAATTGTACTTTTGAAGATTGGTGTCTCGATCCTGGTCGTATGGAAATATTAGAACAAATGCGCAATCTACCTTTAAAAAGATTACATATTAATGAAAAAGGTTTAAAAATTATTTTATGTCATGCAGGTTGTTGTTCAGAAGATTTTTATAATGATAATATTGAAGATTTTGATTTGTTATGGGATCGAAATCATTTTCATTTTCCTTGGCCAAAAGATGAAGAATTTGAAGACTGGATGGTAGTTCATGGACATACTCCAATAGCAAAGATGATGAATTGGCCAGATTATGTGCCGACCAAAGCTCTATGGTATGAAGGTGGGCATAAAATTGATATTGATTGTTTAACAGCATTTACCAATTTTACTATTCTTCTTAATATTGATACTTTTGAAGAACATATTATTGGAGAACCTATTGAGGAGGTGCTTTGGTAATGGCTGCTTATGAAATTCATGATTTTTATTGTATTAAATGCGGAAATAAATCAATTCCATTATCTCGTAAAAGTGGGCATCAGCATGCAAGAGGTCATAGAAAGAAATTATATTGTCCGCATTGTAAATTAACTATTAACCATGTAGAAGTAAGGAATTATGATGAAAAAGAAGAATTTTTGGAAAAATTTAAAAATGGTGAATTCATTGCCGAAGTCGAAGAAAGCATTGAGAATTGTGAGAATTCATCCATGCGGGTATTGTTCGAATCCATATCTAGCAAGAGATAATTTTGCGAGTCAAAAATATGATGTTTGGTTTTGTCCAAAATGCGGAACGGGATGGGTGATATAATGGCAACAAGTTTAATTATGATGGTTGGCGCGCCTGGAAGTGGTAAAACTACTTGGATTAAAAATGCTAAAGAATTTAATTTAGAAGGAAATCATATTTCTCGAGATGTAATTAGATTTTCTTTAGTAAAAGAAGACGAAGAATATTTTAGTCGAGAAAATGAAGTATTTGATAAATTTATTGAAGAAATTCAAAAGTCTATTGATGCGGGACAGCGCACTTATGTAGATGCTACTAATCTCAATGAAAGATCAAGAAATAAAGTTCTTGATAGATTAAATCTTGAAAATGTAGATTTATATGCTTTAGTTTTTAATATTCCTCTTGAAGAATGTTTGCGACGCAATGCTCTGCGGACCGGACGTGAAGTAGTGCCAGAAAGCGCTCTGACGCGCATGCATAAATCTATGACAAATCCGCGAGGAGACCAGAAATATAAATATAAGGAGGTATATGTAATTTATGCCTAAATATTGCAAATATTGCGGAAAAGAATTAGAGTTAGATTTTAATTTTGATCTTGGTTTTTCTTCTCCTAATAATACTTCCTATAAAGAATGTAATTGTGAAACTAAACAAAAAATTAAAAAATTAAAAGAAAAAATTCATGAACTTGAAATAAAAAAGAAAGCTTTGCATGAAGAACAATATCATTTAAAATGCGATTTAAATGATTTAGAATATAATGCTACAAAATATATTTAAGGAGTGATACTAATGGGGAAAATTTTCCTTACTAGTGACTGTCATTTCAACCATGTTAATATTATTAAATATGAGTCTGAAACACGCGGCATGTTTGCTAGTCCCGCAGAAATGAATGAAAAAATTATTGAAAATTGGAATAGTGTAGTTAGTCCAGAAGACACAGTATATGTTTTAGGGGATTTATGTATGGGAAAGCTAGATGATATTCCCTTAATTATTGAAAGACTAAATGGCACTATTGTTCTCGTTCGCGGTAACCACGATACAGAGAACAGATTACGTCTTTATCGTTCTCTTGGAATTGAAGTAAAAGATATTGCTTACCTTGAATATAAAGGCAGATTTTTTGTAATGTGTCATTTCCCTATGACTAATCCAGAATTTATTAAATTAGTTACAAAAGATAATAGTGAAGTAGTTATGCTTTATGGACATATTCACTCTAATGCGCCAAAGGGTTATGTAGATGGAACTTATCATGTAGGTATGGATACAAATGATTTAACCCCAATTTCAATTCATCAAATTTGGAAAGAATGTTGGCCAGAAAATATGAATGAACAAAATAAAGCATATAAAGCAAAGTATGAATGTGGAGGTTGTCCAGAAGAAGATAATTGTTAGTTCTTTTTTGATAAAGAACATTGTGGAGTTTTTAATTAAAATTTAATATATAAAAGGAGTTTTTTAATGGAAAAAATTATTGGTATTCTTGCGGCCGGCGTTCCGGTATTAGCAGTTATCGTCCTCGTAGCTCTTGTAGTAGTCTTTGGTTATGTAAAGGCACCGCCTGATGTTGCCTACATTATTTCCGGAGTAAGAAAAAATCAACGAATCCTCGTTGGTAAGGCTGGCATTAAGATTCCATTCTTTGAAAGACTTGATAAGTTAGCTCTTGGCGCAATTCAGATTGATGTAAAGACTGGTTCTTCTGTTCCAACAGCAGAATATATCAATGTTAGAATTGACTCTACTGTATCTGTAAGAGTAAGCCAGGATCCAGCGCTGATGAAGATTGCAGCTCAGAACTTCTTGAATGTGCCACGTGAAGAAATTGCGCGTAAGGTAAATGATTTACTGGAAGGTAATATCCGTGAAATCGCAGGTTCTATGAAGCTTACTGAAATGGTTAGCGATAGAAAGAAATTTAGCGAACAGGTTCAGGAAAATGCTGTTCCAGACTTACAGAGATTTGGTCTTGAATTAGTTTCTTTCAATGTTCAGAACTTCGTCGATGACAATGATGTGATTACTAACTTAGGTATTGACAATGTAGAACAGATTAGAAAGGCAGCTATGATTGCTAAGTCTAATGCACAGAGAGAAGTTGCTATCGCAGAAGCAGAAAATGCTAAGCAGGCAAATGATGCTAAGGTTAAGGCAGCCGAAGAAATTGCTGTAAGAAATAATGACCTGGCTATTAAGAAAGCTCAGCTTCAGAAGATTTCTGATACTGAACAGGCTCAGGCAGATGCAGCAGCTGGTATCGAAGCAGAAAATCAGCGTAAAGTAATGGAAGTTGCGGCAGCAAATGCTAACATTGCTAAGGCTGAAAGAGAAACTGAATTAAAGAGACAGCAGATTGAATTAAAAGAAAGAGAACTGGATGCTCTGGTTCGTAAGCAGGCAGATGCTGAAAAGTATGCCGCTGAAAAGAAAGCAGAAGCAGAATTAATTACTCGTCAGAAGAAAGCAGAAGCTGAACGCTATGAAAAGGAACAGGAAGCAGAAGCTATGAAGGCTCAGGCTGATGCAGCTAAATATGCGGCAATGGCTGAAGCAGAAGGTATTGCGGCCAAAGGTCGTGCGGAAGCAGAAGCTATTGAAAAGAAGGCAGAAGCTCAGAAGTTAATGGGTGAAGCATCTGTAGTAGATATGATTCTTCAGACATTACCAGAAATGACTGCCGCAGCTGCTGCTCCACTTGCCAATGTAGATACTATGAACCTCTATGGTGAAGGTAATGGAGGTAAAGTTGTTGGCGATGTAATGAAGATTACTAATCAGGTAATGGAAGGTCTCGCTGCTAATGGTATCAATGTAATTGATATTATTAATAAAGCAATGGAACGCAATAGATAATTAAATCCTTTTGGACAAAACCGAGATATTATTATCTCGGTTTTTTCGTATTTTTATGGAAATAAAAAAATTTTTAAAGGAGGAATATTATGGGTCCTTTTATTTATTCTAATAGCGGACATACCGCTTATGGAGTAAAAGAATATATTTGTGATACTAATGCAGATGTAGATTTACTTCCATTAGATGACACCCCAGGTAGTTCCGCACTTGTAATTGATTCCGGCGATTTATATATATTAAATAGTAAACATGAATGGAAATAGCAAGGTGGAGGATCTTCCTCTGGTGGCGGTGGAGATACAACCGCACTCGAAAATAAAATAAAAGAACTTGAAAAGACTGTAGAAAGTCTCACACAACAAGTTTCTGAATTAACTACAATTAATTAGGAATTAACTCAAAAAGTGCAAGAGTTAGAAGATCAAATAGCTGAACTTGAAAAAGAAGAAGTTGTAGTTAATAAAGAGTCTGGTTCTATGGTTATTCCAGAAGAAGCAGCAGTTATTAGTAGTGAAACAGGCACAGTAATTTTCGATGAAGAAGTTGCTGAAGTTAGAAAAGAAACAGGAACTTTAGTTCTTAAATAAGGAGGATAAAAATGGTTAAATTATATAATGCTGAAATTGGAAATGAAATTTTCCCAATTAAAGACTATAATTTATATGAATTAGAATAGGCTGTAAATGCTGGAAAAGTAATTGGTATTGCTGATGATGGTAGTTTAGTAGCTATTAATTTAGATAAATCTCCAATTGAAGTAGAAGGTAATGGCGTTGCTACTTTAGCAGAAGCTTTTGAATTAGGTGGAGAAGTTAAATTATTAGAAGATATAGTTATTACTGAACAAGTACATTGCGCAAAAGTTGTAGTATTAAATCTTAATGGTCATAATATTATTGCTGATTTTGAATTAGCTAGTGGCGCACTTAATGTTGCTCATGGTGGAGAATTAACTATTAAAGGTATTGGTCATATTCATGCTCCTAAATGCTATGGCGCAGTTACTATGACTCAAAAAGGTGATACTAATGATAGTCAAGTAGCTAAATTAGTAGTAGAAGATGGTTGCTTAAAAGGTCAATATTATGCTATTTGCGGAAATGGTAATCCTGGTAGAGGAAATACTAGTATTACTATTAATGGTGGTAAATTAGGTACTTTTGAAGAAACTGGTACTGCAATCTTTAATCCGCAAGAAAATAGTGAAGTTATTATCAATGGCGGAAAAATCATTGGTTCTACTGGAATTGAAATGCGTTCTGGTGATTTAGAAGTAAATGGTGGAGAAATTGTAGGTATTGGTGTTCCTTCTTCTTCCACTCCTAATGGTAGCGGTACTACTTCTGATGGTTGCGGAATTGCTGTTGCACAACATACTACAAATCATCCTATTAATGTAGTTGTAAATAAAGGTTTTATTAGAGGTTATAGTGCTTTATATCAAAGCAATCCTCAAAACACTGACCATACAATTGTTAATATGGTTGTAAATGGAGGAGTATTTAACACTATTAATAATGGTACTGTTTCTGTTTATAGTGAAAATAAAACTGGATTTATTAATGGCGGAGTATTTGCTCCTGCGGCTGATGAAGTTTACATGGCTTAATTTTATTTTTCGGGACTAACTTTTGTTAGTCCCAATTTTTTGTTTCCCTGAACGGTCGAAGTTTGGACCAAAAATCGCATAGCAAATTTTTTCCATAAAAACCTCCATATTTGTTTTTATATATTTTTTATGATATAATAAAAATAAAAAAGGAGTTTCCAATGAAGAGAGAGCCTGAATTTATTTGGAATGAACAAGCAGGTATTGCTACTTGCGTAATTGAAGACGCAAAGGGAAGAAATCATGTAGGTGTTGCTGCTTGTCATCCAAAAGACAGAGATATGATGACAGATAAAGTTGGTTGCGAAATTGCGCTCAGACGTGCGGAAATTGAAGCTCTTCGCTCATATATTAGAGATGAATTAAAACCAGGTCTTGACGCTTTAAATCAGCTTTATTTTTCTATTAAACATAGTAAGAAGTTTAGTCCTAAAGGATATGAGACTATTATGTTATATAGACAAATTAGACAAAAAGAAGAAGATATTGCTCTTGTAAAAAGTATTATTAGAGAAAGAAAATCTGATTTAAAAGCTTATATTGATGCAAAAGAACATTTTTATCAGATTACTCGCAAGGGTAGAGAACTTGCAGCTGAGGGCAATAATATTTAATTTTATTAAAAACATTTTTAATAAAATTAAGGAATATACAAATATATTCCAAAACTATTAGCAAAGAGGGAAGATACAGAATGAAGATATACAAATTTTATGATA
Source organism: Bacillota bacterium (assembly GCA_015059305.1). Next base: position 157,810 of record SVAQ01000002.1, on the reverse strand, counting down.
CTTGCAGTCTATTAATCAAGGCAGATGCTTTATTTAAAGATGAACAAGATACCATAGTTATTTCTTCAATAAGCTTAGAAGAGTTAGAAAACATTAAAACCTCTGGCTCTAAGGATGAAGATACTAAGATGCGTGCTAGACATTTATTGCGCGTTCTTGATGAAAATCCTGACAAGTATGAAATTTGGATCTTTAAAGAACCAATGTTGAAGCCTATTGAGGAAAAGGGTTTTAGCATCTCAAATGATATGAGAATCCTTGCTAGCGCAATTGATTATGATAATACTTGCCATCCAGATGAAACAGTATTTATAACCAATGATTTATTATTAAAACATATTGCTAATTTATTTTTTGGTGAAGATTCTGTTGGTAGTATAGAAGAAAATATTGATGATGGATATACTGGCTTCAAGGAAGTATATTTATCTAATGAAGAAATGGCCTAGTTTTATTAGAATATAAACTAGAATATTTTTAATTTGCATATAAATTAGTATTTATTTATTTATAATCAATAGAAATAGCATGTAGATACTGTCTGCTGGGATGGTGAAACACATCGTAGTGTAATATATCATTCATTTAAATCTGAATGGTTTGGTGAAGTCAAACCATATAAACATGATATTTATCAAGTCATTTTGGCAGATAGTTTATGTAATAATCAAATAACCATGGTAAAGGGGCCTGCGGGCACAGGTAAAACATTCCTTTCTCTTGGTTATTTAATGCATTTATTAGAAAAAGGTAAAATTGATAAGATTATTGTTTTTTGTAATACCGTAGCTACCAAAAATTCTGCTAAGCTGGGGTATTATCCAGGAACTAGAAATGAAAAGCTTCTGGATTCACAAATTGGTAATCTACTAATTAGTAAGTTAGGAGACAGATATGCGGTTGAAGATTTAATTGAAACCGGAAAATTAGTTTTATTACCTTTATCTGATATTAGAGGCTATGATACTTCTGGAATGAATGCAGGTATTTATATCTCAGAAGCGCAAAATATGGATATTTCATTAATGAAATTAACATTACAGAGAATCGGAGAAGATAGTGTTTGTATCATTGATGGTGATTGTAAAACTTAGGTAGATGATATGAGTTTTGCGGGTCGCAATAATGGTATGCGTAGAGTTTCAAAAGTATTTAGAGGACAAGATGTGTATGGAGAAGTTGAACTTCAAATTATACATCGTTCAAAAATAGCACAAATTGCGGAGCAGTTATAAAAACTGCTCCTTTTTTATTGAAAAGAAAGGGGTTGAATATTTTGGCATCTAAAACTACAGCTAAGCAAGTCCTTGCCGCAGCAAAAGGTGAAATTAGAGAAAAGAAATATGGAAAGCCTAATAAGTATAGCAGATGGTATTATGGGAATGAAACCAAAGCTGCTTGGTGCGGGATTTTTGTTAAATATGTAATTGAAAAATTATGTGGGGATAAAGAACTTCTTGCCGGATGTTCTAATTTCGCATATGTTCCTACCATTCATGAATGGGCAAAGAAAAAAGGTTATGTAAAATATTCTCCAGAACCAGGAGATTTAGTAATCTTTGACTGGAAATGCGGAAATGGTATTCCTGAAAGAGACCATGTAGGTTTCTGTGTAAAAGATAATAAAAATGGAACTATTACTACATATGAAGGAAATACTTCTTCTGTCTCTAATGGTAATGGAGATTGCGTTCAATAGAGAATAAGAGATAAAAAATTTGTTCTTTGCTACATAAGACTTCCATATAAAAAATCTAAAACTACAGCAAAAAAGAAAACAAAATATACTGGTGAATTTCCTACTGCATTAGTAAGTGTTGAAAAAGGAACTAAAACTAATATTAAAAGATGGTAGAAATTCCTTAACTGGGCACTTGACGCGGGACTTACTGTTGATGGTATTTTCGGCACAATGTCTATGAAAGCTACAAAAGAGTTCCAAAGAACTGTTGGAATTGCGGACGATGGTATCGCTGGAACTAATACTATAACAAAGGCGAAAAAATATGAAAAATAAAAAAAAGCATCCTAAATTATAGCTTTTAAAAAATAGTTCTTGGAAGCAGTGGCCTGTAAGAAAATTTTCATTTATGTATTGTTTAATTGCTAGTACAATTTTAATTGCTTGGACTGGTTTTTTAGCATATACAACAGATCATATTGATACCGCAATTTGGATTCAAGAATCTTTAAAACAATTTAGATTTATTATAGGAACAGGAACTCTTATTGTTCTTCTTCCTTTTGATGAATTAAAAAAAGTATTACTTTCTAAATTTGCTGAAAATTTGGAAGAAGATTTAGAGTAAGGCTAGTCCTTACTCTTTTTTTTTGCCTTTTTTAAAAAAATATGTTATAATTATTATAGAATAAAAAGAATGATAAAAAGGAGGTTTCAATGTCTAATACAGTTGATTATGGTGTAAAAGATATAAGAACCCTTGAAGGGATAGAAGCCATTAGACTTCGTCCGGGAATGTATATTGGTAGCACCGGTCCAGAGGGCGTGAAACATATTACATTAGAAATTATTTCTAATGCGATTGATGAATATCTTAATGGTCATTGTACTGAATGTTATATTGAAGTATCAAAAGATGATGTAATTAAGATTTCTGATAATGGTCGAGGAGTTCCTTTTGGTCCAGCAGAAGATGGAACTGAAACATTGGAAAATATTTTTACAAAATTACATACTGGTGCGAAGTTCGATAGTTCTGGTAAAACTGGATATAATACGTCTGGTGGTATGAATGGTGTTGGGGCCAAAGCAACAAATGCTCTTTCAGAATTTTTTATTGTTTCTTCCAAAAGAGAAGATGTTTGCGCAACTATGTATTTTGAAGAAGGTATTAGAGTATCTTTTGATAAAAAGCCAGATCCGTTTGGTAATGGTAATACAGGTACAACAATAACATTTAAACCTGACGCAAAAATCTTTAAAGAAGGAATTACTTTAGATTATAACATATTAAAAAAGCAAATTCAAGAACTGGCATATTTATCCCCAGGTTTAACATTCCACTTATCTTACAAAGATAAAGGAGAAGAAATAATCTTATCTCAAAATGGTATTAAAGATTATATGAATAATTTATGTAAAGAAAGAGAAACTATTACAGGAATTTTTTATACTGAATCCATTGAAGATAAGATTGGTGTTAAAATTGCGATGCAGTATAATAGTTTATATACTGATACATATAAATTATTTACTAACTCAATTCCAAATACTGGCGGAACACACTTAACTGGTTTTAGAACAGCCTTAACTCAAGCAGTAAATGAATATGCAAGAGATAATAAACTTTTAAAAGAAAAAGATACAAATATTACTGGCGAAGAATTAAAAGAAGGTTTAACTTTAATTTTATCTTTCATTATGCCAGATCCAGTATTCTCCGGACAAACAAAAGAAGTTTTAAGTTCAAGTGAAGCAAGAACTGCGGTTCAGAGATTAGTATCTAAGGAATTAAAAGTTTGGTTTAATAATAATCCAAAAGACATTAAGGCTATCATTGATAAGGCTATGCTTGCGCGCGCAGCTCGTGAAAAGGCAAAAAAGGCAAAGGAAACTGTTCGTAAGCAAGATAAGGCAAAGAGAGCAGTATTACCTGGTACATTATCTGATGCGAACTCAAAGAATCGTAAAGAATGTGAAGTATTTATTGTAGAAGGTAAGTCCGCAAGTGGTACAGCAAAAGATGCAAGAGATCGAGGAACCCAGGCAATTCTTCCAGTAAGAGGTAAGATTTTAAATGTTCTTAAAGCAGATCTTCATAAAGCGATGCAGAATCAAGAAATTAATGCGATGATTGATGCTTTTGGATTAGAAGTAAAAGATAATAAAATTATTGTTAATGAAGATAAATTAAGATATGGTAAAATTATTATTACAGCCGATGCGGATGTCGATGGTAGCCATATTAGAATCTTATTCTTAACTTTCATCTGGAAATTCTGTCCAGAATTACTAGAAAAAGGATATATTTATGCGGCAGTTCCTCCATTATATAAAGCAACAATGGGAACTAAAATTCAATATATTAAAGATGATGCTGCTTTAGAAGTATTTAGAGCGCAGACAAAGAAATCTTTTGAGTTAGGTCGTATGAAAGGTCTTGGTGAAATGGATGCTGATGAACTTGCTGAAACAGTTATGAATCCAGAATCAAGAACTTTAAAGCGTATTACAATGGAAGATGCTGCGGAAGTAGCAAAAACCTTTATGAACTTAATGGGTGAATCAGTAACACCAAGAAAGAAGTTTATTGAAGAAAATGCTTGGAGGGCAAATATTGATGTTTAAAAATTATTGGAAACACTTTAAATTAATTACTAAACATAAATATTATGTTTTTAAGAATTGTTGTTATGCAGGTATTCTTTTACAGGGAATACTGCATGATTTATCTAAATATTCTCCAACTGAATTTTTAGAATCTGTAAAAAATTATTCTGGTAATCGTTCTCCAATAGACAATTTAAAAGATAAAGGTGAAATTAGTATGGCATGGCTTCATCATAGAGGCCGCAATAAACATCATTGGGAATATTGGATTGATAATTTAGCTGATGGTCCAGATGCTCTTCTCATGCCAGAAAAATATGCTATTGAAATGCTTTGCGATTTTTTAGGTGCTGGACAGGCATACATGGGAAAAAACTGGACTATGAGTTCTCCTTATGAATGGTGGCAGACTAAAAAAGACCATTGCCTTATGCATCCAGCAACTAAAATGTTTATTGATAATATTTTCATTCTTATGAAAGAGAATGAATTTAAATATAAAAACTATTTAAATCCAAAAATTTTAAGAGATTCTTATAAGAGATGTATTAGTTATGCTGAACAAGCAGAAATTGGAAAATATTGGAGGGAATAAATGATAACAATATATACTGATGGAGCATGTAGCGGAAATGGTAAAGAAAATTCTAAGGGCGGTTTTGGAGTAGTAGTTATCAAAGATGATAAAATAATTGATGCTTATCAAGAATTTTCAGAAAATACAACCAATAATAGAGAAGAAATTAAAGCTATTCTTTGGGCTTTAAAAAATTATGGTTATCCAAAAGATGAATTTCAATATCCTCTCGTTTATTCTGACTCAATGTATTGTGTAAATACTTTTAATGAATGGATGTATAATTGGGCACGCAATGGCTGGATTAAATCAGATAAAAAGCCACCGGAAAACCTTGATTTAATTGAAGAATATTTTAATTCTGATAAAAAAATTGAATTGAAATATGTAAGAGGTCATGCAGGAAATAAATACAATGAAATTGCTGATGGTTTAGCTACTGGAAGATATAAAATAAAAGATTTTGTCATAGAAGCTGAAACTACTGAAAAAAATGAAATATTAAAACCTTTTGATATTTCAACATTTAAAGTAGAAGAAAATGATAATATTTTAGTTAAAATAGATCCAGATTTAGTAAAACTTGATGATACATCTTATATCCATAAATATCTATCTGAAGCTTTTCCAAATAATAATGTAATCACTATACTTAAAGGAATTGAAATTGAAATAGAAAAAAATATATGATATAATAATAGGAGAAGATAAAAATGAGTGGTGTAATTGAAGTTGGAAGATGTAAAATTTGTGGTTCAGAAGATGTTCCTTTAACTAGAAAATATTATTATTATAGTATTCAATGTGAGTGTTGTGGTTGCAAACATGAAGGTAAAGATGTTCATTTTGAATATGTAGCACATTGTAAAGATTGCGAACCGCATCCTCCAAGAGAAATTAAAGTTTTATTAAATGGAAGGAAATATTTAATTAATGAGTAATATTATAGAAACGCCTATTATTGCGGAAGTAGAACAAAGTTTTTTAGATTATGGTTTAAGTGTAATTACAGATAGAGCACTTCCTTCCACAGAAGATGGTTTAAAGCCAGTAGCAAGAAGAATCCTTTGGGATATGTTCGATAAAGGTTGGAAGAATGATAAAAAGTTTGTAAAATGCGCGCAGCCGGTCGGTGATACCATGGGTCGTTTCCATCCGCATGGAGATAGTTCTATCTATGGAGCATTAGTATGGTTATCGCAACCTTGGAATATGAGATATCCATTAATTTCATTCCATGGAAATAACGGTAGTAGAGATGGTGATGAACCTGCGTCAATGCGTTATACAGAATGTAAATTATCTAAAATTGGAGAAGAAATGTTAGCTGATATCAAGAAAGATACTATTGATTGGCAGTTAGCATATACAGACGATGAAGAAGAACCAGTTTATCTTCCAGCATATTTTCCAAATCTTTTAGTTAATGGTACTTCTGGAATCGCGGTAGCAATGGCTTGCTCATTTGCTCCACATAACTTAAATGAAATTATGGAAGCAGCAAAGCATATTTTACAGAATCCAGATTGTAAAGTCAATGATTTATTAGAATATGTAAAAGGTCCAGATTTTCCAACAGGTGGAACAATTATCAATAAAGATGAACTTCCAACTGCGTATTTGACAGGTAAGGGGCGCGCACGAATTAGAGGTGAATATACTATTGAAACCAAAGCCGGCAAAGATAGTATTGTATTTACATCTATTCCATATAAAGTATCAAAAGAAAAGTTAATTGTTGAAATTGATAAATTATGTGAAGAAGGAAAAATTGATGGTGTAGTTTCAATTAGAGACGAAAGTAATCATCAAGGTGTGCGTTTTGTAATTGAATTAGCAAAAGGCGTAAGTTCTGAACCAATAATTGCGAAAATCTTTAAAAATACTGATTTAGAAACTACTTATAGCATTAATCAAGTAGCATTGGTTAATAAGAAACCAAGATTACTTAATTTAAAGCAATTAATTGAAATATATAATGAACATCAGAAAGATGTTTTAATTAGAAAAACTAATTTTGAATTAAAGAAAGCAAAAGCAAGACTTCATATTTTAGATGGTTTATTAATAGCATTAAATAATATTGATGATGTTATTGTGATGATTAAGAGTAGCGGAAGTGCGGCTGAAGCTAAGGAAAGATTAATGGCAGCATATAATCTTACTGAAATGCAAGCTAAAGCTATTCTTGATATGAAATTAAGTAAATTAGCAAAATTAGAAAAAAAAGAAATTGAAAATGAAAAGAATAGTTTAGAAAATGAAATTAAGAAATTAAATACTATTCTTGAAAATCCAATTCCAGAATTAATTAATATTTATAATAATTTAGTAAATAAATATGGTGATGAAAGACGTTCTACAATTATTCAGGTTGCGGCAGCAACAAAGGAAGAAAAAGAAATTGAATTTGTAGAACCAGAAAAATGTGTTGTAGTAATGACTGAAAGTGGTCTTATTAAGAGAATTCCATCAAGTAGTTTCCGCACTCAGCGTAGAAATACAAAGGGTGTAAAAACGCAGGACGATATTACTAGTATGGTAATTAGAACAAACACAATTGATAATTTAATGATTTTCACTAACAAAGGTCGCATGTATCGTTTATTAGTAAATGATATTCCTATTGGAACAAATGTTTCACAGGGTCAGTCTATTAAGTCATTAATTGCAATGGAAACTGATGAAGAACCTACAACAATGTATTCTATTTATAGAGATACTGATGCTAAATATGTTTTATTTATTACAAAGAATGGTGTAGTAAAGAAAACAACATTAGAAGAATATACTAAAACTAAAAAGAAAACAGGTATTGCCGCAATCAATATCAAAGAAGGCGATGAATTAATATCTGTATGTTTAGTAAAAGATGAAGAATTAGTATTATTAACTCAAAATGGTATGGGTATTAGATTTAATTCTACAGAAGTTTCTGCGAGTGGTAGAACTACTGCGGGAGTAAAAGGTATTACATTAAAAGAAAATGATTATGTAGTTGCCGGAATGCCTATTAGAAATAGTTCTGATGATATAGCAATTTTTGCGGAAAATGGTTTAGCAAAAAAGATTTTAATTAATGAACTTCCTCTCCAAAAGAGAGCAGGTAAAGGATTAATTTGTTATAAACCAACTGAAATAACTGGTAATGTTGTTTGTGGAGCATTAGTATCTGCAGAAGATGATATACTTATTTGCGGAAATAATACAAATTTATGTATTTCGGCAAGTGAGATACCTGAACTTAATAGAGGTTCTGTTGGAAATCAAATGATTAAAGGTAGTAAAATTATTAATGTTAGTAAGGTATAATAAATGGGGAGATTAATAAATCTCCCCTTTGTTTTTTTATAAAAATTATGATATAATAAATTATAATAATATACAAAAGAGGAGAAATGATAAATATGATTACAAAAGATATGAAAATTGAAGATATCATTGAAATTAATTCTAATGCTCCTGCTATTCTTATGTCAGAAGGAATGCATTGTCTTGGTTGTGTGATGGCACATACTGAAAATCTAGCAGAAGCCGCAGAAGTACATGGAATTGATATTGATGAATTAGTAAATAAATTAAATGAAATGGAGTAATTAAATGAAAGATATTAAAATTACTGATTTAGTAAAAAGTTTAATTGAATCTGATAAAGACCAGTATGATTTTGGTGATATTACTGATTTAAGTAATGCTCTTAATAGACAATTAAATGTTGGAGAAATTGATGGTAATGTTGGTGATGCCATTGATAGTTATATTAGGTTTTTCAATAGACAAGATGAACAAGATGGTATTCCAGTAGAAGAAAGAGTGCCTATCAAGATTTATATTGATTCCCCAGGGGGAGATTTAATTGCGACATTTACAATGATTAATTCAATTAGAATGTCTAAGACTCCTGTTTGGACTATTAATATTGGAGCAGCATATTCTGGTGGTTTCTTTACATTTATTGCGGGACATAAGAGATTTGCATATCCTTTATCATCTTTTCTTTTCCATGAAGGTTCTACTGGAACTTCTGGTGATGCTGGTAAGTTTAGAAACTTCGCTGATTTCTATAAAAAGGAATTAGATAATTTAAAGAAAGTTGTTTTAGAATATACTGATATTACCGAAGAAGATTACGAAAAACATATTAATGATGACTGGTGGTTTACTGCCAAAGAAGCATTAGAATATGGTATTTGTGATGAAATTACGAAGGAACTGATTTATTAATGTATATTAGTAGAGAAAGATTAAAAGAATTATTAGTATCTGATTTAAAAATTAAAGCTTTATCAGAATTTTTAAGAGAACATAGTCCTGAAACTTTTTTAGCTGTAAGTGTAGCTCATTATAATATAAAAAATAAAACAAAATTTAAAAATTTTGAAGAATTAGCAGAATATTTAATTGATAATGATAAATACCATGGATAAATTAGAATTATTAAACATAGCAACAGATGCATATAATAAAGGACAACCATTTATGTCCGATAAAGAATGGGATGACTTATATTTTGAGCTTGGTGAACAGGCTCAAAATATAAGATATGAAGTAGTTAGTGAGCTTCAGAAAGTTGAGCATGAATATCCGATGTTATCTCTTGATAAGACTAAAAATGAAGATGATATTTTTAGTTTTATTAAACAGAGAGATATTGTTATTATGGGTAAAATGGATGGTTTAACTTGCGCGTTGACCTATCTCGATGGAGAATTAGTGCGAGCTGAAACTCGCGGCAATGGAATGATTGGTGAAGATATTACTCATAATGCAATGGTTATTCCATCTATTCCAAAGAAAATTGAATATAAGGATAAATTAACTGTATTTGGTGAAATTATTTGTAAATATGATGATTTTGAAATATTTAATAATTCTTATAAAAACCCTCGTAATTTTGCGGCAGGTAGTATTAGATTATTAGATGCTAATGAATGTGCTAAAAGAAAATTAACTTTTATTGCTTGGGATGCTATTGCACCAGCAGATGAATGTAATAGTTTAGCAGATTTATTTTATATTTTACATAAAAATTCATTTATAATTGTTCCATATTCTTATATTCCTTATAATCCTCCAAAAGGTCCTTTTGAGGAAGAATTAGAATATCCTGCTTTTATTAGATGGAATTTAAATGGTGTTCAAGAATTATGTCAAGAATTATCATATCCAATAGATGGATTAGTCATTAAATATGATAATATTATGTTAGGTCAAACACTTGGCCGCACAGAACATCATTTTAATAATGCATTAGCTTTTAAATTTTATGATGAAACATATGAAACTGAATTATTAGATATTGAATGGTCTATGGGCCGCACAGGAGTTCTTACCCCAATCGCAATATTTAAACCAGTTGAAATTGATGGTTCAACAGTAGAAAGAGCAAGTCTTCATAATTTAAGCATTATGGATGAAATCTTTGGTTCTCCTGGACCTTTTGAATATCAAAAAATTTCAGTATTTAAAGCGAATATGATAATTCCGCAAATTGAAAAAGCATTTGATACAGACAGAGGCACTCTATTTTATATGGCTCAAAGATTTATTGATCCGCCTGAAATTTGTCCTATTTGTGGAGGTCCAACAGAAGAAGTTCAATCAAATGATACAAAACAATTAGTTTGCACAAATCCTACTTGTCAAGGTAAATTAATTAATAGAATTGACCATTTTGCAAGTAAGAAAGGTCTTGATATTAAAGGTCTTTCAAAGAAAACTATTGAAAAATTAATTGATGAATGCGATGTATCTTCTATTACTGATTTATATAATATTGAAAAGTGGTCTAAAAAATTATATAAATTAAACGGTTTTGGTGAAAAATCAGTAAACAATTTAATTGAATCTATTAATCAATCCAGACTTTGTAATTTACAAGCATTTATTTGTTCTCTTGGTATTCCATTAGTAGGCTCAACTGTAAGTAAATTATTATCTGAAAAATTCAATGATTATCATGATTTTAGAATGGCTGTTATGAATAATTATAAATTCTTTAATATTCCTACTATTGGGCCAGAAATTCATAATGCTATTATGAAATTTGATTATTCAGAAGCGGATAAATTAGCAGAAGAAATTTTTATTATAACTAATCCAAAAGAAGAGAAAAAAGAAGATATATTTGCGGGAAAGACATTTGTTATTACCGGCAAATTAAAAACATATAAAAATAGAGCTGAGTTAGAATCAATTATTAAACAATATGGTGGTAAAGTTTCTTCATCAGTAAGTAAAAATACTTCATATTTAATTAATAATGATATAAATAGTACATCATCAAAGAATGAAAGTGCGAAAAAACTCGGTATAGAGATTATCACAGAAGAAAATTTTAAAAATTTTCTTGACTTATAAAAAAAAATTTAGTATAATATATGTGTAAAATAAATAAAGGAAAAATTTATGGATAGAAAAAATCGTAGAGAAATCGCTCGTGAAATCGCGAAGTGCGAACTTATCATTCAAAAGAGTAATAATGATTTAAATAAGAATAAAGCAATGAATAGAATTGAAACACTGACTATGAGAATTACAAATTTAGAAGATATGCTTGCGATCGACGACATGGTACAGAAGATTTTAGAACAAAAAATTTTGACTTAAAAAAATTTTTCTGATATAATATTTACATAAAATAAAAAAATAAAAAAAAATATAATTTTAAAGGAGAAAAATACAAATGGCAATGAAAGAAAATTCCAAGAAAGTTTTAAATTATTTAAAGGGTATCAATGGCGCTCAGGTTACAGCTGCTGATGTAGCAGAAGCACTTGGTTTAGAAAAGAGAAGCGTAGACGGTATCTTTACATCCGCTATCCAGAGAAAGGGTCTTGGCGTAAGAACTCCTGCTGAAATCGAACTTGAAGATGGTTCCCACAAGGCTGTTAAGTTCTTATCTTTAACTGATGCTGGTATGGCATTTGATCCAGACGCAGAAGACGCTGAATAATTATTGAATTAAATAGAATATGGGGTAGATAAAAATTCTACCCCAATTTTTTTAAGTAATTATGGATATAATAATATATAGTTTAATTGGTGTCTTAACTGGTGGTATTATAATTTATTTTATAATGCGATCAAAAGTAAAACAAAGAGTTTTTTTAGATACCGAATTAGAAAAAGAAAATAGTAAATTAAGACAAGAATATGAATTTCTACGTGATGAATATGTCAGAATAAAAGCATAGAGAGAATCTATTATAGAAAATTTAGGCATGTTAGAAAAGTAGGCAAGGCAATCTGCTGAAGTTTTTTATCAAAAGAATATGGAGATTGCATAGCAAAATCTTGAAGCATCATTAGAAAAGTTTAGTCAAGAAATCCAATAGTCAAAAGATTAGTATGAAGCAGAATATTTAGCAATTATAAAAGATTTAGCAGATAAAGCATAGCTAAAAACAGAAGAAGTTAATAAACTTATATCTGATTTAGATAATGAACTAAATGAAAAACAATCTATTGTTAATGCAGCTGTTGAAGCAAGTAAACGAGCAAAAGAAATGGAAGAATCTAAAGATTTTTATCGTTTATAGCTATCAGATACTGATGTTGATGAAATTGCGCGACTTCGCTCAGTAGTTCCTTATTTGCGAAATGCTGAACCAATTAATAAAGTTATTTGGAAAGTTTATTATGAAAAACCATATACTGATTTAATTGGTAGAGTTATTGGTTCTGGCGTTCACACCGGCATTTATAAAATTACTAATATGGAAAATAATATGTGCTATGTTGGTCAAGCCGCTAACTTATCAGAGCGTTGGAGACAACATATTAAGCGTGGTGTCGGCGCAGAAGCTCCAACCCGCAATAAACTCTACCCAGCTATGGAAGAATTTGGGGTAGAGAATTTTACATTTGAAGTAATTGAAGAGTGCGATAGAGCTAAACTTGATGCGCAAGAAGATTATTGGCAAGAATATTTTAAAGCAAAAGAATTTGGTTATAGTATAAAATAAGGAGAAATAAATGGGTAGAGTAATTATTCAGCCTCATACTACAAAAAATCCAATTACTTTAATTGGTGAAGAAGCAGGTATTTGCTATGGCACAGATACAACAGATCCAGTGAAGAATTATAAACGTGGTAAAAGATGTATTGAAGATGGTCATGGCAGAGTATTAGAATTTCCGCAAGTATACATGATTCTTGATGGTTATTCTGCAAGAGTAATGAGAGAATATTATACACATATTGGAGGCGCTCCTACAAGACTTCAAGCCTCTACAAGATATATTGGATATAGTGATTTTGATTATATCATCCCTCCAAATATTGAAAAAGACCCAATAGCAAAAGAAATTTATGATGATTGTATGCATCATATTGCTATTGCAAGAGTACGTTTAGCAACTGAATGTGGCATTGATAAGGAAGATTCCGCAAATCTTCTTCCTCTTGGAATGGAGAGTAAAGTAGTTGTAAGGACTAATGCTCGTCAATTAATTGATATGGATGGTACAAGAGAATGCACTCGTGCTTATTGGGAAATTAGAAATATTATGAAAGATATTAAAGCAGCACTTTCTGAATATTCAGAAGAGTGGAAATATCTAATTGATACTCAATTTAAAGTAAAATGTGATATTGTTGGTTATTGTTTAGAAACAGAGTGTTGTGGAAGACATGAAAAGAAAAATTAAAATATTTACTCCAAATGAAAATGGAAAATTTGAATTTACAAAACAAGAATTAGAAGAACTAATAAATGAAGCATATGAAGAAGGTTGTTCCGATGGGTAGGGAACATCACTATATTGGCCTCCTGGAACAAGACATATTGAAAAAGATATAACTTGGGATTGGCATGATGGTCCTACTTGTACAAATGAATTATGGCCTGCAGAAAAATCTATCTCTATTTCTTATGAAGGAGAAGTACCAAAAGGACAATTATATGGATGCGATGATAATCGTGCGGAATTAATTAATTCTAATTGTATAGATAATTGTATAAAAGATTATACTACATTGTGTGATAATTTAGAAAAATCTGTTTCATCAAATAGAATGATTTATGCTCATTTATAATTTACAAATTGACTTTTTTAATAAAAAATGTTATAATATTTATATAAAATTAAAAAAGGAGTTTGTAAAAGGATGTCAAAAAAGCAAGAATTTATTAATTATGTTGAAGATTTAATGAATGGTGAAAAGCCGGAAATGACAGAAAATGTAAAGTTGTATTGGGAAGCGTTTAAAGGAAAAGAAGAAGTTGATAAGCCTCTTTTTACAGACAACGGAAAGCTGATTCTTCAGTGCATGAAGGACCACACTGAAACGCCAATGTGGAAGTCAAGAGATATCGCAGAAGTGTTATTTATTTCTTCCAGAGCAGTATCCGGAGCTATGAGAAAGTTAGTTTCTGATGGATATGTTGAAAAGGTTGGTCAGGACCCAACTATATACACTTTAACAGACAAAGGCACAAAAATTGAAATTGTTTAATTTTAAGGAGAATTATAATTTATGAAAAAGATGACAAATGAAACTCATATTGAAGGTAGAATTTATGAACATGACCTTGCGTTAAAGGTATCTGGTCCAAATTCTCAGACACCAGGAACACAATTTATTGGTGGTTCTGTGAGCATTGCAACAGATGAAGAATGTTTAAATGTAGTTCAGGTTTATTTTACATATGTAACAGCAACTACAAAGAAAGGTTCTACTAATGCTACTTTCACTACTTTAAAGAACATCATTGATGGTGTATTTAAGACAGTAATGAAGGACGGTAAAGATAATGCTACAAAGGTAAGAATTGATTCTGCTGTTGGTTTAAATGATTTCTATGTAGAAGATAGAAATAATCCAGGCCAGTTAGAATTAGTTAGTGCAAAGAGAAATATTGGTGGTTTTGTTCACGTAGCAGATGCATTAGCAGAAGATGAAAATATTAGAAACACTTTTAAGTGTGATATGTTAATTACAAATGTAACAAGAAAAGAAGCTGATGAAGAACGTAATCTTCCAGAAAAGGCAATTATAAAGGGTTATGTATTTGATTTCGCTGGTTCTTTACTTCCAATTGAATTTAGTGCTACAAATCCAAATGCAATTAATTATTTTGAAGGACTTGAAGCAAGTCCATCTAACCCTATTTTCACAAAGGTTTGGGGTCGTCAGATTTCTGAAACTATTATTCGTGAAATTAGAGAAGAATCTGCATTTGGTGATGCAAGTGTAAGAGAAGTTAAGAGCACTCGTAAGGACTTTGTAATTACTGGCGCACAAACAGAACCATATATTTGGGATGATGAATCCACAATGACTGTTGCTGAATTAAAGGAAAAGATTGCAGCTCGTGAAACACATCTAGCGACTGTAAAACAGAAATATCTTGAATATAAGGCATCTCAAAAGGCTCCTGTAGCAGCAGCAGCTCCTGCAACTGGCGGTTTCAGTTTCTAATTGAAACCCCAGTTCATAGATATATTTTAAAAAATAAGGAGAATAAAAAATAATGGCAATTGATTTATTAGCAATTAAACCTCATAAAGTAAGTAAAGATTTAAGTGGATATATTACATATATCTATGGAGCACCAAAGACAGGAAAAACTACATTAGCATCTTAGATGGAAGGTGCTCTGCTTCTCGCATTTGAACCAGGTTATCATGCTCTTCCAGGTGTAATGGCACAGGATATTACATCTTGGACTGAAATGAAGCAGGTTTATAGAGAATTAAAGAAGCCAGAAGTAAAAGCGAACTTTAAGTCAATTATTATTGATACCATTGATATCGCAGCTGATTTTTGCAAGAAATATATTTGTAGTCAAAATGATATTGAAGATCTTGGAGATATGGGTTATGGTAAAGGTTGGACTAAATTTAAAGATGAATTTAATAATATCTTTAGAGGATTAACTCAACTTGGTTATGCTGTATTCTTTATCGGTCATGATAAGACAGAAAGCATTGATAATCCAGATGGAACTAAAACATATAAGATTAGACCTGCTTTAAGTAATTCTACAAAAACAGTAATTGCAGGTATGGCTGATATTTATGGCTATGCACATCAGAAGTATGCTGGTGAAATGTCTGTTTTAACTTTAAGAGATCCTTCTAATTTAATTGAATGTGGTGGAAGATTTAAGTATCTTGCAAATGAAATTCCTATGAATTATAAGAATTTAGTAAATGCTCTTCATGAAGCAATCGAAAAAGAAGCTGCTGAAAATGGCGGAAAGTTTGTAACAGAAGAAAGAATTGTTGCTCCTGTTGAAAAGACTTATGATTTTGATGCTTTAAAGGCTGAATTTGAAGGTCTTGTAGGTCAGTTAATGAATAAGAATCAAACTTACTATGCTCCAAAGATTATGGAAATCGTAGAAAAGTATCTTGGTAAGGGCAAAAAAGTAGCAGATGCTACACCTTCCCATGCTGAATTCTTACATTTAATTGTAACTGATATTAAAGAAGATTTAATGACTGAATAATATAAACAACTCTGGATGAAATATTCCAGAGTTGATTTTTTTTTGAAAATATGATATAATATTTATATAAACTATTGAAAGGAGTATTTATTTATATGGCACATAATGTAAAGTGTCCGATTTGTGGAAAAACATTTGACCGAGATAAAGTACCTTTTGTTCAGGTTTCTCCTCGCAGATATGCCCATAAAGAATGCTCTATGTCTGAGGATGAACGCAAAACACAAGAAATAAAAGATAAAGAAGAATTAGATAATTATATAATGTCTTTATTTAAAATGACTTATGTAGATGCGAGAATCCAAAAGCAAATCAAAAAGTATGTAGATGAAAATAATTATACATATTCTGGCATAAAAAAAGCTTTGGTTTATTTTTTTGAAATAAAAGGCAATTCTGTTGAAAAAGCAAATGGTGGAAT
Source organism: Bacillota bacterium (assembly GCA_015059305.1). The sequence goes on along the minus strand of SVAQ01000002.1, from coordinate 141,062 downwards.
AGGTATAGTTCCTTATGTTTATCAGCAAGCATATAATTATTATTATTCATTGTGGTTGGCTCAACAAAAAAATGAAGATAAAGTAGTTGAGGAATATGTTCCAATAGTAAAAGAAATAATTATTCCAGTGCCTGAACGTAAAGTACGGAAAAGGCCATTATTTTCATTTTTAGACGAGGAAGGTGAAATATGAGTTCTAAATATGTCGATGTTGCGGCAACAATGCAAGTTGTAGGTTGTGTATTTAATAATCCACAATTATTAGATATTTCAGATAGATATATTATAACAGATGAAGATTTCGCAAATGAGTTTCATAAAATTGTTTTTGGTGCAATTTATAAATTACATGAATTAGGTGCGCAAGAAATTACATTAGAAAGTATTTCAGATTTTCTTGCGGCTCGACCAAAAAGTGAAGCGGTTTTTAAAACTCAAAAAGGTGAAGAATGGCTAATTAAAGTTGCAGAAAATAGTATTCCTTCTGCATTTGATTATTATTATCAAAGATTAAAAAAGTTTTCATTATTGAGGGCTTATGATAATTGCGGAATGGATGTTTCTGATATATATGATCCAGATAATTTTCTTGATATGAAGAAAAAACAACTTCAAGAAGAAATATTGGATAATTCAACCTTAGAACAAATTGCAGATAAGATTGATGAAAAAATTGATGCAATTAGAATGCAGTATGTTGATGATTCTTTTGGAGAGGCTTTTCAAGCTGGTGAAGGAATTGAAGATTTAATTGATAGATTTAAAGAGCATCCGGAAGTTGGTGTTCCATTATATGGACCATTAATTAATACAGTTACAAGAGGAGCGAGATTGAAAAAGTTTTATCTGCGGTCTGCAGCCACAGGTATTGGAAAAACTCGTTCTATGATTGCGGATGCTTGTTATATCGCTTGTGAAAAACTTTACGATGAAACATTCGGATGGATTGGAACTGGACTTGCTCAGCCAGTATTATTTATTACAACTGAGCAGGAATTAGAAGAAATCCAAACAATGATGTTGGCATTTTTATCGGGTGTAAATGAAGACCATATTCTTAATGGTGAATATGAACCAGGTGAAGAAGACCGCGTACGTCAAGCCGCAGTTTTAATTAAAAACGCACCTTTATATGTAGAAGAACTTCCAGATTTTTCATTAAAAGATGTTGAAGATAAAATTAAGAAGAATATTAGAGAACATGATGTAAAATATGTGTTCCATGATTATATACATACAAGTTTAAAAATATTAGAAGAAATCACTCGTAGAAGTGGTGGTGTAAAATTAAGAGAAGATAATATTTTATTTATGTTATCAACTCGATTAAAAGATATTTGTAATAAGTATGGAATTTTTATTATGTCTGCGACACAGTTAAATGGCGATTATAAAGACGCAAAAGTTCCTGACCAGAATTTACTTCGTGGCGCAAAAGCGATTGCGGATAAAATTGACTATGGCGCAATTTTAATGGGTGTTACTGATGAAGATTTAGTAGCATTAGATAAAATACTTTGTGCAAATATTTTTGAAAGACCAACAATTAAAATGTCAGTCTATAAAAATCGTAGAGGAAGATATAAAGGAGTTTATCTCTGGTGTAAAGCAGATTTAGGTTCTTGTAGAATTAAACCGATGTTTTGCACAGGTTATGATTATGAAATGATTAATATAGATGATATTAGAATTAAAATAGAGGAGCCATCAGCGTTTTGATAGTTTATAATAAAAGTGAAATTAGAGAAAACTTAACAATAGATAATATATTTGATTTATTAGAAGAGTTCGGTGGAGAACCAGAACATGTTTCCACTGGTTTAGTTTCACGAACAATTTGTCATAATAATATAAATGATGATGCTTCTCGAAAATTATATTATTATGAAAATACTGGTTTATTTAGATGTTATACTGGCGGATGCGAAGAGCCAATCTTTGATATATTTGAATTAGTTATTAAAGTAATGTCAATTCAAAAAAATGAAGATTTTGATTTAAATGACGCAGTCCGTTGGGTAGCATCAAAGTTTCATATTTCTGGTCGTGAAGAAGATGCTCCAGAAGATGAAGGATTAGATGATTGGAAATATTTAGCAAACTATAATCGTATTCAAGATATAGAAGTTAAAACTAATAATATTATTTTAAAAGAATATGATGATAGTATTTTAAAGAATTTTAATTATAAAGTGCGGATTGAGCCTTGGTTAAAAGAAGATATAACTCAAGAAGCACTCACTAATTCTACTATTGGATTTTATCCTGGTGGAGACCAAATTACAATTCCTCATTTTGACCAAAACGGCAGATTTATTGGTTTGCGTGGTAGAGCATTATGTAAAGATGAAGCAGAAAAATATGGAAAATATAGACCATTAAAAATAAATAATATTTTATACAATCATCCTCTTGGAATGAATTTATATAATTTAAATAATTCCAAAAAAGCCATTTCGATCCTCGAAAAAGCGATTGTGTTTGAGGGCGAGAAATCAGTCCTCAAATATCAATCGTATTTCGGATTAGAGAATGATATATCAGTTGCTTGTTGCGGAAGTAATTTATCTGCTTATCAAGTTCAACTATTAATTGAAGCTGGAGCAAAAGAAATTATTGTTGCTTTTGATAGACAGTTTCAAGAAATTGGAGATAAAGAATTTTATCATTTAAAAAAGAATTTGATGAAATTACATAATAAGTATCACAGCGAAGTGATAATTAGTTTTATTTTTGATAAGAATATTATCACAGATTATAAAGCAAGTCCAATTGATGAAAGCAAAGAAAAGTTTATACAATTATTTAAGGAAAGGATAGTATTATAATGTTTGAAAAAGTAAATCCATCACATCCAGATAAAGTAGCAGATAGAATTGCGGGCGCATTAGTAGATTTAGCATATAGTGAGCAAGAAAATCCAAAAGTAGCAATTGAAGTATTAATCGGACATAATGAATGTTATATTACAGGTGAATCTAGTTATTTGTTTGCAATAACAGAAGTCAATGAAATTGTTAAAAGAATTGATCCATCAATTCAATCTCTTACATTAACAGTTGCGCCACAGGATGTGCATTTAGCAAAGAACCAAGAAGAGGCTATTAGATGTGGTGATAATGGTATTTTTAAAGGAATGCCAGTAACATCAGAGCAGGCTACATTAGCGACAATCGCAAGAGATATCTATAGTAATTTCCCAACAGATGGAAAGTATATCCTTGATGAAAAGCATGATAAATTAATTATTTGTCAAAGCAATGCAAATACAGAAAATCTACGTGTAATGTATGAAAATGCAATCATCAATCCACTTGGTGATTGGACTGGTGGAACTGGGGTTGATGCTGGTGCTACCAATAGAAAATTAGGCTCTGATATGGCGGATAGTGTAACTGGTGGAGGACTTCATGGTAAAGACCTTTCAAAAGCTGATGTATCTGTTAATATTTATGCTTGGTTAAAAGCTCAGCAGACCGGCGAACCGCAAGCATTTTGTTGCGCAATTGGTGATGAAGAAATTGATGGAGTTCCATATTCTGAAATTGTTGAAATCGCAAGAGAATATATTAATTCTTGTGGCGGTTTTGAAAAGTTTGCTGAATGGGGTTTAATTTAAAATGTATGGATTAGTAATAGGTAAAAATTTTACTGTGGCAGAAAAAATATTAAAAAGTATTATTCTGCACTATGAACAAAATCATGTATTTACTTCTTTTATAAGAAAAGATCAAGTTCGTTTTGAAAATAATCAATTGTGGGTGGCTGTTGGTGAAAGCCACCCTGCCAAAATTAGAGGATATAAACCAAAAGTTATTTATCTTGATTCTAGGGTTAAGGATGCTGAAATATTAAATAATATTCAGTATTTAAAAATGACAATTCCTAATTTAAAGATAGTAGTATGGTGAAAGGTGGTTAATTTATTTGAAACGAAAATTAAATAAATAGATGGTGATTGATATGAAAGGAGGTTAACATTCTTATGGAGTATCAATTAATTAAATCCCCTCTTAAATATGGTTCATAGCTGTCCATAATTGAAGAGTTATTGACAAACAGAGGAATAAACCTAGAAAATATTAATCACTATTTAAACACTACTGATGGAGATATTTTAAACCCATCAATAATTGCTAATGTGCGGGAAGGCGCTAAAATGCTAATTTCGCACATTCACAAAGGAGACAAAGTTCTCATTCAAATAGACTCTGATGCTGATGGTTTTACATCTTCCGCATTATTAATTAACTATTTGAATTGTCTATTTCCTGCCTTTGTGAGAAATAATATATCTTATAGATTACATACAGGAAAACAGCACGGCATTGTCCTGGACACAATTCCCGATGATGTTAAATTAGTTATTGCTCCAGATTCATCTAGTAATGACTACGAAGTTCATGAGGCGCTTGCGCTTCGTGGAGTTGATGTGCTGGTAATAGACCACCATGACGCAGAGAAAGTATCAGAATATGCTTGTGTCATAAACAACCAATTATGTGATTACCCTACTAAATCTTTATCTGGTGTAGGTATGGTATATAAATTCTGTGCTTACTTAGACCAACTTTTAAAGGATAATAAAGCAGAGCAATTCCTTGATTTGGTTGCTGTTGGCATGGTGGCTGACATGATGGATTTACGAGATTTTGAAACAAGACATTTGGTCGTAAGTGGCTTAAATAAAATTCGCAATCCTTACCTAAAAGGTATGATTAACACAAATGAATATTCTATTTCAAGAGGTGGAGGTCTAAATCCTTTTACGGTAGCTTTTTATATTGCGCCATATATTAACGCAACCATTCGCGTCGGCACACAAGATGAAAAGCTCATGCTATTCGAATCTATGCTTGACTATCGGGGATATGAACAAATCCCTTCGACCAAACGAGGATGTAAGGGTCAAGTAGAGACAAGAGTAGAACAGGCTTGTCGCAATTGCACTAACATCAAGAAGAGACAAACAAACGCAAGAGATTCAAGTCTGAATATAATTGAACAAACAATAAAAGAAAGAAATCTATTAGACCATAAATTATTAGTTATTCAAGTTCAAGATGTAGATACTAATTTAACAGGTTTAATTGCTAATGAATTAGCTTCAAAATATCAAAGACCTACTTTATTATTAAATAAAAAAGTAAATGAAGAAGGCGTGATATCTTGGGAAGGCTCTGGCAGAAATTATAGTAATTCTCCAATAGAAAGTTTTAGAGAATTACTATTAGAAACTGGTTTTGCTATGTATAGTGAAGGACATGCTTCTGCTTTTGGCTTCGGAGTTTTAGATTCTAATTTTGATGAATTTATATCATATACAGATAATTTATTAGCAGATTTCGACTTTTCCCCATGTTATACAGTAGATAAGATTTATCATTATGGTAATTTTAATCCTAATGATATTTTAAAAGTTGCTGAATTAAAACCAATATGGGGCCAAGGGTTGGAAGAACCTCTCATTGTATTAGAACAATTAGATTTAAAAAATTGTAAAATTGATTTAATGTCAAGAGATAAAAATCCAACCTTAAAGATAACCTTGCCGCAAGGCTTGAGTTTGATTAAGTTCGGGTCGTCTGAAGAAGAATATGATAATATCATTAATTCTGATTTTAATTGTGTAAATATGAACATCGTTGGTAAATGCGATAAAAACGAATGGGGGGGCAGAATAACGCCTCAAATTAGTATAGAAGATTACGAAATTGTAGCAAAAAAATATATCTTCTAAATATTGCACAGTCGGCCTAATATAAAATATTAGGAGGATTTAAATATGAAAAAGATTATTGCTATTTTTATGGTTTTAGTATTTATGTTTAGCGTTATTGGAGTAGCATATGCCGCTGAATCCATAGAAATAGAAGAACCAACTACAACTTCGGAAGATAACATCCCTTCTGAAACTCTTATGACTGTTAATTCTTTAATTTCTTCCATAGAAAGAGATAAAACTAAGGATATGGATGAATTAGAAGAATTAATTGATGAATGCGCGGCTCGCATGGATGCCGCAAAACAAATGAAAGAATCTGCTGAGGATCTTGGATATCATGATGAACATGCAGTAATATTACTTGCTGAACAAGAATATGAAAATGCAAAAGCAGATAAGAAATTTTATAAAGATACTTTAAAGAAACAAGAAGAAAAGTATTGGAATAAAAAAAGAAATCAATATCCTGTGGCAACAGAAATCTGGCTATATCTTAAAGATGAAGGTTATAATGATTATGTGTGCGCTGGCATTTTAGGAAATTTAATGGCAGAAGTAGGAGGACAAACTCTTAACATTAATCCGTTGAGAAATAGTGGCAATGGATATTATGGAATGTGCCAATGGAGCAAAAAATATTATCCAAAAGTCGTAGGGGAAGACTTAAATGGCCAACTAGAATTTTTAAATAGTAATATTAAAACTATTATTAATAAATATGGAAAAAATTATAAATCAGATTTTAATTATTCCAAATTTAAAAAATTAAAAAATGAAAAAGAAGCTGCGAAAGCATTTGCGGCTTGCTATGAACGTTGCGCAAGCTATACTTATTCTCAAAGAATGAAGAACGCAACAGTTGCTTATGAATATTTCGTAAGATAATTTTAAAGGGTTATGTAGAAATACATAACCCTATTTTTTGTTTCTATAAACTAGTTGCTTGCGCCGGCCTCAATCACAAAATCCGCAAACCCAAATTAAAACCACTCTTCAAAATTTTTAGACCAAATATTCAAAACTTGATTTTTAATATAAAATATGATATAATATTATATATAAGTAAAAGAGGAGGAATTAAATGAAAGATAATTGGTGTCAATATTTAGGAAAAGAAGGAAAAGATTGTATTGAGTTATTTGATAAATTAGATTTTTCTAAATTTTTGCAAGATGATGATGTTGCAGATATAAAAGATATAATTGATGATATTGAGATATATTACGGAACTGATTTTGAAGATATTACTGGTGGTTTATTATTTAATCTATTTAATACATTAGAAATTATAGAATATTTAGAAGATAGATATGAAATTCGTTTTATTGAACATGTAACATATTTAAAAGTTGGAACAGGAGAAAAGAAAAATAAATGATTCTTACTTATAAACAAGAAGAAGGATTAAAAATAGCAATTCAAAGATATAAAGATAGAGAACGATATACTGTAATTAGTGGATATGCTGGAAGTGGTAAATCAACCCTTGTAAAATTTATTATCTCTGCTCTTGGCCTTTATAATGAAGATGTGGCATATATAGCATATACGGGTAAAGCAGCACTTGTTCTTAAAGAAAAAGGTTGTCCTAATGCTACAACTGCACATAAATTATTATATCAATCTTTCCCAAGAAAAGATGGCACATTTTATCATAAGCCTCGTCGCCCACTAGAATATCCTTATAAATTAATTATAGTGGATGAAGTATCAATGCTTCCAAAAGAAATGTGGGATTTATTATTATCTCATAGAGTTCATGTAATAGCACTTGGAGATCCTGGACAGCTTCCTCCAATAGGAGAAGATAATGAAATTTTGGCTCAACCTCATATTTTTCTTGATGAAATCATGAGACAAGCACAAGAAAGTGAAATTATTAGATTAACTATGGATGTGCGGGCCGGCAAGTCTTTAAGTCTCTATAAGGGTAATGAAGTTCAAATTATTGATAAAAAAGAATTAGTAAGTGGAATGTTTACATGGGCAGATCAAATTTTAGTAGCAAAGAATGATACTCGCTTTAAAATAAATCAATTGATGAGAAGTTATTTGCATAATGTTTGGGATAGCACATATCCCGTTGAAGGAGACAAAGTAATTTGTTTGCGCAATTATTGGGAAGAACCGAATATATCTGGTGATGTACTAGTTAATGGTACTATTGGATATATAACTAATTTAGAAAAACCAAATAGAGTTCATCCCCTTTTTATTGGTCATGTAGTAAATGCAAAATTTACACCAGATTATGGTGAATCATCTTTTGAAAATACTTTGATAGATAATAAATTATTAACAACTGGTAATTCAATTATTAATAATAATAATTTTAATATATTTAAAAATGTTCCTAATAAGCCTAAGCATTTTGATTATGGTTATGCGATTACTTGTCATAAGGCACAAGGTAGTGAATATAATAAAGTATTAGTATTAGAAGAATGGTTAAAAGGTGGCGATCATGCTCGTTGGCTTTATACAGCGGCAACTCGCGCAAAAGAAAAATTAGTAATAGTAAAGGATTATAAATAATGGGACAATATACAACAAAAGGTTTATATAATGGATATGATAAAAAGCATAAAGAAAGAGATAAAACTGACTATTATGCTACTCCAACTGTAGAAGTAAAAAATATTTTAGAAACATTAGGAATTAATTTTGATGGTTTAACAATTCTTGAACCATGTGCTGGCGGAGGACATATGTTAAAAGGCATTAAAGAATATGCTCCAAATGCTACTATTTATGCTACTGATTTTACAAAACATCCAAGAATTGAAGATTTTGAAATTTTAACTGGTGAAGAATATGATTTTCTTGCTGATAATTATAATTTACCAGATGAAAATATTGATTGGATAATTATGAATCCTCCGTATTCTACAATTGAACCATTTACTATTAGAGCATTAGAAATTGCCGAAAAAGGCATAATTATGTTAGCAAGATTACAATTCCTTGAAGGTTCTGGTAGATATGAAACAATTTTAAAAGACAATCCTCCAACTGATGTATATGTATATGTTGATAGAATTCAATGTTGGAAGAATGGAGATAAACCAGATGGCTCTTCTGCACAAGCATATGCTTGGTTTGTTTGGAATAAAACATTAGATAAAAAAGAAACAAAAGTAAATTGGATTAGGAGAGCTAAATGAAAAATATAGTAACTATTGATTTTGATATTATAATGGCTCCTTGTATTGATTTATATAATCATTTGGTCCCAAGAGTTCCATGGTTTGAATTACGACATATTCCACAATTAAATTTATTAACAGCAGATATGTTTTATTATCAACGTTTAACAGAATATTTAATTTCTTTATTACCACATTTAAGATTTGATCAGATTCATTTTGTTTATGAACATCAAACAGCAACTTTTAAAATGCCTGGTGATGAAAAATTAACTATTTATAATATAGATCATCATCATGATTGTGGATATCATGATGAACAAGAGCCTATTTCAGAACAAGATTTAACATGTGCAAATTGGGTTAGAAAAATTAAAGATTTTGATTTATTAGAAAGGTATATTTGGATCAAAAATGTTAATTCTGATTTAAAACCAGAAGATTTTGATATGGAAGAAAATTTTATGGGAAGTTATAATTTAGAACAAATTCCTATTCCAGACCAATTAATTTTAGTTTTATCTCCTCAATGGGTTCCGGAAGATTTTTATCCATTATTTAAATTATGGCAATCAATTGTAACAGATTATTATAAGCAACCTGCAATTATAGAATAAGGAGAAAATAGTTATGAATATGGATATGACAGTAAATCTTAAAAATGTAAAAGAATTTATAGAATCTCAAAAATTTACTCAATTTTTATTAAGTAATACAACTGATTTTTCAACAGCAGCTTTTATTCTTCAAACACTTTTAGATAAAGTGAAAGAACTTGACGCTGAATAAAAAATATGGTATAATAATATAAATATATAAAAGATGAAAGGAATAAGTTCAATGCGAAAGTATTTCGGGATTCATAAAAAGGTGTCAAATGAGAAAATATTTTAATTGTCATAATCATACTGAATATTCTAATATTAGATTATTAGATTCGATTAATCGACCAAAAGATTTAATCAAAAAAGCAATTGAATTAGGTTTAAGCGGTATTGCTATTACAGACCACGAATGTCTTGCTGCACATCCAATAGTGAACAGATTAGCAGAAGATTATCCAGATTTTAAAATTGCGTTAGGCAATGAAATTTATTTAACAAATACAAGAGAATCTGGACAAAAATATTATCACTTTATTCTTATTGCAAAAGATGAAATTGGTTATCGCGCAATAAAAGAATTAAGTTCGATAGCTTGGTATAACTCTTATTCTGATAGAGGTATGGAAAGAGTTCCATTATTAAAATCAGAATTAAAAGAAGTTATGTCCAAGTATAAGGGTCATGTTATAGCGACTACCGCTTGTTTAGGTGGAGAACTTTCTACAAATGCTCTAGGTATGAGCATGTCAGAGGAAGTTAATGATATGACTTCAGCAAAAATATTTTATGACAATATTCTTAAATTTATGGAATATTGTTTAGATGTTTTTGGTGAAGATTTTTATATTGAGTGCGCACCATCGACAGATAAAGACCAAATTCAAGTTAATAAAAAACTTTATCGAATTGCGCAAGTATATAATGTAAAAATGGTAGTTGGTACAGATGCGCATTATCTCACAGCCGCAGATAGACCAGTTCATAAAGCATACCTTAATTCAAAAAATGGAGATAGAGAAGTAGATAGTTTCTATGAATTTTCTCGTCTCATGGATAGTGATGAAATAAATAAATTATTATCTCTTTGTTTTTCAGAAGAAACAATAGATTGGATTTTAGATAATACATTAGAAATTGAAAATAAAATTCAAAAATATTCTTTATTTCATAAACAAAATATTCCAACAGTAGAAGTTAAGAATTATCCTCCTTTAGAAGTAGAATCTGATTTTACTGGCAGATATAAGCCTGAATGGAATTTTCCTCATTTAGATGAAATGTTAAGTTCAGATGATATTCAGAATAGATATTGGGTAAATCAATGTCTTGAAAAATTATCTAAATTAAATAAATATAACACACAATATTTATCTCAATTAGAAGAAGAAGCAAGAGTAAAATCTATTATTTCTGAAAAGTTAGAAACTAATATGTTTAGATATCCAAACACTCTTCAGCATTATATTGATATGATTTGGGAGTGCGGATCAATGGTAGGTGCAGGACGTGGTTCATCTTGTGCAGCACTTAATCATTATTTAATGGGTATTACACAATTAGACCCGATTGAATGGAATCTTCCATTCTTCAGATATTTAAATGAAGAACGTATTGAACTTGGTGATATTGATATAGATATTTGTCCATCAAAAAGACCTCTTATTCTTCAAAAGATTAAAGAAGAAAGAAGTCAAATGTTTGATAAGAATATTGATGAATGGGCAAAGAGTAATCTTGGATGTACATTAATTGCGACTTTTGGAACTGAAAAAACAAAGTCCGCAATTCAAACAGCATGTCGAGGTTATAGAAGTGAAGATTATCCAGATGGTATTGATGTTGATGAAGCATTATATATGTCATCATTGATTCCAGAAGAAAGAGGATTTTTATGGTCTATTAAAGAAGTTGTTTATGGTGATGAAGAAAAAGGAAGAAAACCAGTAACATCATTTTTAAGAGAAGTAAATAATTATCCTGGACTTTTGGATATTATCATGGCGATTGAAGGTCTTGTCAACCATAGAGGAAGTCATGCATCTGGTGTAATTTTATTTGAAGGAGATCCATTTGAGCATTGTGCTTTTATGAAAACTCCAAAAGGTGAAATAACTACACAGTTTGACTTACATGATTGCGAATATATGGGATTAACAAAATATGACTTTCTGGTAACAGAAGTTCAAGATAAGTTAGTTCAAGCGATTAAATTAATGCAAGAAGATGAAGTTATTGAATCTGAATTAAGTTTAAGAGAAGTTTATGATAAATATTTTCATCCAAATGTTTTGCCATTAAATGATAATAGAATTTGGAAAGCATTAAGTGATGTATCAGTTATTAATACATTCCAGTTTGACTCATTAGAAGGATCAAAGACAGCAAAGAAAATTCAACCAAAAAATATTTTGGAAATGACTGCGGCCAATGGCCTAATGCGATTAATGGGTGAAGAAGGTGAAGAACGTCCAATTGATAAATATATTCGTCAGAAAAATAATATTCAATTATGGTATGATGAAATGACAAAATATGGTTTATCAGAAGAAGAACAGAGTTGGCTTGAACCATATTTTAAAGCAGACTATGGAGTTCCACCTGACCAAGAAAGTTTAATGTTAATGTTAATGGATAAAAATCTTTGCGGATTTACCTTAGGTGAAGCGAATGCTGCAAGAAAAATTGTAGGTAAAAAGCAAATGTCAAAGATTCCAGAACTTCGAGAAAAAGTATTAACTAATGCAACTTCAAAAGCATTAGGTAGATATATCTGGAAGTATGGCGCTGGTCCGCAGATGGGTTATTCATTCTCTCGAATTCATGCATTAGCTTATTCATTTATTGGTGTTCAAACATTATTTATTGCAACTAATTGGAATCCTATCTATTGGAATACAGCTTGTTTAATTGTAAACAGTGGTTCATTAGAAGATAATAGCGAAGAAGAATTAGTTGATATTTATGAACCAGAAGCTTCTGATTTAGCTGATGGAATTACATTTGTAGATTTACCAGATAAAAGCGCCAAGATTCGCAAAACCGCCTCTACTGATTATGGTAAGATGGCTAAGGCAATGGGCGATATTATGAGTGCTGGTATTAAATTAAGTTTAGTAGATATTAATAAATCTGACTTTGGATTTAAACCAGATGTAGAAAATAATCAAATTCTTTTTGGAATGAAAGGTTTATTGAATGTAAGTGATGATACTGTTAGAGCTATTATAGCAAATAGACCTTATGAATCTCCTAGAGATTTCTTAAATAAAGTAAAACCAAATAAACAAGCAATGATTTCACTTATTAAAGGCGGAGCATTTGATTCTATGATGGATAGAAAAAGATGTATGGTTTGGTACATTTGGGAAACTTGTGACAAAAAGAAAAGAATAACACTACAAAATATGGGAGGATTAATTAAACATAATTTACTTCCAAAAGATACAGAAGAAAGAATTTTTGCATTTAAGATTTATGAATTTAATCGTTATTTAAAAGCAATGTGCGCGAAAGACGCAACTCATTATACGTTAGATGAACGCGCAATTGATTTCTTAATTTCTTCTGGATATGAAGCATTAATTGAAGAAGATTTTAAATTAAATCTTAAAAACTGGGAAAAGAAATATCAAGCTTGGATGGATGTTTTTAGAGATTGGATCGCTAAAGATAAAGAGAAGATTTTAAATGATTTAAATAATTCTATCTTTAAAGAAGATTGGGATAAATATGCTAGTGGAACTATCTCTGCATGGGAAATGGAAGTATTATGCTTCTATTATCATGAACATGAATTAGCTCACGTAGATAAAGAAAGATATGGTTTTGTTGATTTCTTTGAATTACCAACTGAACCAGTTGTTGAAAAAACATATCCTCGTGGTGGTAAAACAATTAATATTTTTAAATTAGATAAAATTTGCGGAACTTGTATCGCAAAGAATAAAACAAAGAGTACAGTTACATTATTAACTACAACAGGTGTAGTTAATGTTAAATTTAGAAAAGAATATTTCACATTATTTGATAAACAGATTTCAGAAAAAGGTGCAGATGGTGTGAAACATGTAGTTGAGAAATCTTGGTTTAATAGAGGAAATATGATTGTTGTTCAAGGAATAAGACAGGGCGATGATTTTATTACGAAAAAATATGCAACCTCTAATGGACATCAGCTTTATAAAATTGACTCAATTACAGCTAACAACGAATTAGTTCTAAAAACAGAAAGGTACATGGGAGAATAATGTACAATATTATTGCTATTATGGGTAAAGCAGGTAGTGGTAAGGATACTATTTTAAAATAGGTCCTTGCCGCAAGACCTCTTGAATTAAATGAAATTATTCAATCAACAACACGACCAATGCGAGAGGGAGAGACAGAGGGCGTTAATTATTATTTTTTAACAGAAGAACAATTTGCTTATAAAGTATTAAGTTATGAAATGCTTGAAGCAAGTCTTCATAATTGGTATTATGGTACAACCTATGAGGCATTGAGAAGTGATGTTACTAATGTTGGGGTTTTTAATCCTGAAGCATTGAATTATATTTATAATAATAAAAATATAAATTTAAGAGTATTTTATATTCATACAGATGATAAAATAAGATTATTAAGACAATTAAATAGAGAACAAAATCCAGATGTAAATGAAATTGTTCGCCGATATGGAACAGATGCAAGAGATTTTAATCCGGGTGATTTTGATTTTAAATATACTTTATTAATAAATAATGAAGAAGAAGACTTACAAAAATGTGTAGATCGTATTATAGAAGCTATTGGGCAATTTTAATTAATTTTGTAGCCGCAACACACAAATAAATATACGACTACAAAATATAGAAGGAGGTTATAATCTTGATCAATATAAGAAAACGAAATGGAGAATTAGTTCCTTTTAATAAACAAAAAATTGTCGATGCTATCAACGGCGCACTTGTTGAAGTTGATGGTCTTCTTTATGAAGAAGATACTGCTAATAGTATTGCAGAAGATGTATATCGTGAAGCAATTAAAAGAGAATTAACAGTAGAAGACATTCAAGATTTAGTAGAACATTATTTAATGACTTCGGAGCGTAAAGATGTTGCGAAGGCATATATTAGATTTAGATATAAAAAAGAAGTTGCTAGAAATTATAGCAATGATTTTATTGAAGCAATTAAAGAAAAACTTCGTGCAGAAGATGTTCAAAATCAAAATGCAAATGTTGATGAACATTCATTTGGTGGTAGAACAGGAGAAGCATCTGGGGTTGTTACTAAAAGACTTGCTTTAGATTTTTTAATCTCTCCAAAAGCAAGAGCAAATCATGAGAATAATATGATTTATATTCATGATTTAGACAGTTATTTTGTAGGTTCTCATAATTGTTTATCTGTTCCTTTTGACCATTTATTAGCAAATGGTTTTAATACAAGACAAACTGATGTGCGGCCAGCAGGTTCTGTAAATACAGCATTCCAGTTAGTTGCTGTAATTTTCCAATTACAATCATTACAGCAATTTGGTGGTGTATCTGCAACTCATTTAGACTGGACAATGGTTCCTTATGTTAGAAAGAGCTTTGCAAAACATTATAAAGATGGATTAAAATATCTTGCTGATTGGGAAGGTATTGATTATTCCATTGAAAATATGTTAAAAAACGCAGTAGATTATTCTATTGATGAATTAGATTATAGTGCTTATTGTGATAAAGCATATGAATATGCTATTGATCAAACAAGAAAAGAAGTTCATCAAGCAGTAGAGGGTTTATATCATAATTTAAATACATTACAATCTCGTTCTGGTAATCAATTACCATTTACAAGTATTAATTATGGAACTTGTACTCTTTCAGAAGGAAGAATGGTAATTGAAGAATTATTAAAGGTATCTATTGAAGGCTTAGGTGCTTTACATAAAACATCTATTTTCCCTTGTGGAATTTTCCAATTAGGAAAAGGTATTAATAGAGAACCTGGTGATCCTAACTATGATTTATATCAGTTAGCATTAGAATCTACTTCAAAAAGATTATATCCTAATTATGCTAATATTGATTGGTCTGGTAATGCAGGATATGACCCTAATGATCCTAAGACTTATTTCTCAACGATGGGTAAGTGAAAATGCAGCTCATCTAAAATCTTTTGAACCTCGCCCGAGGGTGTTTCTTAAAGAGGCTAACGGTTAGGTCTTATTAAAAATAGTTCATTTAATAAGATGAGACCGTGCTAAGATTCATCATAATATTCATCATAAGGTGGTGAATATAATGGAAATATATAAAATTACAAATAAAATAAATGGTAAAGTTTATATAGGCCAAACAATTCGTCCTGTTTAGTATCGTTTTCATAGACACATAAATGATGCAATGCGAAATATTATTGATACACATTTCGCAAGAGCAATTAGAAAATATGGTCCAGATCAATGGCTTCTTGAAGTTATTGATAACGCGGAAACACAGGAAGAATTAAATCAAAAAGAACAATATTGGATTCAATATTATAATTCTGTTGAAGAAGGATATAATGAAACCGACGCAATCAATAAATGTGGCGGAAATACATATCGTTCTAAAACAGAAGAAGAAATGGAAGTTATTAAAGAAAAAATTCGTCAAACAAAAATAGGTAATAAAAATCCTATGGCTAAAAAAATTAAACGAATTAATATTCAAACTAGTGAAATTGACATCTTTGAAACGATTATTAATTGTGCTAAGGCTTGTGGAATTAATAATGGAAAAACTTCTATTACAACAAGATTAAATGGACAAATTAAAAGTCCATTTAAAGGAAAATGGCTATTTGAATATTATGATGAATAAAGTGTATCGACTATCCCTGATGAATGTAAGGGAGTAGGATGTGAGATAGGCGCACATTCGAAGCGGAAGACAACCTCACTTTTGTGAGATGAAGATATAGTCAGCGCCAATGGTGACATTGGATAAACGTGTGTAGAACCGCAAATGGCTGGGATATTAATGGACTCGGCCAACAGAAAGATGGAAGAGGAAATATTTGTCCTGTTACAATTATTTTACCAACACTAGCAATGGAAGCTGTAGAACTAGCAGATAATTTTAGCGAAGATAGTTGGAGCACTGAATTAGAATTAAATATTTTCTTTGATATGCTTGAAGCAAAGATTGATGAAGCAAAGGATATGTTAATCGAAAGATTTGAATGGATTGCTTCACAGTCACCTAAAGCTGCAAAGTTTATGTATGAAAATGGTTTAATGGCAGGATATGTTCCAGAAGAAGGAATTAGAAGTGCCCTTAAACATGGTACACTAGCAATCGGTCAATTAGGTCTTGCGGAAACACTTCAAATCTTAATCGGCACAGACCATACAACTGAAAAAGGTATGGCGTTAGCAAAAAGAATTGAACAAATGTTCAAAGATAAATGTGCGAAATTCAAGGAAGAATATAAATTAAACTTTGGAGTTTATTTCACTCCTGCGGAAAATCTTTGCTATACAGCTATGAAAAAGTTCAAAGCTAAATATGGTGAATTAAAAAATATTTCTGATAGAGATTACTTTACAAATAGTATGCATGTGCCGGTTTGGCATCAGATGAGTCCATTTGAAAAAATTGATATTGAAAGTGAATTGACAGGATATTCTTCTGCTGGATGCATTACTTATGTAGAACTTGATAGTAGCGTTCAAACAAATTTAAAGGCACTAGAACAAATTGTAAATTATGCTATGGATAAGGATATTCCTTATTTAGCAATTAATATCCCTAATGATACTTGTCTTGATTGCGGATATACAGGAGAATTTAATGATTATTGTCCTATGTGTGCAAGCAAAAATATTCAGCAATTACGCAGAGTTACTGGTTATTTAACTGGTGATTATAAAACTGCTTTTAATAATGGCAAACAAGCAGAGGTAGAAGATAGAGTAAAACATGTGGGGGTATTAGAATAATGATGAAATATTATAAAACTCGTCCTTGTATTATTTAGGCTATGGAATGGACAGGAAATAATATTGGGGAAATTAAACGATATGGTGGCGATCAAATCGATATTTCTTCTGGAATTCCAATTATTCATACTTTAGAAGGAGATATGACTGCTAGCATTGGAGATTTTATTATTCTTGGTTTACGAGGAGAATTTTATCCTTGTAAACCAGATGTATTCCATAAAAAATATGAGGAGTGTATATAATTTATGTATTATTTAATTCAATTTACTTGGGGTTTACCTTTAAATATTATTGGGTTTATTGTTTATATAATATTATCTAAAATTTGTAAATTTTGGAGTTATAAATATAGAAAAGCTTTTTATGTAGTAGTTCCTTGGAATTTTGGTGGAGTTAGTTTAGGAATGTTTATTATCCATGGAGAAAAGAATTATGATTTAAGAGTTCACGAATATGGACATTCAATACAAAATTTAATGTGGGGATGGTTAATGCCAGTTGTTATTGCTATACCTTCAGCTATTAGATATTGGTATAGAAAGTTTTTAATTAAAATAGGAAAAACTTTAAAAACTTCATATTATGACATATGGTTTGAAAAACAAGCAACTGAATTAGGAACTAGAGCAAGCAAAAATGAATGGAGTTGGATATAATGCGTTACGCAGGAATTATTAAAAATGATTTAGCGGCAGCTCCTGGAGTATGTTTAACTTTCTTTACTTAGGGTTGTTCAAGACATTGTCCAGATTGCCATAATCCGCAAACTTGGGATTTTTGTGGGGGAAAAGAATTTACACAGGATGTATTAGATACTATTATTGATAATCTTTATGCTAATGGAATTAAAAGAACATTTTGTGTTATGGGAGGAGAACCGCTAGATCCAGAAAATATATTTTTAACTGATTTAGTTATATCAAATGTAAAGGAAGCTCTTCCCGATGTAGAAATATATCTTTGGACTGGATATAAATATGAAACATTACAACATCGTTCTGAAGCAAGATTAAAATCTATTTTAGATAAAGTAAATGTTTTAATAGATGGTGAATATATAAAAGAATTACGAGATATAACTCAACCAATGATTGGTTCTACTAATCAAAGAATTTTGACTTTAAATAGATAATATGTTATAATAAAAATAAAAAAGAAGGTTAAAAATGAATACTGAATTTAATAATTTAAAAGTTAAGTATACTTTTAATCATCATCATGATTTATATAAACATTTGAATGAATTTCAATTGGGAGAATTATTGTATGATGTAGAATTAGACTAGATGTTTATGGTTGGAGAAAATGGTTTAATGCAAATTCCAGAAAACTTTTTAGAATACATGGATGAAACTATTGGTTCTTTGAAGAAAGTTGAAGGCGGTGTTACAATGAGCATGTATGAAATGAATCAACAAATCATTTCTCAATTACCAACTCATAATGAAGAACAAATTAAAGAAGATATTAAAATTATTAATGAGTTCCAAAAGAAACACGAAACAAAATATTTTATGCTTCTTTGTAAAGAAATTTCTTATTTTACAGGATTTATTAAAGAATTTACTTCTTTAGAATCATTGGGTGAGGTAGTTATTGATTGCGTAAAAGCTGTTGGAGAAATTAAAGATATTGATTCTAGCGATCCAATTTATTTAGATATTTGGGTAACTACAAAAAGTAGAGAAACTCATTGTATGCATTTATTTGATTTCCAATATGGAGTAGTAGAATTTGGAGGTTAATATATGAGAGACGGAATAATCTGTCATTTTAATCTTTTTCATTATCGCCAAGAAATTTTAGAAGTTAAAGATGATAAAATTACTAGTATTGGTAAAGTAGAAACTATTAAAGTTGGTGAATTAATTAGTAAATATTGTTTAGAAAATAACATTAATTATATTCATCTTTATGGCGAAAATTCTTTTTTAAAAAGAATAATTAAAGATATTGACAAATATACTAAAAATTTATATAGTGAAAATAAAATTGAAATCGAGGTAAATTAATAATGGCAAAATATTTAATTACAACAACAGAAACATATAGAGTTGATACAGAAGAAGAAGCTGCTCGTTTAATCGAAGAAGCTAAAAACGATAATTCATATACTCTTGCTAAATATAGCAGCGTCCATAAGGAAAGAAAACAAAAGGGTCAGATTATTGATGAATATGAAAAGGTTTCTTTAACAAAAGTTTTCAATGATGAAAAAGAACCTTATTCAAATGTAGAAATTAAATATGGAGTAGAATTTTAATGGCAAAGTTTGAAAAAGTAAGTAAATATTCCAATAGTGAAATAAATATGCCGGTGCGAAAAACAGCACGTTCCGCAGGTTATGATTTTGAAGTAGCAGAAGATATTATAATTGAGCCTTATTCTCATTTAAAATTAATTATGGAAAATGCTACTCCATATCAACCTTATCCATTATCTGAAATTGCAAAAATGACAAAAGCAAAAAATACTAAACCAACTCTTGTTCCTACTGGAATGAAATGTCAGTTAGCTGATGATGAATATTTAGAATTAAGTATTCGTAGCTCTGGACCATTAAAGCATTGGTTAATGTTAGCAAATAGTGTTGGTATTATTGATGCTGATTATTACAATAATCCAGATAACGAAGGCCATATTTATTTCCAAGTTATTAATTTATCTCCTACCCCTATTCAGTTAAAGAAAGGCGATATCATTGGTCAGGGTATTATTCATAAGTATATTACCACTGAAGATGATTGTGCAAATGGGGAGCGCAAAGGAGGCTTTGGGTCTACAAGTGAGTAATATATTAGCACTCGACTAGAGCAGTAGAACAAGCGGTTATGCTATATTCAAAAATGAAGAATTATTTGATTATGGACATTTTACATTTGAAGATATAAACATGGGTGTAAGATTACATAAAATTAAAAATAAAATAAAATCTTTGATTGATGAATATGATATAGATGAAGTAATTTTTGAAGATATATATATGGATGGGCAACGCGTTAATAATGTACAAACTTTTAAAGTTTTAGCAGAGGTGTTCGGGGTAGTCTATGAACTGGTAACCGATTTGGGCTTGCCGAATACAGCAGTTTTAGCTGGAACCTGGAAGTCAACACTTAATATAAAAGGGACTGCTAGAGCCGAACAAAAACGCAATGCCCAGACATATGTATTAAATACATATAATAAAAAAGCCACACAAGATGAATGTGATGCAATTTGTATAGGAGCTCATTTAATAAAACAAAAGAACTCTTCATTTAATTGGACAGATTAAAGAAATTTTCCATTCCCGTTCTTTAATATTTATAGATAATTTAAAAAGGGAGTGGACATTATGGATTTTTTTACTGCCCACATGTGGGAAATCTTTTTTGGTTTAGTGGCTGCCGGCGCACTCGCTTTTTGTAAATATTTACATAGCTAGCTAAAAAATTATCAAAAACTTCTAGAAGAAAAAGATAATGCTGAATTACGCAAGATTATTTTAGATGAATTAGAGCCAATAGTGGAAGAAATGCACAGACTTGAAAAGCGTTTAAAAGCTTGCGAAGACAAAGAACATTAGGATATAGATTTAATTTTATAGTCCTATAAATTTAGATTAATTCAATTATGTAAAACATATTTACGTCAACGGTATATGACTTAGGCGCAATATGACCAATTAACTGAATTCTTTAAATTATATGCAGGTTTAGGTGGAAATGGTCAAGCGGCAGAATACTATGAAAAGGCTGTTGCTCTTCCAGTTGAGGAACATCCAGAAAATTAAAAATAA
Source organism: Bacillota bacterium (assembly GCA_015059305.1). Next base: position 119,849 of record SVAQ01000002.1, on the reverse strand, counting down.
GGGTAATAGATTTTTATATCTATTACCCTTATTTTACTTTATATACCATATTAAAAAATAATTTGTTCGTGATATCAATTATTTCTTGTCCATATATAGCTATCAAGTCTGCTATCACCTCTTCTTCTTCATAGCTTAATTGAACATTATAACTAAACATTGCGGCATGGACTATTTCATGACATAATACTCTCTTAAACTTATAGTCTGATAAATCTGCCGCAATGAAAATAGTTTTTAATTTGTCGTCACAACATCCTAGTGTATAAAAACCTTCTCTGGTCCGCAAACTAGGATGAAAAGGAGAGACTAGTTCGACAAACCAAGTCTCTCCATTAATCTTAAACAATTTTCTATGCCAAAGTTGAAATTTTTTGTTGAAGTAATTGTTTTTCTTCTGGAGAGGCTCCTTCAATCATTTCAGTTATATCATAGCTTAATTCTGCCATATAATTTTCTAAATCGCGCATTTTGACTGTTTTATCACTGTGCATCTTCTTGTGCTCCATATACATTCTACGACTCATATCGCTACGACTACCATTTTCAGAATACTGACTATGATTATTATTATTTCCAGAAGAAGACTAAACGGTTTCATTGTAGTAACTTTTTTGGCCTCCATTGCCGTTTTCAGAATATTGTCTAGTTCCTTCGTATTGTCTGTTATAGCCTAAGTATGGTTCTCTTTCGTGGTAGTACATATCTCCACGTCTTTCTTGATAGTAGGCGATGGGTTCTTCTTCTTTTTTCTTCATAGCCTCTGTGATAGTACAGTAATAAATTGCTTCTTCGAGATCTTTAATCATATCAACTACTTCACCAAGTTCTTTGGCATCTACATTATTAAGATGGCCAAGCTGACCTTCAACTTGGGTCATCAACATTTCTTTTGTATGTTTTAATCTTTCAATTGACATTTCCGCACCTCCTTTAAGCCACTCTTTCAACAATTAAGTTAGCATTTTGAACATCTACTGCTTGAGTGCTTATATTTTTAACACTAACTGTCATGCAGCAATTACGAGGTACGTCTAAAAATACCGCACTAAATACATTAAAGAATTCTTCTACTGCGGCAGGAGTCACAATCATAGTTGTGGAAGGAACTGCTTCCCCTTCAATGGCAATTGCTAATGAAATAGCTTCAACAGTTCCTCCTGTTGGAATTGCGATATTACCACCAAAGCTGACTCTATAACGAGCACGACATTGAGTAGTATTTCCTTTAAGGGTTACTAACCCACTGCCGGTTCTGTGAATCATTGAGCAATTTCCACAAACAACTGTGTCTGTAAATAATACATTCTAATTACTTTCCACTGTTTGTAGAGCATTTGCGATAATTTCCATAAACTCCCCTCCTTTTAGCATCCGCCACAATTGTTGTAATTATAATTTGCGAAAGGATTTGGTACAGTGTAAGCTGGAACAGGATATTTAGGTCCTAATTCATTTACAAGGTACGCATTTTGTGCTTGCTGAGAAGCAGCGAATTTTAATGTTTGATTTTCAGCAGTTAATGCAGCAATCTTATCTTGAGTTAAGAAATCTAAAATTCCCTTAGTAGCATCTGTTACTGCCTGACGAGTCTGACATTCCTGAGTAGCTAAGTTATATCCAAGATCTGCAAATCCTCTTTCAATCGCGCGCTGAGTTTCACAGCAGCAAGCTGCATTGTCAGCGGCCATTCCAGCAAGCTGACCCATAAGAGCATTAGTGCTAGCGTTCATACCTGCTGTTATTCCAGCGAATCCTTGACATAAGGAATTCTGAACACCAGAGAATCCATTTAACATACTTGTATTCATAGCATAGAATCCATCACAAAGACCTTGCTGAATACCTCTAATACCATTTGATAATCCATTCATATCGAAGCCGTAGGAAACTTCTTCTCTAACAGTTCCATTTCCTCCGTTGCCATATCCATTACCCCATCCACCTGCGAATAAGAATAATAAGATAATCCACCATGCGCCATCTCCGCCCCAGCCATTGTTGTTATTGCCAGTAGCAGCAGCGATATCAGCTAAAGAATAGCATCCTCCATTGTTAAACATAATTTTTACCTCCCTTTAAATTAAATTTTTTATTTTAAACCAAGAAAGTTTTTAAATTGAGAGAATTCTAAATCAAAATTTCTACCATTTTGCGCATACATATTGCGCACAATTCTCTCTATATCGGCGCCTTTTCCTTCCTTGGCTAAAAGCAATAAGTTGTCACCCATAGGCGTTCCGCCCATTCGTTGTTCTAAAATTCCCATCAATAATTGTTGTGGGTTCTATCCATTTTGGATTGCTTGTATTAACATTCTAGGATCTACATTATACATTACTATTTACCTCCCTAATTAGAAATTATAAACCGGCGTTTGCGCAACTGGCATCTATATTTCTTCTCTTGGCTATGGTTGCGCGTTTAGTATACTTCTAATCTCTTCTAATGCAGAATTGAACTCCTATCGTGTTACATATCCAGGATCGGCCATTGAAATCTCTTTGTATTCATATACATTCAAAGAAGAAGTTCCATCCATATTAATTTGTTTAGTATATATTCTTCTATTAGCTATATCCGGGAAGAAGAATATACTACCATCAAAATCAATGGATGCGGCGCGAGCTTCTTCTAAGGAAGAAACGGGACGACCCTTTAAATTCGGCGTTACAACTGCGGGAGCTCTAAGCTAAGCCGCAGCCTAAGGATTAAAGTACCCATTATAACTGTTTTGATACATTTAAATAACCATCCTTTCTGAAAAATTTTTTTTCCTTTCTTTCATAGTTATATGAAAATTAATAGTGATAAATAAATCTTTCACACTCACAATTTTTTTGGGTAATTTTCCACATTCTCAAATCTTAAAAAATTTTTCAAATTCACAATTTTTTATTAAAATTTTTCATTCTCAAAATTAAATAATTTTTCCACAAAATTGATTTTTATAAAAATTTTTGATATAATAAAATAAAAAGGAGGTTTTTATTATGTTAACTGCCGCGATATATAGCAGCGATGTTGAAAGCGTAAAAACTATTAAGGAGACAATCCAGAATTTAATTATTGAAAATAATTTATTTGCAAAAATTTCTATTTTTGAAAATAAAGAAGAACTTTTAACTACTCCAAATAGTTTTGATGTGTATTTAATGGATATTGACGAAGAAGATGACATATTAGATTTAACAAATGAAATGCTTCAAATTGATAGCGGAGCATCAACTATTTTATTTAGCCATAATATTGAAAAAGGATATATAGCTTCTGAAAAAGGTGTAGATTATTTTCTTTTAAAACCAATTAAACCTGAAGCATTAACAGTTATTTTAAAAAAGATTAAAAATAGAATTAAGATAGAAAGTATTGTTATTAAAACTAATCAAGGCGAAAGAAGAATTAAAACAAATAATTTAAATTATATAAACATTGAAAGCAGATGTTTATGTTATCATTTAAAGGATGGCTCTTTATTAGATGGAACAACTTTAAGAACTAATTTTAAAGATGCAGTTCAACCTTTATTAATTAAAGAAATGTTATATATGGTTGGTAATAGTATATTAGTAAATTTAGAAGAAATAAAAATTCTTCATAAAGATCATATTGTATTTTTTAATGATGAAGTTTTATATTATCCAAAAACGCATTGGGAAAATTTAAATATCGCTTGGAAAGAATATTTGGAAGTAGAATAAAAAAAATAGGGTTATGTAATTTCTTACATAACCCTATTTTTTATTTGTTAGAATTAACTTCTGCTTCAATTGATTGCATTAAGAATGTTTCAAAATCTCCAACAGCTTCAGTTAAATAATCTACCATATCTACGCTAATAATTTCCATTACAGCAGTATAAGTTTTTTCAAAAGCAACTTTTTGTGCTTCTGCATCAAATTTATTTTCTTTCTTTAAACTTTCAACATAAGTCTAATTAGTAGCAATTACACACTTTGTAATTGTTTCTGTTAGCATAGATAAATATTTATTTAAAATTTCATTATCATTTTTAATTTTTATTTCTTCTGATTTAGCATTAATCCATTTTACAGCATAAATAGTTAACGCTCCTAATAATGGAATAATTACTAATTCAAAAATTTGAGTTAATAATTCAACGTTCATATTATTCCTCCATTATCTAATTCTAATCCAAATACGATTATTTACTTTTATTTGACTTTGTCCCCAAGTTTCATAATCTGGAATTTCAGAAACTGTACCAATAATACGATGAGGGTATTTACAAATTTCTTCTTCTGTCATTTTAGAAACTGTACCATTAGGACCTGCACAAACTGCATCACCTGCTTGATAGCTATTTCTATCTTCATAAGGATATGCAAGTACACGACCTGTTGCCGCAATTGGTGTTTGACACTCATCAGTTTCACCAATAGCAAATCCAAAAGTATCAGAAACTATTTCTGCTCCTGGCTGAAGTCTTTCAGTTGAAAGAACTAAATCCCCTTTACCAGTTTCAACAACTACTCTACCTGGCTCTATTTTTTCTTCTGTTTTTCTAAATTCAGCATAGTCATTCCATGCTGCTCCATAAAGAACTCCAGTAGAACCTTGGAAATATACTCCTGCAGTATTTGAAGAACCTGAAGTATTATAAGCACGATAAAGTGCTGAATTACCAGCTGATGTAAGAGAAGAACCTACAACATAGTATTTAGTAGCTGCAGTAGTATTATTTACATAAACATTAGTAGCATTAGTAGCATTGGTAATAGATAAATTACTTAATTTAGTATCAATTTCTGTTTTAGTATATGCTCCAATAGCAGTAGGAGTAACATCTATTGTTTTAGCTGTAGAACCATTGAATGTAAATAAATTAGTTCCTTCAGTTGTACCGCTATTTAATTTAATAATTAAATTAGTATTAACTTTTTCTGCACTTGTTGCAGAACCTCCAACAGAAGATGAACCTGCATATGTTGTAGTATTAGGTAATTTAGCATTTAATTGAGTTTGAATATTAGAAGTAACTCCATCAATATAATTTAATTCAGTAGTTGTTGCAGTAACTCCATCTAATTTATTTAATTCTGCTGCAGTGGCAGTAATTCCTAAATTAGTTAATACTCCTGTTGCAGTAGTAGCACCAGTACCACCATTAGCAATTGGTAAAGTTCCTGTTACACCTGGAGATACATTAACAGAGCCATTAAAACTAGCTGCTGTTGTACTTGCTAAATTAACATGAATAGTTCTTGCTGTTTCTAAAATAGTTGCTTTAGCAGCAACTCCACTAATACCAACATCTAATGTATCATTACAAGCATAGAGTCTTCCTGCTGATAAATATACTGGTTTCGTAGCAGAACCAAGTGCAGCAGCACTACCAGTAACAACTCTATCACCTTTCCAGAATAAATTACCAGAACCTCCACCAATAGATAGACCATTTCTATAATTTTTTACTCCATAAGTAGTAGTATTTTTTTCCATGGATATAATAATAAATGTTCCATCATTCTAATCATGCGCAAAACCAGTATAAGGACTATTACTACTCATTGTTGCCCATTGTATATATGGTTGATTTTTTTGCGATGTCTAAGTATTAGATAATAAAAGATTGCCCTATAATGCTGCACCGCTTGAAGCGATTATCTATTTACTAAAAGTATTTGTACCACTAAAAGTCTAATTTACTTCTAAAGCAGCCATAGTATTAGCAACTGCTGTAATTACTCCGGCTTTTAAATAAGTAGGTTTTAAATCTCCACCTACTGTAGCAGTAGAAGCTGCTAAAGTTCCTAATGTCATGTACATTGGCTATGTTGCAGAACCTACTGATGCATCTGAAGCAGTAACAGTTCCATTATTTACATAAACTGGATTAGTTTTTCCACCTATCGTTCTTTGTGCAGAAGGCGTAATAACTGCACCATCTATATTAGTTTGCGCAACAGTCCAATTACTATTATTTGCAGTAGTACCATCTTTAATAGCAATAATTAAATCACCAATTTCACAAACTTGTCCTGCATAAGTTCCAGCAGTAATAACTCTATAAGTATCACCGGCACTATAAGTTGAAGGAAGAGTTGTTATAGTACCACCTGTTCCAATAGTACCTTTAAATACCATAGCATCATTTGCTGCAAAACTTGCTGAAATCGCAGTAGCTACAGCTTTAGAAGTTGGAACAGTAGTATTATTTGTACTGCCTAAAGGAGACGTTGTTGTAAAACTATAAGTAGCAAGTTGATTTAATTGAGTAGCAGTTGCTGTTAAACCAAAATTCTTTAAAGCATTAGCTGCTGTAGTTGCTCCAGTACCACCTTGCGCAATTGGTAAAGTACCAAAAACAGCCTAACCATTTGCTGAAGTAGCATAAAAAGCACCATTAGCAGTTGGAGTAGAACTAAAAGAATTACTATCTGCAACACTACTAAAACAAATAATAGCATTTTGAGTAATAGTAAAAGCTTTACCAGTTCCGCCAAGACTTAATGGTAAAACAGTATTAATTGTTGTTGCTGGACCATTAAATTTAGTCGCTGTTACTTCTCCTGGAAAAGTGGCATCTCCTTTATAGTCATAACTATATAAATGACCTGTTTTCGCCATTGTAGAAGGATAATTCCAGTAAGTTTCACCAATACCAATAATATCTAATAAAGTTAAATTACTATTATAAGAAGAACTAACTCCTGTAATACCAAAAGTTAAACGAATAACACCAATATTTGATGTTTGATTTGTACTACCTCCAAAAGGTATACCTCCGATAGGAATTGAGTTCCATCCAGACCATCCATTGATAGGATATGTTCCCACTGCTGTAAAAGTAGTTGGCGCTCCTTTAGTTGCTTTTTCAACTAAAACAGTACATCCAGAAGCTCCGTAAGTGGATATATTTAATAATAATTTTCTTAATCTAGTATAAACACTCATATCAGTAGCAGTAAGCGTTACTCTTAATTTATCTTGTATAGTAATACCAGTAGTTTTTGCGCCAATGTAAAAAGTATTTCCAATACCACTAACTAAATTAATTTTATCACCATCTGTAACGCCTGGATAAGTAGCATATGTTGAACCATTATCGGTTGAATATTCAATTAAAATACCTGCTGGTTTAGCTAAAGCAAATCTATTTGCACTATGAAGATTAGATATTGCAGCATCAACTGGAGATATACTTCCAGAAATATTTGTATTACTCCAATTAATAAAAGTATCTTCAATTCCTGTACATGCCTAAAATACGCCATCATTTAATCTAATTGGAACTTGAGAACCTCCTACATCTGCGGTTGAAGCTACTGGAACACCATTAGAAAAATAAATTGGCTATGTTGCAGAGCCTTTTGTTAAAGAACCTAATTTATTTGCAGAAGTAGCATTATCAGCTAATTCTGCTTTATAAATACTTAATTCTTCTACCTAAGGAGAATAAATATCATTAGTCTAATAACCTCTCTATAATTTTGGATAATTATAATTTTTATTAATAAATAATTCCTAATGTTTAGGATAATTAGTTCCAGAATTAGTCCAAACATCTGTATCCTAAGAACCAAAAGTTCCAGTATATTCAGCAGGTATAATTCTGCTTATTATTTTAATATCACTCATATAATTATTATACCTCCTTTGTTACTTTATACTGGACACATTGCAGCATTATGAACTACAATACCATTTGCAATATATGTATCATTTGTATCATTATCCATATTTGTTTCATTATAATCAACTGTATCCAAATTATAAGTTATCATAGGTTCTTTCGCAATAAATCTTTCTATATCTATAATTGTTTTTAATCCAGAAGTAGTGACTACTTGATCTCCAATGTATAAAGGAGGATAACCTTTATGACAGGTGATAGAATGAAAACCATCTTTAGTTAAAATTGGATGATATTCATTCATTACTAAACTAGTTCCATCTTCTATTGTAACTTTAGCAATATAAACAGTATGTTTTTTAATTATTAAATTTTTACATATTGCTTCATAAAATTCTTTTGTATCAATATTATAAGAAATAACTTTATCTCCAGATTTAAAATCTTCAATATTTTTTGTATTTCCTTCAAAATCATATTGAACCTATGTTCCTGCTTCAAAACAACATTCTTCTATATTAATAGTCCATTCACCACCATCAGCAATTAAAACATCGCTATCTCCATGAGAAGTAACCTATTTACTACTATTTACAATTGCTAATTTATTTCCAGTAGCAGCTGATAAAGTAAGTGTAGAACTTATAGTTGCGTTTGTCGTAACCGCAAGATTTGGAGTAGTTAATATTTTAGTTGAAGGATTATATTTTAAAGTTGAAGTTTTCTTTACTGTATTTGTTACAGAACTTGTTGCAGTGCTATAAGCTAAAAGAATTGGATATTCACCCGCTGTAGTAATTGCCGCAGCTTGTGTAACTTTTGTATCAGAGTTAGAATCATAACTCCAGCTAATAAATACCCAATGAGTACCATTAAATTGATAGGTAATATGTCTATTTGCATAACCACCATAAGAACTAGCACTTGTATATTCAGCATTGTTATACCAAATTGGATAAGCGCCAGTATTATTTACATTAAGAGTAGGAGAGGTAGCTGTATTTGTAGCTGTAAATTTTACAGTAATCATACTACCTTTAGTTAATTGCCAATTAGCATTTCCATCTAAAGATACTACTTTTGCTGCAGTTTCTGCATTAGTAGAGCAAGTACCATAGGCAATATTTGTTACATTTAATTTGGTTTTGTCTTCCGATGACATTAAACCATTTTCTGTGGTAGTAGCAGTTGCACCTATAAATTTTGTAGCAGTAACAGTTCCAGTTTGTATACTATTACCATTAAAATCAATAGTATAAGCATTTGAGCGTTTAGAATTAGTACCATTACCAATAATAAAAGCACTTGTTGTATCTGCTACATTATATTTACCTTGAACATGTTGAGCAGCACCATTGGCGATTGTACCCTAACCTTCTGCATGAGAATATGCTCCAATTGCACTATTAGCAGAATCATTAAATATTTCTGCAAAATTACCAACTCCATGATTAGATTCTAATAAAACATAATTAGTTCCATCATAAATAAATGTATAAATTATATTTGCTCGTAAAATTGGTAATTTAGTATTAAAATTAATACTCTTAGCACCAGAGCCATTAATATTTAAAGTAGGATTTGCTGCAGTATTAGTATTTAAAAATTTAATATGAACTCTAGCTCCTGCTATTAATGTATATCCAGTAATAGTAGTTGTTTTTGCTGCAGTCCCTGCGGCAGTATTACATAAAGCATAGTGAACTACTGCATGAGAACTTCCTTGTTGATTAACACCATCATTATTAATTTTTAAGTTAACAGTTTTATTTTCTGAACCAGTATATTCAATTAATTCATTGACTCCGTTCATTTTTAAAGTTAAATGATAAGGGGTTGGTGTAACAATTGAACGTACACTACCAATAGTATCACCAGTTCCAATAAATAATCTATTACTATTCTAATTGTTTTCTTCATAAGAAGTTAAATAAAAAGTTCCTTTAGTTCCTTTTAAATCTTCTAAAATCGTCGATGGAGAGCCTAATAAAAAATGTATATTATTAGCCATTTTTTCCTCCTTTTTTAATTATTAAAATTATAAATATTTTAATTTATCAATTTTACCCAAATAAAAAATAGGGAAGATTATAAAAATCTCCCCTATATATTTATTATAAATCTGTCCAATAAATAACAGCATTATCTTGCATTTTATCCATGTCAGAATAAATTTGCTCAACAATTGTTGGCTCTATTTTAAAATCTTCTAGCTCCTCATCAGTAAGATCCATTCCGTGAAGAATTTCTCCTTCTGCCGGTCTAGTGCTCATATTATATAAAAATGTTTTACCATCTGCGGCAAGCTTATAAAAGCGCACAGTAAATGTAATCATTCCAGAAGCAGCAGTAGCTAAGCCATTTACTGACCAAGGAATTAAAATTACTGGAATTTCGGTTTCTGGATCTTCTTCATCTTTCTAATATCTTGAGATATCATAATAAGGAACCCAATATAAACCAGGTTTTCCATCCGCATTTACATATTCAATAACGCAAACAGTATTGACTAAATCCATATTATCTAAATAACGAGCGCATCTAAAATAAATAATTTCTGCATTATGATCATAACGCACACTTAAAAACTGAGGGACTTCTATTGTGCGTGTTTCTAAATCAATATCAAAAATTTGATCTTCGGATGATGGGAGTAGTTCTACGATATGTGTATTTTGTTCAAAATTATTTTGAATATCAAATAAAAGATCTTCATAAGTTATATTAGCCACAATATCTTACTCCTTTCTTTTATTTTATATTAATATGGAATTACACTAATTTCTTCTGAATCAATTTTAGCTATACTATTATTAGCATGGTTAGTAACTTCGCAATAGTAAGCACCTGAGCCAGTATCAAATACATCTTCTGCTTTTAATTCTGAAGTAGAAGTAATTTTAATTATTGGTGTAGTTGCTCCTTCAATAGGGAAATCATCATCTTCAGTATCTTTAGTTGTTTTATACCATTGATAAGTAATTTCATCAGAAACAACATTTACAGTTACGTTAATACCAATTTCCTTAACTTCATTTTCACTTAATTTAATTAACTTATCTCTTGGAACAACTGATACTGCATGTGCTTCATCTGTTACACGGAAAGTTTCAGTTATTAAAGGAGTTTTATCTCCATTTCTAGAAGCATAAGTGCTTAAAATAAATGTTTTATCATAAGTAGGTCTATCTGCCGCAGCAATAGGTCCAATAGTAACTATATCTTCAACACCATTTTCAGTTATTTTTGGTTCTTCTCTTAAAGTAGCTCCAGTTTCTTGATCAGACCAAATATAAGTAATCTTATCTCCAGCTTGTTCAGTGGAACCAGTTGCCTTTAATTCAATACTACCAGCATCTTCTCCCGCTAAGTAAGAATTTTCTTGTCCTTCAGGGAATTCAATCATAAAAGATTCAGTGTCAGGACCAGGAATACGGACTTTAATACTTTCAAGTTCTTTTTTTGCAACACCTGCTCTATTTACAGTAACTACTCTATAATCTCCAGTTTTATAAGCAATATAGGAACTTACTCTTTCATAAAGTAATTCTTTTTCTTCTTCTGGAATATCAGTACCAATTAATTCATTAGCAATTTGAACAGGTCTATATCCTTTAATAGCAGGTTCTTCTGGATCTAAAACCACATATTTGTAATAAGGATATTCTGCTGAATATTGAGTATCAGTAGTTTTAACATAATCTGCAGTTTTTACACCATCAGTTGTATCTAAAGCATCTTCAATTTCAGAACCTAAAGGTTTACGATACCATTGATAAGAAATAACTCCACCATCATCAGAAGTTGCTTGAACTATAAATTTATAAGAATCTGCTAATTTTACTTCTGCTTCTGCATCCCATTCACCTTCAATTAAATCAATTGAATTATATGTAACTTCATCTTCTGTGGTTTCAAATCCAATAGGAAGATTAACAATGTAATAAGGAACTGCGGCCTAAGTAACTGTATCTGGAGTAACACTATCTTTTAATCTATTTTTAATTAAATTTGAACTGTCAATAATTTGAACACTTGATTCACCATTTTCATCAAATTTATAATCAATAGATGGATTAATTACGGCACTAGCAGTTAAAGTATTTAAACTAAAGTCTAGTTTTTGTTCTTCATCAAAATGATAAAAACGAATAGAGAACTTAATTGCTCCTGGATTATTAGTTAATTCAGAATTAACAGCCCAACCAAAAAGCATCTTTCCTTCCTGCTTTAAGGAAGAAATATCTCTAATCCACTCTTTTGAAATACCTTGAATAGTTTTACCTTTTGAATCTGGAGCAGTTTCCCATTGAATTGCAATATTAATATCCTTACGATATAAGTCCATAGAATCTGTATATCTATCAACACTGAAATATAAAATTTCAGAAACTTCATCTCCTTGAACAGAAATACCATTCTTTGCGAATTCTGTTGGAACTGTAATTTTTCTAGTATTTGTATCAATACTAAATACAGGTTCGTCTAATGGAAGAACTGTATAAATTGGATTAATATCTGCTAATGATTTTAAACAAGCAAAATATTCATCAAGTGATGTAATTGCTGATGGATCTTGTAAATATTCTTCACCAGCTCTTTCAAATAAAGCTCTATAAAGACCTTTATTATCTTTTGTTACTTTTGTAATCACTATACAATCATCCTTTCTTTAAAATTTTAGGTAGGAGATTAAATCTCCTACCTAAGTTAGTTTTTATATATTAACTTTTCTCATATTTTTTGAAAAGATTTTATTATTTAATAATCATTCTTGGCCTAAGCAATCTACTTCAATCCATAAATCTAATTCATTTTCAGGCACAATAACAATTTCTCTTGGTTTATTATTACTGCCTTTTTGAATTAAGCCTTTATTTCTATCAGCAATTAACTTAATTTTTCTAACATAATATACATCTTCTAAATGAATTGGTGTTAGAAGAACTCCATTAGTACCAAGATATTCATATAATGTTTGTTTTGTCATAAAAATTTTACCTCGCCTTACTAAATAATTTGTAAATTTGCGCCCTGGTTTTTAGTATCTAAACACTTCCAAATTTCTATTGGATTGCCAGCGTAGGTTACAATATCATAAATACTGCTATATAAATCCGTATAAAAATCTATCGTAACATTTCTATTATCAGTGTCAATTCTAGGCCATTTTCCACCACCGGAAGAAGTAGTACGATTTAAATCTAATTTTGATTTATTCTCTTCGCTACCAATAATAATTTTACTTCCTATCATCATATCGTAGTTATAAGCAATTGAATTATAGCTTAATGTAGCTACTTCAGAACCAATTAAAATAGTAAATGGATGGGTTTTAGAATAAAAAGCATTTCTAAAAGCTAATTCTTCAATTAAATATAAATTTTTAGGAAGCTATATGGTTGTCATTGCTGATAATGTCATTTCAAGAAAACTACCCATACCAATTTTTCTTATAGAATCAATAAAATCAAAATATACTAAAGTTTTACAAGATTGCTTATCATTATCTGTGCTAGAAGAAAAAGTCCAAGCTTTAATTTCTCTTAATTGACTTCCTTCTTCGAAATAAAGATGAGTTATTTCTTGATTATAAAAAGCTTCCATTGCTACAACTGGTAAATTATTATATTTTGCTGGAAGGGCAACTTTACCTTTTAATACTACTCCATCAACTGGTCTAATAGAATATCCAGATAAATTATACTAAGTATCTCCACCATAATTAGGAAGATCAATATAATTATATTCTGTAAATGTAAAATATTTACTATCAATAACATTCTTACGAACATCAGTTATTTCATAAACATTATAAAAAGTATAATTTTTAACAGCCAAGAAATCTGTTAAATCAACCATCATACTTCCATCTGATTCACTAGAATATCCAATAAATTTATAAACTTTATCATCAGCTAAATCATCAGAAGGTTTATAAGGTAAATATGTTGTTGGTTCATATAATGGTTTTCCAGATTCTATTAATAATTCAAAATCATAATCATTTTCATCCGCAGGATTATTATTATAATTTTTAAAACGAACCCAATATTTATGAATTTCAAAAATAGCATAAAAAGTATAAACAGTTTTTGAATTACTAAAAGTTAATTCTGCGAATTCTTCTTCTGTTAATACATCTTCTTTAGTACCATTTTTATCTGTAGACCATCCAACAAAATCATAATGAAGTTTTTGTGGATTTTCTTTAGTAGAAATAGATGGATGAGTAGTTGTTTCAGGATCATATTTATGTACATCCCATTCTATTTCTTGACCATTATCTTGAACTTGAATAAATTTAGCAGTATAAGCAGGTTCAACATTAGCTACAAAAATATTTAAATCTGGGAAATAAATATCTTTATATGTATTTTTTAAAGCATATTCTGAAATAGGATTTGAAGAACTATTATTAACAAATATATCTCCAGACATATATGGAATTGTATTTCCACCATCACTTTTTTCATTTGTGCTTCTAAAATAATTTTCCGTACTATTATAAGAAACAATAAATTTATCAAGTAAACTTAAATCTGTAATAACATTTGCATTATCATTCAATAAATTTGCAGTATATTCATAGACTTTTCCATTTAAAGTATCTGTTACCCAATCTACACTTGGAGTATAAGCTTCAAATGTATAATTATCTGTTAATTTATAATAAACTGCAGAAACAGAAATTTCTTCTCCGTATTCAACCTATCTATAAGGACTCCATTGAACATTTTCTAGATTAAGTTTTAAAGTTTTATCATATTCATTACTTAAATTAGTATTAGCTTGCATTTTTTCTTTAATCTGAACAATTTTATCTACTAATTTATAAGAATCATAATAAAGCTTTTTACCCCCAATAATATTCATTGAATCTAATTTACTTACTGTTTCATTAGTAATTGTTGTTATATCAGTTAATCCTTGAATATATAATCCAGTAGGGAAATTTCCTTTTTCATCTACTACTGGTTTATTAGTTAATAAACCATTTAATTCAACTGGTTCAGTTAAATTGAAGTAAGAAATAGTATTAGGTAAATATAATGTTTCTAATTGAACACCATCTGCAAAAGTTAAACCAGTTAAATTAGTTCCAAGAGCACGACAAGTTTTTAATTTTTCAGAACCAGAAATATCCATTTCAGCATTTAAACCAGCTAAATTAGTTAATACAATTGTTTCTAACAATGGTTTTGCTTGCGGATTTTCTTTACCATCACTCTTTTTAGCCCCCGCATCTAATTCAAAGTTACTATTATTTAATCTTATATTTTTATAACCAGGAGTTTCATTTCCAAGAATTAAATCTTTTAATCTAATTGCAGAATTAATTCTAAGTTCATCATAATATTTTCTACTTAAATCTCCAAAACTTGAAACGTATTCAAGACCACCAATATACATTAACTATTGTGAGAACATTGGAGTATTTAAAACTGAATTCTAAACACTTTCATAAGGTTCAATAACAACTGGATTTTCTCCATCAAAAGGTACTGGTGTTGTTGGAGTATTTTGGTCATAATAAACACTTACATATTGTTTTAAGTAAGGTTTAATTGTTACAGATGCTTCTGAATCAAGAGGAGAAATACCCCATTCTTGAATTGTACCACCATTATCTATAAAAGATTGATAATTCTATCTTAATTGCTCTAAAGCTTCATCTGTCATTTCGTCTGGTTTTACATAATCAGGATTAATGTAATCAGGAGCTTCATTAATAAAAGTATCGGAAGTAACAATTGCATCATTTGCATTATAACGAGATTTAAATTGCATTTGAACAGCATTTACAGAATAAGCTCCTGCCAGCCATTGGCTATCAAGATAATTAAATCTATTTCTTAAAAATAGTTCTCTCTGTAATTCTCTTGTTCCTTGTAAACAATAGAAGAAAGTTTTTGTATAAGATGTATTTCCAGTAGTATCAATAAATCCATTGAAAGCTGGATCAATATATTTATAATATTCATCAATATTATATGCTACTAATGGACGTCCACCCATCATTGCATAAGATTTACTAACCGCTGGATTAAAATCATAAAAACCATTTAATTTTTCAATAGTTAATAATTCTTTTCTTAATTCAATATATTTTTCTTTAATTCTTGGTTCAAAACAAGTCCATAAATTATTCCAAAGAACACTATCTGCAGTAGAGAATTGCTTATTCTTTGTTGCATCAGTATCATATTCCCAAGTAGGAACACCGGAGTTATTAACACCTAATTGAGTGTCAATATCATAAAACATTGGATACCAAATATAATCTCCATCAACAGATTGAGGACCCCAAGAACCAAGCATCATATTTTTACCACGAGAGTCATAACCTAAAATTAATTCTGTCATGATAAAATAAATAATACAATATTCTTCATCAAAATGTTTCTTAAATTCATATGTAAATTTAGCTAAACGATAATTACTATCATCTTTTGTATAAGTTATATCACTATAAGTAACAGGTTCTGGAAGTTCTTTATTAGTAGCTTTTATTGGATCGGTACTAGCAACCCATTCAAATAATCTTTGAAGATTTCTATATTTTTCTAATAAATATTTATTTGCATCTGTAGTTGTTGGGAAATCACCTTTTAAATCTAATGCATCATCAATATCATCTTCATAGAAACTATAACGATATTCTAAGTCATCAGTGACAGATAAAAATCCTTCATCATTTAGTTCTTCAAAATCAATCTTTTTAAAAGAACATCTAGTACCTTGGTTATTACCAAATTCCCAACATTCAGCAATCATTTCATAAGTTGCTGTTTGTGTTACACCATCATCATCTACATAAGTTTGATATTTTTCTGGTATATTAGGATTACCAACAACATATGGCTGAACATCTCCATTTTCAAAGTCAATAACATTGTTACAAGCTTTATCTAAATTAAAGTTATACTTACCAATATATTCATAAGTACCTGCTTTTGGCCCTGCCTTATGTTTTTGGAAAACTAACATTGGGAAACCATAAATAGTAGTTCTATGATCACCTGTTACATAATTTTTATTATAATCTACTAATGGATGTTTACTATATAATGTTTTTACAAAACTTGCAAAACCAGTATTATGAGTTCCAGAAGATTCCATGTAGTCTGCTTTCCAAGTAAAAGTACTTTCAGAAGCATCTTTATTATCCATATAATAATATTTATAATCTTTTCCATCATAATTAATTTTACTTTGTAAAGACTAATCTTTTAATGGACCATTTGTATAATTCCATACTACTGGAGCATCATCTTTAGATTTAAATTTACCTTTATAATTTCTACGAGGATAACCTTGTGAAGAAGTACCTTGTACGTCAAATTCTGCATTTTCAGCATGGAAACTTGGACATCCTTGAAGATATTGAGCACCAGTAATTTCTCCTAATTCATATGCTCTATCTAAGGCTGGATTTACAAAATCTACATCTAAACGCTTTTTACCACCTTTAACGAAAGGTAAATAATCATCTTTTTCAGTTGCAGGGGTTCCATGAACAGAAACTACTGCATAAGGCATAATTTGATTATCTGGATTATTTACATTAAATGTTAGCATTTTTTCGAAATCAATCATAGGTAATGAACTATTATTATCTAATAATTCATTCATATCATATAATTGCGCATCAGCATAGTCTGCAATATAATTATGAACTATATCTGCACTACTTAAAGCTGTTTTATAAACACGCATTTTATATAAATCAACATCACAATAATCAGAATTTATAATAAAAGCATTTTCTAAAGCAGAAAATACATCATTGCTTGTATAAGTTTGAATACCACTCATAATACCATTAATATAAACATATATTAAAGGAGTATTATTAGTTTCAGTAATTTGTTCCAAAACAAAAGAAACATGAACTTTTTCATTTTCTTTATATCTACCATTTACAATAACATTATTTTTGGTTTTGAAAAATGCTTCTTGAGTACCTAAACATAAACCAATATTATTACCAAAATATTTACCAAATACACTTTCTTCAGTATTTGCTGTTTTTATAATAGTAACTTCACCATCTTCATTTTCTGAAGAAGTTGTAGTAATTAATGTAGCATAACTTTGAACATTTCTTAATTTAAATTCAAATTCAAAAGTTATACCATGTACCAAAGTAGAAACATTTAAAATATTTAATGGAATTGAAATAGAAGCTCCATTACTAATTCTTAAACAAGAATCATCATTTTCGTCTAAAATCCAACCATTATTATACCAGTTAAAATTATTAAAACTTACAGAAGTAGTTTCATTACTAGCATTAGTATATTCCCATTTATTTCTGATTGATTGATTTTCCTTATTAGAACGACCTTTTGAATCTAAATTTAAATGTAATCCAGTAGAAAGAATATTTAAATCTCTTAATGTATCTTCAACTACTTTAATACTAATGCTACGATTAGTTTTTCCACATGACAATGTTAATACATTTGTTCCAATAGCATAATTAGTTACTTGCCATTTTTCCCATGTCCATTGACCAGGAATATAAGAAGCAGTTACTGGAGAAGTAGGTAATTCATCTTGATTTAAATATAATCTAGTTTCTGCTTTTGCAGGATTTGCTGGATTATATACTTTATATTGAATAATTAATTTATCATGGTCAACAATTTGAGTAGGATAAGTATCAAGCCAAATAATTGGTTCAGTACTTTTACCGTCATCCCAAGCAACCTCATAAATTAATGGTTCAGTTTCAATATAAGTTGTTCCTTCCCCATATGATAAAGTAGCTTTAATAGTATGTACACCATGGCTTTGAGGCGGAATTGTTACTGCCTCATCCTATTGGCTGTTTTTACAAATTTTAGTAACAGTATAACCGCCTTGTTCAGGGTCAACTTGAACAGTTAAAACTTTATCAAGACCTTTACCAACAGGAGTGCAAATGAAATCAAGAGCTTCATTAGGGATTACTCTTAAAGAGTTAAAAGCAGGGCTTTCATTTAAAAGCATTTCAATTGCCACACGGCCAGATTGTCTAATTTTATTTGTTTCACCGGCATTTTCACCTTGACCATAAACAATAACAAGGTTAGAACCAGAATATAAATGAGAACCAATATCAAATGTATGAACTGCTCCACTTTCTGCGCTTTGAGGAATTGTTTTACTTTCGCCAGTAACTTCATTGACAATTTGGTAATAAATAGTTACTAAGTCATCTTCTTGAGAAGTTACTTTATATTGAATTTCATAAGGGCGATTATAAATAACCTAAACAGGAAGTTTAGTAATCGCTTCAATGGTGATAGATGAGGAAGAGCCACCTCCGCCACCAGTACCTGAAACTGCAATTAAAGTACAGGTTAATAAGCCTTCATCAACCAATATTTCTTGGATTTTATAAAATCTACCATCACTATTAATGATTAAATCATTAACTTTTGGATTTACACCTTTTTCTAATAAATCTGCATGAAAGGTAAATGTCTGATCAACAACATTTTCTATTACCCCTTCATCATATCCATAGATAACAGAAACACCGCCGCCACCTAATGGAATTTTATTTTCTCCATTAGTATCTAAAAAAATACGGCCTGAATCAGTTGCAAAGTATATCATGCCTTCAGTATATGGATTCGCTAAAAGAGTTTCTTCTAATCCGCGAGCAGGCTGAAATTTTATTTTGCTCATTCAGATTTCTCCTTTCTCTTAAAAAATTTTTTACTTATATAAATAAAAAAACGCGAGTATTAAGAAAAATTTCCTTAATACTCGCGTGGAAATTATTCCTTCTAGGAATAATCAAAAAATTTATAAATTAATTATTAGGTTTCGTCCTAAAAAATTAGAATGTACCCCATACTAATTCTACTGCAACATTATTAGCATCAACTTTTGTTACAGCTAAAGTATCAGAATATAAACCAAAATCAAGAGTTCCAGTTCTTTCTCCATCTTTTAAAATATAAGAAGCTAAACTTAAACCTGTACCATGATTTTCTAAAGTTTGATTATCAGTAATGACAAAATCATTAAAAGTATATACAGGATCTGCAGGTAAAGAAGGTAATGTATAAGTAGTTTCAGTATATTCTTTTACATGACCTTTTTCATCTACCAATCCACTAACAGCAACGAAAGTTCCACCAAATGTTAATGCTGCAGGTGTAGAAGTTCCTTTTGTTGCTTGACTTCCTAAGTGATTAATAGTTAAAGTTACATTTTCATCTGCTCCAGAGAAAGTAGCACTAATCTTATCATCACCAGCAGGTGTTACAGAACCAAGAACTCTACCACCAGATTTTAATTGTAATTTTTCATTTGCTTGCGCAAGTGCATAAGAAGGTAATGTATAGTCAATTTTTTCAATAGATGTTACATGACCATATTTATCAGCATCAACGCTAGCAGCAGAGAATGTTCCTCCATCGATTAAAGCACCAGTAGGTTGAGTAATACCATCAGCCATTGCTGCTGTAGAATAAGTTTTATGACTTGCCTGTAAAGCACCACCAGTTGCCTTTAAAATAACAATATCATCATCAGTAACATTAATGTCATCTTTTGCTGCACCATCTGTTAATGTAATCTTATCATTTTCTGCAATTAAATCATAAGTTGTATCAGTATTATTTTCACTATGAACAACTTCAAATTTTAAATTTTCAGTAATAATTCCATTAGTTTCTGTTCCAGTAACATATACTAAATCACCTGCATGTAAAGTAACAGAAATGTTATTAAGTTCTACGTTTTGATCTTCTTTTGATACATATACGTCACCAACATGATATTGCTTTCCAGCAACTGGAAGATTACCAGTAAAAGTACCTTTATATGTAAATGCATCAATACCTTGTAACTTCTTATCAATTACAGCTTTACTATAGAAAGAACCTAAATTGCCTTGATTCTTTATTGTATTAGTTGTTTCTACTTCTTCACCATCAGCATCTAAATCTGTTACTGTAATAGTATGATATAATACTCCTTCAGAAGTAGCTGGAATTCTTTGTCCATTATTATCTGTAACAGATACAGTTAATTTACTTGCATCAGTTTCATCAACACCAATTGTTGCTCCTGTAATAGTTGTATTATTAATTGTTAATGGAGCAGTTTGTGCAGAAGCAATATGTCCATAACCATCTGTTGTAATTACTGGAATATTAATTACTTGAGCATTAGTAGTTCCAGTAACATCTGTTGAACCATATGTAGCTGCAGAACCAATTGTTTCATGAGAATAAAGAATTCCGCCATTAGCATCAGCTGTAACGTCTAATTTATTACCAGCTTTAAATTCAACAGATTGTGTTTTTCCACCACCAGTTAATTTAACTTTAGTTTCATCTTGTTCAAGTGTATAAGTAGTGTCTGTAGAACTAATTTTAATTGCTTCTACAGGTTTTCCATCTACTGTTACTGTTTCAGTCGCAAAAGCAATTTTATCTCCTGCCACAAGAGCAGTTTTATCATCACTATTTGCTCCAGCACCAGTTAAAGATACTACTGCAACATCAGTTTGATCGATAGTTGTTAATTCACTTTGAACACCAATATTAACTTCAGTTGCTAATTCAGAAACCATTGATGAATCAATAGTAAAAGTAGTAGTAAATGGTGTTTCTTGTGTTTTTCCGTCAACCTTTTCATAAACACTTAATGTATATTTATAAGATTTTTTGCCTTCTCCATCTGTTTCTTGCTAAGGTTCAGAAATACTAATACTAGCAATACTTGTATCTGTATTAGTGTCTGGATTAATTTGAATCCATCCCCATTTGTTATCCTACTTTTGGCCATAGATACATAAAATATTTTCTTTAGAAGCATAATAAATTACGCCTACTGCATTTTTACCATTAGCAAGTTTATGTTCTGCACTTACTGTTGGCAAAACATCAACACTTGCTATAATATTAATTTGTTCATTTAATAATACTGGAGCACCAGTACCAGTACCATAATATAATCTACATTCGTCAGTAGTTAAATAAAACGCACCAGGAACGGACGTAGCAGGAAGATTAGCAACTTCCCCTCTTAAAAATTTAATACCATTATCAGCCATTTTAAATTATCTCTCCTTTTAATTATTCGACAATTTCTTGCCATTGTAATTGTTCAGTTAAATGATTTACTTGTTCTACTAATGTAGCATTTTCAATATAAGTATTTAACTTACTTAAATCACCAACTTTTGTTGAGAAATTAGTAAAATCAGTAGTCAATTGAATAAGAGAACTATTAACAGCAGTCATTGAATCATTATTATTAGAAATTGCCTAATTTAATTCTCCAACTTTTTTATCAAAATTTTCTGTTGTTACATAGTTATCTAAATCAACAGACCAAGCTCCAACAGGTTCAAGTTCTCCATCAATAACCATGTATTCATCATACTTGTTATCTTCGATATCTCCTGCTGGCACTAAATAAATTTTATTAGTTTCTAATGATGCAAGAGCATCATCTAAACTTTCAACCTTTTCATAACTTAAATGGTCTACTTTAGCAATTTCTTCTGTAATTAAAGTTTTTACTTCTGTTTCAGAAATAGTTTCTTCTTCAATTTGCTTTTTAATTTCAGCAATTTCAGCTATTTCATTTACTTTAATCCAAGAAATAGAACCATCTTCGTTTTTTTGTGGAATAGTGCCTGTAGCAGCTGCTTTAAAACCTTTTAATGAAATTTCATCTAAATCATCTAATTCAAAAACATTTAAATCTAAATTTATAATTTCTTCAATAGAACTATTAACCCATTGTGTACCATTATAAACTAAAATATCATTTTGTTCACGATTTAAAATATCAACATCACTTAAATCAGCTAAATTAACTGGAGTAGGCTGTTCACCATCTGTTCCGCCAATTTGAGTAGTACCTAAATATAAAACACCTGTGCTAGCACCTTGTGCTTCATAAATAAAATACAACGTATCATTATAAATTTCACCTTGAGATTTTAATGCCTCCCAAGCAGTTCTTGTACCACGGACAAATTTTACATAATTAGCCGTATTTTGTAAAGAAGCCATAAAAATATTCCACTCCTTCCTTTTAAAATTATTTCTTCATTTTTTATTAATTTTTATAAAGTTTAAAATAAAAAGTTTCGGCCTTAAAGACCGAAACTTTTTTATTATCCATTATTTTCATGATAGCTATTAATTAAATCTTTTAATTCATCAATAGTTTCTTCTAATTCTATAATTTTTGCATTATAAACATCAATAGAAACATATTTATTAGAAATTATTTCTGAAGTTAAATAATCATCAGCATTTTTTACTGCCATTGTACCTAATTCTTCTAAGTCAGAAATATCTTGTTTTGTTAATGTTCCAAGAGTAACACTAATTTTTCCGTTTTCCTAAGATATATTTCTAATAATTTGATTTTCATTATTTGTAATAGAATAATCTAATTTATTTAAAGCACTATCTATAGCTTGCGCAACTGCGCTCTTAGTTGTTACAGAATCATCATTCTAATCTTTATCATTTATAGCACTAGAAGGAATTGATATATCTCTTGTAGAAATATTAATTTTACCATCAGTTTCAGACCAAGTATAAATAGTTTGATATGCTGGAATATTATTTTCTCCAGTTATATCTAAAGCTTCAATAGCATCTTTTATAGCTTGTGTTCTATCAGTAATTTCTTTATCTAACTTTCCTTCAAGTTTTCCAAAACCTTGATTTATTGTATCGTTTTGGGTCAAAACGCCCGATTCTTGTTTTGAATAACCATTTAGTAAAAGTTCGCCCACATTTTTACGAGTGGTTGAAAGTTTTCCTGTTTCAGGTTCAAATGCTAATTGAATTATTAAATCAGCATTATTTGTTGTTGCATCAACTAAAGAACCTTGCGGAATTGTAATAGTATGGCTAGATTCATTTGCTTTATGTCCTTTTTCATCAAAATATAGATCTTTAATAACAAAAGTCGAACCAAAATTAGGAGTTTGATTACTTTCTTGAATTATTGCAGTTTCAACTGGCCCTACATGTGATAAAGAAATTTTATCATTCTCTGCATTAGTCTAAATCCAATTATCTCCAGTAATAGCTATTGTATCTTGTGTATTATCTGCTTCAGAACTACCCTAGTCCGCAATAAATGTTTTATATCCATAAGGAAGAGTAACTATTTGTGTATTTACATTTTTAATATGACCTGTTTCATCAATAAAAATAGTCTCTAAATTAATAGTATCTCCATTATTATTTATATCAAAAGTATCACTAGTATTATTTTCTTTATTAGGATATAAATGAATTAAATTAATATAATCATTTTTTGCAGATGTTTTAATCCAGTCATCACCATTAATATTTAAAGTATCTTGAGTATTATCAGCAATAGAATTACCTTCATCGGCTATAAATGTCTTATATCCATATGGAAGAGTTACTATATCAGTATGAGTATTCTTTACATGTCCAGTTTCATCAATAATAATTTTTTCTAACTCAATAGTATCACCATTACCATTTTTATCAATGGTACCAGTGGTATTCTCTTGTTTATTTGGATACATGTGCTCAATACGCACTTTTCCTTCAGCTACATCACCAATTATATCAGTATCAATCCATTGATTTGTTTCAATTGGTACACTTTGAATTCTTCCATAATTATCACTAATAATTAATTGTCTTGGAGCAAAATCATTCTAAAATCTATTAATTAAATCATTCATTAAATTAATACAACCCTAAACTGTATTTCTATCTCTAGTATGATAATCTCCAGATAATAACAATTTATTAATTTCTATAATTAATCCATGAATTGTATTAAAAGATCTTGCAAAACCATTTAATAATTGCATTTCTGGAATAGGTGTTCTTTTTGCTAATTCAATAGTGCAAGGAATTATTTCAACACCTCTATTCCATTGAGATCCAATAGAATAAAGACCTTCTAAGTCACTATTTATATAAAAATAATTCTTTCTATAATAATCTATATCTTGTTTATTAAAAGATTTATCTAAATAATAATAAACCCCATCTTTATAATAATATGTATTAGGTTTGTAGAATATACTATCTATTTTTACAAAAGTATCTTTTAATAAAGTATAATATTGTCTTTGTGGAGTAAGTTTTAAGTTTTTATCTTTAAAGAAATTATTATCCATTCTATAGTAAAATTTATTAGTAACATAAAACATGCTCAATGGAAATTCTTCTATTCCATTTAATTCGTAATAATATTGTTTATCAAATCTTGGAGTATAAGAATCACCATAGTTTGTAGGATTTTCTAACCTAGCTCGACCTAAATCTTCATATTCCTTAGCAATACTTTCTTTTGTTGCTGGCACATAAGTAAATCCATTTTGTCCTTGTATACCTATAGGAGTAAAATACTAATTATCTTCAAAAGGCAATAAATTAACTCTGTATGCCTTATTAACAACAGCTTCATATTTATTTTCGCCAATTCCAGGAATAACTTTTCTTTGCCAATCTAAAAGATAGTATGTTTGAGCAGGATCATATTCATCATCCATTTGAGTTAAATCATAAATAGGTTCTCCACGTTCATCAATACCAATCTAAATACCAAATGCTCCTGGAGTCCAAAGATATGTTAATACTTTTCCTAAATATGTTTCATTAACTTCATCATAAAGAGCAGGATTTCCTAAAACATGTGTTACTAAATTCTTTGTTGTTGGAAGAGTATAATACATATCTTTTGTTGGCGTAGCAGTTGATGCTGGCTAGTATGAACCATTTTCTGTTTTTTCATAATATTTATTTTGAATAAAATCAAGAGTAGGATATTCTTTTTGTAATTTATCATCTCCACCAAATAAATAATAAGTTACATTTCTTGCCACATGATTATTTTCTAATAAAAAATTATCTCCTGCTGCATAATAATATTTTCCTTTTTCATAAGAATCTAAATTTTCTACTAAAGTATATTCTTCATCAGGATTATTTATTTTCTTTACATAATATATTTTATTAGTATCAAAAGTAGCATCTATATCTGGAATAAATTCTTCACCATCTTTATAATAATAAAAATTTGGTTGATATTCATCTTCAGTTACAATTACTAATTCATAAACACAATCTATTGGCTCATATTTATATCCAATACCTTTACGATAATATCCACCATCACTTAAATAATAAATATTATCGCCACTTGCCTAATCAGCAAACTTATACATCGCTTCTTCATCAGTGATATCAACTGTTGGAGCATCAGTTCTAGTATTATCAACAATAATCATTCCCATTAAATCATGAATAGAGTTAATACATCCAGCTAAAGTTTCTACTTCTTTAGAATTATAACTAAAACCATCGTTTCCCTATTCATCAACTAAACGCAATCTATTTGTATTATCTGGAAAATCTGCATCCACCCAATCAATAAAAGTTAAACGATTATAATCATTATCAAGAACCCCTAATGGACGACCTGCTTTATCAAGCATAATTTCTCCATCTTCATCATATCTATAAACTGGATTTCCATCTCTATCTGCGCCAATGCCATAAACAATATCCCACATACTGCTTACAGCATTTCCAAGAGAAGGAAGAATCATTTGCCATTCTTGAGTATCTACTTGCGGGCTTTTGTTTCCGCGCTCATGATCATTATATTCTGTAGTTTCCCATTCAGAAACTCTTACGCCACCACTGGCACCGGTTTCTGTTTCATAGGAATAATATTCATATTGAACAGGTTTCTAACTATATCCTGTTGGAGTCATTTGCACTTTATCATCAACAGAAGAACTAAAATGTACTTTTGGATTAAAACCATCTTTATTATAATAAATAGCTGCAGGAATTTGGCTATCTTCTTTTTTAGATACAAAATCAACTACATCCGCAAAATCAATAGGTTCTAAACCACTTTCATTATCATTTAATTCTCTTGGAATATCAACTAAATGCCATTTTCCATCTAGTCCATAATAATAATATTGATGTAATTTTAAATCTTTATTATACACAGATTGAATCCAAGTTGTTGTTTCATCTGATAATAAATTATTTTGGGAATCTTTATTTTGTTTTTTATCTGCAGATAAAATACTTTTAGCATGTTTAACACGCATGCCCCATTGAGGTTGCCAATGTAATTCATAATAAGTATTATTACTTACTTCATCAAAATGTGGAGTAATAGGATTCATTGTCGGAGCATCTGCACTTAATGTAAAAGTAGGAACTACTCCATTAAGTTCGGCAACCATTGCATATATTTCTTTACCATTTTCATACATTTTTTGCCAAACAGTTGAATCCCAACCTCGTCCAATTGATCCACCTAATTTTTTTCCATAATAATTCTAATCTATATTATAATTTACTGCATAATTCCATCTATCAGAACCATTTTCAGGTACTTCACCATCATTGAATTTAGCAAAAAGAGCATTACCATTTTCATCTCCACCATAACACTAATAATATGTACGAGTAGTAATATTCTAACCATTATTAAGTTCAACAACATTTTCTATATAACATAAATCATTTTTATTCATTCCAGTAATTAAATTATTTTGATCTAAAATAATACCTTCTGAATTAAAAGCAATTTTAAAATTTAATTCTGGGTCTGAAAATAAATAATAAAATACATCACCAACTTCAGTTATAATATATTCATCTTTATCATAATAAGCTTCTTTTACAAATTCATTATTTGCATCATAATCTACTAACACAAAACGGCCAATATAAACTTCATCTTCAGCCATATGTGTTTCCATTTCAACCCTATTCGCATAAATTCTATCAAATGCAAAATTAGTTTTTGTTACATTCGTTATATTTCCATAAAAACTCATTTAATTAATCCTCCTCTACATTATATAAAGCATCTACAATTAAATAAGCATTACCTACTTCTTCAATAACTTTAATTGAATCTGCATCAAAACTTAATGAATTAATCTCAGAAATACCTTCTAAATCTAATTCATAAATTCCAGTAGCACCAATAATAATAGGTTTTTTAGCATTATTTAAATAAAATTTAGTGCCTGGTAGAGCTTGAATTCCTAACTATGTAATTGCGGCCAAGCCTTTCTCTGAAAAGAAAATACTACCTTCATTAACTAAAGTTTCAAATGAAATTTCTTCTTTAGGCTAATTTTTTGAGTCTGATTTACCATAATAACGATATTGTCTAACAACTTTCGTCATTTTCTCTAAACCTCCTTAATAAAGTCTCTCAACTGCTTTTGTTGCATTGATTGACATTGTCCCATTATAAGTAAGAGGAATTGATAATCTACTTACTATATAATCACCATTAATTTTACTTTCTTCGTCATGTACATATATACGAGCATTTGGTTCTAAATAATAAACAGGTATTGTTGATAAATTAATATTTTCAACACAATAAGTATGATTATATAATAATTCATCAATTTTATCTTTTGCACTTTTGCCTTGTGAACTAATAACAAAAGAATTTTCAATATAATCTTGTAACCAAATATATATATAACCCGTATTTATATTATATGGATCATATTCTTTATTAGAAGTAAAAATAATATTTGGTGTTTCTCTAAAATAAATAGCAGAAACATTTGAATCATTAACAGATTTTGCCCTACTACCAATATATGGAACAGAAAACTATTCTAATTCACCAGGATCATCTAAAAATTCAAACCAAAAATTTAAAGTCTCTGGTGCTAAAACAACATTTTTATTCCAATATTTTAAATTTTCATTAAAATGTTCTAAAGCATTATCATCTGAACATTTATAATAATCTTTTGTTCTATAATTAATAGGTAAATAATAATTACAAGTAAAATTCAATTCATTTTCTTTAAAATCTACCCACTGCATTTCCATTTTATAATTACCATTATCATCAAGCTCAACACGCACTTCTTCATATTTTCCGCCTGACTATTCTCTTATTGCTTCTGGATTTAAATCATAAAGCTATCTCCAAAAACCCTATAGATCTGTATAATACTATTCATATCCAGTATATCCATTTGCATATAAATATTCTCCAGCAATATAACTATTATTTTTAATTTTTACTAAAAAATCATCCTCTTGATTATGTGCAAAATAATCTAAAGCCATTTGATAAATAATTTCTCTCCAATCAACAACGCGCAGTTTTCCAGAATTAATTAAATTCTCTAATTCTTTATCAATTTGATCTTCAATTACCTAATCAAAAGATGTAGCATTTGGAAAATTAGGATTATAAAAATATACTAAATTACCCTATCTCTTAATATCTCCTTCTAAAAAAGATAAATAGGTATGACTATCGTTACATCCTGCATATGGATACATAAAAGGTTTTTTTACTTCTGGACTAACTTTAGAAGTTTTTAAACTTCCTGTTTCAGTATAATAAGATTCATATAAATAACAAGTTTTTGAATTAGATGGATTTCCAGAACCATGCTACAAATTCCAATATCTATTATCTTTTCCAGGATTTACCAATATAATTAACCAACAGTAATCACCAGAACTGCTGCTTATTTTTCCTGGCAAAGTATTTTTATTTACATATCCTTCTGTATTATTTTTAGAATACCATTTCATTGTGTAAGTAGGTTTTTCTAAAGTTAATGTTTCATAATATTCAGCCCAATCTCGAATATCCCACCATCCAGGAGTCCAAGATCCATCAGGCTGTTTCTATGGTGCTTCTAATCCTTCATAAGTTCCATATGATGGCTGATAATTATCCAAACGTTCTTTTAAATTTACACTTAAATCATTTCTAATTCCTTCTTTTAAATCTTCTAAATACTATATATCAGTAATATAATATTCTCCATTAAAAGTTTTATAATAAAATGGTTTTTTATCTATTGCAAAACGCGCGTGAATAGGTATATCTTTATTATTAATACCTTTTCGCACACCCCAAACAGAAAAATCATTTTTAAGATTATTTAATTGAGGATTATTAGAAAATGAAGTAATTAAATTATTATCTTCAAAACTATACTAAACGTCTGATGTATAAGCAGCATTTTCTGCATATACATCTTTATCATCAGTTTCTATTAATGTATTCCAATTAGTATTAACATATGCTTTTTTTCTTTGAAAAACAAATCTTCCATCTAAGTCATAAAAATATTCAAAATCACCAAGCATATTTTTAATCTTATCTAAAATAGAAGTTAATGTTTCTCCAACAGAAGAAATAAGTTCTCCAGGATAAATTAAATCAGTCTATCTATATCCTGCGGTTTGACCATATTCTATTTTTGCGACAGTATATTTAATACCATTACCATCTTTTAATTCTACTTCTACTGTTGATTCGTTAAAACCATCAATAAGATTATTTATTTCATTTTTCTTAATATCTAATTCAGCAAGTTTTTTTGCAGTCTCCCAAGATTCATTTATGACTTCCATTTCATCATTGTATGTCATATTTTCACATATACCTGCATTGAAAAAGAAATAAAGAGGTTTATCTCCTCTATATTCTAATAATTCCAAACCATAATCTTCTAAATCATTTATAATAATATTATGATAAGGTTCATTCGCATACGTATGAACTGCTTCTCTAATAATATATT
The DNA here is from genome assembly GCA_015059305.1 of Bacillota bacterium. The sequence goes on along the minus strand of SVAQ01000002.1, from coordinate 89,664 downwards.
TTAAAGGTAATTTTTCAATATTCGAAGTTATTAATTTAGAATAATATATAATATTTTTATCATATTCATCTTGTGCTAATATATATTGTTCTTGATTATTTATTGGAGTATAATTTTTATTTAAACAATAATATTTATTTGCTTCATAAAGAGTATAATCTGTTGAAAAATCTACTTCTTCATAAATAGTATTATAATTTTCAATCTATCCGAAATCAATAGAAGAATATAAAGATCCTCCTAAAGTACCATTTAACATGCACATTTTATCTTGTCCAGAAATTGAAATAGAATAATTATTCGTTGTATAAGAAGTATTAAAATTTGTTATACAATAAACACCTTTATTAAACCAAATAATATCTGGATAATTTAAATTAATAGAATTTTTTAAACCTATCTATAATTTAAATTTATTAGTTAATCCCCAATAAAAATCATTAATATTAATTTCATTAGCAACTAATGTTAAATTACACGTTCTACGAACTACAGAGGTTCCATCAATATTTATAGAACCTCCTGTAATTCTTCCTTCAATCTATTCAATAGGAAAGCCATTGAAATTAAGAGCAATAATTTTAGCATAAACTTCTTTATGCTAATACTAATCCAACTCTTTTAAAAAATCTTTATCTAATAAAGGATTTTTTTCCATTATTCAATAACCTCCTTTTCTTTTAATATATGAGTTAATTCTCTAATATATTTATCATAATAAGCATCATACTTAATTTGCGCCAATTGAATAATTTGATTATAAGGTAAATTTTTATCAATATCTACCGCAGTAACTAATTTAATAAAAGATTCATCTTTAGAATTTTTCCAACTACTATTTAATATTTTCTTTAAATTATTAATTACATCATAAATTTTTATTTCTGATTCATCAAAATATTCAACTGTCTATAATTCATAACCACAATTTAATACAACGCCTGCATCTAATTTAATTTTATTAAATTTATATAAACTATTGATTTTAATATCAATATCATCACTTAAATCTAATTCTTCATCATCAATCCAACATTTAGTAGAATAAACTACAAATGTATTATGAATAGCAAAACCAGGTTTATTCTATGGAGTATAAACTTCTTTTTGCTACCATTCTACAAATTCATTTAATCTATTATTTGTATCTTGTGAAATTAAAATAGTCATTGGTTGTTTTGGATCATAATAAAATTCAAAAGGTTTTTTAATATAATATTTCCATTCTTTATTATATTCTATAACCATTTTATATTCTCCATTTTCTCTAATGTAATATCTATCTTTTAACATCTCTTCAGGGAAAATAAAATATTCTTCAGTTAATTCTCCTGGTTCTAAACTTGGATGTGCTTGAACTAAATCATAGCCAACAATAGTTAATTGCGGCTCAAAAGATGTTTCTACTTCAATTTCATCTAATTCATACTTATATAATGTTAAAGGACTTTCAAAAGTAGTTATAGATGTATCGGAATTTTTAATTCGCTCAAGATTGTATAAAAATTTTTCTTTTGATTTTGCTATAATTTTTTCTTTTTCTTGTTCTAAATATCCCTATATCTCTTCATCTGGAATTTGAACAACATAAAGAGCAGTATCGACCCAAAAATCTTCTGTATTATCTTCATTCTCAAATCCAGGAATTTGTGGCCCAATAGTTAATATAAAATCATTATATCTATTTACTAATATCCATGCTATAGTCATATAAGTATCATAATCTAAATATCCATCTTCATAATCTGCTAAATATGGAGCATAAAGACTATAAAATTCTTTTTCCTAATAATCAAAATTAATATTTTTTAAAGCTCTCTAATAATTTGCTTCATTTTTATAATCATAATATTTTTCACAATATTCAACCTCATTATTATATCTTTCTAAAAGAGCTTTTTCACTATTTTTTAATGATATTTTAGATGTAGCATTTTTATCTCTATATAAAATAATAAATCCATCTTCTTTTTCATATCCTTTACCAGTCCATTTAGGATATACTTTAGATACATCTCTTTTCTAAAAATGTAAATAATAAAAATTAGAAATTTTAGTTTTTAAATCTTCAACTACATCAATTATATTTTCATAATAACCAATAAATTGATGTGCAACAACATCATCCATTTGAACATCAATAATAGTATCAAAAGTATTCATACTTGAATCTTCAAAACTGTAAGTTACAGCACCAGTATAGATAACTCCGCCTGGAATTTGAATAGAAGTAATAATCTCTCCATTATCAATAAAATAACTACCTGTAGCTCCAATTACTATACTTTTATTGTTAATATAAACCATTTCTCCTGGCTACATATCATAAAAATAAACTGAAGTAGCCTATTTATGCTACATAATTTCTATTAAATCTTTATTTTCTATATTACTTTTTTTAACCAAAGGTATTGTTATCCATCTTGTTTGTAATATTTTAGAATTTTCTAAAGAAATAAAATTATATTTATTTAAATTTTCATAATTACATTCTGCTACTTCATAAGCAGTAGAATTAAAAGTATGAATCATTCTACTTAAAACATCTTCTGGTGAAAAAGAAGTATTTAATAAACGCACAATATAATTTCCTTCGCTTGGGGACCTAAATAATTTTGGTTGACCATTATTTAACCAATCTAAAACTTCTAATTTAAAATCTCTTTCAGCAGAAAAATTATACCCAACTAAATTAGTTGTTTTAACTTTATATTCATCTAGCTATTTAGAAGGAGTTCCTTGATATTTTTCTCTTTTAAAATTTTCTGTTAATACAAAGTCTTCATCAAAACCAAATAAATTTTCTTCATCCATCTAATAAGAAATTAATCCAGATATTGGAAATTCTTTATAACCTACATTTCCATTTCTAAAAATAAAAGGAAATTTGCTACCGATTGTATCTATTTTATTTTCTAAATGGTCTGTTTTAAAAGAAGTAATTTTTGGATTATATCTAATTCTTAACTAGCGTTTACCATCAAATAAAAAAGCGTCTTCAAAATCTACATATATATCTTCTGAAATAGTTCTTTCAGAATATAATCTATAATCATTATATTCTTGTAAAGAATAAGTATAAATTTTTCCTTGTTCAACAGTAAAATCTTTCCAACTCCATTCAGAAAGTTTTTCATTTATTAATGAAAAACGAAAAACTTCTTCCCAAGGAGAATTATCTACTTTTCTAGATAAAATAAAAGAACCACTAACAGGATTTTCAATTTCTCTTTCTTTAATTTCTCCTTCTTCAGTTATTTCATTAATAATTTTTTTATAATTGCTTGAATCTAAGTGTATATCTACATATCCATTATCAAAATTTAAATATGGAACTGGATATGTTTTTACATCTGGCTCAATAGATTTTTGTGCTACTAATCTATATTTAGGACTTGATATCTTTAAACCATTATTTGTAATTATACTATACTATATATAATAAACCTAATTTCGATCAAAATCCATCATATAAGAAAATTCATCCTAAGATTCATAAGAATTTATATCTTTTGAATTGTTATGTAATAATTCTCCAGTATCAGCTAAAATATTATCATTTTTATCTAAAATAACAAATCTATAAGAATATACTTTTTCAGTATAATCTTTAGTATCTTCTTCTGATAATATTTTCTAACTATAGCAACCTAGATAATTATAAGAATGTCTATTTGGAGAATATTTTTCTAAACCTTCAATATAAACATTTGGTTTGCTAGTATATTTTACAATACCCACAGAAGAATAATAACCAGGAATTAAATCAGAACTAACATAGGCAATTTGAATTTTATAAAACTAGCCAATATTTAGTTTATCTTTAACATCTGTCAAATCAATATAAACTTCTTGTTTTTCAAGATCATATTTACAATATTCTGGACCTCGAGTAATTAAATATTTATCACTCTAAATTGTTTTTAATTTTAAATAGAAGCCAACTACCTCTTTTTTATTAACTGCCCTATTCATGGAAAAAGGGACAGTTAAAACTGTCCCTTCCTTAGTGTCACAAAAAGCAGGTATTGTACCTTCTATATAAGGAGGATACAATTTGCTCATTTTAATTATTCTCCTTTTTCTTCAATTGGAGTTAATTCTTGCGCAAGTGCTTGCATTGCGCGAAGACAATCACCCATAATTAAAGTATCTTCACCCTTTGTTGAAATAGTACAAAGAGTATTATAAATTCTAATAAATTGAGTAATTTGTTCTTGTGTCATTGTTATTCTCCTTTCACTCTTCAATCATAAACATTAATGCTTCCATTTGCGGAAGTGTAAAATGTAAATTTTCTATATCATTAATAGATATTAAAAATATTTCAATTTCTTGTTTAATATCTAATAAATCCTTTAATTCATTTTGTGCTTCTTGTATTTTATCTTTTGGAATAAAATATTTATCATCATTTTCTTCTGATGGACTACCAAAATTTTTAATAATTTGCGCTCTAGCCTATTCAATCTCATTCGCAAGATCCGCAATTTTCTTTTTATTTTTCTATATATAAAAGTTTACCTTTGCTGGTAAATACTATTGACTATTTTCAAAAGTTTTATTTAACTATTTATTAATAAAATAAATCTCTTCATTTGTTAAAATCTTTAACATTCCTTTTTCTCCTATTTTTAACCAAAACGAGCATAAATACCATGCTAATTAGAAGCATCAATGCCTTGAACCCATAATTCATCTTTACTTATTTTTAAAGCGTAAGAGGAAGAATTTTCAGCATCTGGGTCTGGTATTAAATGAATCCATACTTTTGTATTATCTTTTCTTTTTCCAGCATATATATTTACATCATCATACCAAGGACTATGTGAACTACCTATCTATAAATTGCTATCTGTATTTACTCCAAAAATAAAAGCTGCTTCATCAAGTCCACTAGAACTCGTTATATCTTTATCTCCAGCTTCATAGCTATATAAATTAGATGCTAAATATAATTTACCTTTATTATCTCTTGCAGCACCATTATAAAAAAAGCTATTACCTAATCTAAAGTCATATGTTGATGCATCATGAGTGCTTGCACCCCAATAAGTTTTTGCATCCCAAATTTTTATTGCTTCTGCAGCTGTAAAATCTGCAGGTGTGTTAAATGCTCCTGAAAAAATACTGTGATCAGTAATAGTAAATCCACCAATAGTGCCCCATGTTGATACTATACTACCATCGGTACTATCTATTTTTATATAGCCTCCTTGGCTACCTTTAGCTTCAATAATAAAATCAAAAGCATCAATTCTACCCTTCGCTAAGTCTATTTTTATACCAAGTTTATTTCCTTTTTCATCAATGTTTCCATAATCACTTGACTATAAATAATAATTATCGGTATCATTATTTATATAGAATAAAGAATCTCCATATTTATTAGCAAAATTTATTTCTAAATCATTATTTGCATTTAAATATATTCCACCAGGACCATTTTTCATATGGAAAATATTATCATCCAAATCCATTAAAATGCCATGACCTAAATTATATCCTTCACTCTAAATAGTGCTTTTATCCCCATCAATATAAATACGACCTCTTCCTGCTTTCCCAATAAAAGCAGTTCCATTTTCCATAAAAGCATAAGAAATCATTCCATGATGAAAACCATATATACCAGTCTAATCTCCAATGAAAGCATTTACACCACCAGGATCTCCATGCCAATCTCCGAGCATTACGCCGCTAAAAGTATTATCATCACTATTCTTTTTTCCAGCTGCAATAGCCGGAGCAAGAATATAACCATTTTCTTGATTTATTTCAATTTCTTTTCCAGGCCATTTATTTAATGTTCCAGAAGGATAATTATTTGACATACAAATAACTGGCTAAGTCCAAACAATTTGATTATTTTCATCATAATACTATACACCATATTGATGAACATTATCCATATAAATTCCAATAGGCTAAAGAGCATTATCCTTTATACTACCAATGTAATTAGTATTTTCATTATAAGGATTAAAAATCTTCCACTGCCCTTCAGTATATTCATCTTCATAGCCATCCTAATTATTATCTACGTCTTGTAAATGTATTTTCCATTTTCCAGTATAATATTTAGGATATCCAGAAGTAAGATAGATTACTTCATTTGCGGTGTCAGTATATGAATATGTTTCACCTAGTCTAATTGCTATTGGTTTATACGTTGTTAAATCATAATCACCCCATCCTTTTACAGTGCATTGTAAAATTAAGAAGTGATTCATATTTAATTTTTCATTTGCGGAAATAGCTATTTCATTTCGACAATTATTAGAATAATAAGTTGTAAAATCCTATAATACTATCTCGCCTTTATCATTGGTAAACCATTTTTTATTTTTAATAATTTGATTTGCTGAATCGGCATTTACAGTATCATCTAAACTACCCACATATGGCTAAATTTCTACTGCAATATATTTATCCGTAGCATCATCATATTTATAATCAAACCAGCTCCACTCATATTTTATATCAACATATTCAGTGCTATTATTTGGATCAATTTCTTTATTATGAGAATCAAATAATAATGCTTTACAATGAATAGTATCTCCATCCGCATCTTTTGTTAATGCGAATGTATCGGCTGGATCTATATATATCTTTAAAGTAACATCAGTTCCTGTTGTTCCAGACTATCCAAAATAAAATGTTTTAGATGTGAAATAGTCAGTGTGATTTTTTATGATAGAACACTAAATTACATTATTAGCGTAAGATTGAATATAATCTTTTTTAATAAAATATAATTGATAAGGATTTATTGCTTCTGCATTATTTGTATCACCATATCGAGTAATCATAATTACTTTTGCAAGATGATCATAAACAATTTCAGTTTTATCTTTATCATTTAGCTAGTATTTTAAAGTATGTAAACTACCATCTTTAAAAGTAGCATATCCCTACGCTGCTGTCATGCCTCTTGGCGCGCAAACAGTAAACTATGAAGCATCTTTATTTGGATAAGGCACACTATAATCTATATCATACACTTCAAGCATTGTATTTATAGTTGGAAAAGTCCATGTAATACTGGTTGCTTCTGTTAATATAGAACTTTCTTGCTCTGAGGTTGTTAAACCTGCTTTGGTTGAAAATAAAGCAACTAATTCTCTGGCTTGTTTTACATCATATTCTTCAAGCATCTTATTACCTGGATCATATATATAATAATTACCATAAGTATTATCTTTACACCATATATTTAACCCTTGTAAAAATTGACTTGTTGCTTCATTTATAACTTCTTTTTCATTTGTAAAAGTTAAAATATTACTACGAATTACTTTATTATTAAATAAAATAATTACTTTAATTTGTTCTTGTTCTTTTTTAATATCTGGTTTAAAAGTATAGTAGAAATTATTACCATCTAATCTTTTCCAATAAACACCAGAATATTCATCTGCAGAAGGTGCTCCTAACTGATACTGATACCATCTTATTTCGTACTATAAATCAGTTGTGTCAGAAATAGATTTTATTCGACCATCATCAAACTAATGTATCCATCTTAAAATAATATGTTTTTCATTATCTTCTAATAAATAATAGTCACTGTAAGTATTTGAATCTAAACAATATATATTTGCCTAATCATTATCAAAACTTGCTATATCGTATCCTAAACATATATAAGCATCTTTTGTAAATAAATTAGGAAGTAAAGGATTCCCAAAGTCATCATTATGTGGAACTTGTTTTTCATCTTTATCAATAAAACTTTGTGATTCTTGATAAAAATATAATTCCATTTTTTGAATTTCTTTTATAGTAGATATATCAAATACTTTTTCTTGTTGATAATAACTTTCAAAATTATATGGATTACCATACATATCTTGTGAAGAAGATAAAAATAATTCATATTGTGCATAACTTAACTCAATTCTTTGAGATTGAAGAATAGACAAAATATCAGATATTTTATAATTATATCCTTCTTCATAATAATCATCCCAAGGAATAGTAGTAATAGCACATGATATTTCAATATAATTTCTTATATCAGAATCAAAATATTCTTTACCTTCATCAATTAATTCTTCAAGTTTTTTAATAGCTAAATCATAATTATTTTCTTCTGTTTTAACTACTTCTTCTTTACAATGAAGAATTAATTTATATCCATAATTACCACTTATACATTTAAAACTATCAAGCCAAGAGCGAAACTATCCTTGAAGTCCAAGTCTTGTAAAACCTGCTATATCTTGATTACTTGCAGTAAAATCTTTTTCCCATAATAAAACTTGCGTTTCTGCGGGATCATTTGCGCGCAAATATCCTTCTGTATTTTTATCATTTATTAAATTTGTTGATACATCTACGATTGTATCAAACGGAGTTGTAAATAAAAATGGTGAAGTATTATTAGTAACCTATTTACCAATAATTATTTTTTGATTATTAAAATCACCATTTGGCACTGTTACATAAACAGCATCATTTTCTTTATAATCTGTTGAAGCAGAGTATGCATAAAACTTTGTTGAACCATCAGTTACTTTATACTATCCATCTTTTGCTTTTGTATCATCTATAATGATACAATTTATTGTTTTATCAAAACTAATTCCTTCAAGTTTTTTAGTAACTATTTCATCAACAGCCTAACAAAGTATATCAGCATAATCTTTCTATGCCATTCAAGTAACCTCCTTTCTCTCCTTATTTTCTATTATATCATAATTTTTTTGATTAGTCAATTTTTTATATCTACCCAATAAAAAATAGGGTAGAACATTTCTGTCCTACCCATTAATTTTATTTACGATTTGCATATTGCGTTGCACGATTTATTAATGAATCAAATGCTAATTCAATTTCATTATGATCAGTAGCATTAGGGAACTCAGCAGTAATAGTAACTGTTTGTTCAAGATTTTGATTTTGAGTATTTATTCCAGGAGAATGAAGGACACCCATTCCCGCATTTGCGGCATTAGCATCTATCATTGTTCTAACAATTTCTACTACTTTAAGAATATTAGCGCTGTCTTTCTTATTAAGAACTATTTCTTTTTCGTGAAGCATTGCTAATTTTCCTTCTGGACCCCATTCACCAGTATATCCACCTGTATCATAAGAAGCAGTCACAGTTCCCAATGCTTTTGCTTTTGTTAAAGCGCCATCTACTATGCTAGAATATTTAATAGTTCCTTCTTTAACATAAGCTTTGCCTTCCATAATTTTAATTGCATCTTCAGGATAATATTCTCCCGTAAAGAAGCCATATTTAACATAAGTTTTTCCCAAATAATCTGTAAAAGTATATCTTTTTTTATCTAAATCACCTATTTCAACCCATTTAGTTGTATTTTGCTAAGTGTTTGATGTTGTAGTTTTATTTTCCTGAGTACTTGATTTAATGTCTTGAGCTTTATAATCATCATCGCCATTATCATCAACATAGTCTGAAAAGTCCGCATCTGGTACTTTACCCTGCGCACCTGTAACTTTAGACATTGCTTTAAATGCGTCTAAAGCAGCAGTTTCTAATCCTTCATATTCAGTAATTGTTGCCTATAAAGTAGTGCATAAATTTTCATATTTAGTCTATACAGAGTCAAGAGAATCAATAAGTTTTGCATTTTCTGTGATTTCTTCTTTAACTTTTTCAATTTTTTCTTTTAAAGTCGGAATTACATTATTCTTAACTTCATTTCTAAGATTTTCACTTTCAGTAGTTACATCTTTTACTTTTCCTTGAAGAGTTACTAAATCATCTCCTGCTAATTTAGTAACAGAAGACATTGAAGTTTGCCAATTCTAGAATGCTACATCTGCAGCTGCAGTGTATGTCTCAACTGCAGTTTTCCATGCTCCGCCATCATTAATAATTTTACTATAAGCAGAAGACCAAGCATCTTGGAAGATTCTAGAATCTTCTTCTTGAGCTATATTATATAAATCAGTATAAGCATTAATTTTATCATAATATTCTTGTTGCGCAGCCGCTCTAGCTTCTTTCCATTCATCAGTGCCTTCTTCATATCTCTAATCAATTTCTGTTAATTTTTGATATAGTTCTTCTCTTGCTTGAATTGCTTTTTGAGTATATTCATTAGCTGCATTTAATCTAATATTGTATAAATTATTTTCAGCATCCATTAACTCTTGCTCAGCACTACTTACTGCTTCTTCATCTGAAGTATAGATATAACCATAATTACCTTCATTATCTCTTGATAATCTAACAGTAGATTTTGCATTTTGAGCTTCTTCAAGGGCAATTTGTGCTTGTAATTGTTTATATTTAGCTTGTGCAATTTCTAATTCAAGGTTACTTAATTTATCTTTTTGCTTTAATTTTTCAATTTCTTGTGAAAAAGCATTTAATCTTTGTTTAGAGGCAGTATTATTAGTTTTATTAATATCATTACTAATATTGTTTAATAATTTATTTGCTTCATAAACTTGATTTGTTTTAGTTAAATATTCATCTTGAATTTCAGAAATATTCTACATAGATTCTTTTAATCTATCAAAACCAAGTCCGCCAGTTAATGTTTTATTTAATGTTTCAGCTAATTTAGCCATTTCATTTTCATAAATTTCATTAAGAGCTTTTGCATATTCTTCTGCATCAGATAACATTTCATCATAAGCTTTAGATGTTGCTTCACGCTATGCATCTAATGCTATTTTAATGGTTTCACTATGGGTGCGTTCATATTCTGCTTCTAAATCTGCAAGATTTTGTTTTTGAACTTCATACCATTGAGCAGAAGTATCCATTCTATCTTTTGCAACTTTAGCAGAACCACTTAAAATTTCACCCATTCTAGCATAATCTTCCTCTTGGCCTGTTAATTCAAGAATATTTTTATAATGTTCTAATGCATTACTTAAATCATCAAATCTGCTAGTATATTTATCTAATTCATCCTATGCTTTTTTTAATGTTTCACCATAAAACTCTTTTAACTATTTTTCATAATCTTGTAATGCTTCTAAATTATCATAAACAGCATCTCTATGTTCTTTAATACCTTCTATATAATCAGCCTAGGATATTTTTCCTGCTTTATATAATTCAGTTAATTCTTGTGTTGCACTTTCGTGAATTGCTAATGCATCTTCAGTTGTGCTTACTTTCTAATTTAATAAAGCAAAGCCTTCAGCAGCTTTATAAACATCATCTTCTATTTTATTAAAATAATAATCTAATTCTTTTAATTTATCATCATTTAATTCTAATTTTAAATTAACTCGATAAGTTAAATCTTCATAATTTAAATCTTGTTGTTGATATAAAAGATTAAGTTTTTCTTGTTCTTCATCAGCTTTTAAATCTAATGTTTCTTCATATTGTTTTAAAATTTCTACAAATTTTTCATATTCTTTTTCAGCTTTTTCAGTTCTGCTTTTATTAAATTTAACAACCTATTTTTCGACTATTGCATCATAATTAGTAATATTGCCATATTCATCAAATTCCGCACCATAATGAGCAATATTTGCCTAGTCTTGTAATAAGTTATTATTAATCTATCTTAAATATTCGTCTTGAGATTCAATTAATTTTTCAACTTGTTCTCTTTCAGATTGAATTAAAGCAACTCTATCTGCGCCCCAAGCTCTATCTTTAGCAGCACTTAATCTATCATATTCTTTATTTAATGATTCAATCTATTCTCTAATAACATGATAACGTTCTTTTTCATCTTTTAAGCGTTTTTTATCTTTTAAATCACCGTTATCTTTTGTTTTATCTGTATTAATACCATCATCATCATTTAATTGAGATTCAGCAATAATAGTATCTTCAGTTTCAAGATTTGTTGTGCTACTATAAGCGTTACGAATAATTCCACCATCAGGTGCTTTAAAACCCATGAACTATCTTTCAGTAGTTCGCTTCCATCCTTTACCATTAATAAAATTAACAAAACCACTAACCTAAATTTCTTCATAAATAGGTTCTAATTGCATTCCTTCAAAGCCTCGCATAGTGAGATACTCTTGTAGTTTTTCAGCGGACATTTTACCATTTTTTACCATCTCTTCTAATTGAGGGTATAAATTAGATAAATCTACTGAAGCATCAAGATTTATGCCTTCTAACTATGCATCTAACTAATCAAGAACACTCTGTATTTCAGGCTCTATTTGATCTTCTGGATTTTCAATTAATCCTAAATCAAATAATATTTCTGGCTAATCTTTTTCTATTCCTTTAAACTTCTACTTTAATTCATTTAAAGAATCTGCGTTTCCATTAATTGCCTAATCAATTAAATCAAGATTTCGTTTAATTGTATTAACATCTAAAGCTTCTGCTTGTTTTTCACTTAAATCAAGCATATCTACTAGAGTAGTTTTAACTGTATTATAACCTTCTGACGCGCGGATATTGTCATAAGTTTCTTCAGTTGCATCAGAAATTGCTTCTTTTAATTCTTTCCAAGGTCCTGCCTATAAAGTTTTTGCTTTCGCCCAAACATCTTTACTTTTCTAAACAGCTTTTTGATATTTTCCAAGCTCAGTTTCAGCTTTCTTTATTGCAATAGCAGTTTCTTTCCACCTAATAGCAGAATCTTCTACATTTGAAACCTCTTCTTCTTTATTAGCAGTTCCATCTTCATTTTCTTTATAATACTTACTACCATCTTTAACAATACCATATGCTTCCATATAGTCGTTAATAGCTTGGTCAATACTAGTTCCATCAGAAATAGATCTTGAAGCAATTGCTTCATCAGCCTATGCTTTTACATCTTCAGAAATTTGATTAATTAAATCACTTCGATATTCTTTATCAATATTATTTTCTTCACCATAAACAAAACTACTAATTGCTGAATTTTGTAAAATAGAATCTTCTAATTGACCCTCATAAGCTTCAGTATTTTCTTCCGTTGCATTTCTTAATTTTAATATTGCTTCCTATAATTCTTTATTTGATGCAATTTGTTCTGCTACACTTGAACTTATACCTGCTTTTTCTAAATCTTTAGCACTCTCTAATGTTAATGAAGGCTTTAATTTTAAAGTAGCTAATAAATCTTCTATTTCAGTTTCAGTTAGATTCTAGCCATTACTTTTATATTTTTCTTCATAAAGTATTTCTTCTTTTAAAGCTTTAGTTTCAGCTTCTTTAACTTCATAATCTGCGCTACTAACTGCTAAAGAACCTTCAACCATTCGACGTTCATTTTCCGCTTTTATTTTGGCTTCGCCTTCAGGGGTGAATACTTTAACGCCTTCAGAATTTCTAAAATAATCTTTACCTTCAATTAAATTATATTCATCAGCAATATCTTGAACTTCTTGATTAATTTCTTGTAATTTAGTTCTCCATTCAGCCGTACCTTTGGTTAATTTTTCTAATTCTGAATATTTATCACCGAGGTTATCCATAGTATTTTCAACATCTTCAATTGCGCTTTTGATGTTTTCAAAACTATCTGTAACTGCATCTAAAGTATTTTTAGTCTTTTCATAATCTTCTCTAAAGAAATTAATTTTATTTTTATGAGCATTAATTAAACCAATTACTAATCCAATAGCAGCAGCTACTGCGGCGAGAATAAGAGTAATTTGCCACATAGATAATTGTAAGCCAATGTTTGCCGCTATTTGAGCTCTTGTAGCTTTAGTCCAACCTTTAGTAATAATTTCATTTGCAAGTTTAGCTTTAGTTTCTTCATTTATTCTTAATGTAGTTAACGCTTCTAAAATTACTGCTTTTTGTTTTTCTCTATTAGATTTATTAGTTAAAGCTATGGTAGCTATCTAAGCAATAGCATTCTTTTGCTCAGAATTACTTCTTAACTTCATAGCTGCATTTAACGCTAATTCAGAAGCAGTCAATGTTTTTATATTATTAGCTAATCCAATAATACTAGAAGACATCATTGAAAGTGTCATCATTAAAGAAATTGCTTTTTCTAAACCACTAACTTCTGGATTATTTAATGTATCCCAAGCAGATTTAATACTTGAAGCAAGCATTGCAACAGAACCTAATCCAGCGGCAAAAGCAGTTAATGCTTCTGCTGTTTTTACTATATGAACAGGCTTAATACTATCCATAGTTGTTTGAATTCGTGCTATGGCTTCTTCTGTTGTTAATCCTTGGTCTTTTAATTCTTTAAGTTTTTTCTTTGCTTCTCTTAATGTTTCTGGTTTTACACCCACTGAAATTAAAGTAGCATCTAAATCTTCTGTTGCTATTTCTGCCTTATTAATTATTTTTATTAATTCCTAAATATTATTAAAAAGTCTATTCCTATTATTACCTGAAGAATTAATTTTTTCTAAAGTTTCCTAAAATCTTTGTGTATTAGTTATTGTTTCTGGTAATGAAGCGGCATATATATCTATTGAAGAAATTACTTCCCTCGTATTCATTTTTTGATTCTATAAATCAGTTGAAAGAGTATTTAAAGAATTTATAGTTCCTGCAAATAAATCTGAACCTTTTAACTTTGCACTTTCTTGAGCTTCCTGATATAAATACCATTTTTCAGTTAAAGATTTTAAATTAATTTCTAAAGCATCTGCTGCAACAATCTAAGCATCAAAAGTTGCTTCATATACTTCTTGTGAGGCTGTTCTATTTGAATTATTAAGATATTCTCTTTCCTAGTTGGCTGCTTGATTAATTCTTTTATCAGAAAATTTAAAGCCCTATTCAGCATTTTCTTGAATCTACTGTCTAAGTTCTTCTTCTCTTTTTATTAATTCAAGAACTTCTTGATGCTATAACTATAATCCTTCAATGGCCATTTCAGCCTAAGCTCTTTCAGAATCACTTAAATTTTTATTAACTATATTTAGTTGATTTTTTACCTGAATTAATTGTTGCGCATTAATTAATTCTTGTTTCTATATTTTATCAAAATTTGTGCTTCCTTTAATTCCATCAATTGTATTGATAGTTTCATCATTAATTTTATTATATGCCGCTTGTGCGCCACCTGTCATAACTTTAACATTTAAAGCTAAATCTTGTAATGCAGGACCAATCTTTGTCTTTGCCATACTAAGAACAACAGTTCCAAGTCCTAATAAGACAGTCTTCATTCCTCCAATACTATCAATAAAATTATCTACTCCATCAATAAGATCCGCAAGTTGATTATAAACATCTATGAAAAATTCATCATCAATCATATCTGAATAAATTGCTTCTAAAGATGCTCTAACTCTATTGCTTGCAGCCTCCCAAGATTCAGCATAAATATCTGCTTGTTCATCAAGAGAACCAGATGCACCCATTGCTCTACCAAGATTTTTTTGCATAGCATCCCAATTATCCATAAGAGATACTAATTGATTATATTGACGAATACCAGCTACAGTTTGCGCTAAACCTACTTTTTGCGCACGATTTAACATTCCCCATTTTTCGCCCATATCATCTAAAATTTCATCCATATCTCTTAGATTTCTATTGGCATCAAAAATTTCAATACCATATTGCGCAAGAGCTGAAGAATATTTATTTAAATCTAAACCGTCTTCTGTTTCTTCACCCATTTTTAGACCTTGAATACGAGCAAAAATTGTTTTTAATGCTGTACCAACAACATCTTCGCTTTGACGAGTTTTATCAATAATTGTAGTTAATGCTGCTGTTGCATATTCATAGCTTAAACCAATTGTACTACCAACTGCTGCAAACTTTTCTAAACCATTTGCAATTTCTGCTGAACTAGCTGCAGTTTCTGCTCCGAGTTTAGTAATTACATCTGCAAAATATTCTAATGACTTACTACCATCATCAAAGTTGTTCCAAATTGCAGTCATATATGATGAAACATCTTCTGCATTTTCACCTGTTACATTTGCCATTTTTACAGTAGTATCAGTTCTCTATTGAACTTCTCTATCTGCTAAACCCTGTTGATAGTAAATTAATGCTGCATCAGTATATCTTGTAGTTGTGGTTCCTAGCGCTTTTGCAGCTTTATTAGCTTTCTCCGCAAATACTGCCATTTCATCTGCACTTGCACTTGTAACAATTCTAATATCATTTAAAGATTCATTTAAATCTTGAGCATAGTAATAAGCTGTCTAAATAGAACCTTGTAATCCATGTAGAAAACTTGAAGAAACCTGCCATCTAGCAGTATTTTTTAAAGTAATCCACATTTCAGATAAATGCTTATTAACTTTTAAAACTGGCTAATCAGCAGTAGAAATTGCTTGTGCCAATTTAATAAATGCTTGCTAACCAGTTGTACCTGCTTTTACTAATTCCGCAGACAATGCCGAAATATTCTAATTAGATTTCTATAAACTTGCATTTAATTTACTTAAATCATAATTTCCAGTATTTTTATTATATGCCTATCCTAAATGAAAGGCTAAATCTTTTGCAGCCTAAGAAGCAGCTTTAATAGAATCACTACTAACTTTAATATCATTGCCATAAGCAACTTTTGTCAATAGATTAGATAGTTCCTAAATCTACGTCTTGGCCTGAGAAGTATTGGCCGTAAAATTTAAAGCAACATTTAAATTTTTTGACATATTTTACTCCTTTCTCTCTAATATTATTTATATATTTTTTACTTTGCAAAATAAAAAAATGGTGATTAGAGTAATTATACTCTAATCACCATTACTCCTATTAAAAATAAAAAATCTTAATAATCTATTAACCTAACTTGGTTAATACATCTTTTAATAGTGTTAATTGTTCTGGATCTGCAAGTTTTTCGTGAATTGATTCCGCATCTAATTTTAAATTACTATAATCCTCTGAAACAGTATCTAAAATACCCATTACAGAATTTTTATAACTATAAATAGCATTAATAGTTTCATAAATCCATTTTTGAATTTGCTGATATTCATATGGATTAATTGTTTCTCCAATAATTTTACCAGATAAACCACTACTTACAAATAAATCATATAACTTTGCAATATCTTCTTTTTGTTTTTCAGTTACAGAAATATTTGTATATGCTAAAATAACTTCAATAATAGTATAAATATAAACCCTCATAGGATTATAATAACCATTATTATCAATAGAATTATTTATAACAGTAGATACTAAATCTAATTTTTCACTCATAGGTAAATAATCTTTTACTTCGATTTTTTGATCATTCCATTCAACAATGGATACATCAGAATTTTTTACAAGACCAAGCTTTGTAAATGATACTTTTGCCATTATAATTCTCCTTTATCTCTTTTTAATTAGTATATCATATTTTTTCTTTCTTGTCAAAAAAAACTTCTTTATTAATCTAAACAGAAAAATTCTTTGAATTAATATCTGCTAACATAGATGCAATTCGTTTATAACCTGTTTTAAAATTTTTTGGTCCTTCAACATAATTATTTTTCCATTCTGGATTCATTAAATCATTTATTCCATCTATTTTAATATTTAATAATTCTAAATTATTTTCTATTTTATTTAATAAATCATTTATAAAATAAATTTTATATCCACCTTTATTATTGCCATGATAATTTACAACGAATACTTCAGCCATTTCCTCTCTAGAGAAATCCTAACCCTTTTTTTTACTCCAAGTTCCCCCTGCTAAAGCGTGTAAAGCAATTGTTTGTTTTAAAGTTTCATGAGCCTAATCTAATAAAGAACTTGAAGGATGTTTATCTTTATGATCAGCAGTTACATTCAAATAATGATTAGCAAAAACAGGATAATCCTAAATATAACTTAATATATCTGCTCCTTTTAAAACTGAAAAATCAGCATTTGTAATATCATAATTTTTTATAGAAGCAGGAATAATATCATTTTCATCGAAAGTAAAATTTGCATCTATTTTATTTTCTGTATACACTAATTTTAAGTTTGCATTATTATAAGTCTTTTTTAAATATTCTTTATTATTGCCACCAATATATCTTCTTTTATCCATCTATTTCGCAGAACGCTCTACTTTTTTTCTAGAGTAATTTACACCACCTGCAATATCACTAACAATATCTTCAATATTTTTAGTTAAATCATTTACTTCATTTGCAATCATATAGTTTGCTACTGCAAATGTGATTTTAGGAATTTCTTCGCCTATAACACCAAGCATATGAGAGCTTGTATAATTTTTTAGATAAGTAGATGTTTCATTTAATAATTCAATAAAGCTTTGATGTTTATCTGTTTTTAAATCAAATTTACCTTTTTCTTTTTTATCTTCTAATTCTTTATAAGCCTAATTTAATTCTTCAACTTTTTGAATAAATTCTCTTTCTGTAGCACCTTTTTTAATATTTGCTGCAACTGCATTTCTTACCTATTCAATTACTTTAAGTCTTTGCTAAATAGCTTCCCACTTAGTATAATCTTTAAAAGCATCTTTTTCTTCTACTCTTTTAATACCCAATCTTGTTCGTGCTCTTTTAACTTCTTCATAAGATAGATTTCCTTCTGGGGTTGAAAGAGAACCTGTTTTAACCATATTCATAATTGTACTTAATGTTTCTTTCATAAAAACATTTAAATCTTCATAATTAATATCTTTAACCCCTTTACTTTGAAGATCTGTCGTATTTTGAAATATATTTATTACAGCTTCTTGTAAAATTTCAAGTTCTTTTTCTGTCCAATCTTTATTTTTAACAGTTGTTCCTTCTTTTGCAAAAAATAAATTTAATGTATCTTCAAGCTATTGAATTTGTTCTCTATTTCTTTTTTTAGGATAAAGTCTTTTTAAAAGTTTTTTCTGTGCTTTAAAAACCTAAGATGCATTTACCTAGGCTGGAGTATTATAAGAAATTCCATACTATTCAAAATTATCATAATTATAATGAATATAATCACCTATTAGCATTTAAAAACCTCCTTTTACGCATAATAAAAAAAATGGGAGAAGATATAAATATCTCCTCCCTTAATTTGTTTTAATTAATCAAAATACTTTTCTTGTTCATCCCAGTCTTCACCAGTCTGAGCAGCAGTATGAGTTCTCTTGATATCCATAGATCCAGCAGTATCAATAATTTGAATAGCTGCTAATACTTTCTTAGTCTTATCAAATCTAGTATAATCTGGGAATGCATCCATTGTAAATGTAAATGTGGATGGATCTCCAGAAGAAGCCATTGTAAATGTAAAGTTAGACTGAATCTTACAGTTAGGAATTATAAATTCTGCTGGCATATCAACACCATTAGTATCTCTGAATAAAGTAGATGCTTCAAGATAATAGTTACCACCAAACTTATCTGGAGTAATTTCAATTTGTTGAGCACCGGATTTCTTTTCAGTATAATAGTCAACTAATACTACGCAACCATCATAGAAGTATTTTAAATCATCTGTAGGTTTTAAAGTAATCTTATTGCCTTCTACTGTTTGTGGAATATAAGGTTCAGTTACAACTTCACCATTTTCCATTAACATTACATAAATATAATCTTCACCAGCCTGATTAAATGGCGCTTCATCAAGAGTAATAGTTACTCCAGAAACAGAATAATTTACTTCACCATAAGTACCATTTTCAGCAACTTCAACTTTATCAGTTTGTTCAATCTGATGAACTTTGATAGTTCTTTCTTCGCTTGCTTCAATTAATCCTGCACCAGAAAGAATCATAAATCCAGCAGGAGAGATTAAAGCATCTTCCATTGTAAAAGTAACAGTTCTTTCACCTTCCCAAGCAATTAAACGAGAGTTACCTCTACCACCCTGAGCATATACAGTAGTAGCTGCACCTTCAAGAGTGGAAGTCTTTAAAGTATCGAAATAACAAACTGGTTCATTTTTATAGAAGATTTTATTACCAACTCTTTGTGCTGCTTTCGCCTTTAACACAACATCGCATATTTCACGAACACCAAATTTCATGGTATATATTCCTCCTTAATAATTATCATTATTTAATGGATATTTTTCATCCAATTGTCAGGTTTATCATCAGGTTTTCCTCCCGCTAACCGTGACCTTAAATCAATATCCCAATTAATATATAGCTAATATCTTTCCATTAAATCATATAATTGATAAACAGTTAAGTTCATACAATCTTCCAATGACATTGAGTTTAATCCAATAGTCAAAGTAGAAATATACTAACTAAATAAACTACCTTGCGTTTCGCCTTTTTGTGCCGCAACACGCGAACGTCCTCGCATTAATTTTTCAGCTATTTCTTTTGCTTTTTTATCTGCGGGATTAAAGGTAGTCTAGTTCATAGAACTAGAATTAAAACAAAAAATTGTCTTTACTACATCCTATAAAAATTCAAAATTTGTTTCATCCACTGCCTTTGGCTGTTCTCCCTCAGCAATGAACATCAAAGATCTTGGAGTAAAACTAATTTTGTATTTTGGGAACATTATTTGAAATAACTATTGCACTGCTACCTTTTTATCTATGGTTTCAGGCTAAGTCATTATCGTCATAAATATCTAAAAATTATTAGAAATCTCTAAAAGACTTTCGTCCTAATTAATTAAATTTTTATTTATATTAAAACATTGACTTCCAATTAAAAAATCTTCTTCACCTATTAGAGCAATTTCTTTTATTTTAGGCTAATGTATTATTAGCTAACATTCTGGTATTGGTATATCAGTTCCGCACATTAAAGCAAGTCTAATATCCATTAATTATCATTGAATATTTCATCAAAATTAATATCAATATCTTCCTAATCATTTTTATTAGGAGAATCAATTTTATCATCTTCACCATGAATTGCGCTATACATCATAGTAAATCCCGCAAATTCATCATTAACAGGTAGCTTTTTACCACCCAAGAACTATAATTCACCAATTCCACTTAAATGACGATTATTAAATAAAGTATCAATTTCTGCCGCAATCTTATAAGGACGAAGCTAGAAATTATCCATTTGCCACTAATCAAAATGGCAAATAATATCAAAAGTAATTATATTATCTCTAAATTCTGGATTTGAACTATTTGGAATAAAATTATCAAATCCAATAATTATATAATTTAAAACATCTTTATCCACATAAAGTTTAGGAACCATTCTAATCTGACCTTCTTCAAGAAGAGATAAACTTTCATCTTCTGTAAGATTTGGTTTTGTTAAAGCATCTCTTGTTGTATAATAAAGTAATCTTTTTAATCTATTATTTTTAAGCATCTGATCTATAATAATTCCCATGTCTTTTTCAATTGAAAGAAAACTTGATTGTGGATACTAATATGTTAATTTTTTCATAAAAACTCCTTTTTCACTTAAAATAAAGATTCTACTACAATAGTTTTAATTTCTATTTCTCCTCGATTATCTTTAAACTATAAATCAAACTAACCGCTATAACTACTAGTCCATTTAAGTGCTATACTTCCACTGTCAATTTCATATTCAATTGGAAGTTTATCATCAAGAATCCATTCTCCTGCTTTATAATGAGTATAAGTATAAGTTTTCTTTGGCTTAATAAATCCTTCACCTTGAATTTTTCTACTCGATACAACAGAATTTTCTAATTTAAACATAGTTAAACCATCTACTATCTAATTTTCAACATCATCTGTGTCTTTATTAATATAATATTCAACAGCATTAAATTGAATAATATCTGGCATACTATAAGCATCAACTGCTTCAATACGCCAAGTAACAGTATTTAAACCATCAGATAATAAAAATTTAGCATAGCGTTTACACCAAGCAAGAGTATCTTTATTTTTTGGAATCATCATATTTAAAGAATAATTAGGTAAATCAAAACTTGTTCCATGTTTTTGAATATACTCTATTTTAGTTTCTACTGGACCACGAACAGCAGCATAAGTATATTTTATATTGCCTTCATCATCTTTCCAAGCTATTTTATAAGAACATTTTCTTATATCTCCTTTAAAATATGCTAATTCAGTTAAATCTTGTAAATATATTAACCAGTAGGTATCAGTTCCTATCCATTCAAATACATCCCCTGTTTTAAGGTTAAACTCGTACCCAACTGAAATTATCTTATCATCATAGTCCGGTTTTAATTTATTTGGATTTATAAGCGCATTATTTTTATTAGGAATTCTTTCTGCGCCTATACCTAAATATTCCGGAATATATTTTCGCACTTTGGCGCCCTAATATGAATATAAAACAGCTCTATCCAAAGTTCGACGCTTATCTTTTATCATTCGATCTTGTTGTGCGTGTCCGCCAGCAGCATATAAATATTTTGCTAGCATATTAACTCCTCGAACTGAAGAAGGAGTAAAACCTGTTTCTGGCATTTCTATTAACTACTATTCAGCTTCATTCCAAATAAAAAAGCCATTATTAGTTGGATTATTCATTTTTTAATTCCTATAATAAATTAATAGTTTCAAAAACTGTTTTTCGATATAAAGAAAAATCTATATCTTCAACAACCTTTAAACCTTCTAATTTTGCCAATAACTATATAAAAAGTGGATTTAAAAAAAACACTTCTTTTAAACCCACTATTTCAATAATTACTGTATCTAATTGTTTTTGCCAGTCCTCATTGTTTTCACGCATTGGAATTAATTTCCATAATTGATTTGTTAAGCGAATAACATATTTTTTAATAACATCTTTTGAAAATTCAAAATCATATTTTGTAATCATTGCTGACCAAACCAACTCCAAGTTGATTCATATTTTCCTTTTTCATTTAGTTGTCTACGTTTATATAATCTCTACATGTGATGAGACTATCTTTGACATTCTTTTAATAATGCTTGTAATTTTGCTAAATGATTAGCTTGAGATGTCATTTTAAAATCTGTTCCGCTATATTTCATACGAGTATTTTCAATAGAAGTAACTTGTCTTTGTAACCAAGCTTCCATCATTAAAATAGCTAAAATATTCATTTCTTCTGCAGTCAGTTCTTCTGCAAAAGTAGAGCGTTCTACTAAAACTTTCATTGGCTCATTTGGCATATTTTCATTAACCACTTCAGCCCATAA
This sequence comes from Bacillota bacterium, assembly GCA_015059305.1. Next base: position 66,776 of record SVAQ01000002.1, on the reverse strand, counting down.
AGTCCCAATAATAAAATCTCCTGCCTATACTTCTGACTATTCAACAGCTTCTGTTTTTATTATATAGTCATATAAATTTTTTCGAGGAAATTCAAAACCAGGTATAATATCAGTAAGAAGACGCTATAAATCTTTTATCGTATCCTATGGAGTTAATTCCATGTACATATCGTCTGTAATTTTTCCAAGAAAGCGATCATAAATAGCTGTAAAATTAGTACCCAACTATTTGACCTCCTTTGTTTTAATTACTTACTTACTACGTTATATTTAGGAAGAGGTTTAGCCATTTCTTCAACAGTCATGTCCTGATAAGAAACATCTGTTCTACGTCTTCCATTTGTTGATTGGGCCTTAGGAGCTTCTTGCGCCTGAGCCGCAGGTGCTGTATCTTCTTCTGGAGCTAAATCTGCCATCTTATTCTTATAAGCAACGCTAGCATCAAATCCAGTTCTTTCCTTTAATGCTTCAATCTTTCTTGTGTCAGTTAAAGGAAGTTCTACAGCATATAATTTAATTAAATCTATAACACCAACAGGAGCAAATTGTAAACAGTCTAAATAAGCATCAAAATCGCCATTCTTTAATAAATCGATAATCTGTTCTTCACTCATATGATATTCTACTTCTGTTGGAATACTTAATTCTTCAATAGCTCTGTTTTCACTAATCTGTAAAAAGCTAGCCATAAGTTCTCTTCCACCTGGCTGCCAACTTAACTTTTCAAGTTCTTCAAAAGGAACTACTTTTGTTTCTCCTGGCGCAAATTCTCTACGAATTCCTAATTCTGGAATTGAATAAATTGCTTGGCTAGCACTTCTATTTTTTACTTTTAATGTTCTTACATCACTCATTGTTATTACTCCTTTTTCTCATAAAATAAAAAATTGGGGAGAGGGATTTCCCTCTCCCCCAGTAAAAATCTATATTTAATTACTTTAGGTTCAATTATTTAGATAACTGACCAGCATAGTTTACAACCTTGCCAGTAATTCCATCAAGGTTCCAAGTAGCCATTTGACCCATTAAAGCAGTGTCTACATAGCAGCAGATGTTATTTGCTAACATAGCAACTACGCCAACTTTCTTATAAACATGCATTTCTCTACTTCTGTCATAACCGGTATATTCGTCAACGATAGTAGCACCTTCGAAAGCAATCTTAACTGGTTTGTTATCAGCACCAGTAGGAATAATCCAAGCATAACCAGGATCGATTACCTTAGTAGTGTTAGTTTCATCTTCGAATCCTTGTTCTAAGATTACAACTTTATGTCCCTTATAGTCAGCAAGACGTCCAGTTCTCCATAATTCATCCTTCATGGATTCTGTATATCTCCATGCTTCCTTAGGAATCATGTTTACAGCAAATTCATAAGTACAATAAATAGTAGGAACGCCATAAGCAGAAGCAATTACTAATAATCTATCAAATGATTTTTCATCAAAACCATTAGCAGCTACTCTATTTGCAGGAGGTAATTGATTTACAGATGCCTTTAATGCGTGAGCAACTTCCTTGCTTACTAATTCATCCATACCTTCCATTACAATATTAGTAACTTCAGCAAAATCTACTCTACCATCTAAGAATTCTTCGAAACCGATAGAAGCAGCACCACCAATAGCACTAGTTCTAACTTCGAAAGATTCTTCGTTCTTACTTAATTTGAATACTTCATAAATACCAGCTAATCCAACACGAGTGATGAACTGCTTAGCTCTCTTATTGGAACCTAATTTTCTTCTGAAAATTGGCTTGTCTCCCTGAGCAAAAACCTTAGTTTCTGCAAACTGGTCATATCTTTCAGAAACCTTTTTAGGGAATACTTCATCAATTGTTTCTTCAATAATTGAGAAGATTGTGTTCTTATTTTCTCTATATAAAGCATAAGTGCTTGCTAATTCATTAAATTCATTACGAAGAGTTTCATTTAATGCTTCGTAAGATAAGTTTTCACCATTATAGCTATAAGCAACAGGAGCAGAAGGATTAGCTTTTGCAACTTGCTTAGCTAAAGCAACTAAATTTTGTCTATCTAAAGCCATTTTCTTTTCTCCTTTCTTATGCAATTCTCATAATCTTAACGCCTTTTTGATGATCAGGCATTGTATAAACTTTAACTACTTGCCACTTCATGTCGCCTTCGCCTACTTCTAAAATACCAGTTGCACCAGGAGTAAGGATTTGACCTACTTCTAATGTCTCAGCATTAATAGTATTAGTAGTCATAATATCGCCAACATTAGTCTTGAATACTCTAGGAACCATAGTTGTTCCTTCTGGCATCATTTGTTCTTTTGTTAAGGATTCGATATGGAAAGGATCTTCATTATAATAAGGTTCGTACATATCTGGAGCAGCTGTTACATCATCAAATGCATAAGTGTTTTCTCCAAGAGTAATGGAATCATTACCATCAGCATCAACACCGTTATAGTAACGAGACTGCTTATCCCAATTAGTATCAGCAGCAACTGGGCTATAAACACGAGCTTGATAGTTATCCTTTAACATAGCAAATTCGCAATCCCATTGATGTTCTCTGTATAATTTAATTTCGTTGTATACAAGCATCCATTCGCCAGCGCCTTCAAAATTAACAACGCCATTAGCGTAGTCATATTTAACAAATTGACCCTGTTCTAATACTTCGATATCCTTAGCCGCAGGTAACTGAGCATAAATTTGACCAGTCTTTCTAGCGGATAAATGATTAGGTTCAACCTGACCAAAACCGAATTCAACATAAGATGCTTGACTCTTAATATGATTCTTTAAGAAATCAGTAAACATATTCAGTATATCCTCCTTGTATTATTATCACATATTTTTCGCAGTTTTAAGTGCGGCCTTAACCCAAGCTGGAACAGATTCATCTTGTGTATCTTCTAAATTGAAAGTTGTTGCTCCAGGCATATCGTCTTCTTCTTCTAAGTTAAAGCTTACTTTGTTGCGCACGCAAATAATAGAAAGTTTTGCTTCAATATCACCTAAAGAATAAGTATCAATATTAGCAATTACATCTGCTTTATCTTCATCAGTTAGCATATAGAAACTAGCAATCATTTCTTCTTTTTCTTTTCTTTCAGCCTGTTTCTTAAATTCAGCTAAAGGTTGAATTTCTTCTTCTAAAGCATTTTTTTCTTCTACTAAAGCGTTATATTTTTGTTCTAATTCAGAATATTGTGTCATTAAATCTTGATATTCTGGAATTTCATCTAAGCAATATTCCTTCTTATCTTCTTCTTTCTTGCAAGTACACTCATCTTTTGGCTTACCGCATTCAGGACACTTTTCTTCTTCCTTATTGTCTTCAGCAAATTCTGTTTCTTTGCCTTCTAAATTATCATCAATTTGTTGATTATCAACTTTTTCTAAATTGTCCACAAATTCTTGAATTTTTTCTAAAGAAAATTGAGGTTCTTCTTTTTCAGCATAATCAACTAATTTTTCTAATTTCGCAGGAATAAATCCTTCTTCTTCAGACATAGAGAAGTTTAAAGAATAATATTCTTCGCCGTTCTGTAGAACTGCAAATTTCTGTTCTTCATTTTCACAAAATTCTACAATGCGATATTCTGTGTCTGAATAAGTTTCTTTTAAATAGCTGTATAGAGCTGTCCATAGAGCATCGCCAATTTCAACAGCGTATCTATTAAACATTTTTGCTCCTCCTTCTTTTAAGAATTCTGTTAGTTCTTGCATCATGGAGAATAATTGTTGTTTGAAATCTTCCTTGAATGAGAACTAAACGTTTGTAATTTGAGAACCTTCAAAACAAGGTTCGAACTCTTCCCCTAAAATACATAATTTAGAGATAATAGCCTCATTTATAATAAAAAATTCCGGATATCCATTTTCATCTTTTGACCATTCAGCCTTAATTGTTTCTTCATCTAATTCCATAGATTGATTATTTCCGGAAGTTATTATTCTTTGACATTCTGGATATTGTCCTGTCCAAAGATAACCTTCAGTCATTAAATATTCATGTTCATTTTTTCCATCATCTAAAAATTTCTAAAACCAAACCTTAGCTCCTAAATCAACAAAACCATAAGGTCTAGTAGTATCTTCAATATTGAATTCACCATTAGAAATTGTAATCTGTCTATTATGTTCTTCAAAATCTTTTGCGTTCTTATTAAAGAATCCAACAATTGGACTTCCAGGTAATGAATTAGCCATTTCACGCGCAACATCTTTTGTAATAATACTGCGGTTACGATTTGGTTCATCACCAACATAACAAACTTTAATCTAGCATTTAGAAATCAATGGATTAAGAGGCTTAACATTTATAATTTCAATTGGGCTATCCAATTTAATACTCATATGTTTCATTCAATAATCCTCCCCATTAAGACATTGACTCTTTATTCTTTATTGTTTTTTCACTTTTCTAACTATCTTCCTTTTCAGGTCTACCACCCTTATCTCCAGAAGAAGCACCTGTTTTACTTTGACTTTTACTTGTGCTTGTCTAATCTTTTTTACCCAAAACATCTTCTCCATTTATAGTATTACTTGATAATGGAGGAATCATAATTTCGCTTAAATGTAAGAAATCATTTTCAAAAGTAATAGAATTCAAAATAAAACTTTGTGAATGTCCAAGAGCAATCTAAGGTAGCATTTTTGAATATCCAATTTGAGTTTGCTCTTTATATAATTTTGCTAATTCTTTATAATTATATTGCGTTGTTTCTAACATATATAATTTAAAATTATATTTTTTTCTATTTGTATTCTTTGATTGAATATGTCTATCAAAGAACATTGAAAATTGTAATAATAGATTGCGTCCTGATGATTCATCATTTAAAATAGATTTTTCAAGAGATAAATTTCCATCCGTATTAAATAAATTCTATGAAACACCAAGTGAATTATATACAGTTCGTTCTACTTTAGCTAAATCATCAGTAGTTGTAGTTGTATTTTTATCAGATAAATCAATCGACTCTACATCGGCAAATGTAGTTAAAATATCTACCCCAACCGCACGTTTTAACATTTGAACCGCATTATTATGAATATCTCTTGCTTCATCAATATCAAAAATTAAATCGCCATTCTTATCCATTGGAAGTTTTTGAATTAAAATCTTTAATAACTTCTACATTTGTTTTCTGCGGTCTAAATCTTGGGCCGCATCTAAATCAATGATAGAAGGAATTGCAGTAATGAATTGCGGCACATCGCTTCCATTAAAATTAAATTTCACAGAATTTTTAGGATCTAATAAATACCAACTACCACTATCTCCCTAAAAATCTGGTTCTAATTTTCTCTTTTGGTATAAAATATATCCCTTCTTAAATTCATCTGGGAATAAATTTAATACTTTCATACGATAATTAACATCTCTAAAAGTATCAAAAAATTTCATATTAAATTCAATTGCCGGCATGCCTTGAACAGAGTATCTTGAACGGCAATATTCAACAGGAAGTTGTTGTAAAATAATACCTTCTGTAGAAGGAACTACATAACCATAATAACAACCATTCTTTATTACTTCAAGAGCAATATCTCCGCAAATCTTTTTAAGATAAGAATTATCTAAATAATTTAATACTTTACAAAAATCTGTTAATACTTTTTCTTCTTTTACTTTATCATCATAAATCTCAGGAACTACATACCAATCATATCTATATAAAAAAGCAAAATAATTACATACTCTTTCATAAATACCACTTGTCTGATAATAAAAATTTGATATAGCGCGCAATGTTGGAATATCTTTTTCCATCAAAGCTCTTAACACTTCTTTTTTACTTCCAAATGGGTGTCTTAAACAATCCTATCTAGAAGAATTTAAGGAGCCTAACTCTAAAACTGCATCGTCTAAAACTTTAGGCCCCACCTTAATCTTTTTATAATCAGAAACTGTGGAATAATCTCGATATCCATTCATATCGAAACCTTTGGCATGAATTTGCTCATTACGAGATAATTCTTTTTCCAAAATTCCACCTCCTCTTAATATCCTGCTTTTTGCATTATATAATCGTAAGAAATAAGATTTTCTTCATTATATGGAATTTCAATTAATCTAAAATCATGCAAAGCACAAAATCTTCTCTTTTTGTTATCATTGTGCTACTATTGATAAAGACCTCGTTTACCACCAAATTTAGAACTAGCTTCATAATGCTATCTTCCTTGATATTCAATAATAAAATCAATATTACCATCATCATCAAAAACAACAAAATCAAAGCGAAGAGGTCTACCATTTTCACTTCTTAAATCTGGAAAAATATATTCCATCTAAAATCGTAATCCAGCTTCTGTTAAAATTTCTTCAATTTTAATTTCACCTCTACTGGCTCTCACAGTTTTCCTCCTCTCTAATTCTTTCTCTAATATTGGTTGAAGATAAATCGTGTTTCCTTGTATTATAAATAATATTTATATTTAAATCTTTACAAAGCTATTTACCAGTAAAATCACGATTAATATAATCAGCACCAACAAATCTAACATCTATAGGTAAACATTTTAATATTAATTCTAAATCTTTTTCCCCCATTAAAGGAAAAATTTCATCTACTGCTCTGTGAGTTCTTAATTGTAAATAACGTTCTAATAAAGATTCAATAGGCTTATTTTTAATTAATGGACGATCTATAGTAGGATCAGCAATTAATCCAACAATTAAATAATCACAATATTTTTTACATTCATCAAGCATCAAACAATGTCCTGCGTGTAAAAAATCTCCTACTACAGAAGTAAAACCAATTATTTTATTTTCTTTTTTTAACTGATTTAATTTATCTTCCATTTTTGTTCCTTTTCTAAATTATTTAACATCTGTAAAACAATTTTTCTTTCTTCTTCTTTTTTATATCTATATAATCTAATAATATACATATATTCTAAAATAACTACAATATCATAAATATTATTTATTTTTAAATAATTATCTAAAATATCTTTATATTCCTAACTTAATTTATTTTTACTAATATTAAAATTATATTCATAATTATCTAATGACATTCTTAATTTAGCAAAATCCATTAAATAAGAAGAAGCATTTATATTAAACTATGGATCTATAAAATATAATAAATTATTATTTTCTATTATATTGCTTAAAATAGTATCTCCATGAGAAAAAGAAGCATTTTTCTATAATAAATCTTCTTTTTCTTTTAATAAATTTTTACAATAATTAATTTTATCTTCAATTAAATTATCTATTAAATTTTTATCTAAAATATCAAAATGATATTTTAAATTAAAATTATCATATTTTTTATTTTTAAAATTTGAAATTGTTAAAATTAATGTTAATAATTTATCATTAGTAAAATTTTCATTTAATAACTATCCTTCTATATAATTATAATATATATTATTATCTCTTGTTGCTGAAATAAATTTTGGATAATTACACATATTTTCTGCCTATTGAATCCAATTTAAAAATTCTTCTAACTTATCTTTATTTTCTAATTGTTTTTTTACAATAGAACCCATTTTATAAATTTGTTGACCGCTACCACCCTTTAAAGGATAAAAACTTTCTTTTTTAAAGTTTTGTATATTCATAGCTTTATCATCAACATATAAATCTGCTAATGGTTTCCCAAAAATCAATTGATGATATTTTACTTTATATCTAGAAAGCCAATCTATTAATATATCTTGATTTTTTTCTTTTATTAAATCAAGATTTTCATTACAAGATAACATTCCTCTTGAAGTATATAAATAAATTTCAATACCCTCATTATATAAAGTATTTATTTTTTCAATTACTTCTAAATCTGGAATAGCATTAGCATAATCACCATTTCTACTCCTAGAAATTGTATCATCTATATCAAACACTATTCTCATTTAATTCATCAACATCCAATCTTTAGCATTAAAACGTTTCTTTTTCTTCTTATTATCTTCTTCTTGTTTAATATAATAAAGTCCATATTCAAAAGCAGAAAATTTATCCTTTTTAATTCCTTTATTAGCCTGCTTTAAGATAATATTTACGCCTTCATTTTCTTCACGTAAATTCATCATCTCTTCTTTTAATATGGAAGTTAGAACAAATGGTTTTAAATAATCTGTCCTTTGTTCAGGTTTCATATTTTGACCTTTTGTTGTTCCTAATAATTTTACCTTAGCAACTCTTTCATCAATCAACATTTTTACCTTTCCAGAAGATAGTTGAGATTGCGCGTTCGCATGTGCTTCGGTATTAATAGGCGCATTAGCCTTAATTATATACATAGCATCTTGTTCGCAATTTGGTGTTCTATATTTTTTATATTCTGCGTCACCATCATTATACACACCAAAATCCGGAAAAGTATCCCCGGTATCTGGATCAATCTATGTTTTAACCATATAATCCACTAAACCAATACCAAGACCATTTCCGTCGATTACAAGTCTTTTTGCTTTATATTTGTAAAATAGTCGTTTTAATTCAATAGCCTAATCTTCAAAGTGTTCATTATTAATAGTATAAATATTAACTAAACTCTTAATAGAAGAACCTTGCGGCTAAGGTGTTACTTTAAATACACACACTACGGTGTCGCAGCCCTTACGGCCTACGTCCGCAGACAGTATATAAAAACTCGCTTTACTAGCTCTACCAGATGCTTCATATTCTGGTTGTTTTAATATTCTATTTCTATCAAACATTTCCGCATTAAAGAAGGCATCTTCAACGGAACCAGACCAAATACTTTCATATTCTCTATCAAATGAAGCTTCATTGAATGTTCCATCCATTTTTAAGTCTTGTACGAATGTCCTAGATTGAAGGCCAACTAATACTGGTATTCTCCAGGTCCCACCCATTACAAATGACTTTTCTGGTTTAACAATTTGCCAAATCAGCAATTGAATAAGTTTATCATAAGGATATGTATTTTTCCATCCCGCAGTTGTAATATAGATTTGTGATTTATTAAGAGTTTCATTTTCTTGCGTTGTACCATCGGCGCATCTACGGTCGATGTTCATCGTAGGAATAATAACTGCTGATAAAATATCACCATCTACACCAACACATTCTTCTATCGCGCCTCCATGTCGACGCTTACCTCTAGAACTTTCTCGGGCCGCAATATTATCTACGAAAGAACCATTTTTAAATACATATTTACAATAGTCTTTACCTTCAAGAGTAACACCACGACTCCAGTCAATTTCTTTTTTAAAAGCTGGAATGAGAGTACATATTTCCTAAACTTTTTCTTTTAAAATACCTGCAGCCTGTTCTTTACCTCCAGAAGTAACAAATAGTTTACTTCCAGGATATAATATACAACGAATCATAAGAATCATCATAACTAAAAATGATTTAGAATACGCACGCGGAAATACCGCATAACAATACTTATGTCTTATGGCCGCACGTAAAAATACTCTTTGATAAAAGTAAAAATGAAATTTCTGCGGGCCACCATCAGGTCCGGCAAGAAAATCCACAAATAAATCTGGATACTCTCTCCAAAAGGCAATGTATTTTCTTGCTTCTGGAATTATAGCCCGCACTCTTTCTTCTGATAATCCAATTTTTTGTCTTTGTGAAGATAGATTTAGTAAGTCATCTAATGCCATTTAAATCTCTTGGAGCATCTTTAACAATTGCTCATCTTCCTCAATTTGTTCTTCTATAAAATCACCATACTCTGCATAATCTTCATCTGTAAGAGAATTTTCTACTGTTAAAGAATCTAATGTAATTTCTTCTTCATCAATATCTTCTTCTGAAGGTTTAGCTTCTTCTCTTGCCATTTGCTTAACTGCATTTTCAATTAAGTTTCCTAAATTCATTTCTTCTGTAACAAGAGAACGAGTATAGTTTTTCATATCTAATAAAGTTTCATCAACTTTATCCATTGGACCATCAGTATAATATCTTGGAATAAATCCTTCTTTTTCACAAAGAGTTACTAATTCACTAATAGAATCTACAAATTCACCTTGCTCTGCTTTATTCTGTTGCGCAGTAAATTTTCCGGATTTCATTAACTAATCATAGACTTTACTCATCTTCTGGAAACCTTCAACATCACCAATGTCGATCAGTTGATTTGCCTTTAAGGATGTCTTACATAATAATTTTAAGTTATCTATATGTCCGGCAGATTGAATGTCATAAGATTCCATCATTTCCATATATAATTGTTCTAATCGAACCCATTCTTCGGGTTTATATGATTTTCCCCACTTGAGCCGCAAATACATTTTATCTTCATCGGTTAAATCAAGTTCATCAGTTTCATCTTCATAACCTCTATCAAAATAATCTTCTGTAGCTAATGGAGCTGGTGCGTGAACAGGTTCAACGAGTTCTCCTTCGGGCACTGTAAAAGTTGCCTTGTCTATTGCTTCTGCAATTTGAACTGCATCATAACCTTGACGCTTCATTGTTTCTTCAATTTTTTTATTTGCAATTTCTTGTAAATGTTCAGTATGTTCCCAACGATAATCTCGCCATTGTTTTAATTTCATCTTAGAAAGATATCTACCAAGAATTGTCATTCCTGTTAATTTAGATTTATCTTTTCCATATGAAGCAAGTAATTTATTCCATTCATCGGGAATATAAGGAACATCACATTCCTATAAAATCCATAAATAAGTATCTGGATTAAAATTGTCCACATGCGCACTAATACATTTTTTACATTGGCGCAGTTTTCCTTCTTCTGGATACTTTTCTAAATTATTAGACGAATAAAATTCATCGCCACGCATGGTTTTATTACATCGTTCACAATAATAAACTTTATTCGCAGTATCAATTGCTGCCATTAATTATCACTCCTTTATTTTTTCGCATTTCGACATTTTTTACAAATACTATAAAATCCATCTTTTGATGTTTTATTCTTCGAAAAATACTTATTATGAGCTAATTTAATTTGACCGCAACGACTACACTTCTTATATCTACCTTTTTCAATATTTAAATAATAATTATCTAACCATTGGTCTTCCGCAGTTGAAGCTATTAATTTTGGAATTTTATTTCGCCATAAACTTGAAATATATTCTAAACTATGTGTTATTCCAAATTCCTATTCCAAAAGATCTTGAATTTCAATGTTTTGTAATCCATCAATTTTATACTAAACAATTCTTTCATACATAGGAAATTCTTTTAAAGCCTGGTCGCAAAGTTCATCAAAATCATACATTACATGCCAAGTATCACTTGCTAACTAATCCCAACTATCTTGTTTTAAACGAGAATAATTACATAATATCATTGAAACAACTTTGGGATTTAACATTGAAACTCCTTTTGGAATCGGCAATCCCTTATCATCAAATTCATGTGTAGTATCTTCCAATTGATGATAATGTTTGGACCGCACTAAATGCATAATACCATTTGGTTTTCGATAAGCATTTTTAATTATATATTGATCTTTACGCATTTCAATTAATGCGCGTTTTATAATAAAGGCATCTTTTCCTTCTGTCTATTTTAATTTTGTTTCCCATAGATTTATGGTTTCTCTTAACTATTTTAAAAACGGTATTTCTTCTACATCTTTTTTTGTTATTGATATTTTAGGTTGAAAAATTATCTATTTATTATCTGTCATTAAATTATATATGCCATCTTCGCCATTTTCTAACTGGGAAACAAGACCTTCAAAAGAAGTTTCACGCTTATTAATTGTGACGCCCCTGTTATCTGTGAGAATTTTCTTCTCTTTCTTTTCTTGTTTCTCCATACAAAGAACGAGATAATCAGTTAAAATTTCTAAATACTTTTCATTTGGTTCTGGGTTTTCTTTTAAAATCTATTTAACTAGCTCGTTTCTTTCTTCTGGAGATTCTAATGAATAATCTAATTTAATCAATCATTTATACCTCCATTTTTCCTACTTAAATATTACCAAAATTTTTGTGAAAAGTCAAAGAATTGACAAAAAAATTTTTTTATGTTATAATAAATTATAATAAAAAGTTATGGGAGGAATTATGGAATTAAAAAATAAGTGGGAAGAATTGTATGATTTCTCCCAGGATGAAGAAAGATATGATGAACTTTGCGCAGAACAGTGTTATGGGAACACCAATCGGCAAATTGAAATCGCAAAAGAATTAAGTAGATTAAATAATAAATTAGCATTTAAATTAACAATCGAAAAAGCATTTGAAGCATTAGAAGTTCTTGAAGAATTAAAAGATGAAGATAAAGATTTTGAAGAAGAATATAATTTATTATTTAAAGATTTAGAAAATAAAATAAATAAATTTGAAACTGAATTATTATTAAATGGTAAATATGATAATAATAATGCTATTTTAACTCTTCATGCGGGTGAAGGTGGAGTTGAGGCGCAAGATTGGACTGAAATGTTATACAGAATGTATTGCCGATGGGCCGATTCGAGAGGATTTAGGGTTAGCCTCGTGGATCTCTTGAACGGCGAAACCGCAGGATTAAAGTCGGTCAGCATGCTCATTGAAGGTGAAAACGCATACGGATTATTAAAAAGTGAACATGGAGTTCATAGATTAGTAAGAGTATCACCTTTTGATGCGAAAGGCAGGCGGCATACTTCTTTCTCAGCAGCGGAAGTTATTCCAGAATTAAATGATGACACGCAGATTGAATTACGTCCAGAAGACCTTGAATATCAGACTTTTAGATCTGGAGGAGCAGGTGGTCAGTATCAAAACACTACCGAGTCCGGCATCAGAGTCATTCATAAGCCTACTGGATTAATTGCGGAAAGTCGTCAAGAGCGTTCGCAAATCCAAAACCGCAATACTTGTTTAAAGGTATTAAGAGGTAAATTAGCAGAATTAGAATTAGAAAAACAAAGAGAGGAGATTAATAAAATCAGAGGTATTCAAATGTCCAATGGTTGGGGAAGCCAAATTCGCAGCTATGTATTCATGCCTTATCAGTTGGTTAAGGACGAAAGAACTGGATATGAAACCGCAAAATTAAGTAAGATTATGGATGGAGACCTTGATGATTTTATTAATGCGTATTTAAAATATGAGAAAAATATTAAAATATGAAGTATATCCCAATGGTGTTCCAGTAAGATATAAAGGACATTTTAAACTTTTTTTAGGAGCAAAAATGTTATCCGATGGCCGCATGTATGTTTGGGTAGAAACAGATGATAAAAGCACAGATGAATGGGAAGTAGAATTTATTTCTTTTGGAACTGGTTGGGATATTGATGAAATAGTTTGTGGCGAAATTATGGGTTATATTGGAACCATAGAAGATATGGATGGATATGTTTGGCATATCTACGTTAGAGAGGTATGTTAATGGATATAAAAGAATTTTGTCAATAGTGGAAAAATGAACTGCGGGACAAAGCTAATGCGCTCGCAAAACCAAAGCATTTAGGAATTATAGGGCATAAAGATTTACCTTATGTAAAGGGAATTGTAAAAGACTGTACGCAAATCGGTATTCATACAAAAGTTTATGATTATGAAGAAGATATTAATTTTGCGGACTATATGAAAATAGTATATTGTGCAGAACGATATAATGATTATATTATCCTGCAAACCCCACTCCCCCCTACAATTGATGTAGAAGAATTAAAAAAATGTATTGATCCGCAAAAAGATATTGATAATATAAGTGGTAAATCCAATCATTTTCATAATACACCGCTTGGAATTATTAAATACTTAGATGCATGTAATTTCGATTATTGCGGCGCAGACGCAGTAATCATTGGTAGAAGTGATGTGGTTGGCAAACCAATGGCGAAAATGCTTCTTGATAAGAATTGTACAGTAACAATTTGTCATAGTAAAACAGAATATTTAGCACATTATACTGAATGGGCAGATTTAGTAGTTGTTGCTGTTGGAAAACCAGAATGGTTTGATCCAGAATTAGCAAAAAGCGCAAAGATAATTATTGATGTAGGTATTAATTTTAAAGATGGCAAAATTGTTGGTGATGTTCAAAGTCAATACGGGAGCGAAGCGAACCGCATTACTCCTGTTCCTGGTGGAGTGGGATTACTTACAAGATGTGCATTATTGGAGCAAATTATAAAATGATAACGCAAGAAAAAATTGATAAATATAAATATATGAATAAAGCTTCTAATGGTATTATAATGATTAAACCTGAAGAAGATTTAAAAAAACATGAAGATAATAAACAATATAGATCTTTAGAGGATGTATTATATAATATTGATGATATTGCTGATAATTGTGAAATAATTGGTATTGGGGTAGATCCGTACTCTGGAGAAGTATTTAATACAGATGCTTTAGCTTATCCGCATTTAGTAGAAGTATTAAAATATATTGAAAAAAAATATATTAATATCCCAGTTGTAATTAGTGCTACAGTAGATTCTATTTTAAATTATGAACAAACTTATTATAATTTATCTTTAAATATTGATTTATATAATATTGATAATTTAAATGAATTAAAAAATAAAATTTTACCAAATATTAATTGTTTTTATATACCTTATCCGCAAAATTCGCAAATTAATTTTGATGAATTAGATTTATTATATCCAAATATTTATTATTTTTATTGTTGTGAAAAAAGAAATAAATATGAATATTTAGGATATATTGATGAAATGAATAAACGTAATAATATTATTTTTTCACAATTAGAAAATGTATATAAAGATGTATATTGTAAAATTATTAAAATAAATAATAAATAGGAAGTTTATTTTCATAATAATGATTTAATTATAGCAATAAATGATTTTATTAAAGTAATGAATAATAATATGTTATTGCAATATTTATATAATTTTGAAGGATGTTGTAATTTTAGAGTATTAAGAAATAATAAAGAAATGTTTGTTGAGTGTTTTAATAAAAAAGATTTTTTAAATAATATTCATTTAAGTAAACATCTTGTAGAGAATTATGATTTATTAAGAGAATTATCAAACTTATATAAGGATAATAGTTTAATTTTATATCCAGATTATAATTTAGATATATTAACAACTCAATTATTAAATTTAAATATATCAATTAAAACAGAAGCTATTATTACAAAAGATATATTTGAAGAAAAAAATATTACTTTAAAAGATTGTGAACAAGCTTTAGAAAAATATAGAAAACAATATCCAAATAAATTAATTAATATTTTATTTATTCCTACTAGAATTATTCAAAATATTTTAAATAATGAAAAAAATATTGACTTAGAAAAATTTCAACAAAAAACAATGACATTTATCGTGGGGTTTTAATATGAATAATGAACAAATAAAAAAATATATTTCAATGAGAATGGCATTATGGGGTAATTTATTAACTTCTGATATTTGTGGTAATAAATGTTTATTTTGCAGTAATAATCATAATCCTGAAGAAGTAAATGTTATTAAAGTTGGAAACCGTAAAAAAGAAGATTTATTTGATGAAATTAAATTTTTTCCAAAAAATATTAAACGTATTCATATGGGTGAAACTACTTTTAATACTACTGAAGGAGATATTTTAGAATATCCATATTTTAAAGAATTAATTTTAGAAATAAAAAAACAAAGGCCTTCAGCAAAAATTATTTTAACAACTGGAGGAAATTCATTAACAGATGATGTTATATATTTCTTAAAAGAAAATAATATTTCATTAATTATTTCAATTCACTCTATTAACCCTGAAATACGAGCAAAAATTACAGGAAATACATTAGAAAGAGCAAATATTGCTATTAATGGTTTAAAAAAATGTTTACAAGAAAAAATTAAAATTGAAGCAATTAGATTAGTACCAATGGCTTTTATGCCAAATGAAGATATTTACAATACTTTAAAATTTTTAATTGAAAATAATATTGAATGTGTTGATATATGGGTTGCATCTTTTTCAAAATTTGCAAAAAAAGAAGAAATTACAAATTTAAAAGATGAATGTGATAGAATTGCAAAAATTATTTTAACTTTAAAAGATATTTTTAAAATATCAAAATCTAATACTATAATTAGATTATATCCATTTGGAGATTTTAATAAAATTCAAAATGTTTTTTCAAATTCATATGCGGAAGATATAGGTTTACAAATTGGTGATGAAATTATAGAAATTAATAATACATTAATTATTAATGGAGATCACGCAATGAATTTATTATATAATACTATTTTTATTGAAAAAATGATTGTTAAAAGAGATAATACTTTTATTTTATTAAAAAATTTAAATGGACCAATGATTGCAGAAAATATTTTTATTAATTGTATTGTTGAACATGGTATTATTCAAGATATATATAATAATATTAAACAAGATATGACTCATTCTTTAGTAATTACTTCTGAAGCAAGTTATCCAATTATTAAACAATCTTTAGAACGTATGGGATTGTTTGAAAATAATAATATAAATTTAGTTTGTGCAAAAAATGAAAGTTTTGGAGGGAATATTTGTGTAAATGGTTTAATCACTATTGAAGATTATTTAAAAACTTTAAATAAATATAGAGAAAAACATCCAAATACTCATATAACTAAAATTATTATTGCTTGTACTGGATTTAGAATGGGTAGAGAACGAGATGTAACTGGTAGATCATTACAGGATTTGCGGACCGAGGGTTGCGTAGATGTTATATTAGTATAAAATAGAGTTCTATTGAACTCTATTTTTTTCGTTATTTGAAATTGAAAATTGACTTGGTGGGAATTTCGTTATTTGAAATTGAAAATTGACTTGGTGGGAATTGTTACGTGGGAAAACGATTTTAGAACATGCGTTCTTTAATGTCCCATAACACGGGCCCGGGCGTTTCCTAACAAGTCTATTGCAGGACTTCCTACAGGCTGTCAAATGATCAGCCTTTACACCCCTATCAGTTAGTCAACACTAATTACGCAATAAAAAAAATTTAAAAAAGTTGAAAAAAGTGCTTGAAATGTGTTTTCACCTGTGCTATAATTTAAAATGTAAAAAGGGAACGGAGCCGTAAACAAAAGGCTCAAGGTTAAACGTTCCAAATACAGGAAGGTAGGTATAAAATGAAGGCTATTATTATTAAGAGTTTTAAAAGTGATGATACTTGTGTAGAAATTAAGCACCATGATTATAAAGTAGCATTGACAGAATTATGTCAGCTTATGGATTATGTGGGAAGTAATCACTATGGATTAAAAATTTACTGCATAGACTCAAATGCTTGCAAATTCTATATTGACGGCACTGATATTGCAGACGCTACTAGCAAAATGCTGTTAGAAGAATACGGCGCGGAATGTATCCATAGTCATACCGAAGAAAATGGTCGCGTATGCATTGCAGAATTTGAATGGTAAATAAAACTATAAGGCAAGGGGCTATAAAGTCCCTTGCCACTCCAAGAGAATAAGGAAAGAAATAGGTGAATATAATGATGAACTTTAAATACACAATCAAGAACGATATAGACGGCTTAAATATTGAGTTTGCGCTCCAATGGGCAGACTATGAAGAAGAAGAAAATATTATTGAAGAATTATGCACTCGCATAGCAGAGGCAGCAGATGCTTGTTACTGCAATGCATATGCAAGAGCAGATTATGACGCTGTTGATATGTGCATACCACCAGACCAGGCGACTTTTGATGAAGTAATGTCTCTCATAGAGTTTGAGATTAAGGAATACGGCTTACAGTATAACAAGACACGCAAATATGCAGATACTTACATCTACGAGGTGGTAGCATAAGCTACCACCATAAGGAAAGAGAGGATAATATAATGAAGATATTAAGCAGATTATTCACTATTATAATGGTATTATTTTTGGTGTGGTTCGTGGCAAGCTATATGGACATAGTAATGCACAACCTTGATGACGAACCTATGTATAAAGCGTGGAACTTATTTGAACTGTTAATCAATATGCGAGGATAAGAAAAATGAACGAACTTGAAAAGATGTTGGAACATATAGCCAAAAGAGAGATAAGTGCGGTTGCCGAATATGCCGCATCCCATAACCTAAACATATGCGTGCGTGATGATGAGAGTGACTGGTTCTGGGAACATAGGCTTTGGCGAGCTTATCCCGAAACCTATTGGATAAAAGAAAAGATTGACGCTTTTAATGGCAGAGAAATAATTGACATATGGACTGAAAATAAAAGCATCTGCATTGAGGTGAAATAATTTTTCGCCTCAATTTTTTATATGCTTCCTTTGATTTGGGTGGGCCGCGGTGGGACGCCACGGCCCAAGTTGGCGTATAAAAGGGTGTTGCGGTTTTTATGATCACTTTAGTAGGTTAAAGCATTAACGCATTAAATCCTGAAAGTTACAGTATGATCCTTGTTAAATAATTAACAAAAAATTTTTTATAAAAAACCCTTGACAAATGTTTTCGGTAATGCTATAATAAGACATAACCAAAAGAAAGAGAGGAAAAGAAAATGATGTATCAAATTATTATTAGAACAGCAAGCAATGAGTATGTAGAACAGCACTATGGCTTAATTGAAAGCTTAAACAGAATGTTAGAAATTGCCAAATGTGACAATGTGGAAATAATTGACTGCATGTGTTGTGCTACTGGAGAAATAATGGTTACTATTGAATGGGAAGTGGTAACCTATGTAGCAACTGAAACAATTGAAAGATTTTATGAAGAAATGTAAAAAAAATTAAAAAAGGTGCTTGACAACAAGCACCTTTTGTGTTATACTTAAACCATAGAAAGGAAAGAGAGGTAAATAAAATGAAAACAGTACAGATTGAATACGAAACAATTAGTCCAGCAGTATTAGAAACAATTATCGTAAAGGCTTTCCCAGGTGCTATGTGCTATTGGAAAGACATCAACGAAGACTATTTCGAGTTTACAGTATTTGGAGTTTTAGACCTGGCAATGCTTGAAGATGTAATTGCTGAATTTATGTAAAAAAGGGGTTGACAAAACCCCTTTTATCGTGTATAATAAAGATACAAAGAACGAAAGGAGAAAAGAAAATGAGAAAGATTAGTCCAGAAGAAAGAGAAATGTTAATCGTAGCAGAAAACTTTGGTTGCGTGGCAGAGGTCATTGCGGAACTGGGTATCACAGCCGAAGAAGCGAGAGAAATAATTTGGGGCGAGGAGGAATAAGAAATGATTAAAATAAAACACTTACCAACATGTTTTATTCTTGAATGTATTGAGAAGAGAGGAGACACCGCAAAACACTTGTTCGGTCGAATTTGGTGGCATCCCGAAGGAAAATTTTTCATAATTGGAGATAAAAGGCCTACAAAGTAGGTCTTTTAATTTTGGCCGGCCGCGCGCGAGTGTTGCGGCCGGAATTTCACGCATTAAAGTGCTACAGCAAAAAAGTGTTAAAAAAATAACAAAAAAATTTTCAAAAAAAGTTTCCCGAAACCTATTGACATTTCTCTTGAAGTATGGTATATTATAATTATAAAAGGGAGCAGAGAAGAAAGGAAGTAAAAAAATGATGAACAAAGAAGTAGTAAAGGCAATGAACAAGAAAGAAACAAAGACAAGTACAATCCGCAAATGGTGGAATAAGAACGGCTATAAGGTAATGAGAGTTATCCTTTTCCCTATTTGGTGGGGCATTAAGGCAGAGGAAAAAATCGAAGCACATCTCAATTCCAAGTGTGAATGGAGCGAAGAAAGAGCAGACGAAATTCTTAATTATTACATTCCTCGCCATGCTGAATGGGATGCAGAAGAAAAAGAATTTTACTTTGCAGACAACGGAATGGGCTGGGGTATGAAGTGCCACAATAAGAAAATCAAAATCAAAGACCGCAGATGGTGGAGAATACACACAGACCGTTGGGGTGGTGAAGTGAGAGATTACCTCATCAACAAGTTTGAACTTGAAGGCTTTACAAAGGAAGTTGGCGACTGCTATAACGGTTGGACAGAAATAATTTTCAGAATGATTGAAAATGGGGTTGACAAATAATCAACCCCATGATATAATAAAAGAAAATAAGAAAGGAATACAAAATTATGAAAATTACAATGTTTGCAACAATGCCGGAAATTAGAATGTTCTGTGCAGAAAGTGGTTATCCATTCCACGATGTAAATTTAGCTCAAATTTATGCTTTATACGAAATTGCCGGTTGGCGCAGAGCTATGATTGCAGAACACCTCGGCTATGCAGTCTCAACAGTATCTCGTAAAAGACATGACATGTGGGATTTTGCATACCTTGCAGAATTACTTTTTACTGACATTCCAATAGTAGAAGAAGAAAAAGAAGAAGAAAAAAAAGAGGAAATCATTCTTGAACCAACAACTCTTTATCGTAGATTTAGAGACGGCAGACCTGCGGTAGCTATGGAATTTATGCCGAAATGCGGACCAAACATCAAGAATGAGCAAGCAGTTTATTTCTTTAAATTCTATAATCCAAATAGTTTAGAATTTAATAAAATCGGCACTTCAACAAGAGATGTGGTGGCAAGATTAAGAGATGAAATTGGCGACTATTCAAAAAAGTTTGACATTGCAAGAGTTGAAATTCATCGAATCGTAAGTTGTGGTTGTAATCCCGCAGAGGGGGCAGAAAGTGCGTTAAGAGCAGAACTTATTCAGCAATACCCAACAGCCTTCCGCAAAAATGACAGGTTCTTTGGGGTTGACATTTCACCCGATGTATTTGATGAAATTATAGCCAAATATTTTATTTAAAATAGGATTGAAAAATCCTATTTTTTTATTCTTTTTTTGTTTGGCGGCGCGCTGGCGATTGTAGCGCGCCGAGTTTCGCGTGTTAAATGTGTAGCACTTTTATTCGTTAAAGCGCTTGCTTTCACACGGTAAAGTATTAAATCCTGAAAGTATTGTACTAAAATAAAAACATAATTATTTTTAAAAAAACTATTGACTTTTTCCATATTTGTGGTATACTATAATCAAGAAGTGAGTAGTGCGAACCTGACACAGGTGGTACCCCGACGGGTCAGCTCTCCACGAAAACTTCTTAAAAAAAGTTAAAAAAAGTGCTTGACAAATGGCTCAAGCGATGCTATAATTAGGTATAATCAAAATTAAGAAAGAGGTACAGAAAAATGACAAGAGAAGAATTATTGCTTACAGGAATACTCAATATTGCAAAATGTTTCTTTACAGATGAAGAATTAGCAGAAATCGTAATGGAAGTTGCAGAAGAAATCAAGGAAGAAAAGGGAGAAAAATAAAATGAAAAGAAAGATTTGCTTAGACATGGACGGCACATTTGTTGACTTATATGGAGTAGAAAACTGGCTCCCAATGATAAGAAACGAAATGACATTTCCATATACACACGCAAAACCATTAGTAAACCTTAGCCTTATGGCAAGATACTTAAACAAGTTGCAGAAAGAGGGTTACACTTTAACAATTATCAGCTGGACTGCAAAGAATGGCACGGATGAATATAACCACAGAGTAGCGCAAGCTAAGATGAAGTGGTTAGCAAGACATCTAAAAAGCGTAAACTTTGATGAAATCCATATTGTAAAATATGGCACACCAAAGGAAATTTTTGGAAATGAAACAGATATTCTCTTTGATGATGAAATTCAGAACAGAGAAAACTGGAATGGCACAGCCTATGATGTAGAAAATATTTTAGAAAACTTAAAAAATCTGCTTGACAAATAGCACAAACCATATTATAATAAATACATAAAGAGGGAGAGAGAGTGAGGTTTCCTGTTCTCCTTAACTCACTCTCTCAAGACCTCAATAATATGGGTGTAGAAGTATGGCCGGTGCAACTCCGACAACACCCTACCTACCTTTCTTTTGGCTGGTCATGCGGAGAGACCTTAGACTCCGCTCTCCTTTCGCAATTATCAAAGTTCATTTTATACCTTTCTTTCAGAAGAGGCTCCCAAAACTGGGAGCTTTTTCATTTGGCGCGCCGCCCTGGACCGGGGCGACGCGTTTTACCGCATTAAAGTGTTAAAGCAAAAAAGCGATTGAAAGTGGCGCTTTACCGCATTAAAGTGCTAAATCCCGAAAGCACTTTACTGATCTAAAGCGTTAAAGGATTGTATTAAAATAAAAACATGAAAAAAGTGCTTGACAAAATTACTAAGTGTATGCTATAATAAGGTATAAGTTAAATAAAGAAAGGATTGATGAAGATGAACAAAATCGACCGCCGTATCAGTTATAAACTGGTACTTGACACAGAAACTTGTCCACTGGATAGAACATTGGAAGAAGTAAACCCTTATAATATGTTCACCTATGACATAGGCTGGGCAGTTGTAGACAAAAGGGGCAATGTATATAAGACCCGTTCCTATATCGTTGCTGATATATTCTTCTATGAAGATGAACTGATGAACTCTGCATACTATGCAAATAAAATTCCTCGCTATATGGAAGATATTAAGTCCGGCAAGCGAATTGTTGCAAAGTGGAAAACCATTGTTAATAGACTGCATGAAGACATGGAAGAATATGGTATTACTGAAGTGTTCGCTCACAATATGCGTTTTGATTATGGCACGACAGTAACCACCCAGCGATGGCTTACAAAATCAAAATACCGGTATGTTTTCCCATACGGCACTGAAATTTGCGACACTCTCAAAATGGCAAGAGATGTAATCGGCAAAATGCCAACATACCGCCTATTTTGTGAAACATATGGTTTGTTTACAAAAAATGGTAGATTATCCATGACAGCTGAAAACCTTTACAGATTCATAATCAACGACCCCGAATATGTTGAAGAACACACAGCACTTGAAGATGTGATGATAGAAAAGGAAATCCTAGCTTACTGCTACAAACAGCATAAAAAAATGGATAAAAAACTTTGGTAAAAGTTAAAAATAGGGGTTGACAAAACCTCAACCCCTATGGTATAATAAAGCATAAGTTAAAACAAATAAAAAATTTGAAAGGAATTGATACTATGGAAAAAATGACAAATGCAAAGGCTATCGCTTACGTAATCGAAAACTGCACAGTGCCAAAGGACGTTGCTGAAAAGCTCGAAAAGATTTTAGCATCTTATGAAAAGAAAGCTAGTGCTGAAAGAAAGCCAACAGCAACACAGATTGCTAATGAACACTTAAAGGATGTAATTTTAGGCGTGCTGACAGAGGCAACCAAGCCAATGACAGTCTCCGAAATCATCAAGGCACATGCTGAACTTGCTACACTCAGCACGCAGAAAATATCTCCACAGCTTACAAAGTTAGTGGATGAAAAGAAAATCGTAAAAACAGTTGAAAAGAGAAAGTCTTACTTCTCTATCGCCTAATTCCCAAAGAGGGGTTGACAGAAAATGTCAGCCCCTCGATTAAAGAATTCCCTATTGACAAATAATTAAAATTATGTTATAATTATTATAGAAAATAGGAAAGGAAAGTGATAACATGGATAAAGAAAGAATTGAAAAGATGATGAAAAATTTAGACCTCACCAGAGAAGAAGCCATTGAATTGATTAAGGCTGATGAAGAAGTAGACAAAATGACATCATCAAAGCAGTGGGATTCTGACTTAACAGAAGAACAGAAAAAGGTTATCAAAGACACCAAGAAAACAGGAAGAAAGATTTCTACAACTCCAACCAAAAGGGAAAAGAAAGTTGACAACACAAAGAAAATGCTAATTGAAACTTTGAAAAACTCCCTTGAAATGGCAACAGATTTTGAAATCTTAAATGATGAAAGAGAATTTACATTTACTGTAAATGGTGAAAAATACAAAGTGGTGTTGTCAAAGCCAAGGAAGTAAAAAAGGAAAATGGAAACATTTTCCTTTTATTTTTCAGTGCGGGCCGGCCTTTGAGCTGGCCGCCCACGTGCGTAGGTGGCCAGAATTTCCATTATACCACAGTCCCGCAAATTTGTCAAGCGATTTTCCGCAAATAAATTAAAAAAATAATTTTCCTAAAACTATTGACTTTTCTATTGGCTCATGCTATAATTAGGTATAATCAAAAATAAGAAAGGAAGTAAAAATTATGTTAAAATTAAATCAGAATAGTGGAAAAAATTGGTTCACAATTATGGATGATTCAGGTTGTACAGTATCTGGCACAAAAGAAGAATTAAATGGACTGTATCAGCAGTTAGTTAGAGTTAAAGGTGGTTTACCTAATACTCCTCAAAATACAGAAAGAGTTCACAACATTTTGTTAGAAAATACCTGTGATTGTGAGAAAGTTCAATTAAGAGTTTCAGATTCAGCTTTAAGATTTTTGAATTTCTTACTTGAGTATAATTGGATGGATGATGATGACATTCAGTATACAACATTAGAAGATTCAGATTATGAATTTATCTAAAAAAAATAAAAATAGGGGGTTGACAATATCAACCCCTTGTGTTATAATAAAGACAAGAAATAAGAAAGGAAAGGTAAGAGAAATGATGAAGAATTTAGGTAAATTATTTACAGTAATTATAGTATTATTTCAAGTATGGTTTATAATAAGTTGGTTTGAGGTTGTATTATTCAATACAAGTGGTGACCCACAGTACAGTGCTTGGAATTTATTTGAAGTTTTAATAAATTGGGGGTTGACAAATTAAATCCCCTGTGTTATAATAGAACCATAGAAAGGAGATAGAAACTATGGAAACTATGAAAGCAGTAGGTTTACTAATGAGTGTAAGTTTAATCTTAGGAATATTTTATCTGTTAAGTGAGGTGTTTTAAATGGCAGTTAAAGACGCATACATGGAAGTTTTAACGGATATTATCAATAATGGTCCGGCAATGTTTATTGGTGAGTATGACGCAAGAAATGATAATACAGGATTTATGTATGGTATTTCTACCTTAATGGAATGGATTGCCTACAAAACTGAAGATGAAGATGCAATCAATTTTATTGATGAAGAGTTTATGAAAAATATGATAAAAAGTAAAAAAAAGGCTTTGAAAGGACTGGTGAAATAAATGAAAGAAATCTTAATTATTTTTACAGCATTAACAATTATCAATGTGGTATTATCCACAGCAAAATCTTTAATCACCATTAAGGGTGGAATGTGGGCAGCTGCATTTATGAACGCTTTTACCTATGGAGTGTATACCTATTTAGTATTCTTCACAGCAGATGATACATTAACACTGTGGCAGAAAGCAGTAATTACTTTTATCTGTAACTTTGTAGGTGTATTATTAGTTAAATGGGTTGAACAGAAAGCAACTAAAGACAAGTTATGGGTATTCCTTGCAACTGCCAAAACTGATTTAGCAGAATTACACAAAGTTGATGACATGTTAAAGCAGGCAGGTATTAAACTGTTATACAATGAAGTTGTGAAAGATGAATTATACAGTTTACAGATTTTCAGCAACACACAGAAAGAATCTAAAATGATTGAAAGTGTATTGGAAAACTTTAACATCAATTACTGTGCAGTAGAAACTAAAATGAAAAAAGAAAGTGAAAAAAAGGTATTGACAACTGAGCAGTTTTAATGTATAATAGAAGTATAAATAAGAAAGGAAATTGATACTATGTTAAGAACAGCAGAAAAATATGTTTTGGAAGAAATGGGTGTGGAAATGCCAAAGGGTGAAATCTCTGGGGCATGGTTTGCTGAACAAGGTCTACCAATGATTGTAGAATGTACTGAATGTGGAATGACTATGGCATTGCCAAGTGCTTTAGTTGATGATAATGGACATTGCTACTGTCATGGTTGTGTTAGTGAAGAATTTATAAGGAGATGATACAATGATTAAAAATTATATAAATAAAGAAGGTAAAATTATTAGTGATAAAGAGTTTGAAAAATTACTTAAAAAAAAACTCAAGAATGGATAGAAGATAATGTCTGGTTTGAAGATTGGCTTCACATGAACAATTATTATATTTCAAATATATTCTTTTTATCAGATGAAGATAAAAAAGAAGTATGGGAAAAGTTTGAAAAAGACTGTTTACATGAGGCTAGATGGGAGCTTTTGGAAGTCTATGGCTGGGCTCCATGTGAGTAAAGGAGTTGATACTATGATGTATATTGAATGGTGGGATTCTGTTTACAGAGAATGGAAATTAAGTAAAATGATTTTTTGGAAAGCAATTCTTTGTGTATTACTAAATGAAGATTGTCATTTTGCCAAGGTGGTTTATGATTAAATCACCTTTTTAATTTGCACGCCGCGCTGACCATCGAGTCAGCGCGAATTTTCCATTATACCACACCCAGCACTTTTTGTCAAGACTTTTTTCGAAAATTTTTTAAAAAATTATTTTCCCAAAACCTATTGACTTTCCCCTACCGCTATGTTATAATGAGTTATCAGTTAAAGGAAAACACTTCCTCACACTGAAAAAACTTTTTTCAAGAAATTGAAAAAAAGTGCTTGACAAATAGCATACCAAATGCTATAATAAGGTATAAGTTAAATCAAGGGTCGCCACCTAATAGCGAGAAAGAGAGTTGATACTATGACTAAGAAGATGACTAAGAAAGAAATGTTTGCACAGCTGATTGAAAAGTATGCACTGACAGCAGAAGAAAGAGCATTTTGTGAGCATGAAATTGAACTGCTCAACAAGAAGTCTACAGGCGAAAGAAAGCCGACTGCTACACAGGTAGCAAATGAGGGCTTAAAGGTTGGTATCCTTGCCTATATGGCAAATGAACCAAACAGACTGTTCTCCATTTCCGAGTTGATTAAGGAAGTGCCAGAACTGGCAGGACTTTCCACTCAGAAAGTTTCTCCTCTGATGTCCGCACTCGAAAAGGCTGAAAAGGTTGTAAAGATTGTGGAAAAGAGAAAATCTCTCTATAAGTTAGCGGAGTAATCCACAGGGCAGGGCATAGACCCTGCCCCCTATAAAAGGGGGTTGTTAAATGGTTAACAAGTTAATGACAAAGCTGGGCTGCACCGAGGAAGAGGCTCTTGACATTATCGCTCAAGATAAAGCCATAGACCGAGGAGCAGACCCGTTTCCATTATCTGCCGAACAAAAACAAGCAGAAAAGAAAATGAGAGCCACAGGTTCAAGAGCAAAAACTGAAAGTAAGCCACGCACACGCAAGGCAGACACAGAAAAAGCCGAAATAATTGCTAAAATTGCCGAATTTTTACAAGAAGATGTAGAAAATTTGGAAATTATTAACAAAGAAAGACAAATTTTCTTTAAAATGGGAGAAAATTCCTATGAATTGACCCTTACAAAGAAGAGAAAATGATAAAAACTCCCATTTTTGGGAGTTTTTTTGACTTTTTTCAAAAAAAATGTTATAATATTTATATAAAGATAGGAAAAAATGTAAAAAATTGGTTTGGCGGCCCGCCTTTGGGCGAGTCAGGCCGAATTTCCAGATTTTTCCAGTAATGGGAATTTTTTCCAGCTTTTCCAGCATCTTCCACCTATCCCACATTTTCCCATAACCAGTGGATCATATGCTGGCTTTTGTATCACATATGGCCAGGCTCTGAAGTTCAAGTGGCCGCGCCTGGCCTCATATGGCCACACTCCCTTTCTTTTTAAATTATCTTTAGTTAGGTGTCGGCGCGCCTAACGCCTCCCGGGTAGGGCTCCATATGTTGAGCCCTACTTTTTTCATACTCTTTGCGGATCTAGCATATGCGAGCGCGCCTTTGATTTTTATAAAAAAATATGTTATAATATAAAAAAAAGACTTTTTTAAAAACGCAATTAAATTTGCCACGATTATTTTTTTATGGAGAACGTTCCAGGAGAGGTAATAAATTAGGCCCTGAATTAACGATAGCATAGTTCAGTAAAAGCATTTTTAATAACCCCTCTGCGCAAATTTTTTAATGAAATGTGAGAAATTCTACTTGAAATTTTTCAAAAAAAATGTTATAATATAGTATAATAAAAAATAAAAAATATATTTTATGAGGTTTGACTCTTACAGAGTCAAGGAGGTAAAATGACAAAAGAAAATATTTTAGAACGTCTGCGCGCAGGTGAAGATCCAACAGTAATTGGAAATGAACTGGTGGCTATTCTGAACGAAGCGATCGCAGATAAGAAGGCTGAAGATGAGGCCAAGAGAAAAGAAGAAGAAGCAAAGGCATGGCAGATGAAGGATGCGGAACTGCTTGCGGAAGTAATGAATGATTACTTTAAGAAGTATTGCGGCGCAACTGAAGATAAGGTAACTGCCGAAGGTTTGGTTCTGGCCGCCGATGACGTAGCTAAGATGCTGAATGTGATCGATAAGGTGATTGAGACTGCCAATGAAGTTGGCAATAGCGTTAATGAAATTAAGGCTACTGTAAAGCAGTCTGTAAAGACACCTGATGGTAAGGTTAAGACAACTGTTAAGACTGGTCAGGAAGCAGAAAACTGGATAGAAGAAGTGTTTGCGGAATTCTTTAAAGATTTTCATATTTAATTAAATAAGGGTAACGGAGACGAGGAAAAAGTGGTGAGTGGTCTGGCCCAGGGGAGGCCACCACTCATCCTCCAAAACATATTAAAACTTTACAATTTTATTCTACTAAAATATTCTAAATTATATAATTCTTTTCTGGATTGTTTCTTAATTATATAATTTATATCTCCCCTATACGCGGCAGTTAGCAAAAACCTCAAAAAATCTTTTCCCTCTCTCTTTATCGTAGGAGCTATTATTACAATAGCTCCTTTTTTTGATCTTTCGCTACGCTCAAGCTCAACTTTTAAACTGAAACTTTCTCTAGTTCCTTTATGAGATTTTCGATTGAATTTTCCTCTGGTTCCTTTTGATCCTCTGCGAGGCTCAAAGAGTTTTTAATTTCATTTTTTGAAATCAATTCTTGAATCTATCCAGAGTTGCATCTTATAAATTGAACCGGAACCTATGAGCCCGCAGGGATCATAACTGATATTTTTTCTTGCTTCATTTATTACTTCCTCCCAACAATTTTTTAAGTTTTGTTCCACTAACATATCTATTAATTCTAATATCATCCCCAACTACTTATCCTTCCTGGTATTACTTCAATATTTTTTCTTAATTCTCTTAATACATACTCATTAATTTCCTTTTGATTTTTCTAATATATTATATCTTCCATACTTTTTTCATCTTTATTTACAAAATATATTACATTATCTTTTAAATATATATCAACCTATTTAGCATCAGAAGGAACCTATTCTTTTAATGCTTTAACAAATTCTATATTGCTCACTTTTTTCTCTCTCCTCAATTAACATATCAATAACATCATCTTTATTAAAATATTCTGATCTTAACACTTCTTTTAATAACATATTATAGTCTTTTTTATTTAAATGAATTGCTATTTTACACATTAAACACTCATAAGCATCTAATAGATTCTTAAAATCTTTATTTAATCTTTCTATTTCATTTTTTAATTCATCTATTGTATATCCATCATAGTATGCCACTTTTATTATACCTCCCGGTAATAGCGATCTAAAACACTTTGTAATATACTCATAGGAATATATCCATTATAAAAAGCTAAAACTAACATTTCAATAGCTTCTTGATATTTTCCATCTAATATATATTTAATAGTATCTTCTATTACATCTAATTTTTCTGCTTTATCTTTCTTTTCATAATAATATCCAGCATCCATTGCTAAATATAAATCTATTATTTGATCTTTTGTAAATTGTTCTAATTCTTTTCTTGTTATTTCTTTATCATTCATTACATTACTCCTATTACTTTTAAATATTTTAAAACATATCTATCTTCTATTGATTCAAATATTCTATCTCTTAATTCTAATATTTCTATTAGTTCTTCTTTACTATACTTATCATATTTCATTTTATATATTACCTCCTTTATCTCTTTAAGCCCCGAAGGGGCCATTAAATTTTTATGAGTGCGTAAGCACTCTAAAAATTATTATAATTCTCATTTTCATTATCATTCTCATTGTTTTAGATTTTTTGGATTTATGGTATTTTTTTAGATTTCTAAAAATTTCACTTTTAGATTTTTTAGATTTTATCTACTTTTTTAAATAATTTTTAGATTTTTTCGTCTAAATGGTATCCACATTTTTAGATTTTTTCGTCTAAAAATTTTGAATAAAATCCAAAAATCCAAAATTAGATTTTTTAGATTTCTAAAAAATTCCAAAAAATCTAAAATCCAAAAAATCCAATTTAGACTTTTAGATTTTTAGATTTTAATTAAAAAACAAAATTAGGACTGCTATAATCAACTTCTTCTTCAATCATTTCTTGAACTTCTTCTTCTTTCTTTTTACGCTGCGGTTCATTCAATAATTCTGGATACTCAGATCTAATAATACCCATACGATAACTAACAGTTTTCTCATTTATTTTTAATTTTTTAGCAATCTCCTTTTGTTTATAACCTTCATTATATAATTTAGCAATATCATCAAGACATAATTTATCTTTTCTTTTGTCTAAATCTCTACTAACCTTTTCATTATAATTATTAACGTCTTTATCAATAACAGGAACCACGGGTTGTAAAAATATTTCCATATAAGGATCATCAGAACTCATTTCACCTGTTAATATATATTCAATTGCACTAATAGCAAGCTCTCCTGCTTTTTCTGGTGCTTGTTTATGTAATTTTTTAATTTGTTCGAATACTCCGCTATAAATTACGCCTGACTGACGAACGGAGCTATCTTTGAATTTAGTAATCATTTAGTATTTAGTCTCCTTTTTTAGTCAGATTTCATTTGTTGGATTTCTTTTTCAAGAGCATTCAATAGTTCTTCTGTTTCTTCAAACAAATAACTAGTTAACCAAGGCTTTTGCGGATTTGGCACAGTCTTAACAATCATAAAACCCTACTAACATAATTTACTGGCTAACTTAGTATTATAAACTATTTTAGTTTCCATTAATTACTCCCCTTATCTTTTAAAAATTCTTTAATAGCTTTACGAACTACTTGTGACATAGATAAATCATTTTTATCAGCATATTCATTTAATAATTCTTTTTCTTTTTCATCTATTCTAATAGAAATAATAACCATTATTTCACACTCCTTTTAATAATACATAAAAATTATTTTTAATAGATTTTATTATTTTATCCTACATTTATTATAACAAATTTTAACAATTAGCACAACAATTCCTGCGCGAAGGCCGGTCCCGGGATCTCTTAACCGAATGATCCGGCAACCGTAGTCCGACTGGCGTGCGAGCGCGCAGAAGCTAGTTGAAAATTTTCAAAAATTTTGTTATAATATATATACAAACAAAATAAAAATTTCAAAAAGGAGAAAAATTTATGGAACTTTATAACAAAATTGAAGAAATATTAGCAATGGCTACAGAAGGGCAGGAAACTGTTACTCTACCAACTGAAGATTTTATATCTTTATGTCAATGCTTAATGGGATTTATTTCTGTTGCACTTGAAAATTATGATTATGCAAGAGAACATTTAAAAGAGTTAAATTTAATTTAACCTCCCCCTAAATAGGAAAGAGTCTTTACTCTTTCCTATTTAATTGAAAAATATAAAAATATATGTTATAATATTATATAATAAAAAATAAGAAAGGAATACTTAATTATGATTAATTTAATGGATAACATTATTGATAGTTTACCTAGCAATTATTCTTTATATTTACATAATTATGCCGTTGGAGTAATGATTATTAAAGATGAAAATACTGGCGAAGCATTCCGCATTAATATTCGTCGTGACTTCATTTAAAGAGGAATAGTTATGATTAGAACTATGAACTATGTTAATTTAAGTGAATTAGGTGCGGCAATTGATGCCAAATACATTACTGATTTCATATTTTTCTGGGACACTGAAAATAGTGAGGGTGCGTTTCTCTCTTGCGATGAAGAAAAATTAAAAGACTTAATCGAATATGTAGAGTATCTTGAAGAAGCAAACTCTAATCATCACTATCTTCAGAAAGCAAAGAATGAGATTAACGCAATTAATCTCCTTCGCACAAAGTATGGAATCACCGACAAAATCTTTGTATATTTTGACTAATAAGAAAGGAATGGTTTAGCTATGTTAGTTTTTAATACTAAATTTGTTTACGCACGTGATTTAAAAGAGGAATTAAATATTTCCCATCTTGATGAATTTAATTTCATCCATGAATGTGGCGAAAATTCTCATGTTTGGTTAGATACTTCTGATGAAGGTTTACAAGAAGTTATTGACGAATTAAAGTTCGCAATTCAAGAAGATCTATCTGAAGATTACATCACTGCTCTTCAGAACGATATTAAGGCAATCAAACATTTGCGCAATGTATATTCTCTGAAAGAATCAGTTTTAATTCTCTTTTTCTTATAAGAAAGGAATGATACAATGTTAAATATTAAACATGAACCAATGATCGACATTAAAGAGCTGGCCGCAGAACTCAACCTTAATCCAGATAATTTCTCATTCTGTGATGAACCAACTGATGTATACCTTCTGGACACAACTCAGACCGCAATTACTTATCTCGAAAGAGAAATTAAAATTATCGAAGAAGTAGATGATCCAGATGTTGCTTGCGGATATTATTACAATCCAGCATGGATTCCTTTGTTCGAAGCAGATATTGCGGCAATTAAATTACTCCGAGAAAAATACGGATTTAATGATCACGTTCTCGTCAGAAAACATTAAATCTTCGTTGGAAACCGATTCGTTAGCCAAAGTCTAAAAGTCCAAAAGAGGAGAAAAAACTATGAAGTTAAATAAAGTATATGAAGTTAGTATCCATGAACTCTGCGAAGAAATGGGTATCGAGCCTTGGGATCTTCCTTGGCGAGATGGATATGATAATAGTGAATATTTTGACGATATGACTCTTCATTGCGACAATGAAAGCTATCAGTGGTATCTCGAAAGAGATGAAAAAATGTTTAATGACCCTGAGTCTGATCCGGAAGAATATAGACGCTTCATTAATATGCTTGATGTAATTAAGCATTTGCGCAACAACTACGGAGTTTATTGTGATGTAATTGTAGGAGAATTTTAGTTATGAAACAGTACGAAATTTTTGCCCCATATATGTATTGGAAATCCGTCGGCAAAGTTTGGGCGGAAACCGAAGAAGAAGCCATGGAAAAAGCATGGGATGAACTTGAAATCGAAGATAGCGATAGTTTGTGTTATCATTGCGAAGAAGATATGCTTGATCATCCTATGATCGATTTTACCGTTGGTTTATCCACAAATTGTCTTGGAGAAGAGTAGTGGCCAGCAGAGCTGTCCCCTAAGGAGTGATTATGAAAACTATTAAACTCGTTCGTGCCGTAGGACCATTCGGCGATGAAATGTCTAAATATGATGTTATTTTCCCCGATATGACTATTGCGGATTTTATTTTAATTGTCGTAAAAGAAAATCCTAGTGAATGGGGAAAAATAAAATTTAATGGTGAAATCGTTTGCGAATATAGCAAAGGTGTAATAACTTGTTTAAAAGCTGAAATTAATATCTTAAAAACAACCGTTACTTCTAAAGACGCTTGGGCTCGCGGAGGATGGTCTATGATGGATTACCATTTATATGGTAAAGCATTGCAAAAAGTTTACCCTGAACCGCAAGAACAACCAAATTTTTTATTTTAAGTTATGATTATGAAATATGAATTTATTAGTTCCGTCATTTGTAGAGACTGCGAAGGTTTCTGCTTTGATGAAGAAATTCGCCGGCATTATTGTTCTCAAAAATTATGTCTTTGGCGAGATCATAAATTATTACCACAAATATTAGAGGAGGAATAATTATGCCAATTAACGATGATCTTGGTCGTAGAATGAAAGAAAACTACGAAGAGATTACACAATATAAATTAACACGCCGCACGCCCGTAGTAATTCGCCTTGACGGCAGAGCCTTCCATACTTTTACAAAAGGTTTTTCTAAACCATTTGATAGAGAATTAAACAATGCTATGGAACGTACAGCTCTTTATCTTTGTAAAAATATTCAAGGTTGTAAACTCGCATATACTCAGTCTGATGAAATTACCCTTATCCTCACTGACTATGACACTCTTGAAACTAATGCTTGGTTTGATTATAAACTTCAAAAGATGTGCTCAATTGCGGCCTCAATGGCAACCATGAAGTTCAATCAAATCTTTGCCGAACTAGCTAATGAATATATAGATTATATAGCCGCAATGCAGGATTTTGATATAGAAGAAGAACAAAAACATGTTGCTGCTTATAAGCGCGCATTAGAACAAGGAGCAATGTTTGATGCTCGTTGTTTCAATGTTCCAAAAGAAGAAGTAGCTAACTTAATCGTTTGGCGATGGATGGACGCAAAACGCAACTCTATTCAAATGATAGGTCAGGCTAACTTCTCTCACAAAGAACTCCAAGGCAAAACCTGCGCAAATATTATAGAAATGCTTGAAACAGTTGATCCTTGGGATTATTACTGTAAACATTATCTTTATGGCACTATTATTTATAAGTTTGAAGGCGTCTGGAATTGTTTTGCGGCCCCAGATAACCATGAAGATTTGCGCTTCATAGTAAATAAAGAAATTGGTTATGATGAGGATAAATAATATGGCTACTTGCGAATTAGACTGTTGCGCGCCGACTATGTCATGTGCATATTGCGCTAAAGGTATAGACTGTATATATAATAGGAGGAATATTAATATGGCTATTTGTTATTTAAAAGAATCTAGTTGTAACTATTGCGTGCCAGGTCCTTGTCCGCACAGAGGCGAAGAAGCTGGAGATGAAGATGCAGGAGTGTTAAAATAATTTTTATATTACGGAGAGATAATTATATGAAATATCACATTTACCAAAAAGTTTATCAACTTATTGACACAAATCGTTTTATTGAAGCAGAAACTAAAAAAGAAGCTGAACATCTTATTACTGTAAATCCAGAATACAAAGATTTAGTAATTGAAACATCTGAATTGTTAGAAAATGCTAAAATTATTCTAAATGATGGTAATGAAATCTATGGTGCTTCTGATTTAGTTTGTTTCCCAGTTATAGAATATCATAAAGGTGACGAATAATGTTTGGATTAAGTAAAACACGCATTTCTCCTCATGTAGCAGAACTCACCGAAAAACGAATGAAATACTGGAAAGATATGTTTGATCACAAGATTCTCGATACCTATGAAGATATAGATTTTCTTGAAATTGATACAAAAGGCACTACTTGGAGGGTCTATGGAACAGACGAAACCAATTTTTACATTATCCAGAAATAAAACCATTGAAATTACCGGTGAAGGATATTTTGAAGGATTGGCAAATAATAATTATTGGATGTCAAATAATAATTATTGGGCAGCAGATTATGATTATTCTTTATTCGTTTGTTCTGTTTGCGAAGGAATTGCTATTAAACCTTACAAAACCTGCCCCCACTGTGAAAGTGAAATGACTTACATCGTTCAAAAAGAAGAAGGAGTAGAGGAATCACATGATTATTAAATGGATATCCTATATAAAAAAATTAAATTATAGCCATTGGATAGTATATCCAAAAGAAAAAATATTCCAATGCGCCGAATGTAAAGAATTTTCTATTATATCTTATAAAGTATGTCCTAATTGTAAGCGTAAAATGGATGAAATTTGGGAGGCATCGTATGAAACCTTGGAAAACAACACCTGATACTTGCGCGACTTGTGCTTTAAAGCATCCACAGTCCTTAGCTTGTAGGCGCACAGGACAAAATATCACTCTCGACCATTATTGCGCAGAGTGGACCGATGAATTATTTAATTGTGAAGTATGTGGCAATCCAATAGCAATTGAAATGATTTGGGAGAGTGAGTTCACCCATGATCATCATCTAATTTGTCCAGAATGTTTCCGCTCTTTCTCTACTTGCCGCATGTGCGCGTCAGGGAGGAGCTGTGCTTTCGAGTCTGACACGACCCTTCCGAAGGTTGTTATGAAGACCATTCAGCAAGGAAACATGGTGATACAGACCCAGGTGCGCAATCCAGACCTCGTAAGTAAGACGTGCGAGGCAGGGTGTAAATGTTATGATAAGATAGGTCAGTATTGCCGGCGTGAAGATGGATATTGTATTGAACATGATTTTCAATCTCCTTTCTAATATTATTATATCATATTTTAGATAAAAGATCAACATGTGGAGGATTATACTATGTTAGAAACATTACCAAAAGAAAAATGGATGAAAGCATTTGCAGCTGCTGTTGATATTGCTATTAGTCAAGATTATTTTTCAGATATATTATTCTTTGACCTTTATCCTGATGCTCCAAAAGAAACAGCAGAGGATTATGAAGCGCTTTGGAAAAAAGTTGATGAAGCATATAAAGAAATATTTGGCATTAACAGATAGAGGTCTAGTTACTAGACACCTCTTTTGATTTTTTTATAAAAAAATGTTATAATATATTATAATAAAAAATAAGAAAGGAAAGTGATTAGGATATGAAAGATAAGTTGTATTTAAAAGCTGTAATTAAATCTAAGGATTTTGAAAAAGAGATGGCGGGTTTAGGCTATCCACTTCATTGTCATCATCTTCCTTGTTTTGAATTTGAAGAATATGATACTTATGTTCCATTTTATATCACTGATGAAGCTATTAAAAATGATTACGAAGCTATCGAATACGCAAAAAATAATGATTGGTTTTATGATGGATACTGTGTAGAAATCGAAGCGCAGATTGCTATGAGAAGAAATTTGCGGACTTGGGTTAATGATGACGCAGTTTTAGTTTATTATGTACCGGAGGAATAATATGGCAAAATATCCAATCCCAGTTCAGGTAAAGTTCTTTTGTCCTGATACAGAAAATGAAATAAGATTTGAAAATGGTATCGCATATGGCAATGAAATTATCTGCGCATGCTGCGGAGCTATCTTTGAAATTGATGATGTAATCGCAGATGCTGAATTCTGCGGTATTCCAAGAGAAAAAGCAATCAAGGAATATGGAATGTGGGTTGATTTTTCAAACTATATAGGAGAATTTTAATGGTAAGATATATTACATCAGATATGGATTGCGCAGATTGCTTATGTAGAATTTGCGCTCGTAATGAAGACAATGATTCAGTTAATGAATTAATTACGTCACTTGACATACCTTGTCATTGTGATTGTAGCATTGGAGATATATTAACAGAAGAATGTGAATTCTTTTTGCCGGATGAGGAGTGAGTATATGAAAACATATGGAGTAAGTTGTACCCTGCTTTTAATGGTGGAAGCAGAGAATGAAGATGCAGCAGTAGCATACGCAGAAGCAATGTTAAATGAAACTCATTATTATGCTGAAGATTTTAATGATATTGAACCTAATTTCCTTTATGAAGGAGATGGGTGGAAGTAATGAAAAGATATAGCGCCTATTGCACTATTCCACTTTTTATCGAAGCAAATAATGATGATGAAGCATATGATATAATTAAAGATCTGTTTAATTCAGGTAATATTGATTATAGTTTTGTAAATACAGTAGATTTATATTGTGAGGAGGAATAAATATGGGTTTAGATAATGGAATTATATTTCGTCCTCGTAATAACAAAATAAAAGTGCCTAAAAGAATTGAAAGACTTCCTCATATTGTGCCAGGCGGCATCTATGAAGTAGCGTATTGGCGCAGATATTGGGCACTTAGAGGCGATATTATGGCATATATGCCAAAAGAAAAAGAAAAATTAGAAGGCTTTGGTTCCGTATATCGAATTGCGGACAAGGCTAGTCTTGAATCTATCTATAAAATAGTAAAAAATGTATATAAAAATCCAAAGAACTTCCGAAAATCTAATACAGATTATTGGTGGTTTGGGACATGGCATTACTTTAAATTTAATATCTGGCAAGGTATTAAAATGATTAGAAATATTAAATGGGCAATTAAGCACTTTGAAGATGTGGAGGTTTTTTTCTATGATTCATATTGAAGATATTTTAATTTTAAAAGGAGTTAAGGGCACTGATAAAATTGTTGAATCTTTATGTAGTGACCATTTAAATAACATTGTGTTTTCTTATGCGGCTGCGCCGATTCAGATGCTCCACAATTCTGTGCATGTAAATTCTAATAAGCATAAGTCTCTCGCAAACTTTATGGCATACATGGATATTTCTCTAGATGAATTTATCGAAGGCGGTAAGCATTATGATTATTTAATTATCTATACACCAGAACTTCCAGAAGCAAATATTATGGATGCTGTTAAAGATTGGCTGGTTGAAGAAGAATTAAATATTGAACAGGTTATTGTTGTTTGTCAGCCTTAATAAGGAGTGATTATATGTATTTGCTTAGTGAAAGTAAAATGCGGGCTTTGGCTCAGAGCGCACTTAAACTAGACGCATTGGAACAGGAAGGCGTGTACGAATGGCCTTCTTATTGGGATGCGATGGTTGATTATAATATAATGGAATATGATGAAAAAGAAGATTGTTATGAATACACTTCTAAGGTTGATGAATTGATGGATACATATAATGTTGAAGTCCCAATTATTAATGACCTTTTGGATTTAATGAGTTTAATCGATCATAAAATTGATATTTATGAGCAGAAGACAACACAATTTGCGGATGGGGTACAGTCGGCTCTTATCTTTGTTAAAGTAAAATTGGAGGAGATTGTAAATGGAACTGAATATAAATAAAGAATTTGTAGACGCTATTGCTGAAAAGTTTGGTATGTTCATTGACTGGACTTCCGATAATGTTGTTCCACAAATAATAGATATCTTAATGAGATATAGAACATATGAATTATTTTCTAAAGGTTTTGTATTAGCTATTTGGCTTTTTCTATTCATTACTGGTTTAATTATTTTAATAAAGATGATTAAAGGTTTTGATGATATTAGTTATGAAGATTTTCCAGATGGAAAAGCTCGTTATCAATATATTGATAAAGGATATTTTTCTTGGAAAACTGATTATCAAGGAGATATTTATCTTGAAGATATAACCGTTATAGGATTTGTTCGTTTAATATATGGAGCAGTAGCTACTATATTTGGCGGTGTTGGTTTTACTTGTGTAATTGGCACATTTATTAAATGGATTTTTATCCCAGAAATTATGTTTTATCAGTTAATAGTGGGGTAATAATATGAAGTGTCCTTTTAGAAAAATTATTTCAACAACCAAAGAATTAAGAGAAGATGGTATAATAATTGACGAAGCAACAACAGAAGTTTTTGCGGAATGTTTAAAAGATGAGTGTCCTGCTTATTATTCGATGGGAACTATTCCTTGTGCATTAATTGAACATAGAATAAGACATATTTAAGAGAGATAAAATTATCTCTCTTTTATTTTTTTAAAAAAATATGATATAATATTATATAAAGAAAAATAAATAGAAAGGAATTGAATCTTATGATGACACCAGCTGAACAGGTTAACCTATTTTTATCTATTATTGAAGATTATAGAAGAGAGAATCAGAGATTACATGGAGTAATTGATTCTTATAAAGAAGAAACAAGTGATTATTACAATGAAAATAATGCTTTATTTAAGGAAAATGTTAATTTAAAGAATCTTAATATTTCTTTAGAAGAAGAAAATGGTGAATTAAAAAACAAAGTTGAAGGTCTTTTAGATGAAACCTATTCTCTTGAAGCTGAATTAAGAACTTATGAAAGAGATAATCTTGAATATGAAAGCGAAATTGCTGAACTGGAATCTGAAATTGTTACTTTAAAAAATATTATTGATGACTTAAATGGTAAGTTAGACGAATATTATAGTGACGAGGAGCTTAAATAAAATGAAGACTGAATATGGTACCGGTGAAATTGTTTTATTACAAACTTTAGATTATTTTCGCCAAAGGACAATAGAACTTGAAGGAGAGCTTTATCAAGCTAATGAACTTAATAAATATTATGAAACTCTTCATAAAGATTATGTTCAGAAGTGCGCAGAATATAATGCTTTAAATAAAACTTATGAAGCTTTTAATGAGGATTTTAATAAAATGTGCAAAGAACGTGATGCTGCAATAACTGAAGCAAATTATTTGCATGAAAATTATAAAAAGTTAGAAGAAGAATATGAAGAATTAGAAAAAGATTATAACGATCTTCGTAAAAAAGCAAAGAAATTACAGACAGAAAATGATCAGCACGTACGTGAATGGTCTGAACAATATACTGAAAAGAAAATTGCAGAAAGACTTGCTACCGATATGGAAAATAATTATCAGAATCTTTTAAAAGATTATGATGAATTATATGAAGAAAATATTAAATTAAAACAGGCTCTTGATATGAGAATGACTGAATGTGATAAATTAAAGGGTGAAAAAGAAAGTATTGCTTATGAATTATCTTTGTTAAAAAACGACTATGATAAATTATACGAAGAAGATGCTAAATTAAAGAAAGAATATGAAGCAACTTGGGTTAAAGTGGATATGTCAAAGATTGCTGATGCGATCGGAGGTCTTAATAAAGCAACAACACTTATTTCTTCCAAAGAAGCAGATGCTTTAAGATATATGCCTGATTGGGAAAGAGCAGGACATTGCGCATCACCCGCTCAGCAAGAAGTATGGGAAGAAAATCCTTACTGGAGATAACATGAATTAAAATGTAATATTTTTGTTTCTATTCTTATTACTATAGGTTAGAAGAAAGCAGGTTACTAATGGAATTTATAATAGCTTATATATTAGGAATGTTAATGTCTATTCCTATTTGTTTTTTGATAGATATTAAAAGAAAGGAGTTTTGGGATGATGACAACAGATAAAAGATTTCTTGAGCATGTTGAAGAAGCATATTCAATTCATGGTAATAAGGCTTTAATGGTTGCGCTTCAGGGTTCACAGAACTATGGTTTAGCTTATGAAGATTCTGACGTAGATACCAAGGCTCTGATTGTTCCTACATTTGAAGACATTGTCTTTAATAAGAGACCTGTTTCTACTACTCATGTAAGAGAAAATGATGAACACATTGATTTCAAAGATGTGCGGCTCATGGTTCAATCATGGCGCAAGCAGAATATTAACTTCGTAGAAGTGTTATTTACTGATTGGATGTGGGTAAATCCTAAGTATGAGCAGCCAGTTAAGACTCTTATTGATAATTCTGAATTAGTTGCGAGATATAATCCTTATCTTGCGGTTAAATGTATGAAAGGTATGGCTCTTGAAAAGTATCATGCTCTTGAACATCCTTACCCAAGCAAGGTAGATGTGCTCGCACAAAATGGATACGACCCAAAACAACTTCATCACATTTTCCGCATGAAAGATTTCTTATGGAAGTATATTGCCGAAGAATCATATGTTGATTGTTTAAAAGCAACTGATCCAGAGTGGTTAATTGAAGTTAAAAAAGGTAAATACTCTCTTGATGATGCGAGATTTTTGGCTGCGGAAAATGTAAAAATTATTTCTGATGCCGCAGATATCTATTGCGAA
This sequence comes from Bacillota bacterium, assembly GCA_015059305.1. The sequence continues at coordinate 25,475 of SVAQ01000002.1, read as the reverse complement.
AAGATTGAAAATAAATGTAATCCAGAAGCAGAAGAAATATTAAATAATTTTGTTTATGATGTAATGAAGATTGCTATGAAGGAGGAATTAAAGTGATAAAAAACTACATAATTACCGGTGATACTCATGGTGTCTTCACTGATAGGCTTATTCAGATTAGAGAGGCGGGTTATTGGGGTAAAGAAGACGAAACTGCAATCATTGTTCTTGGTGATGCTGGTGTAGATTATTATCTTGATGGTCGAGATAAAAAATTAAAGAAAGAATTACAAGAATCCGGTTTTACATTTTATTTACTTCGTGGTAATCACGAGGCAAGACCATCTAATATACCAGGAATGGTTCAAGAATATGATGGTGAAGTAAATAATATTGTATGGGTTCATCCAGATTATCCCGCAATCAGATATTTCATTGATGGTGAATTATATCTTATTAAAAATCATTTAGTTCTTACTATTGGCGGCGCTTATTCGGTTGATAAATATTATAGATTATCAAAGGGTTGGAGATGGTTCGAGAATGAACAGTTAAGTCCAGAAGAAAGAGAGAAGATTGCGGCCAAGGTTGCGAATTTGAGTGTTGATTTTGTTTTCACTCATACCTGTCCTGCGCAATATGAACCTCGTGATTTATTTTTACCAATGGTAGATCAGAGCACCGTAGATAAATCTATGGAATTTTGGTTTGATGAAATTATGGATACCTTTGACTGGCATATCTGGCTTTGGGGCCACTATCACCAGGATCGTTTAGAGCGTCCGCATATGGAAATGCTTTTTAGAAGATTCTATGAGATTGATGAAATTCATGAACGTCATAGAGATTTGGATTATAGATATATGCTGAAAAGTCCTAATTTCTATATAAATGATTGTTGTTATGGATATAGATTATTACAACAGAAGGGAGTAAAATAATGGATATACATGCTATTATTATTTCAGTTTTATGGATTCTTTGTGGCGTTATGTATGGTATTCAGCAATATAGAGGAATTGCTCCATCTTGGACTCAGTTGTGGGTATTATATATTTGTTATATGATTTCCGTTGTAGTTCCAGTTTGTGCGTCATATTTTATATAATTATGAGAAATTTATATGCGTTAGTATTTTGGTGTTTTATACTTGCGAGCGCAGGTATAATGCTTTTAAAGGAGAAGATTAAATGTTATCTTATATAATTCTTGCCTATTTTATAACTGACGTTAGTTTTGGTATATCATTTGCTATATTTACTGCTACTGATTATTCAGTAGATAAATCAGTATGGCATTATTATTTTCCTATTTTTCATTATTATAAAGATAAAGTATTAGGTCCATTGGGATGGATTTTAACATGGAAAGATGTTAATTTCTTTGGAAAGTTATTTCCATTTATTACATTACTTCCTATGTATCCTTTCTATTTTATAGCTTATAGTGCCACATTTTTAATATCCTTATTACCAGGTTTATATAAGTGGGTATTTAGAGTAAGGGAAAAATAAAGTAGAGAAAAAATCTCTACTTTATTTTTTATAAAAAAAATGTTATAATATATTATAAAGAAAAATAAGAAAGGAAATAACAAATATGAAGTACACATTTGCTCCGGTTATTGATATCCGTGAATTAGAAAAGGCATTGGAAACTCAGTATGATATTGATACTGATGATTTAAGAAGTATCTTATTTGGCGATTATTATTCTAATGATTGCTTTAAGAAATATTATTTCAGATCAAAGTGGGAAAGCGAAGAAGAAGAACCTATTGAAGTTTGCGTAAAGGCATTCTTACAGGATGTTTTTCCAGATAATGATTATGTTCTAATTGATGTATCTTGGTAAAGGAGTAAATATGAAATTAAAAGAAGCGTGTGATATTGGTTATGCTTGCGGACTTAGCACTGTCGATGAAGCAGTTCGAAATATTAAAATTCATTGTTCTAATATTTTTTCTTATGCAGATATTGCATCAGAAGTATATGAACTTCATGAAGAAGCAAAACCTTATTTAAATAAAAATAAACATATCCTGGAATTATTTCCAGAGTTAAGAGAGAAGGAGGACGATTTTATTGTATGCACTGACAGCGAGATTTCTGAATCCGAGTGGTAAGTTATCCGAAAAGAGCTACATTTATCGAGTATCAGATAAGATTTTTAGTGATATTAATGATACAGAATATTTTGCGGCACGGAACAGAAATGATGGTAAGTGGGTTTATAATTTCCCTACATGGGAAATGACCTGTGAAAGCAAGAGTAGATATCACAATTTTGTAATATTTACTAATGCAGAAGAAATTTCTGATAGTGCTTATCCGGATAGACCAAAGATTAAGAAAGCAGAACTTCGAAATAAGCATAAGATTAATTTCGATGAAGATGATACTCCATTAGAAACTGTTGCAGTAATGGAAGTTAGTGATTTTCTTGATTTTTACTCCTTCGATGATATAGTGGAGGATAATAGAAGTATGACACCAGCATGGTTTGGAAAAGGAGCACCATTAACATGTAATTGCGCAAATGAAAGTTCAACTTGGTATGTTGATGAGGCATATGCAACTGCTAGTTCAGCAGTAGAAAATCCTATCAATTTTTATGGAACGACAGCTACTGAAGTAGATTATAAGTTACCAGAAACAATTTCAACAAAGATTACAGTAGATCCAGATTCATTAAAAATTTCTTCTGATATAGATCCTTCTGTATTAAAGATTCAAAATGATGGTTTCTGGTCAAATGTAGCAATATCTGCGGAAACAGCAGCAGATTCAATTAAAGAATTAAAAGAAGCAGTAGATAATTTAAAATTAAGAGAGGAAAAGAGAAATATGAATATGAAGAGTATTATGAAGGATTTTAATTTCGGTAAGGCAAGTGGCGTTAAGATGTCTATGTATGGTCCAGCATTCCAGTCTATGGATAATAGTGGCACTTCTGAATGGATTGCTCTGGAAAAGAAGACTGGCGACTGGGTAGATGTAACTGCTCTGATGTTTGATATGGATATTCCATTCTACCAGATGCCTGTGCCAAAGGATAAGGTTACAGTAAATGATTTTATTAAGCACAATGGCACTTGGGTAAGAGTAATCGACTTTGATGAAAATACTGCATATCCTATCGTGGAAGATATCTTTAATAAGGAACAGAAGACAATTATTCCTACCAAGAGTCCATTCGGTTTTGATTTCTACACAAAGCTGGTTAATATCATGGGCGATATGAGTTTTAATACTTCTAAGGATCAGCCATTCGGCAACATGCTGCCTTTCTTAATGCTGAATAATGGCAGTAAGATGACTGATATGCTGCCTATGATGATGCTGATGAATGGTGGTGAAATGGATATGTCTAATCCAATGATGATGTTCGCACTGATGGGCGACAATAAGATGAATGATATGCTGCCATTTATGATGATGATGAATATGAATAAGGAAAAGAAGTAATGTTTATTAGTAAAGATATTGAGTTTCATACACTAATGCGTTTCGGCTCATTAGTGTATGGAGACACATTTTTATTCGATGGCAATGTATATATGAAAGCTGGCATTATTGATATGGATGAATTAGGTGAGATTAATTATTATCCTATTGCTATTCAATTAGAAGACGGTATTCAGGAAGAATTTGATGATGAAGTTGTCGTAGAAGTATTAAATTTAGAACTACATCCAAAGAGGGTTAATTAAATGAAAATATGGATTGGTGAACCAGATCCGCAGAGTATTGCGTGGGTATATCACCCTTCGGCAAAAACTCAAGAGGATCAAGCAAGTTTAATTAAAATAATAGAGCATTATGGATATAATTCTTTTACAGTGGATCTTTATTCAGTAAATGATTTATATTGGGTGAAAGAGCTTCACGCAGGAGCAGCATATCTCAAAAAAGAAACAGATATTCAGTTTCATATCAATGTCCATGTTCATGCGGATCGGCCAGATGTAATTGAATTTATTAACAATTCACCATATTTAGAATATGTCCCAATCGTAGGAATTTAAGGAGAGATTAAAAAATCTCTCCTTTATTTTTTTATAAAAATATGTTATAATATTATATAAAGAAAAATAAGAGAGGAATTAAAGAATGTCAAGAGTTCATTGGGATTCAAAAAACTATATAGCTCGCATAGAAGAAAAACTTGATAATGGTCAAACGATTGAATTATCTATGAGTGAATGGTATTGGAATGATGATACAGTTTATTTTAACACTTGTTTATCTTTATATTCCAAAAGAAAGCAAGCTAGGGAAAATGAAGATGCGATTCGCACTACCGGTAAAGATACATTCCTTACTACTTGGCGATGGACAAAGCAAGCATTTTTTGAATTAGAAAAATGGATTATCGAACGCTTTGATTATGTAAATATAGTTATTTATGTAAATTGGGCAGATAATAGAAGAAGAGATATTTATTATCATTTCTTATCAAGACATGGCTATCAGTATGGTAGAGACTTAGATGGTCATAAAGTTATTTATAAAAAGGTGAAAATGAATGGAGAAACTTGATATTTATAAAGGATTAAAATGTTGTGCTGAATTTTTATGCGGAGAATGTCCTTATCAAATCTATGATAATGATCATTATAAACTTCGTTGTATTCATAAGTTAATTGTTGATTTAAATAATGTTATAGGAGTTGATTAATATGAAAATTAAAGCATACGCAGAATATGGTTGGGTTAATACTAATGATGAATGTATTATTGAAGTAGATGATGATGCTACTGACGCAGAAATTGAAGAAGCTGTATGGGAATGGGCTATTGAAAGGGTAGGAACTAATTGGGAAAGGATAGAATAATGTCTAAATGGTATTTTAAAGATAAAGATAGAATTTTAATGATTCTCTATGTCGAATATGATAAATTTGTTTTTGAAGTAGAGTTTCCCGAAGATTTAATTTTCAGAACTCCATTAGAAGAAATTCTTTGTTATGGAATTGAAGAAGCTTTAATGGATCGATGTGAAGACTTTGAAAAGTTTAAGAAATTTTTTATTAATGATTATCATTTTGAAAAGGCGGTAGAATGATGGAAAAATGGTGGTTTAAAAACAAAGATAAAAAATTAATGTTATTTTATGTTAAAGATAATCAAGTAATTACTTGGGAAGAAGGTCCTGATTATCCTTATGAAATCTCTTTATTAAGAATATTATGCTTAGGTATTGGCACCGATTTATATGGTGCTGGAAAACCTTTTACTGAATATAAAGAGTTTTTTATCGAGGGTTTTCATTTTGAAAAGGTGGTGGAATAAATGTTAATTAGAGAAATTAATCATTATCCAGAAATGAAAACTAAAAGTGCTACTGTTGAATTAACCTATGATGAACTCAGAGATATTTCAAATGCTCTTTATGAATGTAGTAAAACCCATGATAAATATCATCAAACACGAACAAGAATATTTTATTTATTTGAAATAGTAAAAAATGGTAATCTTGATTGTTGGGCAATTAAAAAACTTTATGAAATGACTCATCTAGGAGAAGAAGAATGATAGGCGTTGTGATTGCGGAATTGGCGGTTGTAGGAACCGCATGGATAGTTATAAAAGTAATAAAGTTGGGAGCATAACTTCCAACTTTATTTTTTTATAAAAATATGATATAATATATTATAATAAAAAATAAAGAGGTAAATTTATGGTAAGAAGTGTAAAATGTCCGGTATGTGGTATAGAAATTAAGTATGATGATTCTTTAAATATAGAAAATGAATATAATGACTATTCTACCACTTTGACTTATGATAACGGAGAAAAGTTAAATATCCATGCCAAGTATGTTCAATGTCCGGAGTGCGCCTCTGATGTAGATGTTGCCGCACTAAATATTCGTTTAAATCCAGAAGGTAAAAGAATGAGTATGGAGGTTATTTATTACTAATGTATTTTTTATTTGAAAAATGTGATGCTGAGAAGGGTCAGCAATTCGTTATTGCGGAAAATGTTGATGAAGCTGAATATTTATTTGGCGGAATTGATGAAGAAGATGCTATTATGAACGGAGAAGAATAATGTATTACACAGCACCATCATTCACTAACTTTGAAAAAGTAAGTGAGCCGTATGAAAAGAATAAGAAAATGTATGTCGATGTGAAGCATCCTAATACTGGGAATGTGCGCAGCGTGCGACTTTATACTGAAATTGAATTTCGTAAAGCATATGGCGGCAGCGCTGGTTCTGCGAGCGCAGAGGCGCCAAAACGGCATCTTGGTGCTGTGGACCTCAAAAAGGCCCGCGGATTCTCTGCGGGTCCTATCACTCTTATTACTACGAAAGATAAAGAATTTTTAAGTAAATCAAATGCTCGTTATGCTTGCGACGTTGGTTGGTATTTTGTATCAACTGAAGAAATCCCCGCACTACCGAGTGACGCAAAAACAAAGTTAATGACTTGGGAGGAATTCAATGGTAAAAGTAAAATGTAGTTTTTACATGAAAAATGGTATGACGATTTCCGCAATTGCGACTATAGATTCACAAGAAGAACTTGATGAAGAAATTGAAAAAAAGCAAGAACATTTTGAAAATGTTTGGTTTCATGATAGAAAAGGGATCGTTGGTTGGGGAAATACAACTATTAAATCCGAAGAATGTATTGGATATAATTTTGAAATAGTAGAAGAATTTGAAGAAGAAGATTCAATTGAACCAGTTTCTGTTGATGATATTCTGAAAGGAGCATTTTTTAATGGCTAATTTATATTATTTTAAATATACAACAATTAATGAACTTGATGAAACTAAAACTATTCAGTTTGCAGGAGTAATTGCTGCTAATTCTTGGGGAGAAGCTACTGAAATTATTGAAGCGCAAGAAACTGCAAAAGATGGTAGATGTGATTTAATTTGTATTGATCAGTTAGAATGTGGTGAAAATATTACATTTACTGAAGATTTAGAACTTTATGCGAAATTATATAAGGAGATGATGTAATGGATATTTATAAATGCCCTAATTGTGGTGAATTAATTGTCTATGAACCTGGTGATGCGATTCTGGGAGGCTTCCCGCATTTCGAATGTCCGGTTTGCGGTGGTATGATTCCAATGTTTTAAGGAGAGGAAAATGGCAAAAGTAATTAAGCATAGATATAAAATATTTGAAGATACTATTATTTGTCATAAATGTGAAGCAACTATAAGTTATAATGAAACTGATAAAAGATATAAATTTATTGAAGATGAAGGTGATTATTTTGAGATTCAAAGAATTACCTGTCCTGCTTGTAAAAAAGTTATTCCTGTTAAAGTGCGTATTATGACAGAGGATTGGTAAAGTGATAAAAATTATACAATATCCAAAAGGAAAAAGAGTTAGATGTTCAAGATGTCTTTCTCTTTTGCAATATTATAAATGTGATGTAAAATTTCATAAGGCAGACAAAACTTATAATACAAGGAATTATTGGTATATTACTTGCCCGATGTGTTATAGGGTAGAGGAGGTGCCTGAATGGCAAGAGTAATTGAAAAACCTAGTGAATTAATAACAAAATGTCCTCATTGTGGAGCAAAGATTGGATTTGACAAATCTGATGTAGTTGTGGATATATTATGGCCTTCTATTGATTGCCCAGGATTATATATTGAAGATCAGTGGGCACCAATAATTTATCGAAAATTAACTTGTCCATATTGTCAAAAAACTATATATTTAGAAAAAGATTATGATAAGGAGGTCTTTTAATGAAGAAAGTAATTGCGGTAATGCTGATCTTGGTTATGGCGCTCGCATTAACGGCGTGCGGCAACCAGAATCTTTTATGGGGTAATTTCACTTATGAGCATGTTCATATTAGTGATGCTATTGGCGGCCATTGTTTTAATCTTGAACAGTGGAATGAAGATGCTACTGGCATTGAATTAAAGATTGAAGGTGGCTCAACAGTATTCCTTAGTGAAGGTACCTACATGATGTTTAGCGATAGCAACGCTTGCCCTTATTGCTAAATAAAGAACGGAGGTTTCTAGAAGATAGAAACCTCCTTTGATTTTTTTATTAAAAAATGTTATAATATATTATAATAAAAAATAAGAGGTGATTTTATGAATACTATTAGGATTCTTGGTCTAGATGATGATTATCATTCTCCTTTTTATATTTCAGAAAATGGTGATTGTTTTCCTAATATTAGAGTATTAATAGATTTTTTATCAAAACCACATAAAGAAAATTATGAAGTAAAAGTATTTTCTATTGTAGGAGATTTAAGTTCTGAAATTTATGAACTTGGAGAAGAAGAAGTTTTTAAAATGTTTAATGAGTTATTAAATAATAATTTTAACTTAATAAGTTTTAATCTTTTTTGGAATTCTACAAATTGTTTTTGGTAAATAATCTTTAATTGATTTTTTTATAAATATATGATATAATATATTATAAAGAAAATGAGAAAGGAAAGTGATAGATATGCTGTTTGAAAAGCTTCCAGCAGAAGAAGTTGACATTTTAACTAAATATGTTGATGTTTTTTGTACTCAGGAATCTTATAGAGGTATCTCAATGAAAGAATACCTGCGATTTTGGGATGCAAATAAGACTCACTTCTTCAATGGAATGTTCAAAGAAAATTTCATTTTAACAAAAAAAATTTCTTTAAAAAAGAGCCACGAAGAAAAAGAAACTGATATGAGAAATGCTCTTTGGAATGAAAATGGTAAAGAAGGTAGAATGTCTCCTTTTAGACAGAAATATACGGATAAAATTTTTCAGTTAGAAAATAATAATACTATTAACTATGTTTTAGCTATTAAATTAAGAGAATTAATGAATAGTTCTAGATTAGTTGATAATGTTTATCTTGATGAATCATTTGAAATTCCTCTGCCAGGAAATAAGAAATATCGAGTGCTGAATGGGCATAAACTTATGAAGATTTTCGCGAAGATAGCTTCTGCTTATGAAATTGAGGGATTTGAGGAATTCAGATTGGCTCATTCACAGGTGCTGAATGATTTAGAATTCCACGGTGAATTATGCTTATCTATTCATCCTATGGACTTTTTAACAATGAGTGATAATAACTGTGATTGGTCTTCTTGTATGTCTATTATAGATAGTGGAGATTATCGTAGAGGTGTTATTGAAATGATGAACTCTGGTTGTGTTGTTATGGCTTATTTAAAAAGTTCCACCGATATGAAAATTCCTTATATCGAAGAAGATATCTTCTGGAATAACAAGAAGTGGAGAGAATTATTTATTATCTCTGATGAAGCTATTGTAGGCATTAAAGGATATCCATATTGGAATCTTGAATTACAGGAACTTGTAATTAAATGGATTGCGGAGCTGAATGAAGGATATTATGAAGATGAAGTAATTCAGTTTGACTATGATGCTTCTGTTCGCATTAGAGACCACAAGTTTATCTTTGAAACTTGCGATATGTATAATGATTTTGTTTATGATAAGCATGCTATCTGTTTAAAGAAAAATCTTGAACCAAATACATATTACATTAATTATTCTGGTCCAATGGTATGCATTGGCTGCGGGACTGCTACAGGATATTATAGTAAGGATGCTTGTAATTTCCTTGCCTGCGAAGATTGTTATAATCCTACTTATTGCGCTGATTGTGGATGCCTTATAAATGATGAAGATGCGGTTTGGTTTAATGATAGACCTTATTGTAGTTATTGCTTTGGTCAGATTCCTACTTGTTTTGAATGCGAAGAATTAACTGATGATTATACTGTTGTTTCAATTCGTTTTGATCACGATGATAATCAAATTGCAAGAAACTTTACCATTTCTTTATGTGATGATTGTTATAAAGGTTATGAAGAAAATGGATTGATTAAAATTTGTAAAAATGTTCGATGGTATGGTGATGTTAGATATATTGATGCTGAATATATCAATGATGAAAAATTCTTTGATTTATTCGGTGTGGATAAAAAAGATAGAGATAATATTGAAGATAGATATTATCATCGTCAGGCTATTTATTATGATTTAACTCCCATTCGCACAGAGGTTGCTCCAATCGTGTGGTAGGAAGATTTGGAAAGAAAATATAAAAGGTTTTCTGAAAAAAAATATAAAATTTTTTCTGACTTAGAGAAAGAATTTCAAACTATTTATGGAAGAATTCATAACTTTGTAAATGATTTCTAATTTGAAAAAATTAAAAAAAAATGTTATAATAAATTATAAGATAAATCATAAAAGATAATTTTTAAGAAAGTTGAGAGGATTTAGAAATGGAAAAGAAGATTACTAAGAGAGAAATGTTCGTTGCTATCGCTGAAAAGTACGCTCTGACTGAAGAAGAAAGAGAATTCATCGAAAAGGAAATTGCGGCTCTGGATAGAAAGGCTGAAAAGGCTAAGGAAGCTGCTGCTAAGAAAAAGGAAGAAGTAGATGAACTGATGGAAGCAGTTAAGGCTGTTCTGACTCACGATTTCCAGACTCTGGGTGATATCGCCGCTCAGATTGAAGGTGAAGATGTATCCGTGGCAAAGATTACTTCCAGAATGAGCAAGCTATATAAGGCTGGCGTAGTAGTTAAGGAAGATGTTTCCATCGTTGGCGAAGATGGTAAGAAATCTAAGAAGAAAGCATATAAGCTTGCTGAATGTGATTGTGAAGAATGCGTTGAAGCATAATAAAACACTCCTCTTTAAGGTGGTTCGATAATGAACCACCTTTTTTCTTTGTCCAAGAGTAAAGGAAATTACTGGAAAAATTTGCCTGGGCCGCTCACAACTGGCCACACCGACACCTGAAACCAAAATCACTCTTCAAAATTTTAGTTGTAAATTGTCAAATTTTATGTTATAATATAATAAAGGAGAGTGAATATATGAAATATTGTGTATCTGCGAGACAGCCAAAGGATGTTCTCAAAAAAGCTGATGAAATCAAATTTGATTATAAAGATAGAAAAGGTTTATATAATTTCATTGAAGATGAAGATTTAAAGAATAAGAAATATATTATGATTATTCCAAAAGAAGATGAAGGCATTGATTGGAAAGAATTAGAAATGTTCGCGGCCAAGGTCGATCTGACGCTCGCATTAGCGAATCTGCGCATGGCCAAAGCTTGCCATACTTATAAATTAAAATTCTATTGGGCATATCCAATCACTTCATTCTACGAACTTCGTGGCTGTGTATATCTTGGAGTTTGCGAACTTTTACTTGGGGCACCGCTATATTTTGATCTTGCTGAAGTGAAGAAACAAGGACTTCCAATTCGATTAGTTGCGAATTTATGTTTTGATGGATATATTCCAAGACCTAATGGTGTTTGCGGAACATATGTTCGTCCGGAAGATGTGCCTGCATATGAAAAATATGTTGAAACATTAGAATTTGAAACTAATGATATTAAAAAAGAAGCAGTTTTAATTAAAGTTTATCAAGAAGATAAAAAATGGCCTGGTAATTTAAATCTTATTCTTACTAATTTTGGTGAAAATGTTGATAATCGTGCTATTCCAGAACAATTTGGTGAAGCCCGCACTCAATGTCGCCAGAATTGTCAGCGTGGTGGCTCTTGTAAGCTATGCTTTAACGCAATTCAACTAAGTCAAGCACTTGATAGAGCCAAGGCAGAATGGGTTCCAGGTCTAGGCTTCAAGAAAGCTTAATTGATTTTTTATTAAAAAAGTGTTATAATATATTATAAGATAAAAATAAAATGTGGGGAGAGATGCGAATGAAGGTATTGAGTTATAATGATACGCAGCTTTTTAAACAAATTGCCTCAATGGAAGAAAAAGTCTTATTAAAAACATTAGGCACTTTTTTAGAAAAAAGATATGATAAAGTAATTAAGTCAGATAAGTATCTATGCGCGGAAGGTAATATTCCTATTGCTCTTGTCGCGCATTTAGATACTGTTTTTACTTCACCGCCAGATAATATCTATTACGATGAAAAAGCTGGTATTATGTGGAGTCCAGAAGGATTAGGAGCTGATGATAGAGCCGGTGTATATGCAATTTTAAAAATTATTAGAGCTGGATATAAACCGCATATTATTTTTACTACTGGTGAAGAAATCGGTGGCAAGGGCGCACAAGCATTAGCCGCAGATTATCCTATGGGCCCTTTCGAAGATATTAAATATATCATTGAACTTGATCGGCAGGGAAAAAATGATTGCGTATTCTATAATTGTAATAATATTCCATTCGTAGAATATGTTGAATCTTTTGGATTTCTTGAAGAATGGGGAACATTCTCTGATATTAGTGTACTTTGTCCTTATTGGGGAATTGCCGGAGTTAATCTTTCTATTGGATATAAGAATGAACATACCTATATTGAAACATTAAACATCAACGTTGTATTACAAACAATTAAAAGAGTAATAAACATGCTCGAAGATGTTGATAATGTTGAGCAGTTTGAATATATTCCTACATATAAGAGTAGATTTAGTTATATGTGGAATGATTATTTATCTGATGAAATTATGAAGTGCGATCATTGCGGACGGGAATTTTTTGAATTTGAATTAGTTCCTGTTAAATCTCGCTCTGGTGGTACTAAATTTTATTGTCCAGATTGTATTGCTTCTTCAAATATTGCTTGGTGCAGTACCTGCTTTGAAGCATACGAAGTAGAAGGCGATGTAAATAATAGCTTAGAATGTTATGACTGTAGAAAGATGAGGGACTAAATGTCATTTAAAGAAGATTTTCAGAAAGTTATTACTTATTCTCAGGATATTCCAGAACCAAAAGTAGATGATTTAATTTTACGTTGGAAAGAAGCAAAAGCAGATTTTCTTCATTTCTTTAATGGGGAAATGATTTATGAATTTCCAGAAACTATTACCTTTGAGTTAGATGAATCTGAGAAAAGAAAAAGAATTGGTGCTTTTGAGGATATGATTACTTGGCAGTATCCTAATCCCGAATTGGTCAAATTTATAGAATCTATGTCAGATGGTTTTTATAATAATATGACACCAGAAGATTATATTTGCGCCGATGGAACAAAAATCCAAAAGGGAACAAAGTTAGTAAAGGCTTTTAAATTCTTTGAAAAGGATAAATATGTGCTGGATTTGCTTCAAAGTAAAGCAAGTCAAATTATTCAGGAAGATAAAGTTAGTGGAAAATTATGTTTTTCAGTTCATCCTTTGGATTTTTTAAGTTTAAGTGAGAATGCTCATAACTGGCGCTCTTGTCATGCTCTTGATGGAGATTATTGTGGGGGGAATCTATCCTATATGCTGGATAGGTCTACTTTTATTTGTTATTTAAAATCTCCATATGATCAGCAAATTTCTAACTTTCCGGAAGATGTTAAATGGAATTCCAAAAAGTGGCGAGTATTATTATATGCATCTGATGATTGGAGCATGATTGCAGCTGGTCGGCAGTATCCATTTACTTCTACTATTGGACTTGAAGTTGTTAGAGAAAAATTAAAAGAAGTAATTTTCCCATTATCAGGATATTCTTCTTGGACTCCAACAGTAAATAAGTTTGTTGGAGCAAATGAAGAAAAAATTTGGTTAGAGTATCCGCATATTATTGTTGGTGGAGGTATAAAACCAAAAAGAGATGTAATTATAGATAAAAGTGATTTACATTATAATGATTTATTGAAATCATCTTGTTATGAACCTTTATTTTTATATCGTAGAAATAATTATTGGTCTGGAAGTAGATATTATGGAATCAGTTCTTTAGCTACTACTATTACAGTTGGTGGAGTGCCGAAATGCTTACGATGTGAAAGTAATGATATTACTTCTACTGGAACTATGATGTGTAATTCTTGTGAAGAAGAATATGGTAGTGAAGAAAATGAAAACTTTGCTTATTGTGCTTCTTGCGGACGTAGAACACATGTAGATAGGACACATTGGATAAACGATGATGAACTTGTTTGTGATGAATGTTTAGAAAATTTGCATAGATGTGAATGTTGTGGTCAATATTTCTATGAGGATGATATTTATTACAATAGAGATGGCGGATATTATGAATGTTATAATTGTAAACATATGGAGGAATACTAATGGCGAAGGCCATTTTTAAAAAATCTTTTGCCAGAATTTTTCATATATAATTAGAAAGAGGTGAAAAATTTTATGGGTAAAAGACTTGATTTAACAAATCAAAAATTTGGAAGATTAATAGCATTAGAAAAAGCTCCTAATAAAAATAATAGAACAAGATGGAAATGTTAGTGTGAATGTGGTAAAGAAATAGTCGTTGATACGGCAGATTTACGAAGAGGTCATACTATTTCTTGTGGATGTTTTTAGAAAGAACAAACTTCAAAAAGTTCATTAAAAGATTTAACTGGAAAATATTTTGGATTTTTAGAAGTTTTAGAAAGAGATATGAATTTTTATGGAAAACAAATTCCTTCTCATTGGATTTGTTTATGCCATAAATGTAATGAAATTAAATCTATTAGTTCTACTTCATTAAATAATGGAACTATTTCTTGTGGTTGCCAAAAATCAAAAGGTGAATTTAAAATTATGGAATTATTAAAAGAAAATTCTATAAGTTTTATTAGTGAGTATAAATTTTTAGATTATAAAAATAGAAGATTTGATTTTGCTATTTTAGATGAAAATAATAAAGTTATTAGACTAATTGAATTTGATGGAATTTAGCATTATTATAGACCTAAGGCTAATCACTGGTCTGCAAATTCTACTTTAGAAGAAACTCAAAAGAGAGATAAAGAAAAAAATGAAATTGCTAAACAATACAATATTCCTTTAGTTAGAATACCTTATTGGCATCTAAATGATATAACTATTGATATGTTGTTAAATGATGATAAATATATAGTTTAAAGGAGAAAAAATGGCTATAAAAGGTGCAATTGCGAAAGAATTAGTTGCTAAAAAAATAGCAGAAGCTTTTGGTGAAGATTATCTTGGCGAACAGGATAAGAAAATTTATATTCAAGCATATGAAGGTGGAGAAAAGGTTCAGGTTGCTATTTCTATGACTTGTCCTAAGAATCCTATTGGTGGAATGAATTTTGAAATGATTCAAACTGTTGATACAGCAATGTCACAACAGCCATCAGTTGAAATTAGTGAAAATGAGCAATCTAAAATTAATGAATTAATGAATATGCTTGGAATTTAAGATAATATTTTTAGGGAAAATGTTTTTGACTTTCCCATTTTTTTTTGATATAATATTTATATAAAATACGAGAAAAAGGAGTTTATAAATGGATAATTATAGTATTGATTTATTTGCTAGATTAGATGATTTTAGATTTTTTTATGATAACGATAATATTTATTGTCATTATTTATTATTATTATTTGTAAATGAAATTTTTGTAGAAAATGAAAAAAGTGATGAAATTTATTTATCTTTACAAGAAAATTTAAAAATAACAATTGATGCAATATTAAATTTTAATAATTTTAATTTAGACGCACCATTTGATGAAACAAAAATAAATTATGATAATTTTGATATGACTAATATCAAAGATTTATTAAAATTATTAAATGATATTAATTCTGTTTTAAATAAACAAGAAAATTATTTTTTAAGACATCCAATAATTATTAGTCAATTAAATAAAATTTTAGAATATTTTAATACTTTAGAAATTGATTCTAAAACTTTTCCAAAATCTAATAATGTTCATGATAGTCATAATGATAAAATGATTGAAATAGTTAAAGAATGTAAACAAGATTATTTAAATGAAGGGCAAGAGAAGAATCAAGATATTGATTTTATTGCCTCATTTTTATCTGAATTAGAAAATAATGAAGTAATTATAGAAGAAGATAAAGAAGAACATAAAACATTAAATTTAATTAATGCTATGAAAGAACATATTTATAAAACTGAATCTATTGAAACATTAAAAAATAATAATGAAGAAATAAAAATTTATGATAATATTATTGTTGTACCAGAAAATAAATATAAATGTTCAAAATGTGGTATTTCAACTTGGAATAATAAACCTATTACTCTTTTAGTAAAATATAGAGATAATAATAAAGATAATATTAATTTAGAAAATTTATATTTTGTTTGTCCTAATTGTAATTTATCATAATTATAATAATGGGGTTAAAAAATGATTAATCAAGTAATTTCTTTTTTTAAAGCTTATAATATAAATATTGAAAATGATGATATTATTATAATTAAAAATGTAAAAATTCCTAATTTTTATAAAAAATATAGTAATAATAAAATAATTTAGTGGGAATTTTGTCATTTATTGTATAAAATATATTCTAATTATTTTATAAATGATACTATTTTTTATGAAAATAATTTATATAAAATTTCTAATAAAGATATAATTTTTGATTGTGGAGCTAATATGGGTTTATTTTCAGCATATGCAGCTGCATAGGGAGCTCAAGTATATGCATTTGAACCAATGTCTTTTACAAGAAGTTTACTTGAAGAAACTGCTAAATTATATCCTAATAATATTCATATTTAGCCTTTTGCATTAAAAAATGAAAAATGTACAAAAATATTTGTTTAGTGCGATAATCTTGGAGCTAGTCATGATTAGCAATTATTAGTTAATTTTGAAAATAAAATAATATTTTCTGAACAAGTAAATTGTATTTCTTTAGATTATTTTATTCAAAATACAAATATTATTCCAACTTTTTTAAAAATTGATGTAGAAGGTTCTGAAGAAGAATTAATTATAGGTGCTGAAAAATTATTGCAAAAATATAAACCTATTTTAAGTATGGGTTTATATCATGAAAATAATAATAATAATATTACTTTTTTAATAAAAAATTATAATTTTTTATATAATTTATATTTTTTCTTAGAAAAGAATGGTTAGGGATTATATTTATTTGGTAAATAAAAGGAGAATTATTTTATATGGCTAATATTGCAATTACAAAATATTGTAATTTAAAATGTCCTTATTGCTTTGCAGAGGATATGATGACTGAAAAAGATAAAAAAAATATTGATTTAAATATATTAAAAAATATTTTATCTTGGCTAGAAAAAACACCTAGAGAAAGAGTAGGATTAATTGGTGGTGAACCTACACTACATCCGCAATTTAAAGAAATTTTATCAATTGTAAATAATCATTGTTCAAAGAATAATACAGATTCTATTTTATTCACAAATGGTATTAATTTACAACCCTTTTTACAATATATTAGTCCTCAAATGAGTGTTTTAATTAATATAAATTCTCCTAAAAATATGTCCGAAGATTATTTTTTAGCTTTAAATAAAGTATTAAATATTCTTTATTTAAAAAATAAACTTAGTGAAGAAAATTCTCAATTTACATGCGGTTGTAATTTATGTTTAGAAATTGAAGATTATTCTTTTTTTTGGGATATAATAGATAAATTTAAAATAAAAAGGGTTAGAGTATCTGTTACAGCACCCATGAATTTTGAATATAAACAAAATAAAGAATTATATTATACTAAATTAAAACCTGTTTTTTTAAATTTTATTTTAAATGCTTATTATAGAAAAGTTAAAGTTGGAATAGATTGTAATCATATTCCTGATTGTTATTTTACAGATTTAGAATTATCATTAATTAAAAAAGTTACTAATAAAGATATAATAAATGATTTTTGTATTCCTTGTGTTGACATTACAGCAGATTTTAAAGCAAGTCCTTGTTTTGGTTCTTATGATAGTTTAATTGATTGTAATAAATTTAATAATTGTGAAGAATTAAGAAATTTCTTTTTAAAAGGAGTTATTGTAGATAAAACAAATAATAATAATTTTGGAAAGTGTAATGATTGTATAGAATTTAAAAATAAAAAATGTCAAGGCGGTTGTTTAAGCTTTTCTAAACTAAGCAAAAATGATTAATCTATTTTTAATATTTTTCCCTTTTATAAAGGGGGATTAATAAAAATGATTAATATTAATAATATTGAATATAATAATGTTAAAGATATATCGTATGAAATTTCGTTAACACCTAATTTTAAAGCTTATATTTTTATATCTTTTAATGAAGATGAAAATATAGATAATTTATTTGATATTTTTTCAAAATATAGATATTAGAATATAAAAATATTAAGTGATGAATTACCATTATCTTTATATTATATTCAAGGAGTCTTTTTAGAAAAAAATAATAATAAAATAATTTTTTTATTAGGAAAGGAAAAAAATATAAATGAAACAAATTGAATTAATTTTATCTAATGGAGAAACAAAAGTATATAATTTTGATAATAAAAATTTTTTCATTAGAAAAAATGTAACTCTTATTAATCCAGGTGATACTGAGCTTGGACGCGAATGGACTTTCAGATGTCTTGATACTGGTGAAGAAAAAAATGATTTTTTAACTTTCACTGAAGAAATTATAAAATTAATTTTAGTTAATAATATTACTATTGAAAAAATTAATATTATTTTAAATAGTAATCAATATACTTATGAAAGAGAAGAACTTTCAGAAGTATATTGTAGAGATTTATATGAACAGAAAGATAATATTGAAACTTTTGAATTTACTATTAAATTAAAAGAATAATATAAAAGGAGGTAAAAATGAATTAGGGAGATAAAATTTTTGCAAATACCCCTTCATCAGGCTCTCCTCTAGGATTCAATACACTATTTGCTAGACTTGAAAATTTAAGATAGACTCATTATAATGCTGGCACTTAGATAAATAAATCTAGCATTTCTTCTCCTTTTTCAACAACTGTTGCTTCAGCAGGAAATAAAATTACACAAGCAAATATACAACAATTACAAACTAATTTAAATACTTTAAAACGTTCTACTTGGTATTAGACTTGGGCAACATATGGATATAGTACCAGTGATACTTATGTACCTACACAAAGTTTATCTTCATAGGCGAATTTTACTATACCTAGTGCAGGAGCTTTAATAAAAGCAACAGATTTTAATACATTAGATTCTTAGTTAAAAACTCTTGAAGGTATATGTCCAGTTTATAGTGGTAAATATACTGTTGCTTATTCTGATGCTTATTTTGGTTTCTATTGGAACGAATATAGCGCACAATATACTTCACAATATAATGGACAATATAGTTCACAATATAATGGACAATATAGTTCACAATATAATGGAAATTATGGTTCTAGATATAGTTCACAATACAGTGGAAATTATGGTTCTAGATATGGCGCTTATAGTGATAAATATAGTAATAGATATTCATTTGCTTATGAAAAAACATAAGGAGAAAAATAATATATGTATTCAATTGAACATTTAAATATTATAACTTCATCTTTTTGCGATTTAAAATGTTCTTATTGTTTTTTACATAAAAATAGAAGTTTTAGACAATATGATAAATGGATTATTGAGTCTTGGAAAGATGGAACATATGTATAGAACATAAAAAAAGTTTTTGAAAAATTAAATTGCGATCCAAAAGAAGTTACAGATCTTTCTTTTTGGGGTGGAGAACCTTTTATTCATATTGATAAAATAATTGATGGAATGATAGAACTTATTAAATTTTGTCCAGATATACAAGGCATTGTTGTTCCTACTAACTGGGTTCATACAAATATATCTGATTTATGTCAATTATTACAAGTAATTAATGATAATATAACTCCAAGAAAAGAAAATAATCTTTTGCATTTCCATGTTCAAATGTCTATCGATGGTACTGAAGGAGATATATTTATTCAAGATGGTCATACTGCAAGTTGGAAATAGTATCATCGTAATTGTTATGAATTATATGAACAATTAGAAGAAATGTATTTACCAAATATTTCAGTACATTTTTGTGTAAGTAGTACAGGAACTCAAAAAAATTTTCTTAAACATTTTTCTAATTTAGATAATATAAAAAAACATATTAACTTTTGGGATAAAGAAATTCGTCAATTAATTGAAACTACTAAGAATGCAAAGAATCCTTCTATATTTGTTAATTCTATGATAAATTTTCCAACAATTGCAACTCCACAAGAAACATCTTCTACAGAAGGAATGGAAATTGTAAAATTAATTAAAGTAATTGAACAAACTTTATATACAGAAAATGCTTTTCGTAGAACAAATGATTAGATTATGAGATTATTTTATAACCATGAATTAGATTGGCCTTTATGTAAATCAAATCATGAATGTCCTGAAGCTTCTTAGAGAGCTGTTACAATTATTCCAGATGGAACAATTTGTTAGTGTCCAGATGGATGGATTGAACATACTGAAAAATTTCAAAATGAATTTTTAGAAGAAAAAGACTATAAAAAATATAAAAAAATGTTAATTGCTAGTCATTAGTTTTATAATCCTTTAACAGCAACTGAAAAAGAGACTGCTGATCATAAATGGTATGATATTATGGGAGGTTTTAAAGACACTTATTTTCCGTATATTTCTTTAGGATATGCAATGTGTCAAGAATTAGCATTATCTCATCAATTAGATGAAGTATATGTAAAAAGTCCGGAGTTATTATATGTTCATTTTATTTCTTCTGGAATGATTAATGAATGTTTTAAAACGTCTTGTTAGGTTACAAGTTTTCCTTATTTATCTGGATAGGATATTATTAGAAGATGGTTAAATGGTTATTCTCAAACTGCTTATAATTATCATTTAGAAGATTTAAAATGGACTATTAAAGAAAGTATTAGTGATAAAATTCAAAGATTGGAAGAATAAATTTTATGATATCAGTAAAAGAACAAGATATTTTATTAATTAATGATATATTAAATCGTAATTATTATTATTATTATAAAAAAGGAAATACAAAAAATATATCAATTTCTTTTTATAATAATAATGATTATAATAATAGTATATTTATTAAAGAACAAGAAATAAATAATGATATAAATAAAATTATTAATAATTTTATATTATTTTTAAATTGGTATAATAATAATAATTTTATTTGCGATTTATATATAGAAGATGATAATTGGTTTTTTAATGATATTTTAAAAGAAAAAGTTTTTACTTTACTATCTGAAAATTTTTCAGATAGTAAAGTAAATAAAATTATTAATTTTACTTTTGAAATAGAAAAATTAAAAGACCAAGATTTGATTTTTTTAGAAGAAAAAATTAAAGAATTTAAATTATATAATTTAGATATAAAAATTAATTTTAATCTTGAAATATCTAAATCTACTCAATGTAATATACATAATTTTTTATCATTTTGTAAAGAATATAATTTAAATATTTATAATAGAATTACTCCAGAAAATATAATAGATCAAAAGAATTTCTTTAAGTTTTTAATTCAAACAATTCCTTATTCTCAAATTCAAATAATTGAACAAGAAAGTGAATTATGGAATGAAGAAAATATTGATATTTATATAGATTTTATAAATTTTTATATTGATTATTTTATTCAATTAAAACAAGACAATTTTATAAATTTTTTATTAAATGAAAATTCTATTATTTCTTTGAAAGATAAAGGAATAATAAATAATACAGGAACTTGTAAACAAAATTGTAATTTGCATAAAAATTTACATATTATTTTAAATGATTTATCTTTAACAATGTGTAAAAAAATTCAATATGATGATTTAACTATAGGATTTTTTGAAGTTGAAAATAATATTATTACTAAATGTATTCCAAATAATATTTCAGCTTTAATTGTATGCGCTCATTCAAAACATAATATGACACCTCAATGTGAATATTGTTTTTATATGCCTTTATGTCCAGGTTTTTGTCATGGAGATGCTTATTATAAAGTTTTAAATCCATTAATTCCAATTAGAGAAACCTGTCAATTAAAAAGAGCTAAATATTCTTTTTTAATATATAAAATATTAAAATTAAATTTATCCGAAAAAATAAAAAATGAAATAACAGAAGAATCTTATAAACAATATTTTTCTATTTTATGTAATAATTTAATAAATAGTTCACAAACAGGGGGTTTAGTATGAGAGAGTATCCAAATTATACAATGATAAATTTTTTAATATCAAATACAAAAAATACTTTTCCTCTATTTAATAATGCTGAAGAAGCATTAGAATATTTAAAAATATTAACAAATGAAAATTTTATGTATGATAATTCTTTTAATTATGATGCAATTAATTATGAATAGTTAATATATATTGAACAAAATTTTTCAGATAATCAAGAAATAGAAGAAAAATTAAATAAAATAAAAAAACAAATTTCTGATAATTTTATTTTTAAAAATAAATATTTACAAAGAATTTCTTCTCCAATTATTGATTTGGATCAAGAAAAAAGAATATGTAGTGTTCACTCAGAAATTCATTTACCTGAAGAATATATAAAAGTATTTCGTGAAAAAGTTAAAGGGGCATATAATATATGACAAAAAAACGGTTATTTGAAATTCCTTACAATTTTGATATAAAATTAATAGAAAGTTTAAAAATTTTTGATCCAGAAGGATTAACAATTGCTTGTATTTATATACCTCCATTTTATGAAGATTATGAAACAATTTTAAGAGGGCATGAATCAAATTTACTTATAAATATATTAACAAGAGATGAATATGAAAAACATATTCATCTCATTAATAGTATGTTTCCAAATAAATTACAATTATTATTACAAAAACAAGAGCAAATAATGTCAAAAGAAAAATTACAATACTATATAAATTTAGGTTTTTCTAATTTTTGCGTAGGAAATTTAGAACAAGCAAAAATTATTAAAAATATTGATTCTAATTTTATTGTAGTTGGTTCTATTTCAATGCGATTAACATTAAAAGAAATAAATAATAATCATAATTATGAAAATTATTTTGATTATATAGTTTTACATTTTCCTTTTTGTAGAAATTTAAATGAAATAAAACAATTAACAAAAAAATATAAATATATCTTATTAGTAAATGCTTATTGTCATGCTCATTGCGATGGAAAACATCATTGGGAAAGAGAATATAAAACAGAAAATAGTTATTGTCCAGGAAGATTAGGTGGAAATTTATTAAAATGGAAATATGCTACAAGAATTAGACCAATGGATTTAGATTTATTTTCTCCATATATAGAAATATTTAAAATACAAGATAGAGGGTGGCCAACTAGAGATATTTTAAGAGATTATATATTATATTCTAGTGATTATTCTTATTATCCAGAAATAAATTATACAGAAAGGATTTATAATTAATGAAATATTCATTTTTAATTGCTATAACTAATAATTGTAATTTAAATTGTAGCGGATGTGCCTGGATGTGTAGTAATATAAATGAAGAAAATAAGTGGTTTATTCCTAAAAAGGAATTTGAAAATAATTTAAAAATTTTAAAAGAAAAATTACCAAATTTAGATGCAATTGATATTACAGGCGGAGAAACTTTAATACATCCAGATTTTATGGATTTAATGGATATATTAATTTCTTTTAAAGAAAAAACTTCACATTTAGTTTGGACGAATGGTTTATTATTAGATAAAATATCAGATGAAGATTTAATTAAATTATATAATAATAATATTTATTTTTAGATTGCTATTTATCCTGGAATTTTATAGTATTAGGAAAATTAGAAAAAACGATTTAAAAAATTAAAATTAAATATACATAGCAATGGTATGCGAATTTTCTTTAATAAACCTAGATATAATTTAAATGGCCATATGGATATAGAAGAACAATTTAAAACATGTGAATATTTTCATGAACCATATCAATTTATTTTATATAAAAATAAAATTTATTGTTGCCCAACCGAACCCCATATGATTGAAAACTTAAATTTACCAGATGATCCAAAATGTTATATAAATATCAGTGACTTAAAAAGTGAAGAAGATTTAATGAAATTAGTTTCAGAAGGCCATAATATATGTAAATATTGTAGAGATAAAAATATGGGAAATGATGTTTTTCCATGGTCTGCTGGAAATTTTAAAAATAAAAATTATAATTTTAAATCATTAAAAGATTTATATCTATATAATTATGATGAATATTTTAATTTACTTAATGATATTAATTCAATTAAATCAATTTCTGAAATTTTAACAAATGCTAATAAATATATTTAGTATATGGGAAGACATCGTGGAAATGATTTTTATGCAATTAGAAATTATTATAAAAAAATATTTGGAACTTTAGATATAATTATTCCTTTTTCTGATAAAATAGATAATAAACAAATAAATAAAATTAAAGAAATATTAAAAATAAAAAATCGTAATATTAATATGTATTTTATTAGTATAAAAGAAAATAATATAAATATAGAAAATCAAATTTATAATTTATTTAGACCTGGTAATATGAATCAAAATAATATTTTCTTTTTAAAAACAGAAAATATTACTTTAGAAGAAATAGTAAATAAATATACTTTTAGTAAATATATTTATTATTTACCTTTAGATAATAATCAAAATAATGATTATAAAATTATAAAAAGGAGAAAAATAAATGAATAATAGTAAATATTCATTTTTAGTAATTATTAATACAAAATGTAATTTAAATTGTACTGGCTGTTCTGTTTTATGTTCTACAAAAAACGAAGGGTGGTCTATTTCTAAAGAAGAATTTGAAAATAATATAAAAATTTTAAAAGAAAAATTACCAAATTTAAGAACAATTGATATTACCGGTGGAGAAACTTTAATACATCCAGATTTTATGGATTTAATGGATATATTAATTAAATATAATAATACAGCAGCACATACTCAAGTTTGGACAAATGGTTTATTATTAGATAAAATATCAGATGACAATTTAATTAAATTATATAATAATAATATTTATTTTCAAAAATCTCTTTATCCAATTTTCCTTGAAAAACATGAAGAATAGGATGAACGTTTTAAAAAATTAAATATTCCATTAAGAGTTTCAGGATTAAGATTATTTTTTAATAGATTTTTATATAGTAAATTTATTAAACAAGATTATTTATAGGCTTTTAAAAATTGCAGACATTTTAATGAGAAACCATATCAATTTATTTTATATAAAAATAAAATTTATTCTTGTTGCACTCTTCCTTATATGATGGAATACTTAAATCTTGAAGAAAATCCAAAATCATATATAAATATAAATGATTTAAAAAGTGAAGAAGATTTAATGAAATTAATTTCAGAACCGCTTGAAGATTGTCAATATTGTATCAATGGAAGAGATGATTTTGATAATTTTCCCTGGCATCCTGAAGTATATCCATATAATTTTACTAAAACTTTACAAGAATTATTTTTATTTGATTATAAAAAATATCATGATTTAAATCATAATGAAATTGTATTAAATTATTTTCCTTTATTATTAAAAACAGGAAAGTATTTTAAATTTTTAGGCCGAATGAATGGAAATGACTGGTTTAAAATTAAGCCTTATAATAATCGTTTTTTTGGAACTTTAGATATAATTATTCCTTTTTCTGATAAAATAGATAATAAACAAATAAATAAAATTAAAGAAATATTAAAAATAAAAAATCGTAATATTAATATGTATTTTATTAGTATAAAAGAAA
>SVAQ01000007.1 GCA_015059305.1 Bacillota bacterium | reverse complement strand
GGAGCCCTATCTGAGGGTATCTAAAAAGGTATCTAATTTTCAAAAATTGGCCTTTTTCGAATATTTTTTGTATTGCTATTTTTTTATTGCTTTTGAAGTTGAATTTGTTAAATTTATTTCTCCTGATTTTACTAACCAAACTCTTCCATCATTTTCTATATAAAACTCTAAACTACCATTTGTTGATTTTATTATACTAACATCAGTAAGACCATCTTCTCTTAAACAAATCTTGTAACAAATAATATTCTCCATATTCATTAGCAACTTTTAATAAATCTTCTTTTTGATAAGTTTCATCTCCAACAACTAATGTATTAGGATATTCTTCTTGATTAGTATTATTATGTGGATAAATTGAAATACCATCTAAATTTAATCCTTCTTCTATATGAAATTCAGGATATTCTTCGCTACATGGTGTAATAATTATATGTTTTGACATAAGCATAGCACCTGCACTAAATCCTAACATTACCCCATCATATTTTTTTAGTTCATCTAATAATCCTAATTTTTCACACATTTCTTTTTGTTTAAACGGATCTCCACCCATTAGCATAATGAAGCTTGCTTCTTTAACAGCTTTTTGTGCTTCATCGTTATTCATTTCTGGTGTTATTATAATACTACTATCAAATTGTATTCCAACATTTTTAAAATGTTCTGTAAATACGGGTACATATTTTTCTCTTGCTTTTTGGATTTTTTCAGGACTCCCAGGAATATAAACTATGCTTTTAGTGTCTTTTAATTCATTTAAAAACATATCCCCTAATCCATGTCCAAAAGCATTGTTAATATCAAATCCACTACAATAATATCTTGTCATATTATCAACTCCTAAATTTATTATACCATTATAAAATACTTATTTGATAGAATTTAATAGTTTTTTATCAATTTTGTTTATCAAATCAATAACTTTCTTATCTCTGTTAAAGTATAATTGATAAATTGATATTGGTGAAACTATTGATTTAAAATTTCTATCATTTTTATTTCTCAATATTCCCAAATAATTCTCTATATCATAGTCAAAAGAAATGTTTTCGAGTAAATGCAATTCGGCATTTAAACCTAAATTAAATTCGTCAGTATGATTTTTATCTTCATCAAATATTATAATTGTTTCTATACCGATGATTGCCATTAAATTAGCAAAATAAGGCATAAGTTCTTTTCCGTACAATTCTATAAATTCAATATCACTTAAATATGTATTACCTTTTTCTTTTTTTAAACAGTCAAAAAGTATTTTTTCAGCTCTACCTTCACCAATTACGACTGTTTTTGCAAATAGGGAATGAATTATTTTGGGTTTCAAAAAAACATCAAAGTAACTCCCAAAATTATTAATAATTCCTCTTATATCTTTAAAGCAAGATTTTGTAGTTTTTAATTCATCATCGCTATAATTTAATATTTTATTGTAAAATGGCATTTTTTTTAAAATTTCTAGGCATTCTTCATTATTTGGAATCAGTTTTGTTTCACCATTTTTTACATAAGCAATACTTCCTAAATCAGTTACAAAACGCTCTAAAAAACTTGGTGAATGAGTAGCAATTAATACTTTTGTATACATAGAAATGTCTTTCAATATCGAAGCTACCTTAACAAATAACGAAGGATGTAAAAAAGTTTCCGGTTCATCAATAATCAAATATTGAATTGGATTTTTAATTTTAGGATTTAACATTTTTCTTACTAATAATAATTCGGCAAGAAATGTTTCACCTGAGCCGGGCTTTTCCCACTTGTTCGAAACTGTATTTATATTAACACTAACCAATCCTTTATAATCTTCGGCAGAACTTTTTAATGATATATTAACATTACTAATATCATTTATATCATCCAATTTAATCGAATTTAATTGTTCATTTATTTTTGTCTGAATTTCTCCAATATCAATTAGTTTTTCTAGCCACTGAATTAAAGGAGAATTAGATGCACTATTTTTTATATATTCACTAGCTTTAACTTCATTAGATATTAAAATTGCATTATCATTATTGTTTTTTTTAAAATTAGATAAAATTTTAGACTTTCCCTGTGAATTTGTTCCAACCAAAACACATATATCATATTTCTGCATTATATCATTAATCATTATTATTCCCCCATATTACAAAGATTTTGTTTTCTATTATATCATAATTTTGATAAAACTACTGAAAAAAGGTATCTAAAAGGTATCTAATCTCGATTTTGACCAAAATAATACAAAAAAATTGTATTCAAGAAAAAACTCGTAAACCCTTATAAATACTGGGTTTACGAGCATTATTTACCACAACATTGTTTATATTTTTTACCACTGCCACATGGACAAGCATCGTTACGGCCTATTTTTTGAACTCTTTTTGGACTGCTTTTAACTTTTTCTTTACCATCATTAGCATTTCCTTTTAGAGTTTGCTTTCTTTCTACATTTTGTCTAATTTCTGCTTTTAATAAAAATAATGTAGTATCAGCATCAATCTTATTTAAAAGATTATCAAAAATTTCAAAACCTTCCATTGTATAGGCTTGTACAGGATTGGTTTGGCTATAACCGCGAAGACCTATACCTTCTTTAAGATGTTCCATTGTATTCATATGTTCTACCCAATTAGAATCTATAACTCTTAAAGAAATTGCTTTCTCAAATTCATTTCTGATAGGTAAATCATTTACTTTGTCTTCGTAATCTTTAATAACTAGTTCTGCTATTTTATCTACAACATCTTCATCTTTTAAATCTTCTAAATCTGATGTTTTTAAATTTTTATTTTTTAAATAATTAGTATTTACATACTCAACTATTTCACTTTTATCAAAATCAGTTAAATAACCTTCAGGTTCAATATGCGATTCACATAAATTAATAATAGCGCTTTTAAAATTTTCTAAAACTTTAGCATGTATTTCTTCTTCATCAATAATTTCATTACGACGAGCATACACAATTTCCCTTTGTTCATTTAAAACATTATCATAATCAAGTAAACTTTTACGAATATCGTAGTTATTTCCTTCTACCCTTTTTTGAGCTGTTTCAATACTCTTAGTTAATGTTTTACTACGAATTGCCATATCATCTTCAATACCTAAAGTCTTTAACATGTTTTTAATACGGTCTGTACCAAAGCGTCTCATTAAATCATCTTCAAAAGAAACAAAGAATTGACTCATACCAGGATCCCCTTGACGACCAGCTCTACCTCTTAACTGATTATCAATTCTTCGTGCTTCATGTCTTTCAGTACCAATTACACATAAACCGCCTAATTCTCTAACTCCATCGCCTAGTTTAATATCAGTCCCACGACCAGCCATATTAGTAGCTAATGTAATAGCTCCTTTTTCACCGGCTTTTGCTATAATCTCAGCTTCACGTTCATGATTTTTTGCATTTAAAACTTCATGTTTTAAACCAGCTTTCTTTAAAAGTCCACTTAAATGCTCATTCGACTCTACAGAAATTGTACCAATCAAAATAGGTTGACCTTTTTCATGTATTTCTTTAATAGTATTAATTATTGCTTTATATTTTCCTTTTTCAGATGCATAAACTAAATCTGGTAAATCCTCTCTAACAACTGGTCGATTTGTTGGAATACATATAACATACATATTATAAATGTTTCTAAATTCTTCCTCTTCTGTCTTTGCAGTACCAGTCATACCAGATAATTTGCTATACATTCTAAATAAATTTTGGAATGTTATAGTTGCCATAGTTCTAGTTTCAGCATTTATTTTTACGCCCTCTTTAGCTTCAATTGCTTGATGTAAGCCTTCAGAATATTGACGTCCATGCATAAGCCTTCCTGTAAATTGGTCTACAATTATTACTTCACCATTCTCCACAACATAATCGACATCTTTAGCAAAGCCATAATTCGCTTTTAAAGCTTGACTTAAATGGTGAACCATAACAGAATTATCAATATCATATAGATTCTTAATATTTAATATTTTTTCAACTTTTTTACTACCTTCTTCGGTTAATGAAACAGACTTAGTCTTTGCATCAACGGTATAATCTTCATCTTCTTTTAATTTTTGAACAGCACGATTTGCATCAAGATATAAATTTTGAGATTGCATTTGACCACCACTTATAATAAGCGGGGTTCTTGCTTCATCGATTAAAATTGAGTCTACTTCGTCAATAATACAAAAATTAAGAGGTCTTTGTACACGATCTTCTTTGGTAACTACCATATTGTCTCTTAAGTAGTCAAAGCCTATTTCGTTATTTGTAGAATATGTAATATCGCAATTATAAACGTCTCTTTTTTCTTTGGCACTTAAGTCACGTAAGTTTACTCCTACTGTTACGCCTAATAAATCATAGATTGGTTTCATCCACTCAGCATTTCTTTGAGAAAGATATTCGTTTGTTGTTACAACATGAACCCCTTTTGAAGAAAGTGCATTGACATAGGCCGCCAAAACAGTCGTTAAAGTCTTTCCTTCACCGGTTTTCATTTCAGCTATATTACCAAAATAGATTGCTAAAGCTCCTAAAATTTGTACACGATATGGTTTTTCACCAATACCACGAAAACAAGCTTCTCTAGCAAGAGCCATCGCAGAAACTAAGACATCATCAATACTTTTACCACTTTTGACCTCTTCTTTAAATTCCTCTGTTTTTTTCTTAAAATCAGAATCTTTTAAGTTTGCCATTTCTTGTGATAAATCTTCAATTTTATCCGCTAAAGCTTCAAATCTTTTTAATTCTTTATATTCGCTATCGAGTAATTTTTTTAAAAAGTTCACTCTCTATCACCTCATTAAGTTATTATAGCAAATTATATAAGTCGAAACAATAAAAAAAGAAGTTGCCATTTCAAGCAACTTCCCATTATTTTACATTTATTATTCCGTATGTTCCGTCTTTTCTTAGATATAAAACCGATACACATTCTTCATCAGTATTTTTAAAAGCAAAGAAATCATGATTCAAAAGTTGCATTTGTAATATTGCTTCATCTTCACTCATTGGTTTAGTATCAATATTTTTTCTTTTAATTATTTTTTCATCTAAATCTTCTTCAATTCCTTCATAATCAAAAGTCATTTCAAAAGCCGGAGCATTTTTATAATGTCTAGTTAATTTAGTTTTATTTTTGCGAATTAATCTTTCTAATTTGTCAATAATCAAATCCACGGCAGCATATAAATCAGCATGACTTTCTTCTGCCCGAATAGTAAATTTTGACGTTGGTACTGTTACTTCTACAGTTTGATTACCATTTTTTACCCGAACTAGAACAGAGCATTTAATATCACTTGCTTTTTCAAAATACTTATCTAATTTTGCAAGCTTTTCCTCAATATACTCTTTAATCGATTTTGTGACTTCTACCTTATCGCCACGAATGCTAATTTTCATTTTATCATCTCCTTATAATTATTCTAACAAATTTTCAAGAAAAAAACTACTATACAGTAGTTAATTGTAACGCTTCGACATCTTGAGCTTGTAAGCCTTTTGGTGTCTCAATTAGTTTAAAATAGACATTGTCACCTTCAGATAAAGTTTTATATCCATCTTTCTTTATAACAGAATAGTGAACAAAGATATCTGATAAATTTTCAGATTCAATGAACCCATATCCTTTCTCATTGTTGAACCATTTAACTTTTCCTTTCAACTTCACACCTCTTTCCTGATAAAAATTTATCATAGTGTTGGCGATAAGTTCAAGAAAATTAGTATGCCAAAATTCGACATTTTTCGGGCCATTTCTTTTTTTCCTTCGGTTATATCTACAAAATATTTTTAAGAAAAAATTCATCAAAACTTTCATAATAATAATAATTTAAATTTTCAAACAAATAATTTTGTGGTAATTTTCCTATTATGTATAAAGTTTTCTTTTTTACTCTATTTGATATAAGCAATCTTATTTCATGTGCATAAAATAATTCTCGATCTAATACTAGTACTTTTTTCGTATTATTTTTATCGATATAAAAAAGTCTTAATATATTATCCACTAATAAATAACAAGTTTTTTGATTTAAATTTAAAATTTGTTTTTCACTAATTGGTTGAACACTCTTATAATTTAAGTCTTTAAAAATATTATATAAATTTACAATATCATTTTGATGATAAAGCGAATTATAAATTATTTTAATTTTCTTTTTCCATAGAAATTTAGATAGTTTTTTAGTCTGAATAAATTTAATATAATATTTTATAAAACCTTCGTTATTTATTATTAAACCATTGTTATAAATTTTCTTATCAAGATAAAGTTGATAGTAGTTGTTATTTTCTTTTAATGCGATATATGAATTACCAAGAAGCAAAACACTATAGTAATTCATCAATGTTCATTTGATAAAACTTTTCGGGATCTAATGACTTACCTTGATAATAAACTTCAAATAAAAAATTATTTTGATTAGCATATATCTTATTAGTAGCAGCTGTACCTAAAAATGTTCCTGCATTTATTCGATCACCAACGCTCAGTTTAACATCCTTAAGAGAATAATAATAAGTTGTTAGATTTGTATTATGAGAAACTTCTACCACTGTTCCTAAAATATCATCTTGGCTAATATTTTTTACTTCGCCATCATATACAACCATTACATCGAATTCTTCTTCAGAACCGTAAATAACTCCAGATGATGGCATATAGGTGTTTTCATATAAAATCAATGAATTTTGTTGCTTTTCAATATCATCATCTTTACTATAATATGACACAAGTGTTTTTACATTTGATGACCTATATGGCATAATAACAGCTGTTTTTGTATCTTCATTTTCATTCATAACAGCTTCCGTTACGTCTTGCATCAACGATTCAGAATAATCATAATTAGTTATATCTCCTAATAAAAGATTATTTAAAAGCGCAACGCTAAAAAATGAAGTAACAATAATTAAAACGTAAATTGTTGGTAATACTAGTCCTTTTAATCTTCCTTTTCTCATTTAATATTTCCTCCTATATACAAGTATGGAAATATTTTTTTATTTTATACTACTCACTGGTTTAATTTCTACTCCGGTATAATAATGTTTTAAAATATTCAAATAAGAAACTCCCTCTTTTGCCATATTGTTAGCTCCATATTGACTCATTCCAACACCATGACCATGCCCAAAAGTTGTAACATTTATTGAAGAATCCTCTATTTCAATAGTAAAATCAGTAGAACGCAAGTTTAACAATTTTCTTATTTCTATACCAGTATATTTTCTTCCATTTATAGTAATAAAGTCAATTCGATTAGCACTATTTCTAATTGGATCCGATATATTAATACTATCGCATTTTATATTTAACAATTTACAAAATTTATCTTTTTCAAAAACTGTAATAACCTCAAAATTACGATGTGAAGTATCTTCCTTAGAAATTACACTAGATAGATAAACCCCGTTTTCTCCAAAAACAGTTTGACCATTTTCAGTATATCCATTACTCATTGAAAAATAATACGCTGGGATAATTTTGCCTTTATAAATTAATACTTCATTTTTAGTAGCCTTTATAGCATCTTGAATTTTTGACACATAATATTCATAATCAATTTTCCACTTTTCTTTCATTTGCTCATTTGTCAAATGAACTTGTGTACTTGTATCATTTGTAACATCATATTCACCATCAGAAGTTAAAATTTTATAATAGGCATAAGTCCTTGATGCTACAGCTTGCGCTTTTAGAGCCTCCATCTCAAAAGAAGCAGGCATTTCTCCCGCTAAAACCCCAACTAAATATTCTTCTATATTAATGCTTTCTATTTTGTTATTATCGGTATTTTTCACTAAAATTTTATCTTCTATTAAAAAAGAAGTCTCTTTTTGTGGACTTCTTAAAAAACAATTTATAACCGCTAAAATTACTACTACAATTAATAGTATTTTATTTTTCATATTTTTCCTTTTATGTTAATTCTATAAAATTAATAATAAAACTTGATGATAAATACGCAAGGCTTATAATTAGCAATAAAACTAATATTCTTGCTTCAAAAATTTTCGAACGTTTAATTATTCCATCAAAATTGATTCCACTTATTGCAAATACACTTGCAAGTAGCATCAAAGCATAAACATACACTTTATAACTCATTATATGCGCTACTTTCGTAATTTATGATTTTATTTATTCGATTTAGGTGTTTTTCTTCGCTTGCTCTTTTTGTATTAATGAAGGTATCCACTATTTCATATAAATAATCTAACTTAATACTAGATGATAAACAAATAACATTTGCGTCGTTATGATTTTTAGCATAAAACGCATCATCCACATCTACGCAACGAGCAGCCCGAATCCCTTTTACTTTATTTGCCGCAATACTCATACCAATACCTGTTCCACATAATAAAATGCCTAACGCGTCTTCTTCTACTACATGGTTAGCAAGTTCAAAGGCAAAATCCACATAATCATCTGTTGGTGTATGTTCTATTTTAGATCTTTCTACGCTCATACCCATTTGCTTCAAATATTGTGCAATATTATTTTCTACTTCAACTCCACGATGATCTGATGCTATATAAATTTTCATTATTCACTCTCCACGTTAATTATACTATATTAAATATAAAATAAAAACAAAAAACTAAGCAGCTTTTTGTTTATTATCTAAACCATATTTACGGTTAAATTTTTCGATATTTCCAGTTTTCTTTGCTCTACTTTGTGATCCTGTATAAAAAGGATGACATTCGTTACATACTTCAACATTAATTTTTTCTTTTGTTGATTTTGTTTTAAAAGTTGCGCCACATACACAAGTTACTGTAGCTTCTTTCATTTCTGGATGAATATTAGCTTTCATTCTATCCTCCCTTCCCATACCAAATAATTGGCATAGTTTCCGTTTCTTTGATATTATATCATAAAATATATAATTGGCAATAATTATTTTGAATTATCCTCATTTTTGACAATTCTATCCGCAATATTTTTATGCCCACGATAACTTAGATATGTCTTTAATTCATTTTGATAAACATTATTATAATTAATAATGCTTAGATCAATATAATTAATATTAAACTCTCTACAATAATCACTTATTTTTTTGTTAATTAATTGCAAATTATCCTCATAAACATTAATTAAATATATGTTATTATTTAATCTACTTAATTTATTTAATAACATATAAAGATTATTTAAATAATTAATTATTACCTCTTCATTTAGTTCTTTATAATTATAAAGCTCTATAGTGCCCAAACTTAACGTAATTAAACTAGCATTTTTTAGATAATAATTAATATTTGCAGTGTTTTCATTTATCTGTTTAGATAATTCTCCCGTAATATTATACTCATCTATATATTCATATATAGTAATATTACTATCTTGGTAATAATATTTTAAATATTCAGTATAATTATATGTTGAAAAATTGTTAAAAGATAATTTGTCACCAAGACTGACATATATAAACTTCTCTTCTTTCAAAAAAAAGTATATAAATAATACCAAAATAAAAGATATAAAAATTATTAAAAATAGTTTATATCTTTTTCTCATAAATCACCTTAATAAAAAGTATTCAATAAAAACAAAATAAATTACTATTCGTTATTAATAATTCTAATATCCGCTCCGACATTTTTTAGTTTGCGAATAATATTTTCATATCCTCTTAGAATATATTCAATATTAGAAATTATTGTTTCTCCCTCAGCAATTAAGCCTGCCATAACTAGTGCCGCTCCTCCTCTTAGATCAGTGGCATTTATAGGACAGCCCTTTAGTTTAGATGGGCCATTAATTATAGCATGAGTATTATCTTTTAATTCAATATTTGCTCCCATTTTATTTAAATATTCAACATGTTGCATTCTGTTTTCCCATATAGTTTCTTCAAATAAAGAGACCCCTTCAGCTTGAGTTAAAAGAACTGACATTGGTTGGCCTAAATCAGTTGGAAACCCCGGGTAAACTAATGTAGTAATATTAATTGGATTTAAATTTTCACATTTATTAATTTTAATTTTATCACCGTTAATTAAGTATTTAACGCCCATATCCTTTAATTTATTTAAAAGAGCAGTAATATGATCAGGATTTACACCACATACCACCAAATCTTTACCTAGCATAGCGCCCATTAGTAAATATGTACCAGCTTCGATCCGATCTGGAATAACATCAATTGTAGTAGAATTTAATTTTTCTACTCCTTCTATTGTTATTGTTGAAGTACCTGCACCTATAATTTTAGCTCCCATTTTATTTAAGAAATCAGCAATATTAATAATTTCCGTTTCTTTAGCAGCATTTTCTATTACCGTAGTACCTTTTGCTAACGTTGCGGCAAACATTATATTAATAGTAGCTCCTACCGAAGCAAATTCTAAATTTATTCTTGTACCTATCAATTTGTCTGCAGTAATAATATATTTATGATCATCATCGTTATGTTCAATTTTTGCACCTAATGCTTCAAATCCTTTTAAATGTAAATCAATAGGTCTTGTCCCTATATTACATCCTCCTGGGAAATACATTTCAACATGTTTATATTTTGCTAATAATACTCCCATAAAGTAATATGAAGCTCTTAATCGATTTGATAATTTTTCTGAAATTAAATTATTTTCAATATTAGTAGAGTCAATCGTAACTTCAGTACCTTCCATTTTAACGCTACAATTAAGTGCCTTTACAATATCAAATAAAGCGTCACGATCAGTTATATTTGGAACATTTTGAATAACGCTTACTCCTTCTGCTAATAAAGCTGCTGGAATCAATGCTACAGCGCTATTTTTGGCACCACCTATATGAATTTCTCCACTAAGTGGTCTTCCCCCAATTATTTTAATTTGTTTCATTTTATCACCCTTCTGGTATATAAAGATTTTTATATACCATTGCCTCAAACAAATAAGGCATATGTACTATATCTTATTTAATGATTTTAGTCAAATTTTTGTAATTTGTTAACTCAACTTCATTATATTTTATTTTTTATAACTAGTCAAATTTTCATTTAAACAGATGTATAAGCGCTAAAATACAAATTAAAAAAAGCCCGATAATTTTTGATATTTTCCCTAGTTTTTCGTATGAAAATTTACCAATAGAAAGTCCTAAGAAAGTAAAGCCAAACGAACTAAAAGAAAAAATTAGAGCTCCAACAACAGGCGAAGTTACTATGTTTTTTAGACCAATTCCGACAGTTAAACTGTCAATACTTACAGAAAAAGCATACATAATCATATTTAATAAAGAAAAATCATATTTTTTATCCTCTTTTGACATTAATTCTACTAACATTTCTATAGCGATAAAAACAAAAATAATAAATAATAATTTATCTGGATTTACTACCAAAAATCGCTCAATAGACTTACCCAAAATTGATCCTAATAATGGCATAAAAAAGTGGAAATATGCTACTATACATGAAAAAAGAATACATTTTCTTTTATTAATATTAAAAGTCCCCAAACTTAAAGATAAAGAAAAGGTATCCATTGACAAAGATATACCAATAAAAATCAGTAATAAAATATTCATATTAAATTATATTTTATAAATATTTATTTATGATTTTTTTTAAATATGAATCATACGTTATACTATCTAAATTACTTATTTCTGCTTCCAAAAGACATAATGGTGGAAATAATACACACCACCAATTGTCTCCGATTCCCTCACCCAGCGTAATAACTAACGACTCATAATTACCAGCATTATAGATAACATTATTATATTTTTTGTGGGGAAAATAATTTTGTCCAAAATTAACATTAAAATTTGATGAATACTTTGATATCCTATTTTGAATATTATTTATGTTGTTTTTTACATTTTTTCTAGCCTCTTCAATCGTTGAGGAATTATTTGATATATCACTCAAAATAGGTAATAATTCTGTCCTTATTTCCATCTTTAATAACTGATCTTGATAACTATTACTATTTGCAATTATTCTAAAACGTAAACTATCCCTTGGAATAATAATATTTTCTTCGCTACTACTAATGAATATTACTGTTATTACAAATAAAAAAACTATTATTTTTTTCATAATCATATCACCACTATAATTATGATTAATAATAGTTTTTTTTAATCATTTATAATATAAATATATCTATCATATCCATTTAAATCACTTTTCGTTATTATTTTTGCATTAGGATAATAATCTTTACATATTTTTGTTATTGCCAAAGCATGATTATGACCGGTTTCAAAAGCAATAATATTCTTTTTAGATAAATAATGGATACTATTTGCTAATATTACTTTATAAAAATACAATCCATTATCACCCGCAAAAATAGCATTTTGAGGTTCATATTTAGTCTTTTCATCTACCATAACATCTTTAGAAACATACGGGGGATTAGAAACTATAATATCATACTTATAATCAGGCTTAAATTCATGAATATCTTGGTTAATAAAATTAATATTTACATTATTAAATATTGCGTTTTCTTTGGCAACTTCAAGGGCATCAGCGCTTATATCAAGCGCATCTACATTTGAGTCAACATTTTTTTTTAATGCTATTGCAATACACCCTGAACCTGTGCCTATATCTAATATTTTAGGATTTTTAAAATCATATTCTTTAATATATTTTAATAAATCTTGAACCAAATATTCAGTTTCAAATCTAGGTATTAACACTTTTTCATTTACATTGATAAGGTTACCGTAAAATTCAACATTGCCTATAATATATTGGACTGGATAGCCCTTTGAAAGTTTTTGAAGTGCCTTATCAATCTGATT
The DNA here is from genome assembly GCA_015059305.1 of Bacillota bacterium. Next base: position 48,838 of record SVAQ01000007.1, on the reverse strand, counting down.
ATGAGGAACATACTTTTTAATTAATTCCTCATCAAATTTATTCACTCTTCACACCTGCTAATTTCAGACGCATATCTTCATTTATAAGAGCATCTACGATTGGGTCTAAATAACCATCTACAACGCGATCTAATTCCATAATAGAGAAATTAATTCGATGATCTGTTACCCTATTTTGTGGGTAATTATATGTTCTAATTTTTTCGCTTCGATCACCAGTACCAATCTTACTTTTTCTTTCCATTTGAGATTCATTCATTTGTTTTTCTTGAAGCTCGTTTGTAATTTTAATTTTTAAAAGCTTCATAGCTTTTTCCTTATTCTTTAGCTGGCTTCTTTCATCTTGACAAGTAACTACAACCCCTGTAGGTATATGTGTAATTCGTACAGCAGAATTACTTGTATTAACTGATTGTCCTCCAGCACCGGATGAATGATATACATCTATTTTTAAATCATTTTCATTAATATCTATATTAACATCTTCAAGTTCAGGAATAACCAAAACTGTTGCAGTAGAAGTATGTACTCTACCTTGACTTTCTGTTTCTGGCACTCTTTGAACTCTATGCGAACCACTTTCGTATTTCAATTTAGAATATACATTATTCCCTTTAATTAAACATTCTAAATAGGAAAAACCACCTGAAGTACCTTCAACCGTAGATATTACCTCAATTTTCCAACCGTTTTTTTCAGCAAAATAGGAATACATTCTAAATAAATCACCAGCAAATATATTAGCTTCATCACCACCGGCTGCTCCTCTAATTTCCATTATGACATTTTTACCATCATTTTCATCCTTCGGAACTAATAAAAGCTCAAGCTCGGCATATAATTCTTTTTCTCTAGGTTCTAATGTTGAAATTTCTTCTAAAGCTATTTCTTTTAGTTCTAAATCACTAAGCATTGCTCGTGCTTCTTCTAAATTATTAATTACTTGTTTATATTCAGTATAAACATTAACAGTTTCCTCTAAATCACTTTTTTCTTTTGAATATTGTTTTAAAAGATTATAGTTATTAAACACTTCCTCAGAAGTTAATTTTTCGCTTAATTCTCTATACTTTTCTACTATTCCATCTAGTCTTTCAAACATGTTTCTCACATCCAATCTAATTATAAAAATAAAAATATGAAAAAACAAGCATTACATACTTGTTTCATCTTCATCAACTACAATAAAATCAGTTAATTCATCGTCGACATCTTCTACATCATCTTCTTCACTAGAACTATCATAAAAAATGTCATTTTCGCTATCTTCTTCAACTACCTCTTTTTCGTCTTCTTCTATACTTTCATGTTCAACGATATCTTCTTCGTCATCCTCAATTACTAATTTAGGAGTATGTTTTTTACGTAAATCGCAAAATCCTTTATCTAAAACTATAAATTTTTTATCTGTAGAAATTAATTCAAAATAGTCTGCTACTTTATTTTCAAATTCAGTATCGCTCATTTCCAATAAAGTACAAATTTTCCTGAAAATATCAACTATTTTCATTTGGGAACCATTTTCATTTAAAACAAGTTCAGTAATTTCTCCAAAACTCATTGTTTCTAAATCTTCCTTAGATAAATTTTTTAATTTCATTTATTTACATCCTTTCATCCGGTATAACGCCAATTAAACTTAAAGCATTATAAAGTGTTATTTTTATACATTTAATTAAATTTAAATTTTCTATCGTTTTCTTTTCATCATCACTTACTATACGACATTTTTCATAATAAGTATGGAATAAAGATGCTAATTCATATACATAATTTGTAATTATATGAGGCATTTCTTTTGCACAAGCACTTTTTACAACATCACCAAATTTATATACACTAGCTAAAACATTATATGCTGCTTCTTCATTTATGCACTCAAATTTATCAACTTTTTGTATTTCATTATAATTATTTAAAATCGAACAAATTCTTGCATATGCATAACATACATAAAACACAGGATTATCATTAGATTTTGATTTAGCAAGTTCTATATCAAAATCCATTTGCGTATCTAAAGAACTTTTTGAAAAATAGTATCTTGCTGCATTTACTCCTACTTCATCTATTAAGTCTTTTAATGTAATTACATTTCCACTTCTCTTATGCATTACAACTACTTCTTTATTTTTTACTATTCGTACTAACTGAAGTAATTTAACAGATAATTTTTCTTCATCATAACCAACTGCTTTGATAGCACTTTTTAATCTCGCTACATAACCATGGTGGTCAGTTCCTAAAACATCAATAACTTTAACATAACCACGATCTATCTTATCCATATGATAAGGGATATCTGGTACTACATAAGTATAACTACCATCAGCTTTGATAAACACATGGTCTTTATCATCAAGTAATTCACTACTTTTAAACCACGTTGCTCCTTCTTTCTCATATAAAAAGCCATTATTTCTAATCTTATCTAATACATTATTAATTGGGTGCTTTTCATAAATTGATTTTTCAGAAGTTACAACATCATATGTAATACGATACTCTTCCAAATCTTTAAAAATTTGTTTTGTTAAATAATCTACTCCATACTTTTTAAAAATTTCTAAATCATTATTTATTAAGGAATCTTGGTGGTCTGAATAAATAATTTCCGCAATATCATATATTTCTTGTCCAGGATATCCATTTTCTGGGAATTCATTTTCAATCCCACATTTTGTTAAATAACGACTATATATTGAATTAGCTAATTTATTTATTTGATTACCAGCATCGTTTAAATAATATTCTTTAGTAACCTCATAACCACAAAATTTCATAATTCTAGCTAATGAGTCACCATAAGCTCCACCACGAGCATTTCCCATATGCAAAATTCCAGTCGGGTTAGCACTAACAAATTCTATATTTATTTTCTGACCTTTACCTATATCACAAGATCCGTATTTGTCTCCTAATTCAATTACATTATTTATATTTTCTAAAAGATAATCATTTGTTACAAAGAAGTTAATGAAACCTGGAGGTGCTACTACTACATTATTAATTGCTTTATCAGTAATTCCTGATGCTATTTCCTTTGCAATATCTAAAGGATTTCTTCGTAATTCTCTAGCTAGTTGTAACGCTATGTTTGTACTATAATCACCGTTTTCTTTAGTTTTAGGAATTTCAATTGTAATTTCTTCCTTTGATATACCAAGTTTTTCTAGTTCACTTTTAATTAGTGAAACTATTTTTTCTTTCATATGTATCCTTCCTTTTTTTGCTTAAAATCAGTATTTCTTGTTTTTTTTCTAAAACATTATAGCATACATATACTAAAAATGCACTTATAAATTTAGTTATTTTTTTTAATACTAAATATAGGGTGAAAATTGTGCAATTTCTTAGATTTGGTTACAAAGCAGGATTATTTGTTTTTTTATCAGCAGTAATTATTATTATCGGATTATATACACACGCTTACTTTTCAGATCCGATACAATTAAATTCGGTTGGAACATATTATCTTTATGACAAAGATGAAAATTTAATTTATCAAGGAAGTAGTGTTAATGAGTGGATATCTCTTAATAATATTTCAGAAAATTTATTAAACGCTGTTATATCTGTAGAAGATAAAAATTTTTACAATCATACCGGCTTTGATTATTTAAGAATAGTAAGAGCATTGATTAAAAATGTTAAAAACGGCAGAATTATTGAGGGCGCAAGCACAATATCTCAACAATATATTAAAAATGCTTATTTAGAATTTGATCAAACCTGGTCTAGAAAAATCAAAGAAGCTTTAATGACTCTAAATCTAGAAGTACATTATACAAAAGACGAAATACTTGAAGCCTATTTAAATACTATTAATTATGGTCAAGGAAATTATGGAATAAGTAGTGCCTCTAAATTTTATTTCAATAAAACTCCCAAAGAACTTACTTTAGAAGAATCATTAATCTTAGCGGGTATTCCTAAAAGTCCGAATAATTATAACCCAGTAACAGACTATGAAGCTGCAATAAAAAGAGCAGGAATTGTAGCTTTAACAATGTACAACAATCAGATGATTGACAAAGAAACTTTTGAATCACTTTTTTCAGAAAAAATAGATATTCATGGGAAAAGATCAGATAATGATTTACAAATGCTTATGTACTTCCAAGATGCAGTGATCAATGAATTAAAAGAAATAAATCACATAAGCGAAGAAATGTTAAATTCAGGTAGCCTAAAAGTTTATACCACTTTAGATTATAATGCTCAAGAAACAATGGAAAAGGAAATATTAGAGCAATTAAAAGATCCCAAATTACAAACTGCAGGGGTAATTATCAACCCAAATGATGGTAGTATTTTAGCGCTTACCGGAGGGATAGATTATTCAAAAAGCCAGTATAACCGCGCACTAGTTTCAAAAAGACAAGTAGGATCCACTATGAAACCCTTTTTGTATTACGCCGCACTCAATAATGGCATGACTGCTTCTTCAACATTTACAAGTCAGTATACAACATTTAACTTATCTAACGGCAAAACATATTCTCCTAAAAATTATGCAAATATATATGGAAATAAAGATATTACTATGGCTGCTGCTATAGCCTATTCTGATAATATTTATGCAGTTAAAACAAATCTTTTTTTAGGCATAGAAGAATTAATAAATACAGCACATAAATGTGGTATTGAAGCTAAACTTCAAGAAGTTCCATCTCTTGCTCTAGGTACAAGTGAAATCAACTTATTAGATTTTGCAAATGGTTATACAACAATTGCAAGTGGGGGTTACAAAAGAAATTTACATTTAATTAATCGCATTGAAGATAAAAATGGAAATTTATTATATGAATATAAAGAAAAAAATGATTTAGTTTTAAATCCTAACTATGTATATATTTTAAATGAACTTATGACTAGTACAACAAATGCTGCTTTTATTGATTATAATAGCCCTACAGCTTTAAATATTGCATCTAAATTATCAAAAAAATATGCCTTTAAAACCGGAACAACGGATACTGATTATTGGACAGTTGGTTATAACAAGGATGTTTTAATGGTAACTTGGACAGGTTATGACGATAATTCGCCGTTAGCGGTATCAGTCGGAGCTGATGCTAAAAATATATGGGCAAATACTATTGAAAAAATAAATATCGAAGAAAATGATAACACTTGGTACACTAAGCCCACAAATGTTGTGGGTGTTCCTCTTAATGCGGTTGATGGAACTACACCTACTGATACTTCAAAAGTAAATATGTTTTATTTTGTTCGTGGTAGTGAACCAATATATTATTATGATAACGAAAAAACTGAGAGTTAATTCTCAGTTTCTTTTATTGTTATTGTATATGTAATTTGACCTGCTTCTTGTTTTTCAGTAAAGTCTATATTAAAGTTTTCAGTTTTCAAATCGTTTATTAAATTTATAACTTTATTTTTCGCCGGATTAATATCCATGACTTTTTTAGGTGGTTCAAAATCAAGAGAATCTAAGGAATCAATTGTTGGCTCAGTAGCATTTATAATTGGATCATTCATGGCAATATTCATTTGTACTGGAGCAGGAGATGGTGAGGTAGATTGTATTTGTTCTGGAGCCACACTTGCAGAAGTAAATCCAGATTGGTTACTACTTTCTGCAGAAGTCATATTATTAAAATTACTAAATGGGTTTATTGCTTCTGTCATATCCATGTTAGCAGCTTGATCTTCTAAATTATTAAAAAATTTATTTGTCGTTTTTTGACCTAAATCAATTGGTCCCATGGCAAATGCAGAAGGTGCTGGAGTTGGGCTAGTAGTCATAGGAGTTGTTGGCATCGGGGTTATATCTGTAGCATTTTGTTTTATTTGCTCAATATCAATACCAGAGTTCATTATCTCTCCTTTATATTCTTTTCTTATTTCTTCATCTAATTGACGTACTGTCATTCTTTCATCAATAATTCTATTTAACCATTTTACTTGATCACTTAATTCTTTAACAACTAAGAGCGCTCTTGCATGTCTTTCAGATATTTTATTTTCTAAAATTGCATCTTGAACTTCAGGCGCTAAATTTAATAATCGTAACTTATTTGAAATAGCACTTTGAGAAAGTCCCATTTTTTTTGCTAACTGTTCTTGAGACATATAACCTTGATCTAAAAGGGCTTTATAAGATTTTGCTTCCTCTATTGCAGTCAAATCTCGACGCTGAACATTTTCTACTACAGCTACCTCCGCACTAGTCTTATCATCAATTTGAGATAAAACCGCAGGTACTGAGGTAAGCCCGGCCATAGTAGCAGCTTTATATCTTCTTTCACCCGCAATAATTTCATACTTATCGCCAATTTTTCTCAAAACAAGAGGTTGAATTATACCATGTTGTTTTATTGAATCGCTAAGTTCACGCAAAGAAGAGTCTTCAAAAGCTAATCGCGGTTGAAAACGATTTGGAATTATATCTTCTATCGCAACTTGTAAAACACTAGAATCAAAATTCATTGTAAGCCCCTTCTCTTATTATTAATATAATAACTTAATTTGCGCTTTTTTGCAATAAAATATGGAATAACATTATTTTTTGTCATTCCATACTTTATTTCTTTTTACAATTTGTGAATATGTTAGTAGTTTGTTAGTTTCCTTTTCTTTTTCTAGAATTACTATATTTCTTTCGTCATTATTAGGTAAAATTACTTTATTTATCTTGTAATTACTAATGTTAAGTTTTTGTTGATATTTCTTTAACGTAACAATTTCGTTTTCAAAGTTACCTTTCATTAAAGCAACTTTTCCACTCTTTTTGATTAATGGCAAGGATAACTCAGTTATTATATCAATAAAAGCTACTGCTCTTGAAACACACATATCGAAACTATTCATTTTGTCTTTCGCATAATCTTCAGCTCTCGCATTTACTACTTCAATTCCACTTAACCCTAATTTCTCTATTAATTTAGCAACAAATGTTGTTTTTTTATTATTAGAATCTAAAATCGTTACATGCATATGTGGAAAAAATATTTTAAGAACTACCCCTGGAAAACCTGCTCCAGAACCTATATCTATCATATTATCAATCTGGTTTAAATCAATTACACTATTTAGTGTTAGAGAATCATAAAAATGTTTTAAATAAATATCTTCTTTTTCTGTAATAGCAGTTAAATTAGTATGACTATTATATTCAATTAAATATTCATAGTAAATATTTAACATTTCTAGCTGTTTTTGATGACAATCAATTTTTAATTTTTTTAATTCTTCTACAAAACTATCTATTTTCATTTTTACCATACTCTTTTTTTAAATAAACAAGAAGCAAACTAATATCTACAGGATTTACACCACTTATTCGACTAGCCTGAGCAATCGTAAGTGGCCTAACTAACTTTAATTTTTGTCTAGCTTCGCTAGCGATATTACTTATCTTATCATAATCTATGTCATCTGGAATCTGTTTTTCTTCCATTTTATTTAATTTTTCTTTTTCAGCATATTCTTTTTTTATATAACCTTCATATTTATATTCTATTTCAACTTGTTCAATTACCTCTTTTGTAAAAGAAGTTAAGTCTAAAAAGTTACTAATAACTTCCATAGTAATTTCAGGTCTTTTTAAAAGTAACAGGTAATTAAAATTACCACTTGGAATAGCTAAATTATTTTCATTAAAATAAGATTTAACTTCTTCATTTATAATTAACCGATTATTTTTTAAATAATCAGTAAGTCTTTCAATTTCTTTAATTTTATTTTCTAAACGATTATATTTATTTACTGATACTGCTCCAACTTCATGTGCTTTATTAGTTAATCTTAAATCAGCATTATCATGTCTAAGTAATAATCTAAATTCTGCACGTGATGTAAGCATACGATAGGGATCTGTAATCCCTTTAGTTACTAAATCATCTATTAAAACACCAATATATGCTTCATGTCTTTTTAAAATAAATGGTGGTTTTTCATCTAATTTTAATGATGCATTTATACCCGCCATTAATCCTTGACCGGCTGCTTCTTCATATCCTGAAGTCCCATTAATTTGTCCAGCCGTAAACAAATTATCAATTACTTTGGTTTCTAAAGATGGTCTAATTTGCATTGGATCAATAGCATCATACTCTATTGCATAAGCATATTTTGATATTTCTGCATTTTCTAGTCCTTCAAGACTATGAACCATTTGCTCTTGAACATCTCTAGGCATAGAGGTTGAAAATCCTTGAAGATACCATTCATCATAATATTTACTTTCCGGTTCTAAAAACAATTGATGTCTTTCTTTATCAGAAAATCGAACAATTTTATCTTCTATAGAAGGACAATATCTTGGTCCTACACCGGTAGCATAACCGCCATACATTGAACTTTTATCTAAATTATCACGAATTATTTGATGTGTTTTTTCATTGGTATATATTAAATAACATTTTTGTTGTTCATTTATATTATATTGTGGTTCTAAATCAAAAGAAAATGTCCAAGGAGTATTATCCCCACACTCCTCTTTTAATTTTGTAAAATCAATACTATTTGCTTTAATTCTTTGAGGAGTTCCTGTTTTTAAACGTTTTATATTAAAACCATAATCATTTAACCTTGTTGATAGTTTGTTGCTTCTTTTTTCTCCATGAGGACCACTTGGTGTATTTTCACTGCCTATTAAAATATTAGCATTTAAATAAGTCCCTGTAGTAAGAATTACTGCCTTAGAATATATTTTTTCACCATTATCAAGAACTACACCTTCAACTTGATTATTATTTAAAATTAAATCTTCGACCATTCCTTCTTTTATTTCAAGATTATCTGTATTATCCAAATACTCTTTCATAATTTTAGGATAAACCGATTTATCCGCTTGTGCTCTTAAAGCTCTTACAGCAGGTCCTTTTGAATTATTTAGCATTTTAATTTGAAAGTGAGACTTGTCTGCAACAATTCCCATTAATCCACCTAAAGCATCTATTTCTCTAACAATAATACCTTTAGCACTTCCACCAATCGAAGGATTGCAAGGCATATCCGCTAAATTGGCAATATTTGATGTTATTAATAATGTCTTTTTATTCATATGTGCACAAATATGACCGGCTTCACAACCAGCATGTCCTGCACCTACTACGATAATATCATACATAATCTATTCCTACTTTCCTACACAGAAGTCTTTAAATAACCGATCAATAACCGCTTCTTCATACGTATCACCAATTATTTGACCTAAAAATTCAAAACAACGCTTTAAATCACTTTCAATCATATCAATTGGTACTCCACTAAGCAAAGAATTATTAGCAGTTTTTAGTGCCTCATTTGCTTTATTTACAAGATCAATTTGTCTAGCATTTGATAAATATGTTAAGTCTTTATTAATATCATTAATATTAAACATATCTAATAGCTTTTCTTTAAGATCATCTAGTCCATCGGGAGTTACAGTATTACCATAAACAATATTGCCATACCCTTCTAAATTTAAATATTGATGTTGGTCATTTTTATTTATAAATATAATCGTATTTTCTCGTTTAGATTTTTCTAAAAGCTGCCTATCTTCACTATCTAAAGGTCTACTTCCATCTAAAACAAGAAGTACAACATCTGCTTCTGAAATCAAATTAACACTTTTTTCAACCCCTATTTTTTCTACTAAATCATCGGTTTCATGAATCCCAGCAGTGTCAATTAACTTTACTTCAATTCCGTTAAGAGATATTACACCTTCTACTAAATCTCTAGTAGTACCAGCAACATCTGTTACTATTGCCTTTTCTTCATCTAACAAATGATTTAATACACTGCTTTTTCCTACATTAGGTTTACCAATAATAGCAACATTAATTCCATTAGAAACAATTTTACCAATTTTTGTTCCTTCTACTAATTTATCTAACTTTAAGGTTATTTCTCTTAATTTTTCCTTTAATAAATTTTCTGTTATAACTAAGTTATCGGTATATTCTGGATAATCAATATTTACCTCGATATTGGCCATTAAAGCTATTAATTGTTCTCTAATGCTTTCTATTTTTTTAGTTAAATTTCCACCCAATTGATTTAGTGACATTTTTCTTTTAGCATCAGTCTTGGCACTAATCAATTCATTAACAGCTTCTGATTCTAAAAGATTAATTCTTCCATTTAGAAATGCTCGTTTTGTAAACTCACCTGGCTCAGCTAACCGACACCCTTTCCTTAATAATAATTCCAAAATTCGATTTGTAGTATTATAACCACCATGACAATTAATTTCTACAATATCCTCTTTGGTATAAGTTTTAGGGGCTCTCATTATCATAAGTAAAACTTCATCAATAACTTCTTCATTATCTTTTATATAACCATATTTTATAACATGGGTATCACAAGACGTTATATCATAACTAAAAATACTATTAACTATTTTAATAGCGTCACTTCCACTAAGCCTAATTATTGAAATAGCTCCTACTCCTAACGAAGTAGAAATTGCACAAATTGTATCTTCCATAATAATGATCCCCTTTCGCAAACGTATTATAGCATAAGATAAAGAAAAATGTATATAAAAAGAAAAAGAGTATTTCTACTCTTTTGTTGAACTTATAACAACGTGACGATTCGGTTCTTCTCCTTCACTTTTAGTTGATACACCTTTAAAATTAGTTAAAATATTATGAACTATGCGTCTTTCATAAGCATTCATATTTTCAAGATGAGCATCAACCTTAGTTCTTGCAACCTCTTTTGCTGTTTGTTTAGCTAATCTTTCAATTCTTGCAACTTTTTTATCTTTATAGTTTTCAACATCTAATGAAATAGAAAAATGAATTCCTGTTTCCACTTGTATTTTTTGTTTTAATAAGGTTTCTAAAGCTCTTAATGTATTACCATTATGTCCTATCAAAATATTGTTATTATTCGAATACATTTTAATAACTACTCGATCGTCTTGTTTTTTTATTTCAAAAGAAACTTCTAAACCTAAATTATTAATTACTTCTTTTAAAAACTCTTTGGCAAAGGAATAAATTTCTTCTTTTTTATAAACTATTACTTCTGTTGTTTCACCTTTGAATAAGCCTTTTTTTACTTCACCTGTTGTATATATTACATCTTCTTTTGTTAAATTGTTTTCTTCTAGTATTGCATTTAATGTATCTTCAAAGTCTTTCCCACTCTTACTTATTCTTTCCATACTTCATTCCTTCTTTCATTTTTAACTTTTCTTTAATTTTCTTACCTTTTTTAGCTATTTCCTTTTCTGCTTTTTTCTTACTTATTAAATTCATTATAAATGTTTGAATAATAATAAATGCATATGTTACAATCCAATACAATGCTATTGCTGTTGGTAAACTAAATGATGCAAACCCAATGAAAACAGTCATTACAATTAGCATTGTTTTCATTTGCGATTCTGCACCAGGTACAGCAGATGTCGTCTTGTTTTGACTCATAGTATATTTAAATGAATAATAAGTTGTTAAAATAATAAGTATAATTAGTATTAAAAATGAATATTGGTGATTATTAAATATTCCTACACTTGGTGTTGTACCTAAGTTCCAACCAAATATCTCTCCTTCATATATTGCCGGAATCTTATATATAGCTTGTAAAAAAGCAAAGAATAATGGAAGTTGAATTAAAGAAAGCAAACAACTTAAGAATGGACTTACTTTATATTTTTGATATAAAGCCATTGTTTCTTGACTTTTCATCATCAAAGATTCTTGATCAGTTCTATTTGCATACTTTTTTTCTATTCTTTGTAATTCAGGAGCCATTTCTTGCATTATTTTTGATTGCTTTTGAGTTTTAATATTAAATGGTAAGATTATTAATCTAATAATTAATCCAATAACCATTAATGAAATACCTAAATAAGCTTTAGTTAACCCCATTGATTTTAATAAAAATCCTAATTTCAATATTAAATATGCAAGTGGTTTTACAAATAAAAATTGCCATAAACTTGAGGTTTTATTAGAATTAATTTTAAATTCATTACATTTTGGTAAATCTGATAATTTAACTTTTAATTGATCTTCGTATTTTTCATATAATTTATATGTTTCAGTATCTTTTGATGGCCTACAATAAATATCTTTTTGTAAATTTTGACCAGTTGTTTTATCAATTACAACTTTACCTTTATCATCCTCAATATATTTACTATTTCCACAACCCGTAGTTAGTAAAATTGTTAAAACTAGAATAATTGTTAATATCTTATTTCTTTTCATTTATTTCTCCTATCAATTGTTGCAAAGCTTCTAATTTAACACTAAAACTATCATTTAAAAACTTTTCTTTTACTATTATAATATAGTTTCGATGATTTTGAAATAATAATTTTGTTTTATCTAAAAGTTCTCTAGTTTGTCTTTTAAGTCGATTTCTAAGTACTGCATTACCTAATCTTTTGGGAACAGCAACGCCGAACATTGCCTTCTCTTCTTTTTTATCAATAAAAAAAATAGTAAAAAATTGATTTGATTTTTTTTTACCTTTATTTATTATTTCGTTGAATAAAACATTAGATTTTACTCTTTCGTATTTTTTCATTAAAAGCCTCTTAATTGTAAAAAAACCACTTTATTCAGTGGTTTTTATTTTGATAATCTTTTTCTTCCTTTTCTACGACGAGATGATAATACTTTTCCACCTTTTCTAGAAAAGAAACCATGAGTCTTTTTCATTTTACGTTTATTTGGTTGATAAGTTCTTTTCATTTATAATTTCTCCTTTTTAGCGTTTCTATTATAATATCTATTTCCTTATTATGTCAAGCTAAAGTTTTAGTCCTTAGGATTTACATGAATTATAACTCTATCCACTTCTTTAATTTTATTTTTTATTTTTGTTTGTAATTCTTTCGTAATATCATGAGCATCTCTAGTTGTCATATTCCCATTAACAAAAATAGTTAACACAACTATATATTTATATCCAATTGGAATGGAACTCATGCTTCCCATTTCAATGTCTTCGCGGTAATTAGAAATTATTTTTTCAATTTTGTATTTACTTTCTTCACCAATACTTTGATCCATTAAAATGTCATAGCTTTCCGTAACAATTTTTAAACCAGTATAAATAATCCAACAAGAAATTAACATTCCTACGATCGGATCTACCCAATATATATTAAAGAAAGAAAAAACTATACCTAAAAGTGTTCCGGTAGTTATCAAACAATCATTACGATGATCTTTATATAAAGACTTGATTAATATACTTTTATTTTTTTTATAAATATTTTTTGTATATATATATAAGGATAATTTTGTAATGATAGTTATAATACAAATAATAATTAAACTATTCGAATACTCAAAGGTTTGACCTATAACTAAACTTTTTAAACTATTAATTATTACCAAAGTTGAAATTAAAATCATAGATAAACCTATAAATAAGGAAAAGATATACTCTGCTTTACCATGCCCTACATTATGATCATCATCCGCTGGTTCTGTTGAAATCTTGTTACCTATAAAAGACATTAATGAAGCAAATATATCGCCGGCACTATTAGTAGCATCTGCAATCATAGCTTGACTATTAAACAAAAATCCAACTAACGATTTGCAAATAAGCAAAAATAAATTGCCAACCATTCCTAAAATACTCGCTATTTTTATTTGCTTTCTATTTTTCATAATTCTCCTAAGCATTGAGATTATAACATCATTTTATCAACAATTCAACAACACCTAATTTTGGTAATGTTGATAAAATATTTTTTTCCACAATTTAATTTTGTTGAAAGTGTTAAATTGTTGTGTTAAGATACTAAACATTGGGAAAATTTATTGTGGAAAAGTAGTGGAGTTTTTTGAAAATTTCAATTAATTCTTTATCTTTATTCAAAAATAAGTTACAATGAAAGTGTTGAAAGTTATGTGGGGTATGGGATGAAAATAGAGGAACTTTTTAAAACCTTTTTAGATGAAATTGAACAAGCCGTTAGTATCAACGTTTTTAATTTATGGTTTTCAAAAATAGAACCTGTTTCTTTGCTTGAAAATAAACTTAAAATTAAAGTTCCAATGCAAATTCACAAAAATATGCTTAGTAATAATTATAAAGATATAATAAATTCTACACTTTATACATTAACAGGCCAAAATTTTGAAATTGATTACATAACTGAAGATGAACTTTTAGAAGAGGAAAAAGAAAATACCCCGGAAATTCCACAAATTATACAGGAACTAACTGATGATTGGGAAACAAATTTAAATCCAAATTATACATTTGAATCTTTTGTAGTAGGAGATTCAAATCGTTTAGCTGTTGTTTCTGCACATGCAGTTGCTGAACATCCTGGAACAATACATAATCCTTTATTCCTTTATGGAAAAAGTGGGATAGGGAAAACACATTTAATGCATGCTATAGGAAATTACATTGTTGCTAATTCCAATAAAAAAGTTTTATATATAACAAGTAATGATTTTGTTGCGGATTATACTGGGTTTGCTCAAATAGAAAAAGGGATTGATAGTATAGAATATGCTAAAAATTTTAAAAATAAATATCAAAACGTAGATGTATTAATTATCGATGATATTCAATTTTTAGTAGGAGCAGATAAGTCTCAACAAGAATTTTTCCATACATTTAATGCACTTTATCAAGCTAATAAACAAATTATTATTAGTAGTGACCGATCACCCGACGATTTAAAAAAAATTGAAGATCGCTTAAGAAGTAGATTTATGTGGGGATTACCTGTTGATATTTATCCACCAGATTTCAACTTAAGATGTAAAATTATTAATAGTAAAATAAAAAATACTTCACTAGAAGACAAATTAAGTCAAGAAATAATTGAATATATTGCAAACTCCTGTCAAAATGATATAAGATTTATAGAAGGAACAATAAAACGATTAATGGCTTATACAGCAATGATGGTTCCTGAGAAAATTGATTTAAATTTTGCCATTGAAGCATTAAAAGATTACCTAAATAAAAATATTTATGCTGATAGTTCCATAACAAAAATTCAAAAAGTAGTGGCTGATTATTTTAATATAACCGTGGCTGATTTAAAAAGTAAAAAGAAAACAAGTAATATTGCAAAACCAAGGCATATAGCTATTTACTTATGTAGAGTTGAAACAGACGAAGGACTTGCAAGAATAGGTTTAGAATTTGGGGGGAGGGATCATTCAACAATTTCTGCATCATATGATAAAATAACTAATGATCTTAAAATAGACGAAAAGTTAAACACAATTGTTAAAGAAATTAAGAATAAGTTATAAAAATGTGGAAAACTATTTTTAAAGAAAATGCGATATTATGGGAATTAAACAAGTTTCCCACAACATGAACATTATAAATATAATAATAATTTATTTATATAAAAAAGGAAGGAAGAAAAAATATGAGATTTACAATAGATAAAAGTATATTATTAGAAGCATTAAACAATGTAGTAAAAGCTTTATCACAAAAAATTACTATTCCTGTATTAAATGGAATTGTTATAGAAGTTAATAGTAATGGTTTAGAGCTATTAGCAAGTGATAGTGAACTTACAATTAAAGTTAATATAGATAAAAAAGAAATAAAAAATATAGAAAAAGAAGGAAAAATAGTAATACAAAGTAGATATATTTTAGATATTATTAGAAAAATGCCTACAGATTTAATTTATTTTGAAAGTATAGATAATAATAATGTTAAAATTTATTCGGACATAAATGAATTTGTTTTAAATTGTTACAATCTTTCTGATTATCCAAATATTTCAATTGATACAAGTGCTAATGTTATTAATTTAGAAGCATCTCTTTTAAGACAAATTATTAATCAAACTTCTTATGCAATGTCTACACAAGAAGTAAGACCATTATTAACAGGTATTAACATTAAGATCAATGGAGATATCTTAGAATGTATTGCTACTGATTCATATCGTTTAGCAAAAAAAGTTATTAAATTATCAACACCGATCGAAGAATCTATTAATATTGTTATCCCTGGAAAAAGTGTTAATGAATTAGTATCTATTTTAAAAGATGAAGATAATGTGGAAATCCACTTATTTAATAACAAAATTTTATTCATATATAAAAATATTATGTTCCAAAGTACTCTTTTAAATGGAACATATCCAGATACAACTAATTATATCCCAAAAGACTTTGAATACATGATTAATTTAAATTTAAAAGAATATTATGATGCAATTGATCGAGCTTCTATAATAACTTTAAGTAAAGATAAAAATATTGTTAAAATGTGTATTGATGATAAAAAAATGACAATATTTGGAAGTTCCGCTGAAAGTGGAAAAACAAAGGAAGAATTAACTATTGAATCTAACAATAAAGAAAGGTTAGATATAAGTTTTTCATCAAAATATATGATGGATGCTTTAAAAGTACTTAATACAACAAATATTATATTATTAATCAATAGTGATGATAAGCCAATAATCATTAATGCAGTAGATGATGATACTATAATTGAATTGATTTTACCAATTAAAACTTATTAATCCTAAAAAATGACAAATTTTGCAGTTATGTTGTGATATAAGGTAGGCGTCTGGGGGGAATTTTTGTGGATAAATATTTTATCGATGAAAAAACATTAATGATTTTACCTTATTCAAAAAACAAGAGCAAAGTTATTGAAAATTATGTAACGTATATTATCAATAAAAAACCGTATGATATTGTTAATGACAGTTGCAAAAGTTATGGAAGTTCTTTTGAAGGAAGATGCGAAGCAACAAATTATATGATAGGAGTAAAATATAAATGTCCTATTGTTATAAGCGAAGTAAAAGAAATAATAATGTTTCCAACATCATCCGCTAAAAATGATGAATGTATTTGGATAAATTATAATGCAATAGAAAAATACTATAATAAAAACCCAAAAGACTTAACTATAATTTTAAAAAATAGTCGTAAATTTGATTTAAAATTATCTAATAGAATTATTAGTAATCAAATTTTTAAATCATCAAGATTAGAATCAGTTATAAGAAGCAAAAAACATTGATTTTGCTTTTTTTTGTGCCTTATTTATGATATAATTATTTTGTGTAGAGGAGTACGTAAACAAGATAAATATTTAATATTTTGTTTAAAAAGAGGTTTAAAATGAAAATTCAAAATTTAAAGTTAATCAATTACCGAAATTATGACAACTTAGATATTACCTTTTCTGATACTTTAAATTTGATATATGGTAATAACGGTAGTGGAAAATCTAATTTGATTGAAGCTATTTATATGCTGGCTCTCACAAAGTCATTTAGGACTAATAATGATGCTAATTTAATCAAAAAAGGAACTAATGAAACTATTATAAAAGGCACAGTTATAACTGAAGAAAAAACACGATATCAACTTGATTTATCTGATTCTGGAAAAAAAGTTTATATTGATTCTGATAAAGTTAATAAGATGAGTGATTATGTATCTAGAATTAATATTATTTTATTTAATCCTTTAGATACAAAAATCATTAGTGATTCACCAGCATTTCGGAGAAAACTTTTAGATATTGAGATATCACAAATTAATAAAGAATATTTATTATTACTTAGTTCTTATAATAAAATTTTAAAACATCGTAATGCCTATTTAAAACAGCTGTATTTAAACGGAAATGCTTCCTCTGACTATTTGGACATCTTAACTAAGAAACTCGTTGATTTTGGCTTAAAAATATATAATATAAGATTAAATTATATTGAGATGATTAATGAACATATATCTAAAATATATAAAAATATTTTTGAATATGGGGATTTGCAAATTAAATATAAAAGTTCCTACAGTAAAAACAATTTTGATAAAGTTTTAGAAAATTATCAAAAAAATTACCGAAAAGAAATGGCTTTTGGTAAAACTTTGCTAGGAATTCATCATGATGATATTGATTTTATTTTAGATGGTAATAGTATAAAAGAATATGGAAGTGTAGGGCAACAAAAAAATGCGATTATTTCCTTTAAATTATCAGAATTACTGATTGTAAAAAAAATCAAAAATCAATATCCCATACTTATATTAGATGATCTTTTTAGTGAGTTAGATGATAAAAAAATAAATAATATCATTAATATGTTAAATAAAGAAGTTCAAACGTTTATAACAACGACAAATATAGATAAGATTGATAAAAATTTATTAAAAGATAGTACCATTTTTAAAGTAGAAGATGGCAACATTGAAAGGGATGAAATAAATGGATAATAAAGTTAATTATAGTGATAATGATATTCAAGTATTGGAAGGATTAGAAGCTGTTAGAAAAAGACCTGGTATGTATATCGGAACCACAAGTAGCAAAGGATTACATCATTTAGTTTGGGAAATAGTTGATAATGCAGTAGATGAATCTTTAGCAGGGTATTGTGACGATATCGAAGTAGAAATACATAAAGATAACTCAGTATCTGTAAAAGATGATGGGCGTGGTATGCCAACAGGTATGAATGCAAAAACTGGATTATCAACAATTGAAACAATTTTTACTGTTCTTCATGCCGGAGGAAAATTTGGTGGCGGAGGCTATAAAGTATCTGGTGGTCTTCATGGTGTTGGAGCATCTGTAGTAAATGCCTTATCAAAATGGCTTGAAGTAAGAGTTTATAGAGATGGAAATGTTTATTATCAACGTTTTGAAAATGGTGGAAAACCTGTTGGAACAATTGAAATCATTGATAAGTGTGCTTTAGATCGTACCGGAACAACAGTAACTTTTTTACCTGATCCTGAAATATTTACTGAGACAACAGTATATGATTATGATGTTTTATATAAAAGATTACAAGAATTAGCTTTTTTGAATAAAGGTTTGAGAATTCAACTTCTTGATGAAAGAGAAGAGGGAAAACATGATTCTTTCTTGTATAATGGGGGGATTATTGAATATGTTCAAATGCTTAATAAAAATAAAAAAGCGATACATGAAGATATTATATCAGTAACAGGTCAAGTAGATGACATAATAATAGATGTTGCATTACAATATAATGATTCATATAATTCATCAATTTACTCTTTCACTAATAATATTAATACTTATGAAGGTGGTATGCATGAAGATGGGGTTAAGTTAGCATTAACAAGAATTATTAATAATTATGCACGAAAAGCTAAAATTTTAAAAGAAAATGCTGATAATTTAACAGGGGATGATGTTAGAGAAGGTCTAACAATGATTATTTCTTGTAAACATCCAAATCCTCAATTTGAAGGACAAACTAAGACAAAATTAGGAAATTTAGAAGTTAGAAAAATAGCTTCAGATATTTTTGGTCAAGGATTTGAAAGATTTTTAATGGAACATCCGCAAGATGCTAAAGTAATTATCGAAAAAAGTATGTTAGCGTCTCATGCGAGATTAGCTGCTAAAAAGGCCAGAGAAGCAACCAGAAGAAAAAGTGATTTAGATGTTATCAATTTCGGTGGAAAACTTGTGGATTGTAAAGAAAAAGATGCTAGTGTTTGTGAAATCTTTTTAGTCGAAGGTGATTCAGCTGGTGGATCTGCAATTAAAGGTAGAAATTCAATGACACAAGCGATTCTTCCGCTACGTGGAAAAATTTTAAATGTAGAAAAAGCTAGACTAGATAGAGCTTTAGATAATGAGGAAATTAGGACTATTATAACGGCTTTTGGTACTGGAATTGGTCAAGAATTTAATTTGGAAAAATTAAGATACCATAAAATAATTATCATGACCGATGCCGATGTTGATGGATCGCATATAAGAGTACTACTTTTAACATTATTTTACCGCTTTTTTAGACCAATTGTAGAGGCAGGGCATGTATATGCGGCTCAACCACCTTTATTTTGTATAAAACACGGTAAAACGATTAAATATGTATTAAATGAAGAAGAAAAAAATGCATATCTTGCATCCTTACCTAGTAACGTTAAACCTGATGTAATGCGTATGAAAGGTTTAGGAGAAATGGATGCTGAAGAATTAAACGAAACAACTATGGATATTGATAAACGTATATTAAGAAAAATAACTGTTGATGATGCAATGGCAGCAGATGAAGTTTTTTCTAAACTAATGGGTGAAGAAGTCGAACCTAGAAGAAAATTTATAGAAGAAAACGCAGTATACGTTCAAAATCTTGATGTGTAGGGAGGTAAAGTAAAATGGATCAAAATAAAGATAGATTACAGGAAAATAATATTGTTAATGAAGTTGAAAAATCGTTTCTTGAATATTCGATGAGTGTTATTGTAGCCAGAGCTTTACCGGACTTAAGAGATGGATTGAAGCCTGTTCATCGACGTATTTTATATGCAATGAGTGAAAATGGATTAACTCCAGATAAACAACATCGTAAATCAGCAACTATAGTTGGGGATGTTATGGGGCGTTACCATCCACATGGTGACTCATCAATTTACGAAGCGATGGTTAGAATGGCTCAAGATTTTAACTACCGTTATATGTTAGTTGATGGTCATGGTAACTTTGGTAACATCGAAGGATATGGTGCTGCTGCATATCGTTATACTGAAGCAAGACTTGCAAAAATTTCTACCGAATTATTAAGAGATATTAATAAAGATACAGTTAATTTTAGTCCAAACTACGATGAATCCCGTAAAGAACCAGAAGTGTTACCATCAAGATTTCCAAATATTTTGGTAAATGGTACAATGGGAATTGCAGTTGGAATGGCAACAAATATTCCACCTCATAATTTAAAAGAGGTTATTAACGGTTGTATTGCTTACATTGATAATCCAGATATAGATACATTAGGATTAATGCAACATATTAAAGGCCCTGATTTTCCAACTGGAGGCATAATTCTAGGTAATAGTGGGATAAAACAAGCATATGAAACAGGTCGTGGAAGTATAACAATTCGTAGTAAGGCTACAATCGAAGAAAAAAATGGTAAAAATTATATTATTATTGATGAAGTTCCATATGGTGTAACTACATTAGAATTAAAAAACAAAGTTGCAGAACTAGTACACAATAAGACTATCGAGGGCATTTCAGATTATCACACTGACCTTAAAGATGGCGTAAAAATAACCATTACATTAAAAAGAGATGCAA
The DNA here is from genome assembly GCA_015059305.1 of Bacillota bacterium. Next base: position 27,808 of record SVAQ01000007.1, on the reverse strand, counting down.
ATCCTCAAGTTATTTTGAACAAATTATATAAACATACACAATTTCAATCAAATTACGGAATTATTTTCTTAATGTTAGATAATGGTGTTCCTAAAACATTAGGATTACGCGATATTATCTCTAAATATATTGATTATCAAAAAGAAGTAATTATTAGAAGAACTAGATTTGACCTTGATAAAGCAGAAAAACGTGTCCATATTTTAGAAGGTTACAAAATAGCTCTAGATAACATAGATGAAGTAATTCAAATTATTAAAACTGCTGAAAGTGATGTATCTGCTAAGAAACAATTAGAACAAAAGTTCGGTTTATCTGAAATTCAATCTGAAGCTATTTTAGAAATGAAGTTACGGAGATTAACAGGCTTAGAACGCAGTAAAATCGAGGAAGAATTGAATGAATTAATGAAATTAATTAATGAATTGCGTTCAATTTTAGCTAGTGAGGAGAAAGTTTTAAATATTATTAAAACTGAATTACAAGAAATTGCCGACAAATATGGAGATGAACGTCGTACAAGCATTGATATGACTGCAATTGAATATATTGAAGACGAATCTTTAATTCCTGAGGAAAATATCATGGTGGTTTTAACTAATAAAGGATATATTAAAAGAACTACTTCTGATACGTTTAGATCTCAAAGACGTGGTGGAGTAGGAATAAAAGGAATGAGCACCAACGAAGAAGATTTTGTTGATAAATTGTTAAGTTTATCAACTCATGATCATTTATTATTTTTTACTAACAAAGGTAAAGTATATCGCGTAAAAGGTTATGAAATACCAGAATTTAGTAGAACTTCTAAAGGATTACCTGTTATTAACTTGTTACCTTTAGACAAAGACGAAAGTATCAATACAATAATTTCTTTATCATCACAAGATAATGATTCAAAATACTTGTTATTTGCAACTAAACAGGGCATTGTTAAGAAAACTTCATTAGAAGAATTTGAAAATATTAGAAATTCCGGAAAAATTTGTATTAATTTAAAGGATAACGACGAATTAATCGGTGTAAAAAAGACAAATGGAAACGATACTGTTTTACTTGGATCTAGTTCAGGAAGAATGGTAAGATTTAATGAAGAAGAAATTCGTGTTATGGGAAGAACTGCTAGTGGTGTTAGAGGTATTAACTTAGATAATAGTGACTGTATATGTTTAGAAATTGTTAATGATACTGATAATATTTTAATGGTTACTGAAAAAGGATATGGAAAACAAACTAGCGTTGAAGAATATCGTCAAACAAAACGAGGAAGTAAAGGTGTTAAGGCTCTTAATATTACTGAAAAAAATGGTAATTTAGCGGCAATTAAAGTTTCTGCATTAGATAAGGAAGTTATAATTATGACTGATTCAGGAATGACGATGAGAATGCCGGTTGAACAAATATCTATTTTAGGTAGAGTTACTCAAGGTGTTAGATTAATCAATTTAAAAGATAAACAAAAGGTAGCTGCTATAAGTATTGTTGATAAAGAAGAAGAGGAAGATATCTTAGAAAATAATGAGTAATGTTTCACGTGAAACATTACTTTTTTATTTTTTTTGATGTTTCACGTGAAACATTGTTGCAATAAATGATCAAATTTGATAACATTTATATGTGCAACAAATATATTGTAACCTGGTCAGATCTGGAAAGAAGCAGCCACATCAATCTCTATTTGTGTGCACTTTTTTTGTGGAGGGAAGATGGAAATAATTATTGAAACTATATTGAAAGAAGCAACAAAAGCGTATAAAAATGACGAAATACCTGTTGGCTGTGCTATTGTAAAAGATGGTAAAATAATTAGCTCAGCCCATAATACCAAACAGAAAAGTCATATATGTATTAATCATGCTGAAATACTAGCAATAATAAAAGCAGAAAAGAAAACTAAGGATTGGCGGTTAGACGATTGCGAATTGTATGTAACGTTAGAACCTTGTGATATGTGTATGGAAGTGATTCGACAAGCAAGAATAAAAAAGGTGAATTACTTGCTTGAATCAAAATTTGTAAATGAAAAGAATAAAGTGATTGACAAAAAGAAAATAGCTGGTTATGAAGATGAAAAGCAACTTTATCAAACAAAATTAACCACATTTTTCACATCTAAAAGATAGAAAAAATAACGTAATGTTGGTATAATTATTAATGGAGGTACATATGAACTACAAAGTCTTATATCGAAAGTATAGACCAACAAAATTTGAAGAAGTTGTAGGCCAAAATAATACTATTGAGTTACTAAAAGATAGTGTTGAAAATAATAAAATATCTCATGCGTACATCTTTTCAGGGCCTCGAGGCACCGGAAAAACTAGTACTGCTAAAATATTTGCTAAAACAATCAATTGTTCGTCTGAGAATGCTGAAAAACCATGTGGAACTTGCGAAAATTGTATTAATTTTTCTCAAAGTAATGATATTTATGAAATTGATGCAGCGTCAAACAATGGCGTTGATCAAATAAGAGAAATAATAGATAATATAAAACTTTCGCCAATAAATTCTAAATATAAAGTTTATATAATAGATGAAGTTCATATGTTGAGTACTAGTGCGTTTAATGCTTTATTATTAACTTTAGAGGAACCACCGAGTCATGTAGTATTTATTTTAGCCACGACAGATATTGAAGATGTACCTATTACTGTGTTATCTAGATGTCAGAGACTTGATTTTAAAAAAATATCTAATAAAGATATAAAAAATACTCTTAAAAGCATTGCAGAAAAAGAAAATATTGATATTGAATCTGCTGCTATTGATGAAATTGCTGAATTTGCTGATGGAGGTCTAAGGGATGCATTAAGTATTTTAGATCAATTATCAAAAATGCAAGAAAAGATAACCCAAGATAGTGTTTTAGAGTCAATAGGACTAATATCAACGAAGGCAATATTAGAATTGATTCAAGCAATAGAGGCAAATAAAACTAATGAAGTTTTAAAATTTACAGAAAAAGCTAGAGAAAATAGTGCTGACTTTAAAACTTTAGTAAAAAAAATAATTCAAATTTTAAAAATAAAAGCAGTTAAAGTTAAAAAAGATAATGAAATCACAAGATTGACTTATGCAGATTATAAAAAATTATGTTTTGAATTATCATCTACTTTATATAAGAGTAATGTAAATATTGATTCGTTCTCATTATTGGAGTTGATACTTTTAGATTATATAGATAACAAAGAAGAAAAAACTGTGGGAAATATTTCCCGGGAAATATCAATTCTGAAAGAAAAGGTTGAAAAAACAGCGAAAATTTCGAATAAAACAGAAAAAGTACATTTCCCAGGAAATAATTTTGCTCTTGTTGATATTCGTATTAACAATTGTTTTGTTAAAGCAAATAAGGTTTTCTTACAAGAAGCGAAGAATTATTGGGAGAAATTTTTAGAGTTAACAGAAGATAAAAAAATCAAAGGTTTGTTGTTAGATACTGACGTAGTGTTAGCGTCAGATGAAATAATAGTTATAAAAACCGATTTCCAAGAAAAATCAGATAATATTAATGCTAATTTAGATAGTATAGAGATGAATTTCCAAGAAAATTTAAATAAAAAATATAAGTTAATAGCTGTTTATCCAGAAAAATGGAATAGCGAAATGGAAACTTATAAAGAAAATATTAAAAATAAAATAGAATATAAATACAAAGAAGAGCCTATAATAGAAGAAAATTTTAGTGCTCTTGATGACATATTTACTACGCAAATAGAGGTTAAATAAGGAGGAATAAGTATGAATATGCAACAAATTATGGCGCAAGCTCAAAAAATGCAAAAAGATATTATGGCTAAAAAAGATAAAATTGATGCTATGGATTTTGTGGGAAAATCGGAATGGGTAGAAATTAATTTTAAAGGAAATAGGGATGTTCAAAACGTAAATATTACAAATGAAGCGGCTTTTGATCCTGATAATAAGGAAATATTATGCGATATGATAATGCTAGCTATTAAAGATGGTCTTGCAAAAATTGATAAGGAAACAGATTCTCAAATGGGAGCTTACTCTCAAATGGGTGGATTATTTTAATTTATGGTCTATCCTAGTACTTTAGAAAAATTAATCACTTTCTATAAGAAATTGCCTAGTATAGGTGAAAAAAGTGCAGAACGATTGGCATTGGCGACTTTAGATTTAGATGACGAATTAATAGCAGATTTTTCTAAAAATCTAATTGTAGCAAAACAAAAATTGATTCCGTGCCGTATATGTAATCATCTTACTGATAAGGAAATATGTGATATTTGTTCAAATGAATCCCGAGATAAAAATTTAATATGCGTTATTGAAGATTATAAGAGTGTTTTTTCCTTTGAGAAAGCGGGCAATTACCATGGTGTTTATCATGTATTAAATGGATTGATATCACCCATAAATAATATTGGTCCTGAAGATATAAATATATCCGGGTTAGTGAAACGAATTGATAGTTTAGAAAATCCCGAGATAATTTTAGCCTTAAAGTCTTCGATAGAAGGTGAAACTACAACCCTATATATAAAAAAAATATTTGAAAAGAAAAATGTTACTATTTCAAGATTATCGTATGGAATTCCTATAGGAGCTGAAATAGATTATTTAGATATTTTGACATTGGATAAAGCTTTGGAGGATCGAAAAAAAATATCATAATTATATTAATATAAGCATATATTTCAATGATGAATATGATAAATTTACTATTTAAAGTAGTAAAAAAAATTATTATTGCAATATTTTGTTTATATGGACTTAATTTAATAATATCATCTTTAAATATTGTAATTCCCATCAATATTATTACAATTAGTTTAATAACCTTATTGGGAATTCCTGGATTATGTACTTTAGTTGCATTATATTTTTTATTATAAAAGGAGAATCGTGGAAGCAAACATAGTAATAAATAGTTTAATAGATTTATATCGTGAGAAAAAATTAGCTCACGCTTATTTGATTGAAACTAATAATGTAACAAAGTGTTATATAGATGTAAAAAAGATAATTAAAGGTATTTGTTGTAAGGAAATCTATAAAGAAGATTGTTCAAATTGCAATTTGTGTCATCTAATCGAAGAAAATAATTTACCTAGTTTAATAACAATAGAGCCTGACGGTAAAAATATAAAAAAGGAAGCTATAGAAAATTTAAAACAATCGTTTAGTAAGATACCTATATACACTGAAAATAATATTTATATCATAAAATATCCTGAAAAAATGAATGATACTGCTTTTAATAAAATGTTAAAATTTTTAGAAGAACCCGAAGATAATATAATAGGTTTCTTTATTACAGAAAATAAAGATAATGTTGCAAATACCATAGTTAGTCGTTGCGAATTAATTAAAATGAATTATAGTGGAAGCTTAGAATCAGATATTTTAGGAATAGATGAAGAACAATATAATTTTTATATCGAGCTAGCAAATAATTATTGTGATAAGATAGAAAATAAAGATTCCGACTTATTGTGGTATAATAGTAGTGTCTTATTGAAGGAAATCTCCTCAAGGTCTGAGGTAACTATATTTCTTAAGATACTATTTAATATTTATATGGAGAAATTAAAAAACAACTTAGCTTTAAAAGACTTATTTTACGAAAAAACTAAAATTATTGCTAAGTATTTGGAACAGTTAAACTATAATGTAAACTTATCATTATTATTAGACAGTTTAGTAATAGAAATCGGGGATGTACATGGAAAATAAAGTATATGGAGTATTATTCAAAAACAATAGCAAAGCATATTATTTTAAATCAGATTTAGATATTGATATTGACACTGAAGTTGTAGTAAATACTGAAAAAGGCGAGCAATATGGCAAAGTAGTGAATTTATTAACCGATGGTTTTGGTGACGATGAATATAAAGAAATAATAAGGATAGCTACTCCTGAAGATACAGAAATTTATTATAAGAATTTAAAAGATGCAGATGAAGCACTAAAAAAATGTAAAGAACTAGTGAAAGAACTTGATTTAAGTATGTTTGTTATCAACGCTGCATATAATTTTGATCGTACTCAGTTATTAATAAATTTTTCCGCAGATGATAGAGTTGATTTTAGAGAACTAGCCAGAAAATTAGCGGCAATTTATAAAACTCGCATTGAATTACGCCAAATAGGTGCTAGGGATAAAGCTAAACAAGTAGGTGGCATTGGAATATGCGGTCAAAAGCTATGTTGTGCTAATTTTTTAAATCAAATTGATTCAATATCGATGAACAAGGCAAAAAATCAAAATTTAGCTTTAAATCCTTCGAAAATAAATGGCGCATGTGGCAGATTGCTATGTTGCTTATGTTATGAAGATGATGAATATACTAGGTGTAGCAAAGGCTTATTGCATGTAGGCAGTACTGTTATATATCAAGGCGTTGAGGCTACGATAGTTGGTGTAGATATTTTATCCAGAACATATAAAATAATCTTTAATGATGAAAAAATAACTGTGTCAGCAGAGGAAGTAAGTAATAATGTTAGTAAAAAATGATTTATACGACTATGAAAATCGCTATATATATCAAGATAGTGATTTTTTTAAGTTTTCTTTAGATTCAATTCTATTAGCAGAATTTGTTAAAGTTTCGAATAATGATGTTAAAATTTTAGATATGTGTGCAGGGAATATGGCAATACCCTTAATCTTATCTAAATATACAACCTCTAAAATAGTTGGCTTTGAAATACAAAAAAAGGTGTATGATTTAGGAAAAAAATCTATTGAATTAAATAATTTGTCTCAGCAATTGTCAATTATTAATGATGATGTTAAAAATATGGGGAATTACTTTTCTAAAGAAAGTTTCAATATTATGTTGTGTAATCCTCCATATTTTAAATATAACGAATCCAAAGTATTAAATGAAAAAGTGGAATTAAGATTAGCGCGACATGAAATTACTCTTACACTTGAAAATATTTTTGAACTAGCTAAAAGTTATTTAGTAAATAAAGGTTCACTCTATTTAGTTCACCGTGTTGAGCGCTTTGATGAGATAGTATATTTTGGATATAAATATCATATTTACGTCAAAAATGTACAATTTATAACGACTAAAATCCCTGGAAAACCCTATATTGTGCTTGTTGAATGTATCAAAAACAGTAAACCGGGAATTAAAGTTAATTGCGAAAAATGTGTAGAAGGTGTAAAATCTTATCAAAATTTCTTTAGGGAGGAAATATGAAATTAGTTGTAGGCTTGGGAAATCCAGGTAAAGAATATGAAAATACTAGACATAATGTTGGCTTTATTATTATAGATAATTACTTAAAAGGTACAACATGGAATAAAGACAAAGATTGCATGTATCAAATAGTTAATTATAACGGAGAGCGGATTATATTTTTAAAACCATTAACTTATATGAATTTATCTGGAATAGCAGTTGTACGAATTGCTAATTACTATAAAATAGATCCAAAAGATATTTTAATAGTTCATGATGATTTAGATTTGAAAACTGGAATCTATCGATTGAAAACAAAGTCATCATCTGGCGGTCATAATGGTATAAAAAATATAATTCAACTACTAGGAACTAACGAATTTTCGCATTTGAAAGTAGGAATTGGTAATAATAAAGATATTGATACACGTAATTACGTTTTAAACAAATTATCAACAGAAGAAATTAATGACCTTCAAAGTGATAAGTACATTGAAATAATTAATTATTTTCTTGATAATGGTATAGAAAAAGCTATGAATAGATATAATTCGAATGAGGTATAATGAATTTTTTAGACAATTATTTTAAATATGATAAGGATAGTGTAATATGTGGTTTAACAAATGAGTTAAATGTTTTTTACGTTCTTAGTTTATTTAAAAAAAGTCAAAAAAATATTATTTTATTAACATCATCTTTATATGAAGCAAATAATTACTATAATCTTTTGCAAACACATAGTGATGATGTTCTACTTTTTTTAATGGATGATTTTCTTTCATCTATGGTCAAAACTGCATCTCCTGAATTAAAATTAACTAGATTAAATACTCTTGATAAAATTGGTACTGGCAAACACATAATAGTTACTAATTTAATGGCATATTTAAAATTTTTGCCTAACATAAATGCTGCTAATCAAAGAAAAATTTTATTAGAATGTGGGAAAAAAATAAATAGAGAAGAACTGATAACTAATATTCATAGTTTAGGTTATCGCAAAGAATCTCTTACAACGACAACGGGAGAATATTCAGTTCGAGGCATGATAATTGACATTTTTTTGATAAACGAAATACATCCTATTAGAATTGAAATTGACGATGACGTGATTGATAACATTCGTTATTTTGACGAAAATACGCAGACTTCAATAAATAAAGTTGACAAAATAGTAATTAAACCAATAGATGAAAGTGATGATGGGGAATATAGTTCACTTTATGATTATGCAGATGAACCAATCGTTGTTAGTATTGATAGGCCCCAAATAAATGCTTCTTATCATAAATTACTTGAGGATATAACAGAATATAGTGCTAAAGAAAATATATCAAATAAATTAATGTTTCTTTTTGAAGATATTAAATCAGACTATGAAATACAACTTAACAATTTTTCAACAAGTAAAACGGACTTAGTCATCAATTGCAGCTCAATAGAAAATTTTAATCAAGATTTCGAATTATTAAAAAAGAATTTAGAAAAATGGCAGTTAGAAAAAAAGAAAATTTTATTTTGTTTATCCAGTGATTCACAAATAAAAAAAATCAAAAAAGAATTTGGTAATATTGAGGTAGTAAAAAAGAAAATAAATCATGGTTTTATTTTAGGTGATTTAGTAGTAATCTCTGAATATGATATCGAAAATGTTAAACATCAGTATAAGTATCAAAATAATTTCTACGGAGGTAAGAAAATTGTTGATTATAATGAGCTTAATAGTGGCGATTATGTAGTCCACATTTCTCATGGAATCGGATTATATAATGGAATTGTAACATTAACAAAAGATGGCGTAAGAAAAGATTATATCCAACTATTATATTTAAACAATGATAAGATTTATGTTCCAGTGGAAAAGATAAATAATATATATAAATATTCTGATAAGGATGGTGTAGCACCAAAATTAAATCGTTTAAATTCTTCTTCATGGTTAAAAACAAGGCAATATGTTCAAAAGAAAATTCAAGATATTTCAAGAGAATTAATTGCTTTATATAAACAAAGAGCCTCAATTAAATGTATGCCATATAAATCATATGAAGAAGAAGATGTATTTGGCGCCTCATTTGCTTATAATTTAACTGCAGATCAACAAAAAGCAGTAAATGATATTTTTGCCGATTTAGCTTCAGACCATCCGATGGATCGTTTGCTATGTGGTGATGTAGGTTTTGGTAAAACTGAGGTTGCATTAAGAGCTATGTTTAAAGCCGTTTTAAACAATTCTCAAGTTATGTATTTATGTCCAACTACTATTTTATCTAAACAACAATATAATGTAGCTAAAGAGAGATTTTCATCATGGCCTATAGAGATTGCTTTACTAAATAGATTTACTCCAGCTAAAGAGGTAAAAGTTATTATAGAAAAATTAGAAAAAGGCACGATTGATATAGTCATTGGTACACATAAACTTCTAAATGATAAAATAAAATATAAAAATTTAGGGTTAATGATAATTGATGAAGAGCAAAGATTTGGAGTTAAGCATAAAGAAAAAATAAAAGAGTATAAAGCAGACATTAATGTACTAACATTATCCGCTACGCCAATACCAAGAACACTAAAAATGGCCTTATCAGGATTAAGAGATTTATCTATAATTGATACAGCACCTAGGAATAGGTATCCTGTGCAAACATACGTAATTAGTGAAGATGATCTAATAATAAAAGATGCTATTTATAAAGAATTATCACGAAGCGGACAGGTATTTGTCTTATATAATAGTGTTGAAAATATTGAAGCAAAAACTAATTATCTAAGAAAACTAATACCTAATGAAGAAATAAGATTCGCTCACGGGCAAATGAGTAAAGAAGAACTCGAAGATATAATGGATGATTTTATTCAAAAAAAATTCAACATCATTGTTTGCACAACTATTATAGAAAGTGGAATTGATATTCCGAATGCAAACACGCTAATTGTTTTTGATGCAGATCGTTTAGGTTTAGCTCAACTTTATCAACTTCGTGGAAGGGTTGGAAGAAGCGATAAAATTGCTTATGCATATCTAATGTATAATAATCAAAAAATGCTAAATGATATTGCTATAAAACGACTTCAAGCAATCAAGGAATTTACTGAACTAGGAAGCGGATATAGAATAGCAATGCGCGATTTATCAATTAGAGGATCTGGTGATATTTTTGGTTCTAATCAAGCTGGTTTTGTCGATACGGTAGGAGTAGCCTTATATACGAAAATGATCGAAGATGAGATGAAAAGACAAAAGGGTGAGTATGTAGAAGAAGAGGATGAGGATCAACAATCTTTAATAAATATTGAAACTCACATAGCAGATAGTTACGTTTCCGATGAAGATATTAAAATTGAAATTCATCAAATGATAAATGAAATTGACTCTTATGATAAATTACAAACAATAAAAGCAGCTTTGGAAGACCGATTTGGTAAAGTTACTGAAAGTATTGAAAATTATATGTATGAGGAATGGTTTGAAAAAATTGCTAAAAAATTAGGTATTAAACGAGTTCGTCAAACAGACAGACTTGTGGAAATAGAATTGCCAGAAAATATTTCCCGGGAAATAAAAGGAGATAAATTATTATATGAATCTTATAGTATTTCACAAAATTTTAACTTAGCATATAAGCATAATTGTATTGTTATTACGTTATATTATAAAAATTTGCCAGAACATTTTATCAAGTATATAGTAAGATTATTAAATACATTGTAGTATAAAATAAAATCAAATAAACACACTATTATTAGGAGTGTGTTTTTTGTTGAAAAATACAGGTGTAATTAGAAAAATTGATGAGTTAGGAAGGATTGTAATTCCAAAAGAATTACGTAAAGTTTTAAATATTAATAGTGGTGATGATTTGGAAATTTATGTTGATGACCAAAAAATTGTTTTAAAAAAATATTCTCGTTTATTAAATAATCAAGAAGAAAGTAATAAATTAATAAATTCAGTTAGTGATTTAATAGAGTCTAAAGTGTTTATATCTGATAAAGAAAGAGTTATTACATTTGGAGAACTAGAAAATAGAGAGTTACCTTTAGATTTTAAAAATATACTTAATGAACGTAGATCGTATTCCTCGAAAAACATGGAGGAACAGTACTTTGAAAATAAAAAAATAAAAGGTTACTATTTAGTTGAACCTATTATCCAAAATAGTGATGCAAATGGTTTAGTAATATTATGTAAAAATGAAAATATAACAGAAGAAGACAAAATTTTTGCAAAAGTTCTTAAAAATATAATTGAAAATAAATAATTCCTATGATACTATTTACTTACAAATGCAGCGATAAGAAGATAAATATCGGCTATTTTATAGAGAGTCTTCGGTAGGTGGAAGAAGATAAATAAAGGTATTTAGTGAACCTTTGAGTGTTTGTGGGTAATTCCCTTATCATAAGAGAGCATGATAAATCATGAATTAAGGTGGTACCGCGGGCTTCGCTCGTCCTTTAGTTCATGATTTTTATTTTGGAAAAGAAAGAAGGAAAGAATATGGAAAAATTTTATATTAGTACTGCTATAGCTTATACATCTTCAAAACCACACATTGGTAATACATATGAAATCGTTTTAGCAGATGCAATTGCTAGATACAAACGTTTTCAAGGCTATGATGTATATTTTCAAACTGGTACAGACGAACACGGAGAAAAAATTGAATTAAAAGCAAAAGAAGCTGGAATGAATCCACAAGAATATGTTGATCAAGTGGCGCAACAAATCAAAGATATATGGGATATTATGAATACTTCATATGATAAGTTTGTTAGAACAACTAATCAAAATCATAAAGAAGTGGTACAAAGAATATTTAAGAAATTATATGATCAAGGCGACATCTATAAGAGTGAATATCAAGGTTTATATTGTGTTCCTTGTGAATCTTTTTGGACGGAGACACAAGCAGAAAATGGCTTATGTCCGGATTGTGGTAGACTGGTTAGTCCCAAAACCGAAGAAGCTTATTTCTTTAAACTATCAAAATACCAAGATCGTTTAATTGAATATATTGAAAGTCATCCAGACTTTATTCGTCCTGAATCACGTAAAAATGAAATGATTAACAATTTCTTAAAACCGGGATTGCAAGATTTATGTGTATCAAGAACTTCATTTAAATGGGGAGTTCCTGTAACTTTTGATGATAAACATGTTATATATGTATGGATTGATGCTTTATCAAATTATATAACTAATATTGGTTATGACGTTGATAATAGTAGCGAAGAATTTTCAAAATTATGGCCTGCAGACCTTCATTTAATTGGTAAAGATATTATTCGTTTTCACACTATATATTGGCCTATTATATTAATGGCCTTAGATTTACCTTTGCCAAAGGCGGTTTATGGTCATCCTTGGCTTTTATCAGATAATGATAAAATGAGTAAAAGTAAAGGGAATGTTTTATATGCAGATGATCTAGTAAATGAATTTGGTGTTGATCGAGTTCGTTATTATCTTCTTCATGAGATTCCATATGCTAATGATGGTACAATAACTAAAGAATTACTAATTGAAAAATGTAATGCTGATTTATCAAATATTTTAGGTAACTTAGTAACTAGAACTGTATCAATGGCTAACAAATATTTTAATGGAATAATCACTAATCCAAAAATAGGTGAAGAAGTTGATAATGACTTAATAAAAAGCATTGAGAATGTCCATTTTGAAGTTACTGATAAAATGAATGAATATAAAGCGAGTGAAGCGTTAGAGAGTATAATTAACGTTCTTCGTAAATGTAATAAATATATTGATGATACTATGCCTTGGGCACTTGCAAAAGATGAAACGAAGATTGATAGATTAAAAACAGTTATATATAACTTATTAGAATCAATTAGAATTTGTAGTGTAATCTTATCTTCATTTTTACCTGAAACATCAGAAAGAATAATTAAAATTTTAAATACAAAAGCTATATCTTATGATTCTTGTAAAACCTTTGGTTTACTAGAGGATAATTTACAAGTAGGTCAAGCAGAGATTATATTTGAAAGGTTAGAAAAATAATGTTTATTGATACTCATGCTCATGTTTATAGCGAGTATTACGATAATATAAATTTGGTAGTTAATGATTCTAAAACGTGTGGAGTAAAAGCAATAATTAATGCTGGAGTTGATCATCATACAAATCAAGAGCTTTTAGATTTAAGCAATCAGTATGAAAATATGTTTATAACATTAGGTATTCATCCAGAATACGCAAATAGTTATAAAACAGAGGAACTTGAGTTTATACAACATAATGCATGTAATAGTAAAGTTGTAGCCATTGGAGAAATTGGATTAGATTATCATTATGATGGTTACGATAAAGATAAACAAATTAAACTTTTAAAAACACAATTAGATATTGCTGTGAAAAATAATCTTCCGGTAGTAATTCATAGCCGTGAAGCTACTCAAGATACACTAGATATTTTAAAACAATATCGATTAAAGGGAGTAATTCATTCCTTTTCTGGGTCAAAAGAAGTTGCTAATCAATACATTAATATGGGATATAAATTAGGTATTAATGGTGTAGTAACATTTAAAAATGCTCATATAAAGGAAGTGATTAAGGACCTAGGTTTAGAGCATTTTGTATTAGAAACAGACAGTCCTTATTTAACACCAGAGCCATTACGAGGTAAGAAAAATTTCCCGGGAAATATAAAACATATAGTTAATTTTTTATCTGATTTTTTAGATATTACTCCAGAAGAAATCTCAAAAATTACCAATGCTAATATTAAGTCAATTTTTGACAAGTTTATCTATTAGTGCTATAATTTCTTCATATTTAAGAGGTTATATGAAAAAAACGTTTTTTATGTTAGTAAAGTCTCTCATATTAGTAATAGTAGTAGTTATATGTTCATCTAATAATGGGATTTTTGAAGCAAAGGTAAATAATAATAATTTAAATAAATCCGTTAACGTTTCAACTATGGCTTTAAAGTTATCTGAGTTTAATTATGATGCATTATATGGTGCTAAAGATACTTTCACTGGAGATTTAACAGGATATGTATATAATTGTCCTGCTTGTACAGGACACCTTGCTTGTATGAGCAATTATAATATTAAAGACGGAACCATAACTTACCCAGATGAAGATTATGGAATTGTTAATATAGTAGCTTCAAGCAGAAATTTACCATGTGGAACCATTATTAGGTTCAACTCTGAAAGAATTTCCGATACACCTGTATATGCAGTAGTGCTTGACAGAGGGGTATTAGGAAATGCAATTGATTTTTTAAGTTATAATGAAGAATATGCAATTCGTCAAGTAGGTAGAAGCACTATCACTTACGATGTGTTAAGATTTGGCTGGTAACATGAAAGCAAAAAAGTCATTGGGACAAAATTTTTTAATAAATGATACTATTATTAATCAAATAGTATCTTTATTTTGTGTATCAAAAAATGATTTGATTGTTGAAATTGGTCCTGGTCGTGGTGCTTTAACGCAAAAATTAGTTAATAGTGGCGCTGATCTTCTTTGTATTGAAATAGACAAAGATATGCAACCGATTTTGTCTAAATATGAAAATGATAAATGTCATATTATTTATGAAGATATTTTACAGGTAGATATAAAAAATGTAATAAAACAATATAATTATGAAAATTTATATATTATAGGAAATTTACCATATTATATTACTAGTCCAATTTTAGAGTATTTAATAAAATCTAATATAAATGCTAATAAAATGGTTTTTATGGTTCAAAAAGAAGTTGCAGATCGATTTAGTGCAAAAGTTTGTAGTAAGTCATACGGTTACATGACATTATTTTTAGATTTTTATTATCAAGTAACTTCAGAAATATTTGTCCCAAGATCAGACTTTAATCCTACTCCAAAAGTTGATAGCGCTGTAATAAAATTAGTTAAAAAACAAAAAAATTATAATGTAGATCCAAATCGATATTTTGCTTTTTTAAAAGAAGCTTTTCGATTAAAAAGAAAAACACTAAAAAATAATTTGGCAGCCTATAATTGGGATGTTATAAAAATCATTTTAAACGATAATGGTTTAAAAGAAAATGTTAGAGCAGAGGAACTTTCTCAAGATATATTTATTAAAATCTTTAATGCTCTTAATTAGAAACTTGATTATAAGTTTCTTTTTTTGTATTAATTTATAAAAGTGTTCATAAAATTTAATGGTGATACATTTGAATATTGAAGTAGGCAATTATGTAACTCGAAAATCTTATAATAATGATACTGTTTTTAAAGTTCTTAGTATTAAGGATGATACAGTTTATCTTAAAGGTGTATATGTTAGATTATATGCTGATAGTAAGATTAGTGATTTAAAAAAAATAGAAGAAATAAAAGATGAATTTACTTTTGTAAATCCTGTACCAGAATCAAGAGAAGAATACTTTTATTTACCTGGAAAAATTTTGCATATTGATGGTGACACAGAATATCTTGATAAATGTCTAAAATTTTATAAAGAAAATGGTGTTTATGCTATTGGAAAAAAAATTAATGAAGAAGAGATTTCTAATCAAATAATCAATCTTCTTGAAGAATATCGCCCTGATATTGTCATTATTACTGGCCATGATGCTTATTATAAGAAAAAAGGTAACAAAGATAATGTAGAAAATTATAAAAATTCTAAGAATTTTGCTAAAGCAATAAGGGCAGCGCGTAAATATGAAAAGAGTCAAGAAAAACTTGTTATAATCGCGGGAGCTTGCCAAAGTGATTATGAAGAATTAATTAAATCCGGGGCTAATTTTGCGTCAAGTCCTCGTAGGGTAAATATTCATGCTTTAGATCCAGCAATAATTGCCGTTAGCATAGCCCTTACAAAAAGAAATAATCCTATTGATATTGTAAATATTTTAGATAAAACGCGATATGGTTCTGATGGTATTGGCGGTATTATAACAAATGGCCTAATGTATGTGGGGTTTCCTAGATGAATGTAGAGATTATAAAAAAAGACCTAGAAAAAAAAGTAGGCCAAAACGTTCGCGTTACAGTATATGGGCTTCGAAATAAAATTGAAAGATATGAAGGTCGTATTTATAAAATTTATCCAAATATCTTTACTATTTTATATGAAGGTGATGAAAAAAGTTTTACTTATCGGGATATCATTACTAAAGATATCAATGTAAAGTTTTTATGATAATTGTCTTGAAAATGATTTTTAAATAAGATAAAATATAATTGTGGATAACAAGAAGGAGTGAGGTAAATGGAAATTACATCTGTTAAAGTTCACAAGACTGAAAGAGAAGGATCTCGTATGAAAGGATATGCAACAGTTACAATTGATGATTGTTTTGTTGTAAGAAATATCCGTATTATTGAAGGAGACGAAAAGCTATTTATAGCAATGCCTAGTCGCAAAGTTGCTGATGATCGTTATGAAGATATAGCTCATCCAATTAATGCTGAAACTAGAAAATTATTTGAGGATAAAATTTTAGAAGAATACAATAATCCTACAAATGTTGAAGAAACTGAATAATAAGCGAGAAATCGCTTTTTTATTTTGTATATTTTTTTTATGCCTTCATATAATTAATTGGAGGATAATATGAACGAAAAAATGAATAATGCATCACACGAATTAAAAATGATAGATCGTAGTATTTTATCACTTACAGGGGTCGAAAAAATTGTTAGTTTTGATAATACTGAATTTATTCTTGAAAGTAATATGGGTCCAATTCATCTAAAAGGTGAAAATTTGGAATTGCTAACACTTGATACACAAGATGGTGTCATTCGTATTAAGGGCAAAGTTAGTGGTTTTAACTATATAGAAAAAATCGCCAAAAAGAAAGAAGAATCAATTATCGCTAAATTATTCAAATGAGTGCCTCAATGCAACTCCTTATGATTGGAGTAAATTTTTTTTATGGCTTAATTATATTTTTAGCTACAATTATTAATTATTATTTTATAAAAAATGAAACTATTTTAGTAAAAATTCTATTAACTATTTTATTTACACTAGACTTCACTATCTTGTATTTAATTATTGTCTACAAAATCAATTATGGTATTTTCCATTTATATTATCTTTTTGCTTTTAGTGGTGGTTTTTATTTGGGATATTTTTTAAAAAAAACGTGTCAAAATTTTGACAATTAAAGAAAAATTAATTGACATTAAGAAATTCAGATAATAATATGATTAATATAAGGTGGGGCTAATTGTGACTAAGGGTAGAACTAGAAAAGAGAAGAAAAGGCTTATATTTATTTCGGTAACAATTGTTGCATTGTTAGTTTCTTTGTTTGGCAGCCTTTACAGTGACTTTATGCAAATATTAGAAAACAAAAAAGAAACTAGTATATTAACTAGTGAGTATGAAAAATTAATTGATGAACAAGAATCATTATCGAGTGAAGTAACAAAGATGCAAGATCCTAATTATGTTGCTCGATATGCTAAAGAAAAGTATTTATATTCTTCTGAAGGAGAAATAATTATAAGAATCGATTGATTCTTATTTTTTTATAATGTCATCAATTAGTCCGTAGTCTTTTGCTTCTTGGGCATCCATATAGTTATCTTTTACGGTATCTTTTTCAATTTTAGCTATACTTTTATTTGTATTTTTTGCTAAAATTTTATTTATTTTCTTTTTAACTTTTAAAATGCGATCGCTTAATATTTTAATGTCTGATGCTTGGCCAGATGCTCCTCCTAAAGGTTCGTGAATCATTATTTCGCAGTTTGGTAATGCATATCTTTTGCTTCCGCTTGATAAAAGAAATGCTCCCATACTAGCGCACATTCCCAGTCCAATAGTTATAACACTACTTTTTATATAATTCATAGTATCATAAATACCTAACCCAGCAGTAACACTTCCTCCGGGACTGTTAATATATAAGTAAATGTCATTATTACTTACGCTATCTAAATATAAAAGTTGTCCAATAATACTATTAGCATTAACATCGTTAATTTCACCGGTAATAAAGATTATCCGATTGGTTAATAATAAAGAATATAAATCATAAGCGTATTCTTTTGTTGAACTGCTATCTAATACCATAGGAATAATATTCATAGTTTAGTCTCCTATAAATATAATAGGACTATTAATAGGGTTTTATTCATAAATTATATAAAAAAATTTTTATTTATGATATAATCTATTAAGATAAGGGGTCTAGTGATGAGCGAGATTGAAATAACTTATAATGATGGAACTAAAAAAATATTTCCAAAATATACTACTTACTATGAAATTAGTAAAAGTTTTCATATGCCTTATAAAATAATAGGTGCCTTAGTTGATAATAAAATTGTGTCTTTAAGTGACCGAGCTGAAGTTAGTGCAAATGTTGAGTTTCTAGATATTTCAAACACAAATGGAAATAGAATATATACTGCAGGAATTAAAATGGTATTTGAATATGCTGTAAGAAGAGTATTTCCTGACATAAAAGTAGAGTTTTCTTATAGTTTGCCAAAAGGTATAATAGCAGAGTTAAAATATAATAAATATTTAACAAATGATGATATTTCTATGATTAGAAAATCAATGGCTACTGTGGTATCTAGTGACATTTTGATTGAAAAATTAATTGTAAAAAATGCCGACGGAATATCATACTATGAAGAATTGGGAAATCATGTTAAGTCCGATAATATTAAAAACATAGTTGATTCAACTGTTGTACTATATAGATTAGACGACTTAATAAATTATTATTATTGTGAAATGCCACATTCTACAGGTGTCATAGATACCTATGAAGTAAGATATTTAGGAAAAAATTTAGTGGCTTTAAATTTTCCAGGGGTTAGTGATGAAGGAAAAACACCAGAATATATTAATTATAAAGGTGTTATAGATTCGTATGAAAAAGGTAAAGAATGGTTAAAAACGATGAAAGTTCCTTTTATAAAAGATGTTAACTCAGAAATATGTAAAGGAAAAATATCTAACTTTATTAAATCTTGTGAATTAAATTTTAACTTAGAAATTAATGAAGCTGCTAAATATATATCAAAAAATAATAATATTAAGTGTGTAATGATTGCTGGTCCTTCAACAAGTGGAAAAACAACAGTAACAAAAAGAATTGCTAACTACTTTGAAATATATGGCTTAGATCCAATTACTATTTCTGTTGATGATTATTTTCATGATAATGATGATAAGCCTAAAAATGAAAATGGTGAATATGACTTTGAATGTCTAGAAGCAATAGATTTGAAATATTTAGCAAAAGATATAATTAATTTATTTAATGGTGAGGAAATATGTTTGCCAAAATTTAATTTTATAACCGGCAAAAAAGAACTTTCAAGCAAAAGAATAAAACTAAAGGAAAATAGTATTATAATTTTTGAAGGCTTACACGCTATAAATGATAATTTGCTACCTATGATTCCTAATCAAATAAAATATAAGATTTACGTTAGTCCATATATTCCTCTTTGCCTAGATCAACATAATTATATTTCTTGTGGGGATTTAAGGTTAATAAGAAGAATTGTTCGTGACTTTAGAACTAGAGGGTTTGATCCAGAAGGGGTAATTGAACATAATAAAAAAGTAAAAGCTGGGGAAACTAAACATATCATCCCATTTATTAATCAAGCAGACAAAATAATAAATACTTCGCTAGCATATGAAGTTGGAGCTTTAAAAGTTTTTGTTGAGCCGCTGCTATTCTCGGTAACGAGTGATTCAAAAAATTATAACGAAGCTAGAAGGCTGTTAAGTTTTATGAAACAATTTTTCACAATTAGCAGTGAATTTATACCAAAAGATTCAATTTTAAGAGAGTTTATAGGAGGAGATAATAATGATTAGAGTTGCTATTAATGGTTTTGGAAGAATAGGAAGAATTGCATTTAGACAGATGATTACATCAACTGATTTTGATATTGTCGCAATAAATTCATTAGGTGCATCATCAGAGGAATTTGCTTACTTAGTAAAATATGATACAGTTCATGGAACATTTCATGAAGATGAAATAGGTTTTGAAAATGATGAATTGGTTATTTGTGGCCAAAAAAGAATAAAAGTTTTATCAGAGTCAGATCCTAGTAAATTACCGTGGGCTAATTTAAATGTTGATTTAGTATTGGAATGTACAGGAGCATTTACTAATAATGAGGGAGCTATGAAGCATATATCTGCTGGAGCAAAGAAGGTATTAATATCAGCACCTGGAAAGGATGAAATGCCAACAATAGTAGCTGGAGTTAATGACATGAATATACCAGCTGATGCCAAGGTAGTAAGTGCAGCTAGTTGTACTACTAATTGTTTAGCGCCAATACTAAAGGTAATTAATGATAATATTGGTATCGTTAAAGGATATATGACAACAGTTCATGCCTATACTTCTGATCAAGTAAACCTAGATAATACGCATAAAAAAGGAATTAATTCAAGACGCGGAAGAGCTTGTGCAGAAAATATTGTTCCAGCATCTACTGGAGCAGCAAAAGCTATTGGTTTAGTTATTCCTGATTTAAAAGGAAAAATGGACGGAATTGCCTTTAGAGTTCCGGTAGCTGATGGCTCTGTAGTAGATACGACACTAGAATTAAAACGTAATGTATCAGTTGAAGAAATTAATAATTTGTTTATAAATAATCAAAGTGAGAGTTTAAAAATTACATTTGATCCTATTGTTTCATGTGATGTAATTGGTAAAAAATATGGTTCAGTTGTAGATGGGCTTTCTACTTCAATCGTTGAAACAGAAGGAAGACAATTAGTAAAAGTTATTGCTTGGTATGATAATGAATATGGTTATACTGCTCAAATGTTAAGAACTGCCAAAAAGATGTTTAGCTAACATCTTTTTTTATTGAAAAATAATATCTTGTTTGATAGACTTAAAGTAAGATAGGGTGATTAGAGTGAAATATATAGATGAAGTGCAATTAACAGGTAAAAAAGTGCTATTGAGATGTGATTTTAATGTGCCTATTGAAAATAATGTTATAAGTGACAATTCTAGAATTATAAAAAGTTTAAAAACAATTAATTATTTATTAAGCCAGAACTGTTCTTTGGTATTAATCAGTCACTTAGGCAGAATTAAAACAAGAGAAGATAAAGCTAAAAATAGCCTTAAAATAGTTGCCAATGAATTATCTAAACTCTTAAATAAGGAAGTAAAGTTTGTTAATAATCCTGTAGGTATGGATGCTTTATTAGCTTGTAAAAATTTAAATCCTGGAGAAATTGTTTTGCTTGAAAACACACGTTACTGTGATTATCCAGAAAAATTAGAAAGTAAAAATGACGCAAATTTAGCTAAGTACTGGGCTAGTTTTGGAGACGTATTTGTAGTAGACGCCTTTGGATCTCTTCATCGAGCACATGCTTCAGTAGCAGGAATTTCTAAATGGTTACCTACATATTATGGGTTATTAGTTAAAGAAGAAATCGAAGGGTTAAATCCAGTTATAAATAATATTATGCATCCATTTGGAGTTTTTATGGGTGGTGCTAAAGTTGACGATAAATTAAAATATATTAAAGACATATTACCTAAATGTGATTATTTGTTAATAGGTGGAGGAATAGCAAATTCATTTTTATATGCATGTGGATATGATGTTCAAGATAGCTTATGTACTACAGACGAAATAACTTTAGAGGAGTTGCGTACTTTAGTTAAGAGTTATAAAGGAAAAATAATTATGCCAGTAGATTTTACGATCGAAGAAAACAAAATATTAGATTTAGGAGTTAAATCGATTGATAAATATACCAAATATTTGGAAACTTGTAATACAATTTTCATTAATGGTACATGTGGAAAATTTGAGGAAAAAAGATTTGCAAAAGGTACGGTATCATTATTTAGTAATTTAAAAAATATTAATGCATATAAAGTAGCGGGTGGCGGAGACACATTAAATGTCATCAATGAATATAAACTGAATGATGTTTTTTCATTTTTATCAAGTGGTGGCGGGGCATCGCTTGAATACATTAGTTCAGGCCATTTAGAGGCAGTTGACTTCATAAATAAAGAATAAAAGACAATTATCGACAAAGCTTTACAGTCGTAGACAAATCTTGACAAAAGTTTTTATAGATTTTTGTCTTTTTATATCTTATAATAAAATCGCATGTTGTGAAGAGTTTTAAGAAAGAGGAAATGAACAAAATGATTAGAACTATTATCATTGATGATGATGTAGTAGTAAACAATTTGATGTCGCATTTTAATGCAAACAGCAGTATTAAAGTAGTAGCAACATTTACTAATGGTGAAGATGCCTTAAATTATCTGTCTAATAATTCTTCAAGTGTTGACTTAATTTTAATGGACATCTTAATTCCAGGTTTAGATGGAATGTCGTTATTAGAAGAATTGAAGAACAAGGGAATTAATAAGAAAATTATAGTTTTATCAAGTTACAAAGATGAAAATATTATAAGAGCTTGTTCGGACTATAATGTGTCTTATTATATTATTAAACCATTTAGTATTTTATCTTTAGAAAAAAGAATTACAGATATTTTTGATTGTAAGATAAGTGCAAAAGTCAATCAAGAAAATATTGATTTAGAAATTAGTCAAATATTACACAATTTAGGTATTCCATCACATATAAGAGGATATAAATATATTCGGGATGGAATAATGATTATATATAATAATGAAACAGTTTCTTTGATTACCAAAGAAATTTATCCCCAGATCGCAAGTAAATATGAAACAACACCCTCACGAGTTGAAAGAGCTATTAGACATGCTATTGAAGTAAGTTGGATTCGAGGAGATTTAGCTCTTATGGAAGATTTATTTGGATTTAGTGTCAGTTGTGATAAAGCCAAGCCTACAAATTCTGAATTTTTATCTACTATAGCTGATAGAATAAAGATGGATCGAAATGTTAAATCATAAAATTACTACATAAATAACGTGTAGTTTTTTTATGGTTTAATAGCAAGGGTTTGTTTTTTTTATATTGGTATGTTATTATTTGGTTGAAAGTTGATGATATAATGAAAAAAATATTAACGATAATTTTTGATGGTTTTGGTATTCGCCAAGAAGAGGACGGTAATGCGGTTAAAGCTGCTCAAATGCACACTTTTGAAGAATTTTGGGAAAAGTATCCGCACTCTATCTTATCTGCTTCAGAAGAAGCTGTAGGTTTATTACCTGGTCAAATGGGAAATAGTGAAATTGGTCACATGACAATCGGAGCTGGTAGACTTATTAAATCTAATATTGATAAGATAACAGATTTTTTTAAGACTGCAGAAGAAAATGAAGTGGGAAATCTTTTGCTTGCAAATCCTTCTCGGAGAATTCATTTGATGGGATTGTGTAGCGATGGAAAAATTCATTCGACAATAGATCACTTTATAGCTATGTATGATTTACTTGTCCAAAAAGGATTTAAAGAAATATATTTTCATGTTATTACTGATGGAAGAGATACTAAAGTTGATGTAGCATATAATTTTATTAATCAAATTGAACAAAAGATAAATGAAAATGGAATTGGCAAAATAGCTTCAGTATGTGGTCGTTATTATGCAATGGATAGAGATTCTAATTTTGACAGGACAAAATTATATTATGATTTAGTTACTCGCGGAGTAGGTGTAAGAGTATTAAATATAGAAATGGCATTAAAAAGTTCTTATGCCAAAGGGGTTACTGATGAATTTATCAAACCAATTCTTTTAGAAGAAAATGGAACCATTAAAGAAAATGATATTTTAATTTGGATGAACTTTAGAGCTGATCGTACCAAACAAATTCTAAGTGCGTTTGTTGATCCAAAATTTTCTGGATTCGATGTTAAACAGTACGAAAATCTAGATGTTTATAGTTGGTATAAGTTAGATAAAAATATTAAGACAAATGTTTTTATAGATGAAGACACTGTTGAAAATCCGTTGGGGATATATCTATCTAGATTGGGCTTAAGACAAGCTCGTGTAGCAGAAAGTGAAAAATTTCCGCATGTTACATATTTTTTTGATGGTGGGTATAATGGAAAAATAGATAATTGTGATAAATTTCACATTCCATCTCCTGAAGTTGCTACTTATGATCAAAAACCAGAAATGAGTGCAGTGGCCGTTACAAGAAAAATAATGGACTGTATGGAAAAAGATTATGATTTTATTTTCGCGAATTTTGCAAACCCGGACATGGTTGGTCATACTGGGAATTTAGATGCCACTACTAAAGCTTGTATGGCATTAGATGTATGCTTAAATAAAATTATTGAGTCTGCTGAAGATAATTTTTATACGATAGTATTAATGGCGGATCACGGTAATGCTGACACGATGTATAATGAAGATGGATCTGTATGTACAACCCATTCGCTTGCAAAAGTTCCATTTATAATAGCTGATTCAAAGGTTGTTTTGAAAGAAAACGGTGACCTTACGAATGTTGCTCCAACTATACTTGATTACATGGATATTTCAATTCCAATCCAGATGACAGCAGATTCTCTAATAACTGAAGAATAACACAAATTAATTTTGTGTTTTTTTGTTGAAAAAAACGCGAATTTCCCCCTTGCAATTTGCATATATACTATGGTAAAATGTATTTTGTATGACTGCGATGACACGCGAGGTTGCTGATACGCTAGGTTAAGTTGGTAAATAATTTTGCTATCAGGTGAATTTGCGTCGAGCAAGCCTATACTAGATATAGACGAAAGGAGACGTGTAGAATGTCAAAGGGACAAGTTCGTATTACTTTAAAAGCATATGATCATCGTGTTTTAGATGTAGCTGCTGGTAAAATATGCGAAACAGTAAAAAGAACAGGGGGAGAAATATCTGGACCTGTGCCGCTACCTACTGAAATTGAAAAATTTACAGTATTAAGAGCAGTACATAAATACAAAGATGCTCGTGAACAATTCGAAAGAAGAACTCACAAGAGATTAATTGATATTAAAAACCCAAGCAAAGATACGATTGAAGCACTAACTCATTTAGATTTACCAAGTGGTGTTGATATCAATATCAAATTATAATTAAAAATAAGGAAAGGAAAAGAAAATGAAAGGAATCTTAGGACGCAAAGTTGGAATGACACAAGTATTTACTAAAGATGGTAAACTTATTCCTGTTACAGTTGTAGAAGTTGAACCAAATGTAGTAATGCAAGTTAAAACTAACGAAAAAAATGGTTATAACGCAATTCAACTTGGCGTATTCGAAAAGAAAGAAAAAAATGCAACTAGAGCTGAAATCGGCAATGCAAAAAAAGCAAATACTACTCCTAAGCGCTTCTTAAAAGAAATAAGAGACTACGAAGGAACTTATAACGTTGGAGACGCTGTTAGTGTAGAAGTGTTTGAAAACGGAGACGTAGTTGATGTAACTGGTACTTCAAAAGGAAAAGGTTTCCAAGGGGTTATCAAGAGACACAACCAATCAAGAGGACCTATGGGTCATGGTTCACATTATCATAGACGCCCAGGTTCAATGGGAACAATGCTTCCTAAAAGAGTATTAAAGGGTAAAAAATTACCAGGACATATGGGAGATGAAACTGTAACAATTCAAAACTTAGAAGTTATTGAAGTAAATGCAGCTGAAAACTATATGTTAATTAGCGGAAATGTTCCAGGAGCTAAAAATTCATTAGTATTAATTAAAACTGCGGTTAAAAACAATCGTAAAAAAGATGCAAAGGAAATTATTGAATATGCAGTAGAAACTGTAATTGATGCAGTAGAAACTGAAGAAGTTCAAAATGCTGAAGCTGTAGAAGAAGTAACTGAAGAAGTTACAACAGAAGAAACTAATGAAGTTGAAGCTAAAGAGGAAGACAAGTAGTCTTTAGAAAGGATTTAAAATGACAAAAATAAGCGTAAAAAATCTAAAAGGCGAAAAAGTTAAAGATATTACTTTAGCAGATAGCGTATGGAATGTAGAAGTTAATGAAAGTAGCGTAAAAAAAGCTATTAGATTACAATTAGATGCATCAAGACAAGGAACTGCAAAAACTAAAACTAGAAGTGAAGTTTCTGGTGGAGGAAGAAAACCTTGGAGACAAAAAGGAACTGGCCGTGCAAGACAAGGATCTATCCGTTCTACTCAATGGCGTGGAGGCGGAGTTGCCGGTGGCGTTAATCCTCGAGATTATGCATTTAAAATTAATAGAAAAGAAAGAGCACTTGCATTAAAGAGTGCTTTATCAGATAAAGCTGCAGCTAAGAAACTAGTTGTAGTTGAAAACTTAGTATTAGATACTTTAAAAACTAAAGATACTAAAAATTTATTTAAAGATTTAGCTCTTGAAGGAAAAATCCTTTTTGTAGCTGGAGAAGATGCTGAAAATTTATATATGGCAACAAGAAATCTTGGAAATGTCCTTGTATTATTTGCAGATGAAATTAATGTTTTTGACATTGTTAATGCTGATGTTGTTGTAGTAGATGAAGCAAGTTTAGCACGTATTGAGGAGGTGCTTAAATAATGAAACATTATAGTGATATTATTATTGCACCAGTTATTACTGAAAAATCAATGCTTGAAAGAAGCAATAATGTTTATACATTCAAAGTTGTAAAGACAGCTTCTAAAGATGAAATAAAAAAAGCTATTGAAGATGCATTTAAAGTAGAAGTTTTAAAAGTTAATACTTTAAATACAAAAGCAAAAAGAAGAAGAGTTGGAAGATACCCAGGAAAAACAAAAACTTATAAAAAAGCTATTGTTACTTTAAAAGCTGGTTCTTCTATAGAAATTTAGTAGGGAGGAAAGTATATGGCAATTAAACATTATAAACCAGTTACTAATGGTCGTAGAGGAATGTCTACATTAATGAACGAAGATCTAACAACAAAGACTCCTACTAAAAGTTTATTAAAAACAGTTAAGAAAACTGGTGGAAGAAACAACCAAGGTAGAATGACAGTTCAACATATTGGTGGTGGAAATAAAAGAAAATATCGTGTAATTGATTTTAAGAGAAATAAGATTGGTGTTACTGGAAAAGTTGCTACTATTGAATATGATCCTAATAGAACAGCAAATATTGCACTTATCAATTACAAAGATGGTGAAAAAAGATATATTATTGCACCTAAAGATTTAAAAGTTGGAATGATTATTGAAAATGGCGAAAATGCTGATATCAAAATTGGTAACGCATTACCACTTCAAAATATTCCAGTAGGTACAACAGTTCACTGTATTGAACTTAAACCAGGAAAAGGCGCTGAAATTTGTCGTAGTGCTGGAGCATCAGCTCAAATCCTTGGTAGAGAAGGAAAATATGTTCTTGTTAGATTACAATCTGGCGAAACTAGAAAAGTTCTTGGCGTATGTATGGCAACAATTGGTGTTGTTGGTAACGAAGATAGTAACTTAGTAAATTTAGGTAAAGCTGGTAGAAAAAGACATATGGGTATTAAACCTACAAATAGAGGTTCTGTAATGAACCCTAATGATCACCCTCATGGTGGTGGTGAAGGTAGAGCTCCAATCGGAAGAAAGAGTCCAATGACTCCTTGGGGTAAACCTGCACTTGGTCATAAGACACGTAAAC
This sequence comes from Bacillota bacterium, assembly GCA_015059305.1. The sequence continues at coordinate 98 of SVAQ01000007.1, read as the reverse complement.
CTAAAAAAGCTTCTAGCAAGCTAATTATTAGTAGGAAGTCTAAATAGGAGGAAATATGGCAAGAAGTTTAAAAAAAGGTGCTTATGTAGAAGCTAGTC